>CAZKIO010000045.1:0-43496 GCA_964552795.1 uncultured Planctomycetaceae bacterium
TAGGCGCGGCGCGGAGTTGCGTGCGCTCGATCCGCATAACGTACATTATCAGACAGATTGAGGGGGCCCGGGGAACGTGCTCCGCCGCAGGGCCGCACCCGCCCCGGCCGCCTCAGGGTTCGATCAGTTGCGCCGCTTCCGGCGGAAAGCAGCAATAGACGGCGATCTCCCCGTCGTCGTGACGGGTCGCCCGCAGGCGGTCACCCGGCCGCAGCCAGCGCGCGAGGTCCGCGTCCAGGCGCGCCGTGTGGACCCGGCCGTGCTGGTCCGACACCTCTGCGTCGGCGTCGCCCACCGACTGCACCTGATAGAGGCTGCCCTCCGTTGCGTCGGCCGAGCGCGTCTTGCGTCGGTTGGCCTCCGCGATCCGCGGCAGGCTGGTCGCCAGGCCGTGGAGCGCGGGACCGAACCCCGCCACCCCGGTGAGGCCGTGTGCCTCCTCGGCCCAGCGGCAGAACGCGCCCAGCGAGGCGATGCGCTGGCGCGCGTCGTCCGCGCCGGTCAGCTGGCCCAACTCGGGCAGCCACCACGCGGCGTAGGCCAGCAGATCGCGCACGGCGAGGTCCTCGAACACGCCGACCGACTGCGCCGAGCGGCCGAGCCCGCGCAACGAGTGATGACGTCGCGCCGCGGCCTCGTTCTCGCGCGCGCCGGTTTCCCACAGGAACTCCTCGACCATCGCACCGACGACGCCGGGGAAATCGGGGCTGCGCCCGTCGTCGCCGTCCTCGTCCCCAGCGCCGTCGAGCGCCAGGTCGCGCTCGAGTTCGTCGAGGATGCTCGCGATCGGCACGCCCTGCCGGCGTCGCTCCTCGAAGCGCGCCAGCGCGCCGGCCACGTCGCGCGCCGGGCTCTCGCCGTCCGGGCGCGCCTTCGGTTGCAGCGAGGGGCCCGATCCAGGGCCGCGCCCGGACAGGTGCGCCCACGCGTGCAGCAGCGCCCGCCGCGCGGCCTCGAGGTCCAGATCGGTCTCGAACGCCAGGCGGTCGAGGATCGACGCCATGACGTCCTGCGCTCCGTGCACGAGACGGTCCTCGTCGAAGGGTGCGGCCTCGAGTTCCTGGATCCAGAGTGAGACGCGCTCGTCGGAGATGCCGGCCGAGTGCAGCAGCGCGCGCAGGCCCCCCACCGGATCCTGTGTCGGTTCCGCGGCGCGCAGCCAGATCATGCGCTCGATCTGCAACTGGCTGACGCGCAGCACGCCGCGCTGGTGCGCGCGCTCGCGCTCGAAGTCGGCCTGCAGCGCGGCGAGCAATTCCGCGTTGCGGTGGATCGCGGCGGCGCGCGAGATCAGGTAGCCGCCGTCGGTGACCGGGTACAGCCGTCCCGCCACCAGGTCGCCGGGTGCCAGCACCGCTGCGGCTCGCGCATCGACGACCGGGAACTCGCCGCGTCCGCCCAGATCGCGCAACCAGGCGCCCGCGTCGGGCCGCACGTCGGTGACCTCGAGGAACCCCACGTGCGAGGTGCGCAGGCTGTCCAGCGCGGCGGCGGCCGGCTCGTCGTCGGCCAGGCAATCGCGGACGACGCGTTCGAGCGCGATCTCGGGCCCGCGCGCGTCGGTGCGCTCCAGGAGGTACCACTCCAGGTGCCGCCGCCGCGCGCCGGCGTCGAGATCCCCCATCGGCGGCGCCCCGAGGAACTCGGCGCGGCTCGCTTCGAACTCGGCGCCGAGCACGGGGTGCTGGAGGAGTTCTCGTTCGAGGCGTTCGAACAACGGATCGATCGGCAGGGTCGCGTTCATCAGGTCGTGTCGCCCGTCGTTGCCCGGGCCGGGACCAAGCCCTAGGTTAGCCCAGCCCGGGGAGAAACCCACCGCGCATGCCCGACTCGACCACCGCCTCCGTGACCGGACTGCCCTGGCTGGACCTCGTCGGCCTGTGCCTCGTGGGAGGGTTCCTGATCCTCGGCGCGTGGCACGGACTGTGGTGGCAACTGGTGCGGCTTCTCGGCCTCGCCGCGGTGATCGCCGTCGCGCGCGCGTTCGTACCGCAGCTCTCCCCCCTGATGGCGGAGGCGCTGCCCGGCGTCGACGCGCGCCTCGCGAACGGATTCCTGTGGTTGATCGTGATTGCGGCCGGACTCGCCGTCGTCGCGCTGGTCGGCAAGCTCGGCCGCGCATCGATCGAGGCCGTGCACCTGGGACTCGTCGACCGCGCCGGCGGCGCCGTGGCCGGTTTCCTGTGCGGCGCGCTGCTGCACGGCGCGCTGGTGCTCCTGCTCGTGCTCCTGGGGCCCGCGGACTGGTCGCGCGGCGCAGTGCGCGGCACGGTGAGCCACCGCCTGCTGGGCACGCTGGGCGACCGCGTCTCCCTGCTGCACGACGCGCACGCCGCCGAGGCCCTGGGCCGGACCACGGCCCAGGCCGAGGCTCCGGCCGTGCGCTGAACGTCGAGCTTGACGGCGGGTCCTTCCTCTGCGAGCCTCTCGGGCGACAACTCGACTTCGGCCGCGCACCCGGGGAAGCAGGTGTGAATCCTGCACGGTCCCGCCACTGTGAGCCGCAGGAGCACTCGTCCGCAGGATCCCGCCGGGATCCAGGTCACTAGGACCGCGCGCATCCGTCCGGATGCGTCGCCTGGGAAGGCTTAGGGACGAGCGCGCTCGACGCGGCGAGTCAGGACATCCGGTTCGTGGTCCGAGCCCGCGCAACGGGTCCGCCGCGATGGTCGCGACGGCCGCGGCGCCGGGCGAACCCCACCGGCCTCGGCAGAAGGCGCGGATTCGGCATCGGAGGTCCGCGAGCGCGGACCCCGGTCTTGGAAGCGCGCGTTCTCCGGGTCGGTCCTTCGACGCGACATCGAACGGAGATTCCCATGCGTGCCTTCCTGTTCCTGGCGAGCCTCGTGCTCGCTCCCCTCTCCAGCGTTTCCGCGGACGTGATCGGCGCCGGCTACGGCCTCGACTCCACCCGGGCGGTCCCGGCCGGCGCGGTCCACGCGACCCGCGCCGATCGCAGCCGCGTGATGTTCGACGGCTCGCTCGTCTGGCTGGAGGCCGACGACGGCAGCTTCCTGACGCTCCTCGCCTCGATCGGACCCGCGACGTTCCCCAGCTTCGTCGCGCTGGATCCGGGAGAGAGCTACGCCCTGATCGGCGAGAGCACGAACGGCGGGCTCTACCGCGTGCCGCTCGTGCCGGGACCGGCCGTGTTCCTCGCGAGCCTGGCCTTCAACTACGACGCCGCCTTCGCGGACGCTTCGACGGCGTTCGTGTCGGCCGCGACCTGCGGGTTCGGCTGCGGCAACCAGATCTGGACGCTCGACACGCAGACCGGGGCCACCTCGCTCGTGGCCAGCGTCCCCGGACCGAGCGGTCCGTTGGCGCGTTCGAGCGCGGGAGACCTGTACTACGCGGTGCAGTCCGACACGTTCCCCACGCCGCCCGGCGCGGTCGCGATCGTGCGCTGGTCGTCCGCGCAACTGGCCGGCGGTCCGTTCCCGCTCGGTCTCGCGCAGGCGTCGACCTTCACCAGCGGCCTCGACGGAGGCGCCGCTCTGCGCATCGATCCGGTCGCCGGACACCTGTTCGTGGCCGAGACCGTGTACGGCGCCGATTCGAGCCTGACCGAGATCGACCGCTTCGGCGTCGTGGTCGGCACCGTGGCGGAATCGGTCGATCCGATGGGCTCGGTGGAGATCCTCGGCACCGCCGGCGCCGGGGGCCTCGCAGTGTTCCAGCCGCAAGGGCGCGAGCTGCGCTACCGCACGACGGACTTCAACCAGTTCACGGCGCAGGTCGCCGCGGTCAGCCCGCGGCGTCCGGTGCTCACCACCGTGCCGGGTCCCGGCGACACCATGACGCTGCAGGTGAGCGGTGCCCGGCCGCTGTCGGCCGTGTTCGTGATCTCCGGCCCGGTCGGCCTGTACAGCCCGCAGGAGACGGCCCACGACCTGGGCAACTACCTGTTCTGGACCGGCATCCCCTTCGGCAACATCCGCCGCGCGGGAATCCAGTTCGTCACCGACGCGACGGGCGCGGGACAGTACACGTTCTCGAACCCGCCGGCGATCCAGGGCACGCGCGTGCTGCAGGTCCTGGTGCGCGACGCGTCGGGCACGTTCCGCGGCAGCTCCAACGCCGCGTTCAACTGACGGCGTCGGATTCGCGGGACTCCTGCCCGCCCCGCGCGCGACGGATGCACCGCCGCGCGCGGGGCGGGCGCGGTCAGGCGGAGCGGATCTCCGCGAGCCACGCGAGGCGCGCTCGCAGCGTCGGCTCGAGCGCCTGGCTCAGCGTCTGCGCGCGCGACGGACACGAGCGGCACGCGCCGCGCCACTCCAGGACGACGGCGTCGCCCTCGACGGCCACGAGGCGCACGTCGCCGCCGTCGATCGCCAGGAGCGGCGCGAGATCGGCCAGCGCCGCAGCGGCCTGGCGCACGCGCTCGGGATCCCCGCGCGGCTCGGGGTCGGGCTCCGCGCGCCAGCGTCGGAGGAAATCGTCGAGCCAGCTCACGTCGCGCGCGCGCCCGCGAGGCGCAGGCGGGCGCGCCCGTGCTCGAACGCGGGCTCGCCGCCCCACGCCCGCGCCAAGTCGCGCAACGCGGCGGTCTCCGGCGCAGCGCAGTCGACCTCCAGGGTCGCGCCCTCGCAGCGCACCTGCCAGCGCAGCAGCTCTCCGGGCTCCAGCGCGCGTGCGCAGCCCAGGATCCACTCCCCCACGCCCCACACGGCGTCGGGACCGGCGGCGGGCGTCAGCACGGGCAAGGGGCCCGGATGCGGCGCGAGTTCGCGCCCCTCGCGGCGCAGCGCCCGCCCCAACAGGCGCACGAGCGGCGCGAGCCCGTCGCACTCGCGGCGAGCCTGCAGGAGATCGCCGCCCAGGCCGCCGGCGCACAAGCCCAGGCACCAGCCCAGCTCGGCGACCACCGCCGCGGTCGCGGCGAGCCCGTCGCCTTCTCCCGGCAGCGCTCCGCCGTCCGCGACGAGGTGCTCCAGCGCCGCGAGGTACTGCGTCTGGTTGTTGAGCTCGTGCACGAGCACGGGCAGCAGCGCGCGCGCGAGATCCGTCAGGCCCGCCGCGGCGGGCGCGGGGGGGTTGGTGCCAGGTCGGGGACTTGAACCCCGACTCCCTTTGGGGGAAATGGATTTTGAATCCATCGCGTCTGCCAGTTCCGCCAACCTGGCGCGGAGCGCAACCACCCTAATCGCGGGCGCGCGGGATGCAACCCCCGCGCACGCGCGCACGGTCAGCGCGCGGCCTCGAAGGCCAGACCGATGCCCAGGCCGAACCCCTCGGCGCGCGAGACGTAGCGCAAGCCCGCCAGGATTCCCGGGCCGTAGGCTGCCGGAGAGGTCACGTCGTGGCGCAGCGAGTAGATCTCGCCCGCATCGCCGAATGCGACGACTTGATGCGCGACGAGGCCGGGCAGGCGCATGGAGTGGATGGCGGGCGGCTCGGACCGGCCCCAGACCTCGGCGACGCGGCGCGCGGTGTCGAGCGCCGTGCCGCTGGGGCGGTCGGCCTTCCTGGCATGGTGCATCTCGAAGATTTCGGCGTGACCCATGTGGCGCGCGGCCTCGTCGGCGGCGCGCTGCAGGAGCCACATCCCGCGCGAGAGGTTGGGCGCGACCAGGCCGCCCAGGCCCAGCTCGCGCGCGGCGCGGTCGAGCTCCGCGAGCTCGGCCGCGCTGACGCCGCTCGTCGCGACGAGCGGCCGCACGCCGGCCGCGAGCAGACGCCGCGCGTGCTCGGCGCCCAGGCCCGCGCGCGTCGTCTCGAACGCCACATCGGGCCGCGACGCGCGCACCAGCGCCTCGAGGTCGTCCGTGCTGTTGGCGCGCGCCACCAGTTCGAAGCCGGGCGACGCGCCCAGGAGCTCGCAGGCGAAGCTGCCGAGGCGGCCGCGGGCGCCGACGACCACGACGCGCAGGGTCACGGCGCCGTCTCCAGCACGGCGCGTCCGCGCAGCGCGTGCTCGCGCGCCAGTTCCAGGATGCGCAGGCACAACGCGCGGAAGGACCAGCCGTCGACGGCGGCCGCCTGCGGCAGCAGCGAGCGGTCGGTCATGCCCGGCAGCGTGTTGATCTCGAGCACGACCGGCGTTCCGAAGCGGCCGGCCGCGTCGCGCGGCACGAGGAAGTCCGCGCGCGAGTAGCCGGCGCAGTCCGCGGCGCGGTGCGCGCGCACTCCCAGGGCGCGCAACTCGTCGCACACCGACGGCGGCAGCGATTCGGGGGGACACAACTCGCGCGCGCCGCCCGCAGCGTACTTCTCCTCGTAGTCGAAGAACCGCCCGGGCTTGGGCACGATTTCGACCGGCGTCAGCGCCTGCCAGGGTCCGCCGGGATTGCCCAGCACGCCCACGGTGCACTCGACGCCGTGGATGCGCGCTTCCACCAGGGCGCGGTCGCCCGTCGCGAGCACGGCTTCGATCGCGCGCTTTGGATCTTCGTCGGCGGCGAGAACGAAGGTCGACACCGACGAACCGCCGCGGTCGGGCTTGACGACCCAGCCCTGCGCGGAGAGCGCGCGGACGCCGCGCAGCAGTTCGTCGCGCTGCGCGCGCCAGTCGCGATCGCGGATCACGATGCCGGGCGCGACGCGCAGGCCGGCCTCGCCCAGGACGCTGCGCGCCCAGCTCTTGCACATGCACAGCGCGGAGGCGGCGACGCCCGAACCCGCGGCGACCCGGCCACAGGCCGAGAGCAGTCCCTGGATGGTGCCGTCCTCCCCGGCGCCGCCGTGCAACGCCAGGAAGAACAGCGCCTCGCGCGGCACGCGCGCCAGAGCTTCCTCGGGCGTGCACGCCTCGCCGGCGAGGCACCAGGCTCCGTCCGCGCGGATCTCGATCTCCAGGACGGCGGCAGGCCCGCGCCCGTCGCCGTCGTCGCGAAGCGCGCGCGCGACGGCGGCGCCGCTGCGCAGCGAGACCTCGCGCTCGCCGGAGCAGCCGCCGGCGAGCACGACGACCGGCGTGTCGATGCGCGCGCCGCTCATGGCTCGTAGAGGTGGCCGGCCGGAAGGACCTTGGGCTGGCGCGGCAGGGAAGCGAGGAACTCGTCCGCGCTCTCGGCCAGCAGCGGGTCGATCTCGACCGGGTGCACGCCGGAGGCATCGACCGCCGGGAGCGAGAGCCCGGCACGGGCCACCCACGCGCCGAACAGCCGGCACTGGTCGCGGCGCGCGGTGGCCGGCGAGTCCGGGCCGGTGCGGTTCTTCACCGGGCTGAACTCGCGCGCGCGGTCGACCTCGAGCGTGACGCTGGCGCGCGCCTGGGCCAGCGCGTCGAACACGAAGGTCTCGAACTTGAAGCCCTCGCGTTCGATCGCACGCCCCGCATCGTCCACGCACGGGATCCGCTTGCGGGCGACGTGCCAGGGCAGGCGCAGGCCGCTCGCCGTCAGTTCCTCGACGAACTCGCGGTCGAGGACGTGCGCGGCGATGTTGCCGGCCCAGAACAGGAGGTCGCCGGCGGCGTCGCGCGCGTGGCGCAGGTCCTCGGGGAGGTCCGAGTACTCGATGCACGACAGATTGCCGTCCACGCGGCCCAGCACGCCGACCTTCTCGTCGGGGTCCGTGCGCCGCACCACCTTGCTCGACATCTGCGCGCGTTCCAGCGCGTGCAGGCCGACGAACAGCGGATCAGCGGGACGCGCCAGCGGGTTGTCGACCTGGAAGTAGGAGAAGTGCTCGACGCCGTGCTCGCGCGCGTGCCCCAGGGCGCCGGACGCCGCCAGCCCGCTCAGCACGCCGCCGTGACCGTTCGGTGCCAGGAACGGCGCGTCGGGCGCGGCCATCAGGATGCGGCCCTCGGCGTCGAGCGCGGGCAGCACGGACTGCTGGAAGAAGAACACGCGCTCGACGTCGAGGCCGAAGTGACCGTGCTCTGCGAAGAACGCGCGCGTCTGGGCGTCGGTGGCGGGCGAGGTCATCACGTACCAGGGAGCGCGCGGCCCGTGGCGCGACTCGGCCGCCAGGAGCTTGCGCGCGAACAGCTCGAACAGGCTGCGGCCGGAGACCGGCCCGACCGGGAGGCAGCCCTTGGGCGCGTCCAGGCCCAGACGCGAGGCCTGGCCGCCGGCGACGACCAGGTAGCCCACCCGCCCCTTTTCCAGGAGCGTCGTCCCCCGCTCGATCGCGCGGCGGACGCGGTCCTCATCCTGGGCGCCGCGCTTCAGCGCGAGCACGCGCGCGGGCTCGAACCGCGCCGGCCGCGCCGGCGCGGGCGCTTGCGCCAGGCGCGCGAGTTCGGCGACCAGATCCAGGTCGATCGCGTCGAGGGCGCCGAGGAGCCGGCCGCGCGCGGCGGCGTCCAGGCGCGCCAGCGCCGCGAAGACATGCCCTTGGCCCGCGGCCTCGTAGCGCCGCCGCAGGGGAGCCTCGGGCGTCGGGCTCTGCATGTGCGCGCGGGTCAGCGCTTGGCCGGGATCACTTCGCTGGAGAGCTGCTCGAGCACCTTCTCCAGGAGATGCTCCATCGAGACGACGCGCTTCTCCAGGAGCACCTGGCGCTGCACGATCTTCTCGACGACCGGCGGCAGGATCGCCTCGCGCACGTAGTTGTTGATCATGTTGATGATCTCGGCGCGGCTGGCGTCGGGCAGGGCGTGGAAGTGGTAGTGCAGCTTCTGCTTCAGCACGTCGTCGGTCCAGTGCAGGACCTCGCTGCTGATCTCCGCGGCGCTCTTCTTGTCGTGCTGCAGGTGGAACAGCTCGAGCTTGTACTGGTGAAGCAGGTCGTGGAATTTCCGGTGCACGTTGGGTCTCCGCTGCGGCCCTTGGGCCAGTCCTGATCGAATCCTGACTCTAACGCAGGCGCTGCGGACGCGGAAGCGCCCGGGGCCGGCTTCACACGCGGCCGAAGCAGATCGACACGTTGTGGCCGCCGAAGCCCAGCGAGTTCGAGAGCGCGTTGCGGATCGGCATCTCGCGCGCCGAGCCCGGCACGTAGTCCAGGTCGCAGTCGGGATCGGGCGTGGTCAGGTTGCGCGTGGGGTGCACGACCTGGTGGTGGATGGAGAGCGCGGTCACGACCGCCTCGACGGCGGCCGAGGCCCCCAGGAGGTGGCCGACCATGGACTTGGTCGACGAGATCGCGAGCTTCCTGGCGTGGTCGCCGAAGCACAGCTTGATCGCGCGCGTCTCGATCAGGTCGTTGTACGGCGTGCTCGTGCCGTGCGCGTTCACGTAGTCGACGTCGCCCGGCGCGATGCGCGCGTGCTTGAGCGCCTCCTGGAACGCGCGCGCCGGACCGCGACCGGACTCCTCGGGGGCCGTGATGTGGTGCGCGTCGTCCGTCGAACCGAAGCCCTTGACCTCGGCGTAGATCCGCGCGCCGCGCGCCTTGGCGTGCTCGTATTCCTCGAACACCAGGATCCCGCAGCCCTCGCCCATCACGAAGCCGTCGCGGTCCTTGTCGAAGGGCCGCGAAGCGGACGCCGGGTCGCCGTTGCGGCCCGACAGCGCCTTCATGTTGGCGAAGCCCGCCAGCGAGAGCGGCGTGGTCGCCGATTCCGATCCGCCGGTGACGACCACGTCGGCGTCGCCCCACTGGATCGCGCGCCAGGCCATGCCCATCGCGTGCCCGGCCGAGGCGCAGGCGCTGGACGTCGTGAAGCTCGTGCCCATCAGGCCGTGCCGGATCGAGATCTGGCCGCTGACCGCGTTGGCCATGATCTTGGGCACGAAGTGCGGGCTCACGCGCCGCGGGCCGCGCTCGAGCATCTCGACGTGCTGCGCCTCGATGCCCGTGATGCCCCCGATGCCGGTGCCGACGATCGCGCCCCAGCGCTCGCGCACGGGCACGTCGACCTGCGCGGGATCCAGGCCCGCGTCGCGCAGCGCCTCGTCCGTCCCCAGCAGCGCCCACATCGTGAACAGGTCGTACTTGCGCAGGTCCGGCACGCTGAAGTGCTGGCTCGCGTCCAGCACGACGTTGGCCGCGAAGTGCACGCTGTGGTCCTTCGTGTCGAAGCGCGTGATCGGCCCGACGCCGTTCTCGCCGCGCAGGATCCGTGCCCAGCACGTCTCGACGTCGTTGCCCAGGGCATTGATCGTGCCCAGGCCTGTGATCACCACTCTTCGCATGGAACCGTGCTCGTACGGGGAAAACCGCCGCGGCGCGGCGGCTCAGCCCTTGCTGGAGATGTAGTCGATCGCGTTGCCGACCGTCTGGATCTTCTCGGCATCCTCGTCGGGAATCGAGATCTCGAACTCGTCCTCGAACTCCATCACGAGTTCAACCGTGTCGAGCGAGTCCGCTCCCAGGTCGTTGATGAACGAGGTCTCGCGCGAAACCTTGTCGGGCGTGGTGCCCATCTGGTCGCACACGATCTTGACCACTCGTTCCTGGATCTCTGCGGGATTGGCCACCGCCCTCCTCCTTCGCTTGCGTGCTCGATGACTGTTGGTTCTGGATGGTATCCGCTGCTCGTGCGTCGCCCGCCTCGCGGCGGACGCGCGCGCGCTCAGCTTCCGATCGCCAGGCCCCCGTCCACGACGAGGGTCTGGCCGGTCATGTAGGCGCCGCCGGGGCCGACCAGGTAGTCGACCGCCAGCGCGATGTCCTCGGGCTCGCCGATGCGGCCCAGCGGGATGCGCGCGCGCAGCTCCTCGGCGGCCTTGGCGTCGATCGCCGCGGTCATGTCCGTCGCGATGTAGCCGGGCGCCACGGTGTTCACGCACACGCCGCGGCCGGCCAGCTCCTTGGCCAGCGACCAGGTCAGGCCGGCGACGCCGGCCTTGCTGGCGGCGTAGTTCGCCTGTCCGGCGTTGCCGGTCAGGCCCACGATCGACCCGATGTTCACGATGCGGCCGCCGGTCTTCATCAGGGGGCGCGCGGCCGCCTTGAGGAAGTTCCAGGTGCCCTTCAGGTTCACGTCGACGACGCGGTCGAAGTCCTCCTCGCTCATGCGCAGCAGGAGCTGGTCGCGCGTGACCCCGGCGTTGTTGACCAGCACGTGCAGCGCGCCCATCTCCTTGACCACGGCCTCGACCACGGCGGCGGCCTGGGCCGTGTCGGCGACGTCGCAACCCCACGCTTGCGCGCCCTCGGTCTGTGCGGAGCACAGGGCGACGGTCTCGGCGCAGCGTTCGGCGGCCGTGGCCACGCAGGCCACGCGGGCGCCGCGGCGGGCGAGCTGGACGGCGATCGCCTGGCCGATGCCCCGCGAGGCTCCCGTCACGAGGGCCACGCGGCCGTCGAGGAAGCGCGTCTGGTTCGGATCGGTGGGCAAGGTGGGCTCGGCCGGGGGGGGCGGGTCGAGTGGAGGCGGGGGAGGTTAGCAGCGGCCCCCATGCGCTTCAACGCCGGTCGGGGGCGCGCGTGCGCGGGGCGCTCACGCCCCCAGCGCGGCGGCGAGGTCCTCGGGCCGGGCCGCGGAACGCACGCGGACCTCGGGATCGATCTTCGAGAAGATCCCGGCGAGCACGGTGCCCGGGCCGGGTTCCAGGTAGTCACGGATGCCCTGGGCCAGCGCCCAGCGCAGGCCGCGCTCCCACAGGACGGGCGCGCACACCTGCTCGGCGAGCTGGGCGCGGATCCGTTCCGGATTGGCCGTGGGCCCCCCGGTCACGTTGCTCACGAAGGGCACGCGCGGCGCCTGGATCGGCACGTCGCGCAGCGCCGCGGCCAGGCGCTCGGCCGCCGGGCGCATGCACTCGGAGTGGAAACCGCCGGCGACGACGAGGCGCCGCGTGCGGCGCACGCCGTGGTCCTTGGCCGCGGCCTCGGCCGCGTCCAGCGCGGCGATCTCGCCCGAGAGGATCACCTGACCGGGCGCGTTGAGGTTGGCGACCTGGCAGATGCCGGCCTTGGCGCCTGCGGCGGCCACGGCGCGCGCCTGCTCCTCGGTGGCGCCCATCAGGCTGGTCATCGAGCTGGGACGGGCCTCGCTCGCGGCCTGCATCGCCTCGCCGCGCAGGCGCACGAGGCGCAGCCCGTCCTCGAACGTGAGCGATCCGGCGGCCCACAGCGCCGTGTACTCCCCCAGCGAGAGCCCGGCGACCATCGGCGCGCGCGCCGGATCCAGGCCGCGTTCGCGCAGCACCGTCACGATGGCGACGCCGGTCGCGAACAGGCCCGGCTGCGCGACGTCGGTGCGGTTCACGGCGTCGCCGCTGGACCAGCACAATTCCGTGAGCGGGAGGCCCAGCACCTCGTCCGCGCGGGAGAAGATCGCGCGCGCGCCGGGATGGGCCTGCGCCCAGTCGCGGCCCATGCCCTCGTGCTGCGCGCCCTGGCCGGGGAAGAGGAGTGCGGGGTGGTTCATGCTTCGATGCGCCGTGCGGCGCGGATCACCAACGGACGAGCGCGCCGCCCCAGGTGAGCCCCGCGCCGAACGCGACCAGCACCACCAGCTTGCCCTGCTCGACGCGGCCGGCGCGCACCGCCTCGTCGAGCGCGATCGGCACGGACGCCGCCGATGTGTTGCCGTACTCCTGGATGTTGACCGCGACCTTCTCGTCGCTCCAGCCCAGCCGCTCCAGCGCGGCGTCGATGATGCGGCGGTTGACCTGGTGCGGCACCAGGAGCGTGAGCTCGTCGTAGGAGTGCCCCTGCATCATCTCCTCGATGCAATCGACCATCTTCTGCACGGCGAAGCGGAACACGTCGCGCCCCTTGACGCGGATGGCGTGCTCGGCGTTGTCGACCGTCTCGTGCGACGAGGGCTTGCGCGAGCCGCCGCCGACCATGTGGATCAGGTCGTAGCCGGTCCCGTCGGCGCCCATCGAGCGCCGCAGGATCTCGCCGCGGCCGCCGCTTCCGACGGGCCGCAGGACGGCGGCGCCGGCGCCGTCGCCGAACAGGATGCATGACGTGCGGTCCTTCAGGTCGATGAAACGCGACAACGACTCGGCGCCGATCACCAGCGCGTTGCGCGCGCGGCCGGCGGCGACGAAGGCCTCGGCCGTCGTGAGCGCGGTCATGAAGCCGGTGCAGGCCGAGTTGAGGTCGAAGGCCGCGGCCTTGCTCGCGCCGATCTCGCGCTGCACCAGCACCGACACGGCCGGGAGCACGTTGTCGGGAGACACCGTGCCGACCACGATCAGGTCCAGGTCGGCCGCCGCGACGCCCGCGGCCTCCAGGGCGCGGCGCGCCGCCGGGATGCACAGGTCGCTGGTGGCCTCGTTCTCGGCGACCCAGCGCCGGCGCTCGATGCCCGTGCGCTGCACGATCCACTCGTTCGAGGTGTCCAGGATGCCCTCGAAGAATGCGTTGGTCACCACGCGCTCGGGCACGTGCGATCCGGTTCCGGCGATGCCGACGCGGACGAGGGAGGTCATGCCATGGATCCGACGGGGTGGGTGGAACGGACCGGCCGCACGGCCGGCTCCGTGGGATTCGATTCTAGGGAAGCGCCGGCGGCGAAGCGACGTTCGTGCGCCGTGCACGAGCCGCGGCCGAGCGCCTCAGCCCGCGGGACTCGCCGCCCGCGCCTTCTCCAGGCCCGAGACGATGTGCGCGTTGACGCCGGCGTCGAGCGCGCGCGCCCCCAGCGCCAGCGCGTTGGCCACGGCAACGTCGTCGGAACGACCGTGGCCGATGATGACCACGCCGTTCACGCCCAGCAGCAGCGCGCCGCCGTACTCGGAGTAGTCGATGTGCTGGCGGATGCGCCCCAACGCCTCGGTCGGCACCTTGACGCCGCCCGTGGCGAGCTCGGTCACGGTGAGCTTCAGCATGAAGCCCGCGAACTCCTCGAGCAGCTTGAGCACCACGTTGCCTGTGAAGCCGTCGGTGACGACCACGTCGGCCTTGTCGACGAACAGGTCGTGGCCTTCGAGGTTGCCGACGAAGCGCACGGGCGAGGCCTTGAGCAGCTTGTTCGCGGCCTTGAGCGTGTCGGTGCCCTTGCCCTCCTCCTCGCCCACGTTGAGCAGGCCCACGCGCGGCTCCGCCACCTTCAGGACGTCGCGCGCGAGCACGCTGCCCATGACGCCGAACTGCATCAGGCTCTCGGGCTTGGGCTCCAGCAAGGCGCCCATGTCGAGGATGGTCAGCGGCTTGCCGGTCATGTTGATCGTGACCGCGATGCCCGGGCGCAGCACGCCCGCCAGCGTTCCCAGGCCGATGGTCGCGGCGCCGACGACCGCGCCCGTGTTGCCCATGCTGACCGCGGCGCCCGCGGCGCCCAGCTTGGTCGCGCCGATCATCTTCGAGATCGACGAATCGGGCTTGGCGCGCAGGGCCGACGCCGGCGACTCGCCCATGCCGATCACCTGGCTGGCGTGCAGGATCGCGAAGCCCGGATCGCTGCCCAGGGCGGCGAGGCGCTCGCGGATCACCTTCTCGTCGCCGACGAGCAGGATGCGCTCGGCGCTCATGCGCCAGCGGCGCGCGGGATCGCAGGCGGCGAGCGCCCCGCGCAGGATCGCGTCGGGGGCCTTGTCGCCGCCCATCACGTCCAGGGCGATGCGTTGAGGCGCCATGCTGGGGCCCCGGCGGGGCTCAGAACGCTTCGCGCTCCAGGACCGGCGTGCCTTCCTGGCCGCCCTTCTTGAACCCGTAGTGGCCGCAGTTGTCGCACACGCGGTGCGGGCGGCTGGCGGCGCCGCAGCGCGCGCAGTGGTTGGCGGCCGTCGCGACGAGCGCGAGGTGCGAGCGGCGGATGCGCTTTCTGTGCTTGGAGTGACGTCGTTTCGGATTCGGCATGGCTCGATCTTCCTGGCTGTGGCTCTCCCCCGTCCGCGCCATGACGGCGGGTGGATCGGGGTGGGCTGTGAGCCCGGGAGAAGCGCGGGATGCTAGCCCTGCCCCGCGGGGGTGTCAAACCCCCGCCGGGGCGCCGGCCCGGCTCGTCAGCCGCGGACCAGGGACGCGCGCAGGGCCTCGGTCAGCGCGGCGATCGCAGCCGGCGCGGCGTCGGGTTTCTGCCCCTGCCCCTGCGCCGTGTCGGGGCGACCGCCGCCGCCGCCGCCCAGGTGCTGGCCGGCGAGCTTGGCGAGGTTGCCGGCGTGCGGGCCGGCGTCCTTCGCGAAACCCTGACAGGCGATCACGAAGGGCACGCGGCCCTCCTCGCGACCGAAGAGGGCAAAGGCGATCCTCGGCGCCAGCGTGCGCGCCTTCTCGGCCAGCTCGCGCACGCCCTCCAGGCCCAGGTCGGGGCAGTCGAACACGCCGAACGCGGCGTCGCCGGCCTGCTCGAGCCCGGCCCTCACGCGTTCGAGCGCCTGCGTGACGTCGCCGCCCTGCGCCTTGGCGCCGGCCTTGCGCGCCTCCTTCAGGTCGCGCTGCAGCGCCCCGATGCGCTCGGGCACGTCGTCGATGGCGCTCTTCAAGGTCTGCGAGGCCTCGCGCAGCAGGCGACGCTGGCGCTGGATCTCCGCGACGGCGGCCGGGCCGGTCAGCGCCTCGATGCGCCGCACGCCGGCCTGCACCGCGCGCTCGGACAGGATCAGGAACGGGCCGATGTCGCCGGCGGCGCGCACGTGCGTGCCGCCGCACAGCTCGAGCGACCAGCCGCCGACGTCGAGCACGCGGACCTCGTCCTCGTACTTCTCGCCGAACATGGCGACGACGCCGCGCGCCTTGGCCGCCTCCAGCGCCTCGACCGTCGTCTTCACCGGGTCGTTGTGGATCACGCGCGCGTTGACCAGCGTCTCGATCCGCTCGAGTTCCTCGGCCGTCACGCCCTTGGGGTGCGAGAAGTCGAAGCGCAGGCGGTCGGGGCCGACGTAGCTGCCCTGCTGCGCGACGTGCGCGCCGAGCACCTCCTTGAGCGCCTTGTGCAGCAGGTGCGTCGCCGTGTGGTGCTTGCGCGTGCGGTCGCGCTGCTCGGCGTCGACACGCGCGCGCACCTTGCGGCCGCGCGCCTCCTCGGGCCGCCCGAGCGTCCCCGCGGCGAGCTTGCCCATGTGGACGACCACCGTTCCCATGCGCTTGGTGTCGTGCACGGCGAGCGTGAAGGAACCGTCGAGCGCGCGGATCTCGCCGGCGTCGCCGATCTGCCCGCCGCCCTCGGGGTAGAACGGGCTCTGGTCGAGCACGACGGCGATCTCCCCTTCCGCGCCCGCCGAGACCACCAGGATCGAGGCCTCCAGATCGACGGCGGCGGCGCCCGCCTCGTGATAGGTCGAGCGCGTGGGCTTGACCCCCGCCAGCGCCTCGCTCGAGAGCACCTGCTTGAACTTGCCCTCGGAGCGGCTCGCCGCCTGGTGCGCCTTCTGCGCGCGGTCCCAGCCGGCGCGGTCGACCGCGAGGCCGCGTTCGCGCGCCATCAGTTCGACCAGGTCCTCCGGGAACCCGTAGGTCGCGTACAGCTCGAAGGCCTCCGCGCCGTCGATCGCCTTGCCGCCGGCCTGCTCTACCCGCGCGGCGACGTTCTCGAACAGCACGAGGCCCCGATCGAGCGTGCGGCGGAACGACTCCTCCTCGGCGCGCACCTGCAGGCGCACGTGCTCCTCCCGCGCGCGCATCTCGGGGAAGGTGTCGCCCAGGACCCCGACGACGGCCGGCACGACGTCGCACAGGAACGGCTCGTGCGCGCCCAGGTGCTGGCGCCCGAAGCGCGAGGCGCGGCGGATCAGGCGGCGCAGCACGTAGCCGCGGCCCTCGTTGGACGGCAGCGCGCCGTCCGACATCGCCGCGGTCACCGCGCGGCAGTGGTCGGCCGCCACGCGGAAGGCGACGTCGCGCGGCGAGGGCCCGCCCTCGTAGCGTTGGCCCGTGAGCTCCTCGATGCGCGCGAAGATCGGCGTGAACAGGTCGGTGTCGTAGTTGCTGCGCTTCTTCTGCAGCACCGACAGCACGCGCTCGAACCCCATGCCCGTGTCGACGTGCTTGCTGGGCAGCTCGGCGAGGCGCCCGTCGTCGCCGCGGTTGAACTGGATGAACACGTTGTTCCACAGCTCGATGAAGCGCTCGTTGCCGGCGTTGACGCCGTTCCTGCGGTCGGCGCCGTCGCGCGGATCGCTGCCCGGACCGCCGCGGTCGATGTGGATCTCGGTGCACGGGCCGCAGGGTCCCGTGTCCCCCATCTCCCAGAAGTTGTCCTTGCGGCCGAAGCGCAGCACGCGCTCGGGGCGCAGGCCGGCCTCCTCGATCCAGATCCGTGCCGACTCCTCGTCGGCGGGCAGCCCGTCCTGTGCGTCGCCCGCGAACACGGTGACCCACAGTCGGTCGGGGTCGAGACCCCAGGTCTTCGTGAGCAGTTCCCACGACCACAGGATCGCCTCGCGCTTGAAGTAGTCGCCGAACGACCAGTTCCCCAGCATCTCGAAGAACGTGTGGTGGTAGGTGTCGACGCCCACCTCCTCCAGGTCGTTGTGCTTGCCCGACACGCGGATGCACTTCTGCGTGTCCGCCGCGCGCTTGTAGTCGCGCGTGCCCGTGCCCAGGAACACGTCCTTGAACTGGTTCATCCCCGCGTTCGTGAACAGGAGCGTCGGGTCGTCCTTGGGGAACACCGGGCCCGAGGGCACGATGCGGTGCTGGCGCTGCGCGAAGAAGTCCAGGAAGTCCTGGCGCACGCGGGCGGCTGTGAACCGGTCCGACGCGATCGGGCTGGTGCGGGTCATCGGTCGATGGGCTGGGGGGGAGCGGGCCTTGCGATCAGGAGCGCGCGGCGCCCTTCGCCGGGCGCGCGGGCGCGTCGGAATCCGCGTCCGGATCCGCCTCGCCGGAGCCCTCGGCGTCGGCGGCGCGCGGCACGTACTTCTCCTTGACCGTCGCCTCGATCTGCGTGGTCAGGTCGGGGTTGTCGATCAGGAACTGGCGCGCGCGCTCCAGGCCCTGGCCCAGGCGGATCTCGCCGTCGGTCGGGTGCTTCATGGAATACCACGTGCCCGACTTGATGATCACGCCCTCCTGCGTGCCGATCTCGAGCAGCTCGCCCTCGCGCGAGATGCCGCGCGCGAACAGGATGTCGAACTCGCACTTGCGGAACGGCGGCGCGATCTTGTTCTTGACCACCGTGACCTTGGTGCGGTTCCCGACCACCGCGTCGCCGTCCTTGAGCTGGCCGATGCGGCGGATGTCGAGGCGCACCGACGCGTAGAACTTCAGCGCGCGGCCGCCCGTGGTCGTCTCGGGGCTGCCGAACATCACGCCGATCTTCTCGCGGATCTGGTTGATGAAGATCACCATGCAGTCCGACTTGGAGATCGCGCCGGTCAGCTTGCGCAAGGCCTGCGACATCAGGCGCGCGTGCAGGCCGACGAAGCTGTCCCCCATCTCGCCGGCGATCTCCGCGCGCGGCACCAGCGCCGCGACCGAGTCGACCACCACGACGTCCACCGCGTTGCTGCGCACGAGCGTCTCGACGATCTCGAGGGCCTGCTCGCCGGTGTCCGGCTGGCTGACCAGCAGGTCGTCGAGCTTGACGCCCAGCTTGCGCGCGTAGGCCGGGTCGAGCGCGTGCTCGGCGTCGACGAACGCGCAGATCCCGCCGGCGCGCTGCGCGTTGGCCACGACGTGCAGCGTCAGGGTGGTCTTGCCCGAGCTCTCGGGCCCGAAGATCTCGACCACGCGCCCGCGCGGCAGGCCCTTGCCGCCCAGCGCCAGGTCCAGGCCGATCGAGCCGCTGGGGATGCCGGAGATCTCGCGCATGACCACGCCGTCGCCCAGGCGCATGATCGCGCCCTTGCCGTGCGCCTTCTCGATCTCGGCCACGGCCGCGTCGAGGGCGCGGTTCTTCTCCTGGTTCGCGGGTGCGGCGGGCTTCTCGGTGCGCGACTTGGTGGCGGTCATGGCGGTACCTCTGGACTGTGTGCGGGTGGACTGTGTGCGGGGCTCTGGGGCTGGACGCGGCGCCGGCGGCTGGTGCCGATCCGTGGGATCGCGGCGGCGGCGGTCGAAGGGCGTACTCTAGCCACCTCGCGGAGCCGTCCCAAGCACCCCGTCCGCCGCCATACCCGGGACGCGCGGGCCCCGGAACGGTTTCAGGTCCGCGCGCGCGGATCGTTCGCCGGCGGCACGAGTCCGAACCGCCCGACGACCGGATAGCGGGTCCCCTGCGCGGACGCGCCGGCGCTCTCGAAGAGGCAGACCTCGTCCGCGCGCCAGGCGAGATCGAGGGGCAGCGCGCCGAACTCCGCGGGCACGGGGCCGCGCGTCCGCGGCCGGGCCAGCGTGACGTGCGGGGTGAACGGCACCGGGTCCGGCGCCCAGCCGATCCGCGCGGCGGCGACCGCTTCCACCGCCCTGCCGGCGAGTTCCACCAGCGGCCGCAGCGCCGCCGCGTCGTCGGCCGGACCGGCCCAGAGCACGCGCGCCGGGCCGCGCGCGGGAAAGCGGCCGGTGCGCTGCAGGCGCACCTGCGCCGGCGCGCATCCGCGGAACGCGCCGTCCAGGGACGCGGCGAGGCGCGGCACGCGCGCCGCTTCCACGGCGCCCACGAAGCACAGCGTGAGGTGCAGGTCGCCCGCGCCGTGGAGGCGGAACGCCTCGGGATCCAGCACGCGGCGCACGGCCGCGGCCAGCGGCCCGGCGAGCGCGCGGGGCACCTGCAGGCCCACGAACAGGCGGCGCGGCGGCGCCGCGTTCACGGCGTCACGATGCCCAGGAGCTCGTCGTAGCGCGCGTCGACGTCGCGGCGCACGCGGCCCTTGAGCGCGTCGACGCTGAAGCCCTGCACGCAGTAGCTGGCGGTCACGGTCCCGTACAGCATCGCGCGGCGCAGCGTCGCCGGCTGGATGTCGCCCTTCTCGGCGATGTAGCCCATGAAGCCGCCGGCGAAGCTGTCGCCCGCGCCGGTGGGGTCGACGACCTCGCCGACGGGGTACGAGGGCAGCGAGAAGTGCACGTCCGCGCCCATCAGGAACGCGCCGTGCTCGCCCTTCTTCAGGATCACGTAGCGCGGGCCCATTCCGAGCACCTCGCCCGCGGCGCGGATCAGGTTGCGCTCGCCGGTCAGCATGCGCGCCTCTTCGTCGTTGAGCACGACGGCGTCGACCCGCCGCAAGAGGCGCAGGAGGTCGGCGCGTGCCATGTCGATCCACAGGTTCATGGTGTCGACCACGGTGAACTCGGGCCGCTCGACCTGATCCAGCGCGCGCAACTGGATGGAAGGCGCCGCGTTGGCGAGGAACAGGTAGCGCGCGCCGCGCATCCTGGCCGGGATCTTGGGGTCGAAACGCTCGAACACGTTGAGCTGCGTCTCGATCGTGTGGCGCGTGTTCCAGTCGGCCTCGTAGCGCCCGCTCCAGCGGAAGGTGCGGCCCTCGGCGCGTTCCACGCCGCCGACGTCGACGCCGCGGTCGGAGAGCAGTTGCAGGTCGTCCGCGCGGAAGTCGCCGCCGACGACGGCGACGAGCTGGACCGGGACGAACGTGCTGGCGGCGACCGCGAAGAACATGGCCGAACCGCCCAGCACGTCCGCGCGCTTCTCGTGCGCGGTCTCGATCGTGTCGTAGGCCAGGGTTCCGATGACGAGGAGGGACATGGGGAGCTTCGAGGGACGTGGAGGGAGGAGCGTGCGCGAACGTGTGCCGGGGTCAGGCGATCTCGGCGCTCTCGGCTTCGATCTCGGCGCGCGCGGCGCGGCCACCCGGCAGCAGGAGGAAGACGCCGCCGGCGATGCCCAGCGCGGTGTTCAGCAGCCGGTAGGTCACGCTGACGGCGATGCCCAGCGCGGTCGGCGCGCCCAGCAGGTGGAACAGGTACCCGTACAGGGCCTCGCCCACGCCCCAGCCGCCGGGCGCGATCGGGATCGAGCTGATCGTGTTGGCGATGGCCGCCACGCCCAGGTACTCGGGCCAGCCCAGCGTGTCCCCGAAGGCGTGCCCCAGCACCCACAAGGCGGTCGCGATGCTGGCGTGGTTCAGGACCGACAGCACGGTGGCGATCGCCATCTCGCCGGGGTGACGGCTGTACAGCCGCAGCGCGCGGTCGAGCGAGCGCAGACGCTCCTTTTGCGGCAGGCGCGCCAGCACGCGCTCCAGGCGCAGCAGCCTGCGCGGCCAGGGGTGCAGGACCGCCCAGACCGCGAACAGGACGCCGCCGAACACGAGCAGCACCGACCAGCGCAGCTCGGCGAACTGCTCGCCGGCCAGCAGGACCACCGCGGCGGCCAGCGCCATCAGGACGAGCAGGCCCAGACCGCGGTCGACGATGACCGACATCAGCGCGTCGGCGCGGCGCGCGGGGTTCTCGCGCACGATCAGCACGGCCTTGACGAGATCGCCGCCGGTCAGGCCGGGCAGCACCAGGTTCATGAACATGCCGATGAACGTCAGGCGCAGCGCGTCGTACCAGCGCGCGGGGCAGCCCGCGATGCGCAGGAGCCGCCACCAGCGCGTGACGGCGATGCAGGCGCTGAACACGAGCAGCAGGACCGCGATCACGAGGCCCTGCGCCTCCATCTCGCGGAAGACGTGCAGCAGCCCCGGCCGCCAGTCCCAGGCGCCCTCCACGCCCTCGCCGCCGGGCACGCGCGCCACTGCGAGCGGGCGGCCCGCGGTCTGCGCCGCGCGGGCCTCGTCGGGCCAGTTCGCCGGGATCACCGCGTCGGGCGCGAACAGGAACTCGACCGCAGCGGCGCGCCACTCGCCCTGGATCGCTCCCGGCACGTCGAGCGCGGCGCCGCCCTGCGTGCGGCTCAGGCTGTCGTGCCAGGGGACGTGGAACGCGACCAGCGCCAGGAGGGCCACGGCCAGGACGGCGCGCAGCACGCCGGAGATCCGCGAAGCCGGCTTGCTCAACGGACCGGCCCCGAGGTCTGCGGCGTCGCGCGGCGCGCGAGCCACCACGCCTGCCAGTCCTCCTCGCGCAGGCTGGTGAACCCGGCGTCGCTGACGGCGCCCAGCGTGCGCATCGCGGCGACGCGCAGCTCGCTGGAAGGATGCTGCAGCGCGATGGAGCACACCGAGGCGATCCACTCCGCGGGCGCGTGCTGCGGCTTGAACTCCGTGCCGCCGTCCGCCGGCAGGCCCTGCTCGGCCAGCTCCGCCAGGATCGCGCGCAGCGGCTCGGGCTCGGTCTCCTTGCGCAGGCGTTCGAACAGCACGACGTCGACCGCGCGCACGCCGCCGCCGCGCGCCACGGCGCGGATCGCGGCCGCGCGCACCAGCGCGTCGTCGTCCACCAGCACCGCGGCCAGCGCGCGGCGCAGGCACAGGGACTGCAGCTCGAGCACGAGCGCGTCGAGCGGCGCCTGGGCCTCGGCGCGGCCCTTCACGACGCGGGTGAGCTCGTGCGCCGCGCGCAGCGCGCGCCGGCCCGCGGCGAGATCCAGGTCGAGGCGCCCGAACGCGGTGCAGGCGGCGGCCAGGCGCTCCGCGGCGCTCGCGCGCCCTTCGATCCGCGCGCGCACCGCGCCGACCAGTTCCTCGATGGCGGCGCCGACCTCGCCCGGCCCGGCGGGCGACTGGTCGGAGCCCAGGCGCGCCGGAAGGCCCGCGCCGGTGCGCGCGGCGAGTTCCCCCAGGACGAGCGTCGCGCGCTCGCGGGAGAGGCGCGCGGGATCCTCGACCGCGACCCGCGCGAACCACTCGACGTGATCGGGCGCGACCGCATCGAGACGCCGGACGTGCTCCTCGAGCGCGATCAGGTTCTCGAGGCAGAGTTCCGCGGGGTTCTCGATCGGCGAGGGATCCAGCGACGACAGCGTGGCGCCGGTGTTGCCCAGGGCCGCCAGGACCCGGTGGCGCCAGAAGAAGCCCGTCTCGCCCTGCACCGAGGCCAGGTAGCGGTGGCGCGTCGCGCCGTCGTGCAGTTGCTCCAGGTTCCAGACGCGCGCCGCCGGCACCTGGCAGGCCGCGGCGAGCGCGCAAATCCCGGCCGTCCGCGTGAGTCGGGCGATGAGGAGACGCACGGCGCGAGTCTACGCGAGCATCGTGCGGCTCAGAAGCCCGTAGGCGAGGGTGGCGCGCCGCGCCGGGGCGGCACGGGTGCGACGCCCGGGCGGGAAGGGGTGGTGATCCAGCCCGGTCCGCCGAGCCCCGCTCCCGGTCCGCAGAGACCGCGCCCGGGGCGGCCAGGCTCGGGCCTGGCGATCGGATGCGGGCCGAGCGGCGCGGCCGGGGAAGCGCCCGGCCCGGAGGCACGGCTCGTGAACGAAGGAAGGAACGGAGAGCAGCGGAACGTGCGGATCGCCGGGGAGCCTGCCGGCTTCGACGGCGCCGCCCCGGATCCGGGGCGGCGGCTCCCGTTCCCCCGTGGAGGGCGACACGGCCAGCGCCGACCCTGCGGCCCGGACCTGCGTGCACGACGTCAGCGTGATCGTCGCTGCACACCTGGTTCGTATTCTCGGGAACCCGCGCGGCGAGAGGACGCAGCGAGGACGATGATCCCCTTCTATCTGCTCGTGGCCGCGAGCCTCGCGCTGCGTTGGCTGGGGATCCTGGGGGTCCGGCGGCTCGCATCGACCCGCGTGTGCCTGCAACTGGCGCTGGCGCTCACGTTCACGTTCACGGGGATCACCCACTTCACGTCGCTCCGGCACGACTACGTGCGGATGATGCCCCCGCTCCTGCCCGCGCCGATGGCGCTGGTCTACGCGTCGGGCGTGTTCGAACTCCTCGGCGCGGCGGGCCTGCTGGTTTCCCGCACGCGACGCGCGGCGGGGCTGGGGCTCATGCTGCTCCTGGTCGCGGTCTTTCCCGCCAACGTCTACGCGCACCTGCACGGCGTGACGTTCCAGGGCGCCCCGCCGACGTCGATCTGGGTGCGGGCACCCGTCCAGATCGTGTTCCTCGCGGCCGTCTGGTACGCGGCTGTGCGCCGGGACGGCGGGTCCCGACCCGCGCGGTCGGCGTCTTGACCCGATGGCAGGTTCCCGAAGGAACCGACCGGCAGGCCGAGCCTGGTTGGTGGAGGCGGCGGGAGTCGAACCCGCGTCCCGGAGTCCCCGCACCCAAAGCGTCTACGTGTGTGTTCCACGGTTGGTTCTCGCTCCCGGATCGTCCGTGGACGGGCCTTCCGGGCGCCAGCTTCGGTGGTGTCTCGCCGGTCCGCGCCGAGGCGCCGCTCGCCGGCCAGCCCGCTGTTGGCGTCTCCGCAGGGCCGCGGGCGTTCCCCGCGGAGACGGCGGTCTGATGAATCAGGCCGCGAGAGAATAGTTGTTGGCATGCAATGCCGTCCCGAGAGGATTTCACGGGGTGACTCGAGATCCCCGACACGCAGCCCTGGGTCGGTCGAAACCGGTCGAAACCGGTGCGCCCCCTTCAGGTCGGCCGGAAGAATAGCACGGAACCGGAGGGAAGCGAACGGCCGCTGCGCGCGAACCGCGCGCGACCGTTCTAGCGGCGCCGCGTCTGGCGCTCGGCGCGGGCCATGTCGCGCCGGTCCTCGCGCTCGCGCGTCGCGGCGCGCTTGTCGTGCTGCTTCTTCCCGCGGCACAGGCCCAGCAGCACCTTCACGCGGCTTCCGCGGAAATACAAGGAGAGCGGCACCAGCGTCACGCCCTTGACCTTGACCTTCTTGTGCCAGGCGTCGATCTCGCGGCGCGCGGCCAGCAGCTTGCGGTCGCGCTCGGGCTTGTGGTTGTGGATGTTGCCCTGCGTGTACTCGGCGATGTGGGCCTTGACCAGCCACAGGTCCGTGCCGCGCACGAGCGCGTAGGCCTCCTGGATGGAGCCCTTGCCCGCCCGCAGGCTCTTGACCTCGGTGCCGGTCAGCACGATGCCGCACTCGAGTTCCTCCAGGATCTCGTACTCGAACCGCGCCCGCCGGTTCTGGGCGATCGGGCGCACCTCCTTGGGCTTCTCCGACATTCGCGGGGAGCATAGCGCGCCGCGCGCTTGAGTCGCGGGTCCGCGCAACCGATGCTCCTCCAGACGCCCAGCGCGAGGAGAACGCCTTGTCCGACAGCCCGACCGATCCCACCGACGCCCTGCAGGAAGCTCTCGACGCGACGCCCGGAGGCTTCGTCGAACTGCGCTGGCACAAGAAGCGCACGCGCTCCTTGTCGGTCGAGAAGGGCCGGGTCGACTCCTCCAGTTCGACCCAGCACAGCGGCGTGGGCGTGCGCGTCCTGGAGCAGGGCACCTTCGGCTTCGCCAGCACCAGCCGCCTGGAGAAGGGCGCCATCGTCGCGGCGATCGATGCGGCGCGCCGCGCGGCCCGCGCCTCGGCGCGCGCCCGGCGCGAGAGCGTCCCGGCCCTGCCGGCCACGCAGCTCGCGCGCGGCCGCTTCGAGGCCGCCGACGTCGACGCCACGCTGGCGCGTCCGATCGAGGCGGCGCTGGAGATGCTGCTGCGCATCGAGCGCGATGCGCGCGCCGCGTCGCCCGCGATCCAGAGCGCCGCGTCGGGCTACAGCGAGGTGTTCGAGGAGAAGGGCCTGGTGACCAGCGACGGCGCCAAGGCCTGGACGCGCCTCGTGCGCCCCGAGTTCCGCGTGATCGCCGTCGCCAGCAAGGCCGGCGAGATGCAGCGCGGCGCCGAGTCGGTCGGCGTCACGGGCGGATGGGAGTGCCTGTTCCGCGCGGCGTCGGCCGAGGCGCTGGCCGACCAGGCCGCGCGGCAGGCGGTCGACCTGCTCGACGCCGGCTATCCCGAGGGCGGCCGCGCGCGCGTGCTGCTCTCCCCCGCGCTCGTGGGCCTGCTCACGCACGAAGCCGTGGGTCACACCGTCGAGGCCGACTTCGTGCTCTCGGGCTCGTGCGCCGCCGGCAAGCTCGGCACGCGCGTGGCCTCCGACCTCGTGACGCTGTGCGACTCGGGCGCGAGCGAGTTCCACGACGGCGCCGGCGGCACCCTGCTGGTCGACGACGAGGGCGTGCCGACGCGGCGCACCGTCGTGATCGACCAGGGCATCCTGAAGTCGTACCTGCACGACCGGGAGAGCGCGGCGCGGTTCGGCGTGGCACCGACCGGCAACGCGCGCGCCTGGGAGTACGACGACGAGCCGCTGATCCGCATGCGCAACACCTACATCCAGCCCGGCACGTCGACGCTGGAGGAGATGATCGACGCCACCGAGGACGGCTACCTGCTCGACGGGGCGTCCAACGGCCAGGCCGATGCCAACGGCGAGTTCATGTTCGGCACGCGGCGCGCGTGGCGCATCCAGAAGGGCAAGCGCGGCCCGTTGCTGCGCGGCGTCAACATCTCGGGCACCGCGTTCGACGTCCTGCGCACCGTCGACCAGGTGGGCCGCGACTTCCGCTGGGACCTGGGCTCGGGCCACTGCGGCAAGGGCCAGCCGGCCAAGGTCGATGCGGGCGGCCCGTGGCTCGCCTGCCAGGTGGTGCTGGGCGGGAGGCGCGCATGAGCACGCGCACCGCGTCCGCCGAGCGTGCGTTCGACACGGCGCGGGCCGAGCGCGAACTGCTCGCAGTGTGCGAGCAGTGCGTCGCCGCGGCCCTGCGTGCGGGCGCCGAGGAGGCCGAGGCCTTCGCCGTGCGCTCGGACACCGCCGCCGCGAATTTCGAGAAGGGCGACCTCAAGCTGGCGCACGTCGACGAGGGCTTCACCATCGGGCTGCGCGTGTTCCGCGACCGGCGCCTGGGGTTCGCCGCCACCAACCAGTCCGATGCCGCCGCGCTGTCGGCGACCGCCGGCGACGCGCTGGCCCTGGCGGCCGGCGCGCCCGCCGATCCGGCCAACGTGCTGCCCGGTGCGCGGACGATCCCGCACCGTCCGTCGCTCGCCGACCGCGAGGTCGCGGCCCTCACGATCGACGCGGCGGTCGATCTGGGACTCGCGCTCGTGCGGCGCGCGCAGGGCTTCGACCCGCGCATCTCCGTCGACGGCGCCGCGTGCGACGTCGTGCGCGCCGTCCACGCGATCCACACCAGCCGCGGCGTGCGCGCGGCGGAGTCGGACGCGATGGTCACGCTGTCCCTCTCCGGCATGGCGCTGGACGGCGAGGAGGTCGGCGGATTCCACTACGGCGGCGACGCGGTGCGTTCGGTCGCCGCGATCGAACCGGCGCTGGCGTCGCTTCTCGACGAGTTCACCGGAGTCGCGGTGGGCAACCTGGGCGCGGGGCGCGCCGAGTCGTACCGCGGTCCCGTGCTCTTCTCGCCCGACGCGGTTCTCGACCTCCTGGTGGCGCCGGTGTTGTCGGCGACGAGCGCGATCGCCGTGCAGCGCGGGCGCAGCGCGCTGGCGAAGCGCCTGGGGGAACGCATCGGCGCGCCGGGGCTTTCGATCCTGGACGATCCGACGGATCGCGAGCTCGCCGGCGCGGGCAGTTTCGATCGCGAGGGCCAGCCGTCGGCGCGCTTCGCGCTGATCGAGGACGGGTGGCTGCGCGGCTGGATGTACAACGGCTACGCGGCGCAGGTCGAAGGTCGCGAGTCGACGGGGCACGCGCGCGGGGGAGCCCGCGCGGTGCCCGGCCTGGGCGCGCACGCGGTCTGCGTGCCGGGGGGGGCCGGCGGGTCGCGCGCCGACCTCAGGAAGGCGCTGGGCAAGGGCCTGTGGGTGCAGCGCTTCTCGGGCACGGTCGATCCCGCGTCGGGAGATTTCTCGGGCGTCGCCAAGTCCTCGCGCTGGATCGAGGGCGGGCGGGTCGTGCGGCCGGTGCGCGAGACGCTGCTCTCGGGCAATGCGTTCGAGCTCCTGCAGCGCGTCGTGGCTCTGGGGAGCACGGCCGAGCGCGTCGGCGGTGCGGCGCGCGCCCCGGCGGCGATCGTCGACGGGCTGGACGTGACCGCCGGTTGATCGCGGGCGGGCGTTGACCCGGCCCGGCCGCGGTCGTATCGTTCCGCCCCCTGTTCGCCCGTGCCCGGGTGGCGGAATTGGCAGACGCGCTAGGTTCAGGTCCTAGTGACCGTAAATGGTCTTGGGGGTTCGACCCCCCCCTCGGGCACCACACACACCCCCCCGCGCGGACGGCCCCAGGCCGCGCGACCGGGAAGGCGAGGCGGACCGGGACGAGCGCCGGGGCGGGGCCCGAAGCCGTGCGATCCCGGGCGGGCCCGGCGCGATTCGAGGACATCACGGCCGGCCGTGGCGGTGCGCCCGGCGAACTCGCCGTGCCGGATGCCTAGAACGAATTGTCGCTGGGGTACGCGACGATCGCGATGACCACCAGCGCCAGCACGAGCACGCCGACGCCGATCGCGATCCACACCGTCGCGCTCACGAGCCTTGCCCGCCCGGCGCGCGGTACACGAGCACCGCGCGCTTGCCCATCTCGCCGGGCAGTTCGTGCTCGCAGACCGTGTCGAGCTTGAAGCCGAGGCGCTCGGCCTCGCGCTCGCCGGCGCGGACCTCGCGCGACCAGGACGGCCCCTTCAGCATCACGAGGTCCTTCAGCGCGTGGCGCACCTTGCGCAGCGTGCGCACGTTCTCGCGCACGGAGCTGACCGCGCGCATGACGACCACGTCGACGCTGTTCCGCAAGAGGTGGTCTTCCCCGCGCGCCCACACCGCGGTGGCGTTGGACGCGGGCAGCGCGTCGATGCACTCCTGCACGAAATCGACCCGTTTGCGCGTCGAGTCCAGCAGGGTGACGCGCGCCTCCTTGTCGGCCAGCGCGATCGGCAGGCCCGGAAAACCCGCGCCGGTGCCCAGGTCGAGCACCGTCTTGGCGTACAGCGACACGTAGCGCGTCACGCGCCACGAGTCGAGGTAGTGCTTGGCCGCCATCTCGCGCGGGTCGACGATCGAGGTCAGGTTGACCTCGCGGTTGCGCTCGAGCAGCAGGCGCGCGTGCCGCGCGTACAGGTCGAGCAGCTTGGGCGGCGCGTCGCAGCCCTCGAAGGCCCAGTCCAGGGCGGCGCGCAATTCATCCAGGCTGGCCAGCGGCGTCTCGGGCCGCCCGGCGAGATCGTCGGCGGGATCGTCCGGCGGCCCTTCGGCGGGGCTCTCCGCCCCGGCGTCGGGCCCGGAAGCGGGCCCGGAGGCGGGCGAGCGGCTCGCGGCCGGATCCTCCGGCTGGGGATCCGCCGACGGGGATCCCAGCGTTGCGTCGTGGTTCATCCGGATGCGCCGGGGACGGCCGGCCAGTGGCGGAGTGCGGTGTGGCAGGCCACCGAGGATTCGAACCTCGAACCTACTGATTTGGAATCAGTCGCTCTAACCATTGGAGCTAGTGGCCTCTACGTGAAGGGTGGGAGCGTACTCCCCCGCTGCGGCACGGGCAAGGCGGCCGGCGCGTCCGGATCTTCGCCGCGCGCGGTCGGCTGCTAGAGTCTGCACCCTCCATGGACCGAGCCACACTCCACGACTCCGCGCCGGGGCGCGGCGGCCCGTCGCGGCCGCGCGTGATCCCGGCCGACGCCATCCCCCGGGACGCGCTCGACGCGGACGCGCTGCGGGTCATCGCGCGCCTGGAGTCGCAGGGTTACCAGGCCTACCTCGTCGGCGGCTGCGTGCGCGATCTCCTGATCGGGCGCAAGCCCAAGGACTTCGACATCGCCACGGACGCGCACCCGCGCCAGATCAAGCGCCTGTTCCGCAACGCGCGCGTCATCGGCCGGCGCTTCAAGCTGGTGCACATCGTCTACGGCGACCACGTCGTCGACACCGCCACCTTCCGGCGCGACCCCTTCCGCGGTGCCGACGGCCGCGACGCGGAGCCCGACGCCGAAGGCCCGGCCGAGGCGTTGGACGACCTGCTGATCGTCGACGACAACGAGTTCGGCACCGCGGAGGAGGACGCGCGCCGGCGCGACTTCACCGTCAACGCGCTGTTCCTGGATCCCCTGCACAACGTGATCCTCGACTACGTCGGCGGCATCGAGGACCTGGAGCGCGGGGTCCTGCGCACGATCGGCGAGCCGTCGACGCGCATGGCCGAGGACCCGGTGCGGATCCTGCGCGCGATCAAGTTCGCGACGCGCCTGGGCTTTCGCATCGACGAGCGCACCTGGGGCGCGATGGCCGCCAACGCGCCGCGCCTCGCGCGCTCCGCCCCGCCGCGGGTGCTCGAGGAGATCCTGCGTCTTCTGCGCAGCGGCACCGCGCTGGGCGCGTTCCGCATGCTGCGCGCATGCGGCGCGCTGGCGGTGATCCTGCCCGCGGTCGACCACTTCCTGGGCCACGCCGACGACCCCGCGGCGCAGCCGCGCGCGGAGACGTTCTGGCGCCTGCTCGAGGCGCTCGACAACGACGTGCACCAGGGCTACGTGCCCACCACCGCGGTCTGCATCGCGCTGCTCTTCCTGCGCATCATCGAGCGCGAGGCCGATCCCGCGACGCGCGAGGGACCGGGCGCGCCGCCCGACCTCCTGCGGGTCACGGAGGAGGTCCTGGAGCCGATCGCGATGCAGGCGCGCCTGCCGCGGCGCGACACGGCGCGCGCCCAGCGCATCGTGTTCCTGCAACGGCGCTTCACGCAGGCCTCCTCCAAGCGCTTCCAGCCGCAGGCGTTCCTGCGCAGCCAGGAGTTCCCCGAAGCGCTCGAGTTGTACCGGCTGCGCGCCGCGGCGCGCGGGCAGGGCTGGGACGTGTACGAAGGCTGGCGCGAGCGCTGGCTGCGTGCGCTCGATGCGCCCGACGCCCCGCCCGCGGGCCGCCCGCGCCGCCGGCGACGCCGCCGCCGGGGAGGAGGCGCGCGCGACGGGGCGACGTAGGCCGCAGCGCCCGCCGCTCCCGCGCGGCCCCGAACGGTTTTTTCTTCCGCCCCGCCTCGCCCGTTCGGGAGGGGTACATTTCCCTGGTTCGGATGGCCCCTGTCCTTCCGGGGGCGCCGACGGACTTCCAAGCCCGAGTGGCCGGGTGCGCCGCGAGATTGCGGTGATCGCGGCGCGCGAGATACCCGGGAAGTCCGTGTCCGGCGCTCCCGCGCGGGGAAGGACAGGCTCCTTGCCCAGGCAACTGGACGAGCCGCCGCGACGGCGGGCGAAAACGCCCGACCGTCGCGGCCTTTGCCTCCCCCAGGGGGCGGTTCCTTCGCAGGGCCGCCCTCTGTTCTTGGGCGCGCTGCCCGGCGGGGTACTGTCCCAGCCCATTGTGCCTTGCGGTCGGGGACACCGGCCGTGGGGGGCATCGGCTGCGCGGAGCCCCGCCCCTGGTGGAAGCACAATGGACTGGGACAGTTCCCCTCTCGGCGCGGGAGGCGGATTGGGGCAGACTCCCGTCCGCGGGCATCGCGCGGCCGTCGCCACCGTGCCCGCCAGGATTCGCCATGCCCAACGCACGACCGCTCCCCTTCCTCGCGCCGCTCCTGTGGGCCGCAGCCGTGCTCCCGGCCTGCGCCGCGCCCGAGCCGGCGGCCGAACCCTCACGCGCGGCCGCAGCACCCGCGGAGTCGATCGCCTACGTGCCGGCTCCGGCCGCGCAGGATCCGGCTCCGGTGCCGCAAGACGCGGCCCCGGTCCGGCGCGATTCGGCGCCCGAAGCGCTGGCCGTCCTGCCGGCGCGCGAACCCACCGCGCGCGACGCGGATCTGCGCGCACGCACGGCGTTCCTCGCGCTGGGCGAACGTGGCCAGCGCGAGTTCCTGGACTTCCTCGACCTCGAGCTGGCGAACCTGGCGTCGTTCCAGTTGACGCTCCAGCGCTACGTGCTCGGCAACCAGGAGCGCGATCCGGCGCTGTGGCCGGACCTCGCGGCCGCGCCCTGGTTCGATCCCGCGGTGCACGCGCCCGCGCAGCCCATCCCGCGCCGGCCGCTGGCGCCCGACGCGCGCGCCGCCGTGCGCGCGCGCGAGCGGATCTACGCCGGCGTCCCGCCGCGACGGCTCGACAGCGGCTGGACCTACGACTACGCGTCGCGCGAGCTGCGCCGCCTGCCGGGCGAGCGCGACGCCGTGCGCGTCTTCGAGAACGCCCTCCTCGGCATGCCGCCGGGCTGGGACCTGGCGGAGGCGCTGGTGGAGCGCTCACTGGATGCCGGCGGGACGGACGACGGCGTGCTGCGGCGCGGCTTCGAGGCGTTCGCGCATGCGTACACGGACCGCACGGGGAACGTGCACCCGGGCATCACGCTGTACGATGCGCACGCCTCCGGCATCGAGATCGAGATGCCCGACGTCGACTGCCTGGGGATCGTCCACCACGTCCTGGACGACTGGACGACGTGGAAGGCGGTCGTCTCGGACGCCGACCAGGGTCCGCTGTACGCCAAGGTCGGCGATCTGTTCAAGGCGGTGCTGCGGCACCGCGGTCTGCGCGCGAACCTCGCGCGCGCGTACCTGTGCGGTTCGACCGAGCTGCGCGACGGCTACCAGAACAACCTGACGAACTTTCACGCGCTGTGGGAGGCGCTGAACTCCGATCCCGCGGTGCTCGCGGCGCGGCTGCCGGGGCCCGACGGCTGGGCGGCGTTCCTGCAGGGCTGGGACGACGAGCTGCAGGCCGAGCCCGACAAGCAGCGCTACCTGAAGGGCCTGCGGCGGCGCTACACGCTGGACGACAACGCGCAGCTCGTGCGTCAGACGGTGCTGCGCGCGCTCGAGGACTTCGGCGCGTACGAGCGCGCGGGCCGGCGCTGAACGCCCGACGCCGACCCGGCGCTGCTAGGATGTCCGGATCGTGATCGCCGCCCCGCTGCTCTTCGTGTGCTGCGCGCTGCCCGGCCCGGGCGAGGACGCCGACGCGCGCGCGCGCGCGGCCTTCGCCGCGCTGAGCGCGGGCGAGCAGCGCGAGCTGATCGACTTCCTGCAGTCGGAGCTGGACGGGCTGCGCACGTTCCAGCTCTCGCTGGTGCGCTGGGTCACGCGCCACCAGGAGCGCGACCCGGCCGATTGGCCGCTCGCGCGCGACGCGGCGTGGTTCGACCCGGCGGTGCACGCGCCGGCGCAGCCGATCCCCCGCCGTGCCCTGAGCGCCTCCGACGCACGCGTCGTGGCGGCGCGCAAGCAGCTCCTGCGCCCCCGCGGCGCGCGCGAACCGCAGACCGCCTGGTCCTACGACTACGGCACGCGCGGGCTGGTGCGCCGGCGCGACGCCGACGAACCCGCGCGGCACTTCGAGAACGCGCTCCTGGGCCTGCCGCCGCGCTTCGACCTGTGCGAGGCGCTGGTCGAGATGGCGCTGGACGACGGCTCGCACCAGCGCGTGCTGGACGCGTTCTCGAACGCCTACACGGACCGCTCCGGCAACGTCTACCCCGGCATCACGCTCTACGACGCCTGGTTCTCCAAGCGCGAGATCGAGATGCCGGACGTGGACTGCCTGGGCATCGTGCACCACGTCCTGGACGACTGGACCACGTGGCGTTCGATCGTCCCCAGCGAACAGCACGCGGCGCTGTACGCGCGGATCGGAGCCCTGATCCAGCCGGCCCAGCGGCACCGCGAACTGCGCCACGCGCTCGCGCGCACGTTCCTGCGCGCGGCGCCCGAGCAGTGCTGCGGTTACGAGGGCAGCCTGGACAACTTCCACGCGCTGTGGGAAGACTGCAGTTCCCTGCCCGAGAGCCTGCGGGCGCGGCTGCCCGACGCAGAAGGCTGGCAGGACTTCCTGGCGCGCTGGGTGGCCGAGTGCCACGAGCGCGGCGAGCTCTACCAACGCGGCATCGAACGACGCAAGGCGCTGGAGCGCGACGCGCGCGACGTGCGCGCGACGCTGGAACGCGTGCTCGCCGAGTACGGCGCGTTCGAGCGCGCGGCGCGGCGCACGGCCGGCACCGGCGCAGAGAAGACCCGACGACCCCACTGATCCCCGGACCCACGAACGACGCCGCGCCGCGCGCGGACGCGAGGAGACCCCCCACATGAACCTGAACGAACTGCAGACGACCGCACTCGCCCTGGTGGCGCCGGGCAAGGGCATCCTGGCCGCGGACGAGAGCCACGGCACGATCGAGAAGCGCTTTCAGACGATCTCGATCCCCAACACCGAGGAGAACCGGCGCGCGTACCGCGACATGCTCTTCACGAGCCCGGGCTTCGCCGACGCGATCAGCGGCGTGATCCTGTTCGACGAGACGATCCGCCAGAAGGGCCTCTCCGGCAAGCCGTTCCCGGCGGTGCTGGCGGCGGCGGGTTCGATCCCGGGCATCAAGGTGGACGGCGGGACGTTCGCGATGCCCGGCTCGCCGACGGAGAAGCTGACGCAGGGCCTCGACGGCCTGCGCGAGCGCCTCGCCGAGTACAAGAAGCTCGGTGCGCGCTTCGCCAAGTGGCGCGCCGTCATCACGATCGGCGACGGGACGCCGACGCTCTCGAACCTGCGCGAGAACGCGGGCCTGCTGGCGCGCTATGCGGCGCTGTGCCAGGAGCAGGGCATCGTCCCGATCGTCGAGCCCGAAGTGCTGATGGACGGCGACCACACGATCGACCGGTGCATGCAGGTCACGACGCAGACCCTGCACGAGACGTTCAACGCGCTGTACGACCACTGCGTGGTGCTCGAAGGCATGCTGCTGAAGCCCAACATGGTGATCGCCGGCAAGAAGTGCGCGGCGCAGGCCACGCCCGAGATGGTGGCCGGGATGACGCTGACCTGCTTCAGCCGCACGGTGCCGTGCGCGGTGCCGGGCATCGTGTTCCTGTCGGGCGGGCAGAGCGCGAAGCAGGCGACGCACCACCTCTCGCTGATGAACGCGATGGGCCCGCATCCCTGGCAGATCAGCTTCTCCTACGGCCGCGCGCTGCAGGACGAGGCGCTGCGCGCGTGGAACGGCAAGGCCGCCAACGTGGCCGCCGCGCAGAAGGTGTTCGCCGCGCGCGCGCGCCTGAACGGTCTCGCCCGCGCCGGCAAGTACGAGCCGAAGATGGAGAAGGAGCTCGTGCCCGCCTGACGCCGCGAACCCGCGGCGCGAGCTCACACGTCCCGCCCGGCAAGCTCGGCGGTCGCGAAGGCGGCCTGGAAGTTCAGGCCGCCGATCGGGCCCTGCACGTCGATCATCTCGCCGATCGCGTAGAGGCCGGGGTGCTTGCGCACGCGCAGCGTACCGGCGTCGAGTTCCCCCAGCGCCAGACCGCCCGCGGTGACCTCGGCCATGTCCATCCCGAGCGTGCCGGACACGGGGACCGTGAGGCCCTTCAAGGCCTCGACGAGACCGTGCCGCGTCTCGCGCGTCAGTTGGTTGAGCAGCGGGTCCGCGTCGCGGCAACCGGCTTCGCGTGCAGCCGCTTCGAGCACGCGCTTGGGGATCAGCGCCGGCCACAAGCGTGTCAGCGTCGGCGCGCCCGGACGGCCCGCGGAGGCGAGCAACAGCTCGCGCAGCGCTTCGTGCGTGAGCTGCGGCACGAGGTCCAGGCGCAGGGAGAGCTGGGGTGCTCCTTCGCCGCGCCGTGCGGCGGCTTCGGCCCGTGCGACAGCTTCGGACAGGTCCATCGCGCCCGGGCCGGACACGCCGCGGTGCGTGAACAAGACGGGACGTGCCCGTCGGCCGAGCACCTTGCCGCCCGTGTCCACGAGCCGCGCTTCGACCTCCTGCAGCGCGATGCCCGACAGCTCGCGCACCCACTGTGCGGGGCTCGCGAGCGGAACCAGCGCGGGCACCGGTTCGACTTCCTCGAGACCCAGGTCGTCGAGCCAGCGGTAGCCGTCGCCGGTCGTCCCGGTGCGCGGGTAGCTCGCGCCGCCGGGGCACAGCACGAGCCGCGAACAGCGCGCTGCGCGTCCGCCGGCGATCGCGACGCGCCAGCCGCCCGGGTGGGGTGCGATCGATTCGACCGCGGCTTCGAGCACGATGCGCGCGCCGGCCGCCGTCGCCGCGCGCTCGAGCGCGTCGCGCACGTCGCGCGCGCGGCCCGACTCGGGGAAGATCTTCTCGAGCGGCGCTTCGACGGTGGGCACGCCCCACGCGGCGAAGCGCTCGCGCACCGCGAGCGGCGGCAGCACGCGGAACGCCGTCGCGAGGAAGCGCGCGGCTTTCGTCCCGAACGTCGCCGCGGCCTCGCGCGGCCCGAGCGTCGTCGTCAGGTTGCAGCGCGTGCCGCCGCTCGCGAGCACCTTGGTCCCCGTGCGCGGCGTCTTCTCCAGAACCAGGACCGAGCGGCCGCGGCGCGCGGCGACCTCGGCGGCCCACAGCCCGGCCGCGCCCGCCCCCACGATCACGACGTCGGCCTGGAGTTCCACGGCGGCGGCGCTCAGCCGCCCGACAGGTGCGCCTCGTGCGCGTCGGCGTCGCAGCCCAGCGCGCCGTCGTCCGGCGGCGTGTCGTCGTCGCGGTCGTCGAGCCAGCCCTCGGGCAGCGCCACGCGCGCCTGCGCGCCGGCCTTGCCGCGCACGGCGCGCAGCGCATGCTGCGGGAAGGGCTCGGCCGGGTCGAGCGCCGCGAGCGCGGCGTGCATCTCGTCGATCGAACGCACGCGCACCAGCGCCTCGCGCACCGCCGACGATCCGCGGAACCCCTTCGTGTACCAGGTGCACCACTTGCGCATCTGGCTCATCGCCTGCTGCTCGCCGAAGAACTCGACCAGCGCGCGCGCGTGCCCGGTCATGATCGCGACGACCCCGGCGAGGTCCGGCGGCGGCGGCGGCTCGCGGCCGTCGAACACCGCGGCGAGCTCCGCGAACAGCCACGGACGGCCGAGGCAGCCGCGGCCGACGATCACGCCGTCGCAGCCGGTCGCGCGCATCATGCGCAGCGCGTCGAAGCACTCCCACACGTCGCCGTTGCCCAGCACCGGGATCGAGATCGCTGCCTTGAGCTCGCCGATCGCGTTCCAGTCGGCCTCGCCCGAGTAGAGCTGGCGCGCGGTGCGCGCGTGCAGGCCGATCCCCACCGCGCCGGACTCCTCGGCGACGCGCCCGGCGTCGAGGAAGGTGAGCAGGTCGTCGTCGACGCCCTTGCGCACCTTGATCGTGACCGGGACGCGGCCCGCGCCCTTCGTCGCGGCCGAGACGATGCGTGCCAGGAGTCGCGGCTTCAGCGGCAGCGCGCTGCCCCCGCCGTTGCGCGTGACCTTGGGCACGGGGCAGCCGAAGTTCATGTCCAGGTGGTCCACGCCGGACTCCGCCAGGCTGCGCGCCATCTCCTCCACCTCGCGCGGCTCGGTGCCGTACATCTGCACGCTGCGCGGCGTCTCGTCGGGACGGCTGGACGCCAGGAGGCGCGTCACGCGGTTGCCGTTCAGGTAGCCGCGCGCCGAGATCATCTCGGACACGTACAACCCCGCGCCGAAGCCGCGGCACAGCCGGCGGAACGGGTAGTTCGTGACGCCCGCCATCGGCGCCAGGACGACCGGCGGCCACACGGCGAGCGGTCCGACGCGCAGCGCGGCGAACTCCCCCGCCGCGGCCACGGGCACCGCGCGGTTGAGGTCGCTGACCCACGCGCGCGTCGCGGTCCCGGCGTTCACCGCGGCGCGCCCTGGCCGCCGTCGGCCGGTTCGGGCTCCCGCGCGCGCGGCGTCCCGCCCGCCTCGGGCTTCTTCGTGCCCGTGCCGGCCAGGGCCTTCTTGTCGGCCGGCATCGGCAGCCCGCGGCCGTCCTCGACGCGCGCGTCGAGCAGCTTCGTGAGCGCGACCGCGTTGCCCTTGGCGCGCCGCACCTCCGTCGGCACCCCGCGCGCGTCGAACTTCGCGACCGCGTCCCCGGTCGGCGTGCGCGCGAGGTGCGTGATCCCGTCGCCGTCCAGCGCCATCTCCCAGCGCCCGACCGCCGGCTCGTGGTCGTCGAAGAACGCCACGTGGAATGCCCCGGGCTTCTTGTGGTAGCCCAGGATCAGCCAGGCGGTCGCGCTGCCGCAATCGACGAACGCCAGGCGCTCGACGACCGAGACGTTGTCCACGAATCCGCCGTCGGCGCGGCGCATGACGTTCATCTTGCCGCCCGCCAGCGTGCCCTTGGTCGAGATCTCCTTCCCGCCGCTCTTGCTGGTCACCTCGAAGGCCACGAGGTTGCCGCCCTGGATCGTCTGGCGCACGACGGTGTCGGTGTCCGGCATGCTGGCCTGGCCGGGGGTCACGAGGTGCCCGCAGTACTCCAGCGAACCGTCGTAGCGGCGCACGACGGCGAAGCGCTCGGCCGAGACGCGCACGCCGATCGCGCGCGTCTCGACGTGGCCGCGCAGCACGACGTCGCCGGGCGGCAGCTCGGGCTCGGGCACCGGCAGGGCCTTCGAGAGATCGTCGCGGATCGCGGCCTGGCGCTCGCGCAGCTTCTGCTTGCCCGCCTCGATCTCCTCGCGGCGCAGCACGCGCCCGCGCAGCACCACGACCGGCGGATCCCGCAGCGCGGCGATGTCCTGCGTCGGGTCGGCGGCCACCGCGACCAGGTCGGCGTACTTGGCCTTCGTGATCGTCCCGCGCATCTTCGCGCCGATGTGCTCGCACGCCTGCGACGTCGCCGCGCGCAGGCAGTCGGCGTCGGAGATGCCCGCGCGGCGCCACAGGAGCAGTTCGTCGAGCAGCGCGCGGCCGGGAAACAGCCAGGGATTCGGCGTCGCGCTGCCCGGCACGAGCGCCGCGCCGCGCTCGTGCAGGCGCTTCACGACGCGCGACTGCATCTCGACGACGCGCAGGCCCGTCTCGAGATGCTCGCGGCTGGCGTTCTTGCGCCGCAGGCGCGCGTCGTCGCCCCAGGTCTGCAGGTAGTACGGCCCCAGGAGCGCGAGCTCGGGATCGTCCTCCTTGGGCGCGACCAGCGCGCGCGCCCACAACGCCAGGGTCGGCGTGATCCGGAGCTCGCCCGCGGCGACCTTCTCGATCACCGGCTCCAGTTCCTCGAACGTCACGTCGGTCCAGGCCTTGCCGGCCGGCAGCAGCGCGTCGAGGTGGAACAGCCCGTCCTGGCCGGCGGCCAGCGCGTCGTCGAGGGTCGCGCCGCGCGGCAGCGTCCCCCACACCTGCTTCCCGGCCTTGTGCGCGCGCTCCAGAACGGCCGTCCACGCGTCCCGCGGGATGCCGGGCAGGAACGAGAAGTAGTCGATGCTCCACTCGGGGTCGAGCAGGCGCGCGATCTTGTCGTTCGCCTCTTCCGCGTTCGTCATCACCGCCGCGTGCGTCGTCGCCGGCGGGAAGCCGTCGAGCACGGCGCCCGCGTTCCAGATCCACGGGCCGGGCCAGCGCTCGCGCGCGTTGCGGTCGAGTTCCGCCAGGATGCGCGTGATGTCGTTCCCGACGTCGCGCACCAGGGTCACGCCGGCGCTGACGTAGAGGAGGTCCTGGTCGGGATCGTGGTTGACCATCCCGTCGACGAGGCCCGGCACCAGGTGCAGGCCCGAGAGATCCACGCGGCGCGCGCCTTCGGGGATGGCGAGGTCGGGTCCGACCGCCGCGATGCGGTCGTTCTCGATCAGGACGGTCGCGACGGCCGGCGCGGCGCCGGGTTCCAGCGTGTGGACGGTGGCGCCGGTGAGGGCCACGGTCTCGACGCCGAGGAGGAGGATCGGGATCAGCATGTCTTGAGCGGGGAGCGTACTCGACGCGCGCCGCGAGGGGGAAAGATGCCTTGCGCGGCGTCCCTACGCGGCGTGAGCATCCCCGTCGAGTTCGGATTGCGTGCGCTCGCGCGCCACTCCGCGCGGCTCGGTCTGCGCCCTCCCCGACGGTATCCTGCCCGCCCATGTCGAACACCCTCCCCTCGGTCGCCCTGGCGACCGACCGGCTGCCGAACGGGCCCTGGATCTACGGCCGGCAGGTCGAGATGGGCGGCGAGCGGCCGCCCGACGGCGCCCTGGTCGAGGTCGTCGACGCGGCCGGGCGCTTCGTGGGCCACGCGCTCTACAACGGCCACAGCGACATCCGCCTGCGCATGCTGGCGCGCGGCAAGAAGAGCGAGCTGCGCAACCCGCGCGAGTTCCTGCTGCGCCGCATCGCGGCCGCCGACCGGCTGCGGCGCAAGACGCTGCGCCTGGAGACCACGACGGACGCCTACCGCATCGTGCACGCCGAGGGCGACGACCTGCCGGGCCTCATCGTCGACCGACTGGGCCCGAGCCTGGTGTGCGAACACCACGCGCTGGGCTTCTGGAACCTGCGGCACGAGGTCGAGTTCGCGCTCGGCGAACTGTACCCGGGCCTGCCCGTGGTCCACCGCGTGCCGCGCAGCGCGCGCAACAACGAGGGCTTCGATCTGCCGGACGATCCGCCCGACGCCGAGGAAGTGCGCATCCAGGAGAGCGGCCTCGCGTTCCCGGTGCGACCCGGTTTCGGCCACAAGACGGGCTGGTTCTGCGACCAGCGCGACAACCGGCTGCGCGTGGCGTCGTTCGCCGCCGGTCAGGACGTGCTCGACATCTGCACCAACGGCGGCGGCTTCGCGCTCGCGGCCAAGCGCGCCGGCGCGCGGCGCGTGCGCGCGGTCGACCTGGACGAAGTCGTGCTGGAACGCGCCGCGCGCGCGGCGCACCTGAACGAGCTCGACGTCGAGTTCGTGCACGCCGACGGCTTCCATGTCCTGCGCGCGGTGCGCGGCGAGCGCGAGCGGCCCGGCATCGTGATCGTCGACCCGCACAAGATCGTGCGCTCGCGCAACGACCTGGAGTCGGGCCTCTCGACCTACTCGGACTGGAACACGCTGGCGATCGAGAGCGTGCGGCCGGGGGGCCTGGTCGCCACCTTCTCGTGCTCGGGCGCGGTGGACCTGCCGACCTTCCTGGGCGTGGTCTTCAGCTCGGCGCGGCGCGCGGCGCGCGAGATCCGCCTGCTCGAGACCCTGGGCGCCGCCCCCGACCACCCGCAGCGGCCCGAATTCCCGCGCTCCCGGTACCTGAAGGGTGCCCTCCTGGCCGTGGACTGAGGCCCGGGGCACGCGGGGCTGGAAGCGGCGGGCCCGAACCGGCATCCTAGGGGCACCGCATCGCGCCCTCGTGCCGTCCACCGGCGCGAGGGCGCATCCGTCCATGAGCACCCTTTCCGCGCCCACCGCCATGACCCTCTCCGCCCTCGTCGCCCAGGACAAGTGGCAGGACTTCGACGACGCCTGGACCGCACTGATCGGTACGGACGCCCCGATCGAGGACCTCCTGGAGGCCCTGCGCACCGCTGCCGAGAAGAAGCGCATCCCGCGCTGCATCCAGCACGTGCGCCTGCACGCCGAGGCGCTCGGCGCCGCCGGACGCGCCGAGGAGGCCACGCGCCTCCTGGGCCTCGTGCTCGCGACCGGCGCTTCGGCCGGCGAGCTCGCGCCGCTGCTCTACGAGCAGGCGCAGAAGGCCTGGGGCGAGGAGCCCTGGTTCGCCGCCTACGCCGAGATCTCCGGCCTCAAGGAGGGCGCGGGCGACGCGCGGCGCGCGTGGATCAGCTTCGAGCGCCTCCTGGCGTTCAAGAAGGGGCAGGTCGTGTACCACGCCGGCGGCTGGGGCGTCGGCGAGATCCTCGACACGCACCCCGACGCGCTCGAGATCACCGTGCGCTTCCACACGGGCAAGAAGGACCGCTTCCCGCTGGCCGGCGCGGCCGAGATCTTCGAGGCGCTGTCGGAGGACGATCTGCGCGCGATGCACCTGCGCGATCCCGACGCGCTGCGCAAGAAGGTGCGCGAGGAGCCGCTCGAGGTGCTGCGCAGCGTGCTCGTGCGCCACGGCGGCAAGGCCTCGGTGGCGAGCATCAAGAACGCCCTGGCGCAGGTCGGCATCGACGGCAGCGCCTGGACGGCGTGGTTCCGCAAGGTGCGCAAGCTGTGCGACAACAGCGAGTGGTTCAAGGTGATCGGCACGCAGTCGCGCGGCGAGGTGCACCTCCTGCGCACGGCGATGGACCCGGCCAGCGACCTGCGCCGGCAGCTCGAGGGCCACATCCACCTGGACGCGATGCTCTCGCACGTGCGCAACCAGCTCCTGACGAAGCCCGACGAACGCCTGTGCACGATGATGCTCGACGTCGTCGAGAAGCGCGCGGCCAAGGGCAAGGACCCGCTTCCCGCGCGCGTCGCCGCCTGGATGCTGCTGCGCGACCAGCGCGGCGAGACGCCGCCGCAACTGCTCGAGGCCGCGCGCGAGATCGCGGCCGAGCCGCCGCCCGCGGATTCGCTGCAGCCGCCGCCCCTGTGGGCGCTGTTCCAGTCCATCAGCGGCCTGAAGGAGCAGGAGCGCTGCGTGGCGCTCGTGCAGGAGGCGTTCGGCGAGGCCTGGCCCGACGAGGCCCTGCGCAACCTGCACCACGCGTCGCCCGGCATGGTGCGCGCCCTGCTCGACGCCTTGAGCGCCGCGGGCCGCAAGACCGATCTCGCCGCGCTCTACACCGATCTCCTGGCGCGCCCGCTGCGCGCGCCGGAGGTGCTCGTGGGACTCGCGCGGCTGGCCGAGGCCGGGCGGCTGGAGGGCGATCTGCCGCCGCCGGTCCAGCGCGCGCAGGCGCTGCTGTCGCTGGCGACCGACCTGTACGTCGCACGCGACCTGCGCGGCGACACCGCGGCCGCTCGCACCAAGCTCAAGCTGACCGACCTCCTGACCAAGGGCAAGGATCCGCTGCTCGCGCGCCTCCTCGAAGGCGCGGACGCCGAATCGCTGACGAGCTGCCAGCGCACGATCCAGCGCGGCGTGGACGAGCAGGTCGAGCACATCGTGAGCGACCTCGTCTCGCAGGCCGTCACCGCCTCGGGCGAGGGCGGGGCGGGCGAGTTCTGGAACAGCGACCGCATCTGGACGACCAAGCACGGCCTGGAGAAGCGCAGCGCCGAGCTGAAGCACCTGCGCGACGTCAAGATCCCCGCGAACCAGGACGCGATCGGCCGCGCGGCGGCGCAGGGCGACCTGTCGGAGAACGCCGAGTGGGAGGCCGCGATCGAGGAGCAGCGCACGCTGACGTCGCGCGCGATGGAGATGGAGGCCGAACTGCGCCTCGCCGACCTCATCGAGAACGCGATCCTCGCCGAGAACACCGTGTCGCCGGGCACGCAGGTGCGATACCGCGAGCAGGGCGAGGACGGCGTGAAGACGATCGTGATCCTGGGCCCCTGGGACAACGACCTGGGCGACAACGTGGTCTCCTACCGCGCTCCGCTGGCGCAGGGGCTCCTGGGGCGCTCCCCCGGCGAGCGCATCCGCGTCGTGCTGCCCTCGGGCAACATCGACGTCGAGATCCTCGACGTGAAGCCCTTCCAACTGGACCACGCCTGAGCCACGAGGTCCGCCCGAACATTCCCCCTCCCCGAGCAACTCCATGGCACCGACCGCGCAGAAGAAGAACCAGAAGTCCTCCACCAAGCCGGCCGCCGGCAAGACCCCGGATTTCAAGGTCAGGGACCTCTCCCTGGCGGCCTGGGGGCGCAAGGAGATCGAGCTCGCCGAGCACGAGATGCCGGGGCTCATGGCCTTGCGCGAGGAGTTCGGGCCGAAGAAGCCGCTGAAGGGCGCGCGCATCACCGGATCGCTGCACATGACGATCCAGACGGCGGTGCTGATCGAGACGCTGCTCGACCTGGGCGCGCAGGTGCGCTGGGCCTCGTGCAACATCTTCTCGACGCAGGACCACGCCGCCGCGGCGGTCGCGGTCGGCCGCAAGGGCACCGTCGCCAACCCCAAGGGCGTCCCCGTGTTCGCCTGGAAGGGCGAGACGCTGGACGAGTACTGGTGGTGCACCGAGCAGGCGCTGCTGTGGCCGGAGGGCGGGCCGAACATGCTGCTCGACGACGGCGGCGACGCCACGCTGCTGGTTCACCTGGGCACGGAGTGCGAGACCAAGGGCAAGGTCCCGGCCACCGCGAAGTCCGACTCCGAGGAGTACGCGATCATCCTGAAGCTCCTGCGGCGCTCGCTGCAGGAGGACGGCCAGCGCTGGACCGCCGTGGGCCGGGAGATCCTGGGCGTCACCGAGGAGACGACCACCGGCGTCCATCGCCTCTACCAGCGCATGGAGGCCGGGACGCTCCTGTTCCCCGCGATCAACGTCAACGACTCGGTCACCAAGAGCAAGTTCGACAACCTGTACGGCT
>CAZKIO010000046.1:0-41314 GCA_964552795.1 uncultured Planctomycetaceae bacterium
TGCTCGTCGTGTCGTTCGGACATCGCTCACCTTCCTGTGTGCCCTGTCCAGGGCTTGGGAAGGCACCGGTTTCTCCACCCATTCAGGGGCTCAGGGTGTCATGCATTTCGGCGAGGTTGACAATCAGCTCATCAACAGAGTGGATCGGACCTCCGCGGTACGCGCAATGCTCAAAGCTGTCCGGGCGGAGACTGCCCGCCAGCAGGTGATCTTGGCGAGCGCAACCGAGCCGACCGCAAGGCCCGCCTCCCACTGCAAGGGCTCATCTGGCTGTCGAGACGGCAATCGCCCAAGCGACTGTGGACACCTGGCGGCGACGGGGAGGTGCGGTGGTACCCTGCCGAGGAACTGGGCCGGTCGGCTGCCTCGCCTTCAGGGCGCGAAAGCTGCGCATGTGTTCGGCCTCGCAGATCAATCCATCGAGTTCGTCGCAGCACACCCGCCCGCCACCGAGTGGACCGAGGATCAGCGGCGGTGCATCGATGCCGTTACCCTGGGCCGCCCTATCGTCTACGATGAGGCCTTGACCCGCGAACTCTCGCGCCTGCGATGGCCGGTCGCGTACATTGACTTCGAGTTTGATCCTGGAATGGCAGTACCTCGGTTCCCGGGCTGCCGGCCATACGATCGGCTGCCGTTCCAGTGGTCGATGCTCGTACAGGAGCGATCAGGCGGCCCGGTCCAGGCCAGGACGCCGTTCCTCCACATCGAAGCCACGGACCCTCGAGGCCCGTTCCTGGATTCGTTCCTAGAGGCCCTACCGGCAACGGGCAGCATCGTCGCCCACCATGCGGCGGCCGAGATCACCGTACTCAGGCAGGTTGCTCAGCGATTGGGCGCTGGATACCCCGAGCGAGTGGCTGCAGCAGGAGAGCGCATGCTCGATACTGAGGTGCTGAGTAGGGCCGGGTACTACAGCGCGCAGCAACAGGGTAGCTACTCGATCAAGAAGCTGGCCCCCGCTCTCCTAGGACGAGGGTACGACGACCTCGCCATTCAGGGGGGGATGGCTGCCGTCGTCGCATGGCGCCAAGCGTGTCGCGAGGTCGATGCAGAAGCTCGTAGGCGGATCCGTGAGGACCTGCTGGCCTACTGTGGGAGGGACACGCATCTGATGCATGAGATCGTGGAGGCCCTGCGCAGGCATGCTCGCGAGGGAGTGTGAGGGGTTCTCCCGCGGCTCCGTCCGTGCGCTTCAGGTCACGCCAGCGGGCACCTGGCCTCCCGGGGCGCGGGCGGACGCCCCAAGGATCGCGAACGGCCACTTGCACGAGGCGGGCCGGGGTATGCTCCTGCCACCCGCGACGCCCCCTACGACGATTGGACCTGCAACGTGTCCCAGCTCACGACCTCCAGCCAGCCACATCTCAGCTCCGGCATGCCCGACCTTCAACCACCCGAAGTACACGCCGCTCGCGCAGTTCAGGCCCTGAGAGATGAGGCGCGCTCTCTGTCGAAGGTGGTCACCACGCTCCGGCCACTGACGAACCCGGCAGCCTTCCAGAACAACACAAAGTTCGATGCGTTGCTCAGCCGCCTGCAGCAGAAGGTCGCGACTGCCGGGGTGGCCGCACCCAGAGGCCAGGCGCTGATCAGTGAGATCAGGACGCAGGTAGATGCCGCTCGCCTCCGTCAACGGGAGGCTCTCTATCAAAACCTAAAGCGTGCCACAGAAGCTCAGGGTCTCGCACTCCGGGTCGTCAGCCGCGAGGACCCCATCGAGGTGCGCATCCCGCCCTTTGCAGTCAAGATCCACCGCGAGCGTGGCACCGCCGAGCTGCTCTTCGCGCGATACCCTGTCGCGACATGCCCCGCCGATGCGGGAGAGATCCTAGCGGCCCACCGAACTGCGCTGTCCGAGATCCAGGAGGGGTTCGATGCCGCAGGCTTTCATTTTGCTTGCCGAAAGGCGTGGCTTGCGGCCCGCGGCGCAGGTGAAGCGGGGCAGTCGGATCGGGTCGAGATCCTTGCCTTCCTGCCCTACCTAGCGATGCAGCTCCAGCGCCCAGCATTCAACGTCGAGCCCTCCAACAAGAACTTCAGGGGCTACACCCGAGCTCGTTTCGCGTTCGACCTATTGCAGCTCCGCAAGGGTGGGCAGCTTGCGCACGACGGATGGCGACTCAACCTCGGAGTGGCCACCGGAGCGACGGCATCCAAGAAGAGCCGGGTCATCTGGCTTGAAGACGAGGATGGTCGCGGCGAGTTCAAGCTGACAGTCTTCTTCACACGCTCGGAGGAGCCTTCCTAATGGACCTAGAAACACTCACTCCTGGGTTGGCGAGCCACATTTTCGACCGGATGGGCTCCACTGGGCAACCTCCCGAGCGTGGTGCCCGGCTGGTCAACGTAGCGACGGCACACCTCCTCGAAGTGATCCAGAAGGAATACCTGCAGCCCATGAAGGCGACGGGTCGGAACTCGACCTTCAAACTTGTCCAAGCTCCGTTTGGCGGTGGCAAGACACACTTCCTCCACTGCTTGCGCGAACTTGCCTGGTCGGAAGGATTCCTAACATCGCTCGTGGGTCTTTCTCCCAAGGAATGCCCGTTCGATCGACCGGTTCTGATCTACAAAGAGGTCGCGCGTCGACTCGAATATCCCGTGGCGGATCTTGAGGAGCAGCCGCAGCAAGGCGTCGAGGTGGCGCTGAAGCGTATCGCTGAGCTCCGCATCGAAGAGAACGGGGCCGATGCGTTCCAGCGTTGGCTGCGCGATGAGTTTGCAGCGGGCGCTGTCGAGAGTCCAGCAGTTGCCCGCGCCGTCAAGGAGTTCCTCCGAGCGTTCGCCGGTTCCAACACGGACACCGTTGAGTTGTTGGGCGACTACCTCCGCGGCGAGAATGTCGCGCAGAGTGACCTCGATCCCTATCGACTTCGAGAGTCCCTAGCTGACGACAATGCGTTCCGTTGGCTTCGGAGCCTTGTTCAGTGCTTCGCGGCCCTTGGCATGCCGGGCGTCGTCCTGATGTTCGACGAGATGGACAGGAACATGAGCCTGGGAGTCCGACGCCGCAGGGAGATCGGAGACAATCTCCGCCAAATGATCGACTACTGCGGACAGTCTCTGCTCCCTGGAGTGTTTTGGTGCTACGCAGTGCCCCCCGAGTTCATGGATCAGGTCGTACCGGAGTATCCGGCCCTGGCGCAGCGCCTCAAAGGGGCATCACGCTTCGGCGTCCAGAGTCCCATGCAGCCCATCATCGACCTCGACCAGCTTCCTCTGCCCACGGTCGAGCTTCTGCACTCGATTGGACTCCGGCTTCGAGATCTGGCTGAACGCGCGTTTGACTACAAGTTCAACCGCGAAACGCAGGACGAGAACATCTCCATGCTGGCTCGCGAACTCGGTGAGCGCCAGTTCGAGAGTGGAACCCGGCGCCAGTTCGTCAAAGCGGCTGCAACTCTCCTAGATTCCCAGAGACGGACTGGGGAGCGAGTTCTGTCTGCCGACGACATCCGAGGACTCGCAGGTCAAGACTTGAGCACCGGACCCGCTCCGATGCCAGACGAGGTGATCCTCTGAGATGGAGTCCTTGATCCGGGGCGATCGCGTCCACCATCCACAATACGGGCATGGCATCTTCGAGACCAAACAGGTCTCCGGACGAGCCAGGGTCCGATTTGATCGCGAGCCTACGCTCCCCCGCACCGTTCTCCGAGACGAGCTATCGCTTGCTAGCCCGGCCAGGACGAGCCCCCTGCCAGCAGTCCATGCTCCGGCTGCACCGAACGCTTCCGTGGTCGCCGCGCGCGCCATCGATCATCCTGCACCCACGTCCCACGTCAGAGAGGGACGACCGATCGCTGCACCAGTGCACGCGCTCTCTCCCGGACCAAGTAGTTCCGACACGTTGGCTTCCAACGGACACCCAGACTCACCGATCTCCCCGGCCGATGCGTGGCAGGCACTGGAGGCGCTTCGACTCGGCGTAGTGCCAGCGAAGTGCGTCAGCCACTACACCGTCGCGCGTGAGGCCCAACTGGCGTCGATCCGCTCGGTGTTCACCGCTGGCAGCGGATGCCGCGCACTTTGGGGAGAGTACGGCTCCGGCAAGACCCACCTCCTCGAGGTCTCTGAGCAACTCGCACTGGAGCTGGGGTATGCGGTCTCTCGCATCACACTTGACCCCCGCGAGCAGGCCCTGCATCACCCTCAACGCGTGTACCGACGCATCGCTGAATCTCTCCGAGTCCCTGGACACAGCGCGCCGGGCATCGAGCAAGTGTTAGACCGTCTAATCGATAGTCCGGATCACTTGCACCCGTCTGGAAGGCACGCGAGCCGCTTCTTTACCCCATACCTCCACACCAGGCGTCGAGGATCACCTGACTGCGTCGGCTGGTTGCGCGACTACGTTACCGGCTACAACATCGACGCGTTTCAGGTGAATCGAATCCTTGAGGTCCTTGAATATCGCGGACAGTCGGCCCTCAGGCTGCCAGACTACCGCACCTATGGGCGCGTGTACATTCATCTGCTTGGCACGCTCGCCTGCTGGAGCAAACACGCCGGGTATCGCGGTTTAGTCTTGATCTTCGATGAAATCGAGCGCGTTGATGGCTTGAGCATCGGGAATCTCAAGTGGGCGTTTCAAACCCTGCTTTACTACGCTGCCGCAAGCCTGCAACGCAGCGACCTCTCTTTCGATCCCGAAAAGACTCTATATCGTGGTGGACAACCAGTCCATCGCAGACTGCCGATTCGGTTCCAGGACGACCAGCCACTGTGCGTGCTGTTCGCGCTGACTCCGATCCCGGCCGTGGAAGAGGCTATCAAGGGGTGCTTCACGTCCTCCGCAGTCGCCCTCGACCTCCCACCGATCGGTGCCGAATCTACCAAAGAACTAGTGCGCAAGCTGGCTACGCTCTACGGAGTAGCCTACCCCCAGCATGAGCTATCTCAAGCAACCACCGACCGGATTCTACGGGAAGTTCGTGCACTTATTGAAGGCGACTCGTTTCCAGTTCGCGCGCTGGTCCAAGCCACTGTCTTCTTGCTTGACCGTGACCGCCTAGATGCTGCGCAAGGGCTTCGCTCTTGATTGATGTTCCTGTCGACCGGGCGCTGCTACCCCGCACGTTTAGCTCCTGGTTCGGGCGCTTCTCGTCGCTCACCCCGATTCAGCGCCAGGCGATACCCTCCATCATGTCTGGCGGCGACGTACTCCTCTGCTCTGCGACCGCCAGTGGCAAGACGGAGGCGTACGCAGCGCCCGCTGCAGAGCTCGCACTTGCTGGCGGAGCAGTCAGCGCATCTGTTCTGATCGTCACACCAACGCGCGCGCTTGCGAATGACCTAAAGCGTCGACTCGAAGGGCCAATGGATCGAGTCGAACTTCCGTTCGGCCGTTACACAGGCGAGCACAAAGAACGCGTCGGCGGGCAGCTTCCGGCTGTGGCCGTCACGACGCCGGAGGCGCTCGACTCCCTGATCGCGCGTCGCGCGCCATCTCTGGCCGGCGTTCGTATGGTCGTTCTAGACGAGGTTCACGTCCTGGACAACACGCCGCGCGGAGACCACATGCGCGTGCTGCTCCATCGCCTAGATGCAGTTGCTGCCCGCCGCCCTCAACGAATCGCCGCCAGCGCGACGGTGGATCGCCCGGAGAGCCTCGCATCCCGTTTCCTTGGTCCGCAGCACACCGTGGTCGTCGTTCCTGGAATGCGCGGCATCTCGCTGCGAGCGTTCGATGGGTGCAGCCTCGCCGCGGTTGCCCAGCACCTTGATGCTCTAGCCGGCCACGGATTCAAGAAGATCCTCGTGTTTTGCCGGAGCAGGAACGAGGTCGAGCGGTATTCGGCGAAGCTGCGTGGCAGAACCTGCTTCCAAGATCGCGTCTTCGCGCATCATGGCTCAATGGCCAAGATCGCTCGGGAGCGTACGGAACGGCTGTTCCAGGCTGCGCTGGCTGGCGTCTGCTTCGCTACGCTCACTCTCGAGATGGGCATCGACATCGGGACCGTGGACTACGTTCTTCTGGTCAGCGTTCCTTCCGACATCCCCAGCCTGCTGCAGCGCATCGGTCGCGGCAGTCGCCGCGGGGGGATGACCCGAGCCGGATTCGCCTCGGACAATCCCGCTGAACACCACCTGCACCAGATCATGTTCCGTCTGGCCAAGGAGGGACGGTTGTGCGGCGGCCCCTATGGCTTCCGCCCCTCGGTGATCATCCAGCAGATCCTGGTTCGCGCTTGCGCTGCGACGTGGGTCGAGGAGCGCGACGTCCTCGACATGTATCCCAGCGGCGTCGAGGACCTCCTACCTCCCGCGACAGCTCGGATGTTGCTCGAGGCCATGGAGAAGGCCGAACTTCTCGAACACCGGGGATCCGGTAGGTACGTGCCGACCGAGCCGGTCGAGCGCCGCTACGAGGCCGGCGCGCTGCATTCAAACATCGACGATGAACCTGGGATCGAAGTGGTCGATCGCCTGACCGGCGACATCCTGGGGACGGTCAGCGGGGCAACCTCGAGGCGGATCGAGATTGCGGGCAGCGATCGCGAGATCGTGCACTCGTCAGGCGATCGCATTCTGACCGACAGCGCCCGCGGTTCGGAACCGGCGACATTCCGACCGCGCGGCAAGCCCTCAGTCTCCATGCCGTTGGCACGCGCGGTCGTGGAGTCGTTGGGGGTCGGCGCAGGGACTCTCTGCGTGGTGTCTCTGCGCGGGACGTTCCTCCTGGTGCATGGGCTCGGCACGGCCGGCGCTGTCCTCCTGCGAAAGGGCATTGAGAGGGAGTTCGGGACGGGCATCGTGGTCAGGGTCACCCCCTATACCCTCACGCTGTCCAGCGACATCACTGAGCTGCCCGAGTTGGAGGAGGAGGAGTGCCGGACGTTGCTCAGAGGGCATCTTGGGGTGCTCGCATCCATCACCCAGCCAGGGCCTTGGAGTGACATCCTCCCGGTGGATATCCACCTGGAGGCGACGGCACGGATCCTCGGCCTGCACGCGATCCAGCAGTTCCTGTCCGCGGCACGCCTGGAGCGACTGCCTGACGGTGACCCGGGCCTGCAGGCCGTGCTGGCGGATCTGTAGCTCGGTCTTCCTCGGCCGCAGGTGCCCCCGGCGCCGTGCGCCCCGTTCGGATCGACCCGGGCGGCGGGTACCCCAAGACGCGGCGCAACGGTTCGGCCGGAATGGACGCGCCCGGGGCTGGCCCGGGCGCGCGTCGCGCTGCGCTATCTTGCCCTGCGCTCGGAGCTCTCTGGCCCGTGGGCGCACGTCTGCGCGTGGGCATTGGCTGCTGGCGTCTCGCGTTCAGCGGCTGGCGACGGGTCCGATCATGCCTCCCCCAGGTGCCCCATGCAAGGAGCCAGCGCCGAGGGGCGGGAGCCCTTCGCCATGGCGGCGAGGGAGAGATGTCGGCCAGATCAGAGAGCAGTTCGCATTCCCGTGCCGCTCGGGGAGCCACTCGCTCGCGAAGCCGCGAACCGGCGTCGCGCGGCCGGTGAACGGCCGCTCGCAGAATCCCCCATCCGGCGCATCGTGCGCGGGGTTCCGCGCTCTCTGTTCGCGGCGGAGCGACCGGGCACCGGTCGCAACCCCACCCCCAGCGACCGGACCCCGACCGAACCGGCTCTCGAACTCTCCGAGAGCGGCCGAGAGCCCGCCATCCGCCGTCCGAGGCCTGCGGGCAGGCGGCGCTTCCGACGGCGATCCGTCCTCGGGGTCTCCTCCTTCCCAGCCGAGCCGGCGGACGGGCCAAGCGGCTCGCGCCGCGCAGATTGCCGCGACGAACCCGGCGCACACTCGGCGGCCGGCTGGAGGGATCCAGCGGTGCCGTGCCTCCCTCCGCCGCTTCCCGATTGCCGGGAATCCATGCAAGAGCTAGGATCGCCCCGTGATCGTCTCGTTCGGCGACGCGACGACCGAGGCCCTCTTCCACGGCGAATCGGGACGCACGACGCGCACGCTGCCACCCGACATCCGTCGCACGGCACTGCGCAAGCTGGACATGCTGAATGCCGCCACCGACCTCATCGACCTGCGCTCACCGCCGGGCAATCGCCTGGAGGCTCTGCGCGGTGACCTGCGTGGCTTGCATTCGATCCGCATCAACGACCAGTGGCGCATCGTGTTCCGCTGGACCGCGAACGGCCCCGCCGAGGTCCGCATCGCCGACTACCACTCCTGAATCATGCATCCCAAGAAGCGCGTCCCGACCCACCCCGGCGAAGTCCTCCTCGAGGAGTTCCTCGCCCCGCTCGGAATCACCCAGGTCGAACTGGCGGCCCACATCGGCGTGCCCATCCAGCGCATCAACGAGATCGTCCGCGGCAAGCGCGGCGTCAGCCCGGAGACGGCCTGGCTCCTCTCCCAGGCGCTCGGCACGACGCCGGAGTTCTGGGTCAACCTCCAGATGGCCCACGACCTGGCTGCGCAGCGACCGTCGCGGCAGGTGAAGCGCCTGCGCAGGACCGGCTGACCACTCCCCGTCCGCGGTTGCCGGAGAGCCGTTCCCGAACTCGTGCCACTCGCGGAGCCACTCGCTCGCGAAGCCGCGAACCGGCGTCGCGCGGCGGGTGAACGGCCGCTCGCCGGACCGCCCCGCCTCGGCTCACGTGCCGCCGAGTCCCGCGGCGACGACCGCGCGTTCGAGCACGGCACCCACGCCCAGCTCCGGCGCCCAGGTTCGCAGGTACGTGAAGTCCAGCGAGTGCCCGCGGGTCTTGAGGATCCCGAGCACGTCCCGCCACTGCTTCTGTGAGGTCTCGTCCGCGTCCGCAAACCAGCGCAACTTCTGCAGCAGCAGGTCCTCGGGCGTGGCGATGCGGATCTCGTCGGGCTGGCCCGGGCCCAGGCGCTGCCAGCGACCGCGCTCGATCTCGAGCCTGTGGATCCCGGTTCTCGGGGCCACGTGCACGTCGATCTTCACGTAGCTCTCAGCATGGATCATGCTGAACATCGAGTGCTGCAGAGCGGCCTCGAGCGCAGACTCGCTCTGCACGAGGAACAGCGGTGCCGCGAGCGAGGGCAGCCGTCGCGCCTGGTCCGCGTTCATGTGCGCGGCGAAGTCGACGTCCAGGGTCGAACGCGGCTCGCCGTACACGATCGTGGCCATGCCGCCGACGAGCACGTAGGGCACGCCGAGGCGCTCGAACAGCGCGGCCGCGTCGAGCGCGGCCTGGAACATCGTCCTCACGGCGAGCTGGATCGCTCGCACGCGAGGAAGCCGGCCAGGAACTCGCGCCCGTAACGTGCTTCCGCCGCCAGACGCTCGAGGTCACGCGCGCTCGCGTCGGGATGCGCCGAGCGCAGCGATTCGATGTGCAGCTCGTGCACGGCGCGGTGCCAGTCCTCGGCGAGCTGCACCTTGTCCGCGAGATCCATGGAGCGCCACCGGCGGAACTGGAGCGCCTCGGCCCAGAACGACGAGTCCGGCGACTGCAGCTCGTAGCCCGGGGGCGGGCTCGTCGTGTCGGGTGCGTCCATGAGTCGGCGATTCTAGCTCTCGCGGAGGCTGGATCGAGCCCGCCGCCCCGGCTCGCCATGGGCGAGCACATGGGCGCCTCCATCCAGCGCGTCAACGAACTCGTGCGCGGCAAGCGCGGGATCACCTCGGACACGGCCTGGCTGCTGTCGGGAGCCTTCGGCACCACGCCGGAGTTCTGGACCAACCTTCAGACGCAGCACGACCTCGCCAAGAGTCGGCCGGTGCGCGCGATCCGGCGCCTCTGGAAAGCGACCTGACCGCGGTTGGGGCGGAACGTCGGGCAGCAGTCGAGAGTCGTTCGCAAACCCGTGCCGCCCGGGGAGCCACTCGCTCGCGAAGCCGCGAACCGGCGTCGCGCGGCCGGTGAACGGCCGCTCGCAGAATCCCCCATCCGGCGCATCCAGGGCGCGGGCTCTCGGCCCGGTCCGCGCTGGCCGGCCCCCCCCCGGATTCCGGCGTCGCGACCGACCCCACCCGCAGCGGGCGGCCCGAGTGCGAATCCGGTGGCTGGACGGGCCCCGCGAGCGCCTGGCTCCGCCAGACTGTTCGCGCAACCCGGCTTCGAAAGGTAGGTCGTGCCAACGAAACGGCAGTTCCGAGACGATGGGTACTCTGGAAACCTGGGGTGATCCGGACGGCCCCGTGGTCGATCGCATCCATCCGAACCTGAGGGCGGTAACCCATCGCCGTCGCACGCACACCTTGGAAAGGAATCAAGCCATGGAACCGACCCGGTGTCTGTTCTCCTCCCTCGTGTTCCTCGTCGGCTCGACCCTCCTGCCCGGCGCGAGCGCGCACGCGCAGACGGTGTGCTTCGAGGCCCCGGTCTCCTTCCCGGTGGGTACGCCGAGCTCGGTTGCTGCGGCCGACCTCGACCGGGACGGCGACGTCGACCTGTTAGTCGTCGTGGGCAGCAACCTCCACGTCTACCGGAACCAGGGCGACGGCACGTTCGCACCCGGCGGCTTGTTCTACGCGGGTCCGTCGCCGCTGGGCCCCGTCGTGCTGGGCGATCTCGACGGGGACGGAGCGCCCGAAGCGGCTCTCCCGGTGTTCACGGCCAACAGGGTCTCCGTGCTGCGCAACAACGGCAACGGGTCCTTCGCGCTCCCGGTGGAGTACACGGTTCAAGTGCAGCCGCTCAACGTCGCGATCGGCGATCTCGACAACAGTGGGTTCGCCGACCTCGTCGTCACGAACTCGCAGTCGAACACGTTCACGCTCCTCCTCAACAACGGCGACGGCACATTCGCGTCCGGAGGCCCGAACTACTTCACGGGCTCGTACCCGGTCGGCGTCGCGATCGACGACGTCAACGGCGACGGAAAGCGCGACGTGATCGTTGCCAACCGCGCGGCCGTCACCCTCTCGGTCTTCCGCGGCAACGGCAACGGGACCTTTGCAGCGCCGGTGACCCTCCCGTGCGGACTCGAGCCATCGCGCGTGTACACGCGCGACGTCAACGGCGACGGCCGGCTCGACGTGCTCGTCTCGACCCCCCCGGGTTTCAGCGTGTTCCTCCAGCAGCCCGGCGGCACCTTGGCTGCGGCTGTCCCCTACGCATTGGGCTGTGACAGCGCCGGGTTCGATCTGGCGGACCTCGACGGGGACGGGGATCTCGACGTCGTCGGCCCGACGCGCTGCCCGAACTCGCTGGTGATCGCGCTTGGCAACGGCAATGGCACGTTCGCGGCACCGAGTTCGAACTTCGCGACTGCGCTGGATCCGACCTTCGTCGCGACCGGCGACTTCGACGGAGACGGCGACGCGGATGTGGTCGTCACGGAGTACCTGCACCAATCGACGACCTCACGCTTCGAGGTGTTCCGCAATTGCCGCTGGGCGGGTGTCCCCTACTGCGCGGGTGACGGCGTCGCGCCCCACACGGCCTGCCCGTGCGGGAACCACAGCCCGGCCGTCGATCGGGTCGGCTGTCTCCACTCGTTCGGTGTCGGTGGGCGGTTGCGCGCGACCGGCGGCGCCAGCCTCTCCGCCGACGCGCTGGTCCTGAACGCCGAGAACCTGCCCGCCGCGAGCGTGCTGTTCTTCCAGGGCACGACCCAGGAGAACGGTGGCAACGGCTCGCTCTTCGGCGATGGCCTGCGCTGCGCAGGGGGCACCGTGATCCGCCTGGGCACGTTCGTCGCGACCGGAACGCCCGGATCCGCGACGAGCCACTACCCGCAAGCGGGGGATCCGGCCGTCTCGGTGCGCGGCAGTGTCCTCGCGCCGGGCCTGCGGACCTACCAGGCGTGGTTCCGCAACACGGCGAGCTTCTGCACGCCGGCCGGCTACAACCTGACGAACGGGATCGTGCTGAGGTGGGCTCCGTGACGGGAATCGACTGGTCACTCCCCCGGTGACTGGTTTGTTCCTGGAAGCGCACCCCGGGCAAGGCCCGAGAGCAGTTCTCGAACCCTTGCCACGCGGAGAGCCACTCGCTCGCGAAGCCGCGAACCGGCGTCGCGCGGCGGGTGAACGGCCGCTCGAAGAATCCCCGATCGGGCGCTGCCTGCGTCGGATCCGAGTGCGCGCGCTGCTCTCAGCGCACGCGCCCGGCGCGCAGCTCGGCCAGCGGATGGAACGTGTCGCGCCAGCGGACGCCCCCGCGCCGCAGGGTCACCCACATCGAGCGCACCATCGCGGCGACGAGCACCATTCCTCCCAGCGGCAGGAGCAGGCCCGGCAGCGGACTCGCGCGCGCGCGCCGGCACAGGATCGCGCCCGGGATCGAGAGCGCCGCGAACCCGCCGAATGCGATCCAGCCCGGGAGCGTGCCGGTCCACGGGCCGGCGAGCGCCAGCACGAACAACGCGCCCAGGAACGCCGTGATCGCGACGATGGCGCCGACGCTGTAGCCGTAGTGGGCGAACAGGTTCTTCTCCAGGCCGCGCAGGATCCCGGGCACGGTCGCACCCCATTCCACCTCGACGTCGTGCGCCGCGTCGTAGGCGCGCGTGCGGAAACCCGCGCGCGCCAGCAGCGCGCCCAGGCGCATGTCGTCGACCACCTCCAGACGCAGCGCCGCGTGCCCGCCGACGGCGCGCCACGCCTCGGCGTGCACGAGATTGAACGCGCCGATCCCGATCGCGCCCCGGTCGCGATTGACCCGCGCCATGTGGCCGGACATCCCCAGGCCGAAGGCGGCCAGCACGGCGCGCGCGCCGGCGGTCGCGCGCGCGAAGCCCGGGCAGAGCACGACGTGCTCGGCCCGCTCGCGCTCCGCCGCGGCCACCGCGCGCGCGACCACGTCGGGTCCGAGCCACGTGTCGCCGTCCGTGAAGAGCAGCCAGTCGCCGCGGGCCGCGCGCGCGCCCTGCTCGCAGGCGTGGGTCTTGCCCAGCCAGCGCGGCGGCAACGCGTCCACCCGCAGCACGCGCAGTCGCGAATCCTCGCGCGCGAGACCGGCCAGGATCGCGGGCGTCGCATCGCTGGAGCGGTCGTCCACCGCGACGACCTCGATCTCGACGTGCTGTTGCGCCAGGAGACGGCGCACCGTCGTGTCGATGCGCTCGGCCTCGTCGCGCACCGCGAGCACGGCGGACACCCTGGGACGCGCGGCGGGGAGATCCCGCGGCAGCGACCGCAGCGCCAGCACGTCCGCGAGCCCCTTGAGGAACAGGCCGCACCACACGGCGGCAGCGATCCACTGGGCGATCGTCACGTGGGGCTCTTGGGCAGTCGCGAGCCGGGCTGGTGCGTGGCGCACGGCCGGGGCATCATGCCGCGATGCACCTGTCCCTCGCGAACGCCATCCTCCTGACCCTGTCCGCCGGTGTCCAGAGCAGTGCTGCGCCCACCGACGCGCAGCAGATCGAGCGCGCGGTGCTCGACTACGCCGAGGCGTTCTATCTCTCGAAGCCCGAGCTCCTCGAGCGCAGCGTGCATCCGTCGCTCGCGAAGCTCGGTTTCACGCGCAGCGAGCCGCAGGCCGAGTACGAGCTCGCGCCGATGAGCCGCGCCGAGCTCGTCGAGCTCGCGCAGCGGCTGAAGGGATACTTCCCGGCCGACGCGCCCAAAGACGTCGTGGTCACTGGCCACCTCGACAAGACCGCCGCCGCGAAGCTGACGGCTGCGTGGGGCATCGATTTCCTGCAGCTCGCCAAGCTGGAGGGCCGCTGGCAGATCGTGCACGTGCTGTGGCAGACGGCCGCGCCGGCCCTCGCGCCGGAGGCCGCCGAGGCCGACCGCCAGGCGATCGAGGCCGCGGTACGGACCTACGTCGAGTCGGCCTACGAGGTGAAACCCGAGAAGGTCGACCGCGCGGTCCACCCCGATCTCGTGAAGCTTGGATTCACGAAGCGCGCCGGTGACGCGGACTGGACGCGTCATGCGCTGAGCTTCGGGCAGTTGCGCGATCTGGTCGCCACGTGGAATGCCGACGGCGCGATCCCGGCGAGCGCGCCCAAGGACGTGGTCGTCCTCGGTCGGCTCGACAAGATCGCGCAGGCCAAGGTCACCGCGCACTGGGGCGTCGACTTCTTCCATCTCGCCAAGGAGCAGGGCCAATGGAAGATCCGGCAGGTGCTCTGGCAGAGCCATCCGCTCGGATCCACCTCGCGCTAGCGATGCGCTCCGAGCGGCGCGACCCATCCGACGTCCGCATCCGTCCCGCCCGTCTGGACGATGCGGACGCCTTCGCCGACCAGCGCCTGCACTTGTTCGCGTCGCAGGGAGACCTGTCGCGCGGCGCCGATCTCCCATCCTTGCGTCAAGAGACCCGCGCCGCCTTCCTGCACGCGCTCGCGGAAGATGTCTGCGCCGCGTGGCTCGCGGTCCAGGGGAACCACCGGATCGTCGGTTCCGCCGCGCTCGTGTTCGCGCCGCGCCTGCCTTCGCTGCGGAACCCGACGCGCACGGAGGCGTGGCTGGCCCACTTGTTCGTGGAGCCCGATGCACGGCGGCGCGGCATCGGCACCGCGCTGCTCCACGCCGCGCTCCACGAGTCGCGACGGCGCGGGTTCGTCCGGCTGCGCCTGCACGCGACGGGGGACGGCCGGGCGCTGTACGAGCGCTTCGGCTTCCGCCTGCGTACGAACGACATGGAGCTCGAGCTGGCGCCGGCGTGCCCGCCCTGAACCGGGCGGCCGCGGGGCCGCGTCGCTACACTCGGCCGCTCTGGCGCCGCGCATGACGCACGCGGCCCCTCGCCATGAGCCTGCACATCGATCGACGCACGGCGCTCGCGCGGCTGGGTGCGGCCGCCGTGGCGGGGTGGGCGCTTGCGCGCGGCGGCTGGACGCGACCGGCGCCGCGTGCGGAGGACCTGCGCTCTCTCGCGGGCCGGCTGCGCGACGCATCCCGCGAGCGGGCCTTCGAGGTCGCCGCCGAGGCGATCCGCGCCGGCGCGACGCGCGAGGCCGTGCTCGGCGCGATCTTCCTCGCCGGCGTCGAAGACATCCGCCCGCGCCCGCACGGCATCCTGCACGCGGTGATGATGGTCGAGTCCGCGTTCCAGCTCGCGGAAGCGCAAGCCAGCCGCGCGCGCGCTGCGTGGCACCCGGTGTTCTTCAACCTCGACGACCTGAAGGCGTCGCAGGAGGAGGACCGGCGCGAATGGGACGACTGGCGGATGCAGCCGCTCGCCGCGCCGCGCGCGACCGCGGACGCGGCACGCCGCGAGCTCGTCGCCGCGCTGGAGGCCCGCGACGGCGGGCGCGCGGAACGCGCCGTCGTCGCGCTGCATCCGCACGTCGACGCGGACGCGTTCTTCGACCTCCTGCGCCCGATCAGCGCGCGGTGCTACGCCTTCCTCGGACACAAGGCCATCTACGCCGTGCAGGTCGAGCGCGTTCTGCGGCGCATCGGCTGGCAGCACGCGGAACCGGCGCTGCGCTCGCTGGTTCTCGCCCTCCTGGTCGAGCGCAACGACGAAGCGTACGCGGCGGCGCTGTCGTCCGGGCTGGGCCTGCCCGCCCACTGGCAGGCCGGCGCGGGTGACGCCGACGCGGCGCTCGCGCTGCACGCGACGCTGCGGCGCGCGCCGCCGCGGGAGGCGCGCGAGGCCGTCGTCGCCGCGCTGAAGTCCGGCGCCGGCGCCGCGGTGGCGTGGGACGCGATCCTGCTCCTGGGCTCCGAGGTGTTCGGGCGTCGTCCGGGCCGGCGCTCCGCCGACGGGAGGCGCGCGCTCCTGCCGGTCCACGCGTTCACCGTCCCCAGCGCGCTGCGCAGCTCGTTCCTGCTCGCGCGCGACGACGCGACGCGACGCCTGCTCCTCCTGCAGGCCGCGACCTGGACCGCCGCGCTGCGCGACGACCTCAAGCGCGCGGTCGAGTTGTCGATGGACGGCGCGGGCCTGGTCGCCGCCGACTCCGACGAGCCTGGCGGTCTCGAGGCCCTCGTCGCCGGCGGCGCTCCCGCGCGCGCCCTCGGCTACCTCGGGCGCTCACCGCAGGACGCGGCGGCGTACCTGTCGCGCCTGGAACTGCGCCTCTCGGAACGCGGGCGCGAGCACCACCAGCACAAGTACGCCGCCGCGCTGCGCGAAGAGGCCGCGCGCGTCCATCCGCGGCTGCGCCCGCGCCTGCTCGCGCCGGCGCTGGACTACCTGGCGCACCCCGCGGACGAGACGACCGACGCGTTCCGCCGCGCGGAGCGCGCGCTCGACGACGCCGGCGTGGCCTAGGCGCGCGCCCGGCTAGGGGCAGATCTCCCAGCGCGCCTCGAAGCGTCCCGGCAGGCCGTCGAACGGCGGGTCGCCGAACCGCCCCTGGATGCCGCCGACCGCCGGGCCGCCGTTCGGCCTCAGCACGCGCGCGACGAAGCCTCCGGTGCCGCCGAAGAAGGTGCCGCTGTACCAGCCGCGCACGAGGTAGTCCGGCGCCGGGCCGATGCCATCGTCGAGGTAGCCGTAGACGAGGCCCAACATGCACTCGGGGCAGGCGGCGCCCTGCTCGAACAAGGTCGCGACGAAGGTGTAGCGCGGCTGCCCGCTCGCTGCATCGAAGAGGCGGCCGTCGACCACGCCCTCGATCACGCTCGGCAGCACCCAGCGGCCGGCCCCGGGGCCGCCGGCGCAGGCCGCGACCGCCGCGGATCCGCCGGAAGTGGGCGTGGGTCCGAGCACGAGCGCGGCCAGGGGTGCGATCCACCAGGGCAGGTTCCGGTGCAGGTTCGACATGAGCAGCCTCCAGGCAGACGTCGATGGGACGGATGCGGCACGCGGCCTGCGTCGCGGACCGCAAGGGGCGTGCCCTGCGCCGCACGCCGCGCCGGGCGCGCACGATGGGCGCCGCGTGTGCGTTCGCGGACGCGCGCCGTGCGCCAGCGCACGCCGCGCTCGCCGCGTCAGGCGCGCAGGCGCGAGCGGTCCAGCCCGGCCGGGCGAGCCGCCGCGCTGGCTCGTTCGCGCGCCCGCACGTGCGCGAGGCGCCGGAAACCGATCAACTGCTTGGCGTGCTCGTCCCACAGGCCCAGCGTCAGCAGGCGGCGGCTCGACGTCAGCGTCAACGGCTGGATGCCGCTGAACAGCGGATCGGAGTGGTGGCAGCGCTCCAGGTTGTAGTTGGGGATGCGCGGGCTGAGGTGGTGGATGTGATGGAAGCCGATGTTCCCCGAGAACCACTGCAGCACCCGGGGCAGCTTGTAGAACGAGCTGCCGCGCAGCGCCGCGTCGGTGTAGTCCCACTCCTCGCGCTCCCAGTAGGCGCCCTCGAACTGGTGCTGCACGTAGAACAGCCACACGCCGGCCGTGCCCGCCACCGCCATGACCGCAAGCTGCAGCAGCAGGTAGGGCACGAAGCCGAACACGCTGCCCAGGCCGAGCCCCAGCGCGAGCAGCGAAAGGTTCGTCCACCACACCGAGCGCCGCTCGCGAGGGCCCGCCTGCGGCTTGGGGATGCGCTGCAAGAGCGCGAAGAGGAAGACCGGCGCCAGCAGGAACAGGACGACGGGGTTGCGCGACAGGCGGTAGGCGAAGCGCCGCCAGCGCGAGGACTCCAGGTACTCCCGCACCGTCAGCGTCCAGATGTCCCCCACGCCGCGGTGGTCGAGATGTCCGGCGGAGGCGTGGTGCAGCGCGTGCTCCCAGCGCCAGTGGTGGTACGGCGTCAGCGCCAGCACTCCCGTCACGAAACCCCAGAAGTCGTTCGCCGCCCGCGAGCGGTAGAACGAGCCGTGACCGCAATCGTGGAAGAGGATGAACACGCGCACCAGCAAGGCGCCGGCCAGCAACGCCAGCGGGAGGGTGAGCCACCACGAGACGCCCAGCGCGAAGTACATCAGGCACCAGGTCGCGACGTAGGCTCCCAGGGTGCTGGCGAGTTGCCACGTGGCGCGCCAGGAGCTGGGCACCTGGAACTCGGCGACCAGCCGTTTCCACTGCGCGACCTCGGCCGGGCGCCGCGCGCCCGCGGGCGCAGCGCCGCCGTCGGCCGCGATGGGAGCTGCGGTGCGCGCCACTCCCCCGCCCGGCGTGCACCCGTCCACGGACTCGATCGCCGACGCGTGGAAGCGTTCGTCCCTGCCCGTCAAATTCGCCCTGCGCGCGGCGTCCGCGCGATCGCTGCCCCTTTGGTTCCGTACACGCTGCGTGGAACCACCTGCTGGTCGGCCGGCGATGTCCGACCCGATCGTAGGCCCCCCCGGGCCGCGCAGTGAGGGTCACCTGACATTTCCCTCCCGGACGACCCGGCGCGCCGCCCTGGAAGGCTCGCTTCCTTGGGCGAGGAGCCGGCACCCGCGCGACGACGCCGGCCGCCGGAACCCGGCTGCCGGCGTCGACCATTGTCGACTCCGCGCGTGGCGTGCCGCTACTGGACGCGGATGCAGTCCAATCCGATGAACCGGCAGCCGTTCGTCTGCGTGCCGATGATCGTCAGGCGGACGTTGGTGAACTTGGGGTACTGATCCAGGCGCAGGACGTTCACCAGGTGCTGCGTGTCGAACTTCATCACGAGATCCACGTAGCCGTCCGGCCCCGCCGTCGTGCAGCCGCAGGTCGGGCCCGCGAACGGCGTGGCGACGTCCTCGTAGGCGAACATCGTCGGGATCGGGATGGCCGGTCCGCCGCTGCAGTGCTGGACGTAGAGCTGGATCGTCTCGGGGATCAGCGTCGTGACGTCGAGGGTCGCCGAACCCAGGATCGCCGCCGGGAACTTCCCGTTGCTGCGCCGGTTGAGCGGGTTCGGGCACGACGTCGGGTGCGCGTCGAAGGCGTAGAGGTTCTTGAGCTCGTGCAGGTCGTGCGAGCACGTCACCGTGTTGCCGCACTGGTCGGTGATCGTGAACGTGCGCGTGATGGTGCGCACGAAGCGCTCCGCCGGGCAGCCCGCGGGCGGCGTGGCGGTGTCCGAGTAGGTCACGACGTACGGCGGACAGCCGCCACTGACGGTCGGCTCGCCCGCGACGTCGGGGCCGTTCGGCAGGCCGCACACGACCTTGGCCGTCGGCGGACACTCGGCGACGAGCGGATCCGTCCCGCCGGGGAGCACGAGCGCCGCGGCGTGGGGCGCCGGCGGCACCACGTCACCGGCCGGAGCGGCCGACGGAACGAGGAGCAGGCCAGCGATCAAGAGAACGCACGGAACGGAATGCGAGAACATGCGATGACCTCGGGATAGAGGAAGTCGGACCCGCGGGTGCGGGCCTGGGTGCGGCGAGTCGCACCCGGGGAAGGACCCCGTTCGGACGTCTCATGTCCGCGCCGGGTTCGGCAAATCCTGCCGCGACCGGGCCGGCCTGTCGACGATCTCCCGCCCGCGGAACGCGAGTCCCCCGCCGTGCCCGGAGACACCGGGCGCCCAAGGATCTTGCCCTGTGCCCCCCCCGGCGCGCGGCAAGAAGCGCGGCGCGCCGCCACGATCCCGGATCCAAGCTGCCGTGGGACGATCCGGGGAGTAAGTTCCAGGGATGGCGATCCACCGCTGGCGATTCCCCGATTCCGATTCCGGCACACGAGGCGTTCCCGAGTCGATGCCTGCCTGGACGACGAGGTGCCTCGTCGCCCTGCTGTTGGCACCGGCGGCCGCGGCACAGATCCCCGCGGGGTACTACGACAGCGTCGATCCGAGCACCCCCGCCGCGTTGCGGACGACGCTCCACAACCGGATCCGGGGACACGTGCGCTACCCCTACACGTCGAGCGCCACCGACACCTGGGACATCCTCGAGCTGGCCGACCAGGACCCGGCCAACGCGGGGAACATCGTCGACGTGTACCGGAACATGAGCTTCCAGAAGCAGGGCGGCGGCAACAGCTTCTACGACCGCGAGCACACCTGGCCGAACTCGTACGGCTTCCCCAACGACAACGCCTCGAACTATCCCTACACCGACTGCCACACGCTGTTCCTGTGCGACGGCGGCTACAACGGATCGCGCAGCAACAACGTCTACCGCTTCTGCTCCACGGGCTGCCTGGAGAAACCCACGGCGGCGACGAACGGACAGGGCGGGCCGGGCCAGTCGAACTGGCGCACGGGTTCGGGCGCGACGGGATCCTGGGAAACCTGGATCGGCCGCCGCGGCGACGTCGCGCGCGCGCAGCTCTACCTGGACGTGCGCTACGAGGGCGGCGGCACCGAGCCGAACCTGATCCTCACCGACAACGAACTCTTGATCGCCGCGTCGAACACGGGGAGCAACCTCTCCGTGGCCCACATGGGCATCCTCTCCGACATCCTGCAGTGGCACCTGGAGGATCCGCCCGACGATCGCGAACGGCGCCGCAACGACGTCGTGTACGGCTTCCAGACCAATCGCAATCCGTTCATCGACCATCCCGAGTGGGTCGAGTGCGTGTTCCTCGGCGCCTGCAGCGTCGGCACCGGCTATTGCTTCGGCGACGCCGCGTGCCCGTGCGGCAACCCGGCCGGTCCGGACGAAGGCTGCCAGAACTCGCTGGGCGTCGGCGGCAAGCTGACCGCCATGGGCCGCGCGTCGATCGCGACCGACACGGTCGTGCTGCGCGGCACACAGATGCCCAACTCCTCCGCGCTGTACTTCCAGGGCACCGCGCAGACGCACGCGGCCTTCGGCGACGGCCTGCGCTGCGCGACGGGCTCGGTCATCCGCCTGGGCACGAAGATCAACGCGGGCGGCGCCTCGCAGTACCCCGACCCGGGCGAGGCCTCGATCCGCGCGCGCGGACAGGTCACGGCGCCGGGCACGCGCACCTACCAGGTGTGGTATCGCAACGCGGCGAACTACTGCACGCCAGGCACGTTCAACCTGACGAACGGCTGGCAGATCCAGTGGCAGGCCTGAGCGTCTGAGGCGCGGCGTCAGGCGCTCGCGCCGGGCGCGCGCCGATCGACGGCCGGCGCGAGCCGGATCCAGTCGGGGTCCACGTCGCTGTGCAGCACCAGCGCCGGGCCGCCCGTCGGCACCGGGCGCACGTTCGACCACGGGATCTCGACATGGTCGGCCTCGCCGCGCAACCAGGGCGCGACCTCGAGCGCGAGCGCCAGGAGGCGACCGCACGCGGGTCCGATCCGGCAGGCGCGCACGACGCCCAGCACCTCGCCGTCGCGCCCCAGGACCGCGGCGCCGGCGAGCGCGCGCAGCGGCCAGCCGCGCGCGTCCGCGTCGTGGGCACCCGGCACGTGGTCGCCGCGCGGCAACAGGTCGATCCAGATCGGCTCCGCCGGATCCGGCGCGCCCGACGCGTCGAGATCCGGCAGCACGAGGCGCACGACGCTCCAGGGCACGAACCGCGGCGCCGCGCGCGCGACCGCGCCGGCCACCGTGCCGTCCGGGCGCACGAGCAATCCGTCGATCGCCCGCGGATCGTCCGGGGCCGCCTCGTCCTCGTCCCCCGGCGAGACGGGGCCCTCCCGCCCCTCCAGCGCCGGGCCCCCCGCCCGGTCCTGTGCCTGCGCGCCGCCCGTCAGCAGCGCGATCGCCAGCGTCAACCTGCGCAGTGCCATCTTCGCCTCTCCACTTCCGGCCGCCGGCGTGCGGGGCCCCCGCGGACCCGGATCGCGCCGTGCCCTCCTTCCGTGGCCGCACCGTACGCTCGGAGCGCGGGGAGCGTTGGCGCCCGCGCGCAGGCGCCGCGGCGGACGGGACCGGCGCCGGGACCCGGCCGGCGACGGCTCAGAGGCCGCGCATCACCAGGACCTTCGGTTCGCTCATCTCCTCCATCGCGAAGCGCACGCCCTCGCGGCCGAAGCCCGAGTCGCGCGTGCCGCCGTAGGGGAAGTTGTCGACGCGGAAGGTCGGCACGTCGTTGATCATCACGCCGCCGTAGTCGAGTTCGCGGAAGGCGCGCAGCGCGCGCGTCACGTCGCGCGTGAAGATGCCCGCCTGGAGGCCGAAGCGCCCGGCGTTGCAGGCCGCCAGCGCGGCCTCGAAGCCGTCGACGCGCTCGACGATCGTGACCGGCCCGAAGACCTCGTCCCTGCACACGCGCAGATCGGGGCGGACGCCGCTCAGGATCGTCGGCATCAGGACCGGTCCGCGCGCCTCGCCGCCGCAGTGGAGGCGGGCGCCCGCGGCCACGGCCTCCTGGATCCACGCCTGCACGCGCTCGACGTGCTGGCGCTCGATCAGCGGGCCGACGACCGTGCCCTCGTCCAGCGGGTCGCCGCACTTCAACGCGCGCGTGGCCTCCACGAACCGCTCGAGGAACTGCCCGTGCAGCGCCGCGTGCACGTAGATCCGCTGGATCTTGATGCAGACCTGTCCGGCGTTGGCCCAGGCGCCGGCCACGATCGGCCCGAGCACCTGGTCGAGGTCGACCCCCTCGTCGACGACGCACGGCGCGTTGCCGCCCAGCTCGAGCAGCACCTGCTTCTTGCCGGCCAGCGCCTTCAGCTTCCAGCCGACGACGTCGCTGCCGGTGAACGAGAGCACCTTCATCCGCTCGTCCTCGACCATGCGCTGCGCCACGTCCGGCGGACAATGCACGACGTTCAAGGCGCCGGGCGGCAGGCCCGCCTCGGCCAGGATGCCGGCGAGCTCGAAGCCGGTCAGCGGGCACTGCGGCGGCGGCTTGAGCACCACCGAGGCCCCGACGGCGATCGCCGGCGCCAGCTTGTGCGCGATCAGGTTCAGCGGGAAGTTGAACGGCGCGATCGCGGCGACCGGGCCGCGCGGCACGCGCGTGAACAGGCACAGCCGGCCCTCCGCGCGCGGCTCCAGGTCCACCGGAAGCACCTCGCCGCACGCGGCGCGCGTCTCGCCCGCGGCCAGCGTGAACGTCACGCACGCGCGCCGGACTTCGCCGCGGCAGTACTGGATCGGCTTGCCGCTCTCGCGCGCCATCAGCTTCGAGAGTTCCTCGACGCGATCCTCCAGCCGCGCGGCCGTGCGCTCGAGGATCGCCGCCCGCTGGTGGGTCGGCATGCGCCGCGTCGTGGGGAACGCCGCGGCGGCCGCGGCGATCGCGTCGTCCATGTCCGCCGCGCGTCCGACGCAGGCCTCGCCGACGGCGGATCCGTCCCAGGGGCTGCGGATCACTTCGCTGTTGCCCGTGTCGCGGAGCTCCGTTCCGATGCGCAGGAGATGCTTCTTCATGCTGATTCCATTGGACCGCGCGTGCTCGGCGCGACGCGCGCGCCGGTTCGGCCGTCGCCCCCTTGTAGCAAGTGAGCGCGGCGCGAGCGTGCCGCGCTGGATCCACGAGCGCGCATTCTGTATCCTGGTTGAGCTGCGAATCCGATGGCCCGATCCGATGGCCCGAATTGAGACCATGCCTCGCCGCGCCGCTCTCGCGGTCGCCGGGCGAGCGCTGGAACGAAGCCTGCCGGATTCCACGCCCCCAGCGCGCACTTTCGCGCCTGGGCGGCCCGCGCCGGCGGACCGCCGAGTTCCTCGGCCGACCGCGCTTCGACCGCAGCACCGGTCCCGACCCCGCCTGGGATCCCAACCCACCCCTCCATGAACTCGAGCCAGAAGCTGAATGAACGCCGGAGCGCAGTCGTCCCGCGTGGTGTCTCCCAGTTCGCCGGGAAGGCGACCGTCCGATCCGCACGGGGCGCGCGTCTCATCGACGCCGACGGCCGCGGGCTGATCGATTTCGCGGGCGGCATCGGCGTCCTGAACGTGGGCCACTGCGACGAGCGCGTGGTCGCGGCGATCCAGGAGCAGGCGGCGCGCCTCCTGCACGCCAGCATCTACGTGGCGACCTACGAGCCGTACCTCGCGCTGTGCGAGAAGCTCGTCGCTCTCCTGCCGCACGGCGGGCCGACCAAGGCGGTGCTCCTGAACTCGGGGGCGGAGGCGGTCGAGAACGCGATCAAGATCGCGCGCCAGGCCACGGGCCGGCCGGCGGTCGTGTGCTTCACGGACGCGTTCCACGGACGGACGCTCTTGTGCATGACGATGACCTCGAAGACCGGCTACAAGCTCGGTTGCGGGCCCTTCGCGCCGGAAATCTACCGGCTCCCCTATCCCAATCACTTCCGCGACGGCGCGGGCCTCGCTCTCGACGCGTTCGTCGCGCGCGAGCTGGCCGCCGTCGAGGAGGCCTTCCTGAACCGCGTGCCGGCCCAGCACGTCGCCGCGATCGTGATCGAACCGGTGCTGGGCGAGGGCGGATTCGTGCCGGCGCCGGCGGCCTACCTGCGCGGCCTGCGCCGCATCTGCGATCAGCACGGGATCCTGCTGGTGTTCGACGAGGTGCAGTCGGGCTTCTGCCGCACCGGCCGCTGGGCCGCGTACGAGCACGCCGGCGTGATCCCCGACCTGTCGACCTGGGCCAAGTCGATGGGCGGCGGGTTGCCGATCTCGGCCGTGCTGGGCAAGTCCGAGGTGATGGATGCGGCCGCGCCCGGCACGATCGGCGGGACGTACTCGGGCAATCCGGTGGCTTGCGCCGCCGCGCTGGCGACGATCGCCTCGATGGAGGCGCTGAAGCTCAACGAGCGCGCGACCCGCATCGGCGCGACGATCCGCGCGCGGTTCGAGCGCCTGCAGAGCCGCTCCGACCTGGTCGGCGACGTGCGCGGCCTCGGCGCCATGATCGGCCTGGAGCTGTGCCACGGACGCGATCCGGCCCGGCCCGCCAAGGCGGCCCTGGACGCCGTGATCCAGCGCTGCCTGGACGCGGGCGTGCTGGCCCTGGCTGCGGGACCGCACGGCAACGTGCTGCGCGTCCTGTGCCCGCTCGTGATCGACGACGCCGACCTGGCGCAGGCGCTCGACGCCATCGACGACGCCGTCCTCTCCGTCACCCAAGAAGGAACCGCCCGCGCATGATCCCCTTTTCCATCGCCGGCATGCAGCTCGAGCTGTCGGCCATCCGCGAGAACGTGACGCACATGGGCCAGCGGCTCGACGTCCTGATGAGCGTCTACCCCTGGGTGCAGATGGTGGTGTTCAGCGAGCTGGCGCCGTTCGGCCCGCTGATCGCCAACGCGCAGGAGTTCCCCAACCCCACCGAGGAGCTCTTCCGCGGCTGGGCCAGGAAGCACGGGATCTGGCTGCTGCCCGGCTCGATGTTCGAGCGCGTCGGAGAGAGCGTCTACAACACGGCCTCGGTCATCGACCCCGAGGGCAACGTCGTGGGCCGCTACCGCAAGATGTTCCCTTTCCGCCCCTACGAGGCGGGCGTCGAGGGCGGCACCGAGTTCCTCGTGTTCGACGTCCCCGGCGCCGGGCGCTTCGGCGTCTCGATCTGCTACGACCTGTGGTTCCCCGAGACCGCGCGCACGCTGGCGGCGCTGGGCGCCGAGGTCATCCTGCACCCGACGCTGACGGGGACGATCGACCGCGACGTGGAGCTCTCGATCGTGCGCGCGACGGCCGCACAGAACCAGTGCTTCGTGTTCGGGATCAACGGCTTCGGCGACTGCGGCAACGGACTGTCGATCATCGCCGGCCCGGCCGGCGAGGTGCTGTACCAGGGACGCAGCGCCCAGGAGATGATCCCGCTGGAGATCGACTTCAACCGCGTGCGCCGCAGCCGCGAGGTCGGACTGCGCGGCCTGGGACAACAGCTCAAGAGCTTCCGGGACCGGCGCGTGGAGTTCGCCGTCTACGGCCCGGAGGCGCGCCACTGGCCGTACTTCAAGAGCCTCGGACCGCTCGTCAAGCCGGACCGCGGCTCGCTCGTCGGGTTGCCCAGCCCCAAGGACCTGAAAGCATGACCACACCCGTCCAGTCCGCCCAATCCGCCACCCCCGCCGCTCCCCCGCGCCTGCCCCCGGGCGCGCGCGTCGACGCGGCCTCGCAGCGCTCGTTCCGCGACCACTACACCGCCGCGCAGTTCCGCACGGAGAGCTGGAACCAGCTCAAGCTCTCGACCGCCGCGCTGCAGCGCGACCACGAGCGCGGCCGCGAGATCGCCGAGGCGCGCGCGGCCGTCGAGGCCTCGCTGCGGCTCCTGGCGGACATCGAGAGCTACTGGGCCTTCCCCGGACGATCGGTGTGCGAGGACCTCGCGCGCCTGTGCAAGCTGGGCCGCTACAACGTGCTGGCGCGGCAGACCGCGCGCATCGTGCGCCTCCTGGTCAGCGACACGTACCGCCGCACGCGCGACCCCGGCCGCCTGTCCGTCCGCGGCATCGACGGCGAGGAGACGACCCGCGAGGACGACGACGGCGAATCCGACGACGGTCGCGCGGAGCGCCCGTACTTCGAGATCCTGATCGTCGACGACCTCACGCCCGAGGAGGAGCGCGAGTTGCGCAAGGCCCTGCTCGCCGTGCGCGGCGAGGACGACGAGTTCGTCTACCAGGTCGTCGTCGTGCCCAGCTTCGAGGACGCCGTCATCGCGGTGCTGTTCAACCACAACCTGCAGAGCTGCGTGCTGCGCTACCGGTTCCCGATCGAGTCGCGCATCCCGATCCCGCAGTTGCGCCACTACCTCGACATGGTCGAGCCCGAGGCGCTGGCGCAGGCCGAGACCGATCCCAGCGGCGCGCTGGCCGAGACGATCACCGCGCTGCGGCCCGAGCTGGACCTGTTCAAGGTCACCGACGAGACGCTCGGCAGCGTCGCGGCCAGCCGCACGCGCTGCTACCGCCGGGTGTTCTACCGCCAGGAGGACTACCTCGAGCTGCACCTCTCGATCCTCAAGGGCATCCGCGAGCGCTACGACGCGCCGTTCTTCTCGGCCCTGCGCGAGTACAGCCACAAGCCGACCGGCGTGTTCCACGCCCTGCCGATATCGCGCGGCAAGTCGATCTCCAAGTCGCACTGGATCCGCGACATGGGCCGCTTCTACGGTCCCAACATCTTCCTGGCCGAGACCTCCTCGACCACCGGCGGCCTCGATTCGCTGCTGCAGCCCACCGGCCCGCTGAAGCTGGCGCAGGAGAAGGTGGCGCGCGCGTTCGGCAGCCGCCACAGCTTCCTCGTCACGAACGGCACCTCGACCGCCAACAAGATCGTCACGCAGGCGCTGGTGGTCCCCGGGGACCTGGTGCTGCTGTCGCACGACTGCCACAAGTCGCACCCCTACGCGCTGGTGCTGGCCGGCGCGCTGCCGGTCTACATGGACGCCTACCCGCTGGACGAGTTCACGATGTTCGGCGGCGTCCCGCTGCGCGAGATCAAGCGCCAGCTCCTGGAGCTCAGGCGCGCCGGCAAGCTCGATCGCGTGCGCATGCTGCTGCTCACCAACTGCACGTTCGACGGGATCGTGTACGACCCCGAGCGCATCATGCGGGAGGTGCTGGCGATCAAGCCCGACATGATCTTCCTGTGGGACGAGGCCTGGTTCGCCTTCGCGCGCGCCACGCCCACCTACCGCCGGCGCACGGCGATGGAGGCCGCGCAGCGCCTGAAGCGCGAGTTCGCCTCGCCCGGCTACCGCGAGCTCTGGCAGGCCTGGAAGCGCGAGTTCGCCGCGCTCGACGCCGACGACGACGCCACCTGGCTGGACCGCGCGCTGCTGCCCGACCCCGATCGGGCGCGCATCCGCGTGTACGCCACGCAGTCGACGCACAAGACCCTGACCTCGCTGCGCCAGGGCTCGATGATCCACGTGTTCGACCAGGAGTTCGAGCAGAAGGCCAAGGAGCCTTTCCACGAGGCGTACATGACGCACACCTCGACCTCGCCCAACTACCAGATCCTGGCCTCGCTCGACGTGGGCCGCCGGCAACTGGAGCTCGAGGGCTACGAGTTCGTGCGCAACGCGGTGGGCCTCTCGATGATGATCCGCAAGCAGGTCACCGACCACCCGCTGCTCTCGAAGTACTTCCGCGTGCTCAAGGCGGGCGACATGATCCCCGCCGAGCACCGCGTCTCGGGCGTCGAGCGCTTCTACAGCCTGGAGACGGGCTTCGAGCGCATCGAGCAGCACTGGCGCCTGGACGAATTCGCGCTGGACCCCACGCGCATCACGCTGCACATCGGGGCCACGGGGATGGACGGCGACACCTTCCGCAAGCTCCTGATCGAGCGCTTCGACATCCAGATCAACAAGACGTCGCGCAACACCGTCCTGTTCCTGCTCAACATCGGGTCGTCGCGCGGCTCGGCCACGTACCTGCTCGACGTCCTGATGCAGATCGCCGAGGAGATCGAGGAGCGCCGCGGCGAGCAGAACGATCTCGACCGCGCCATGGCCGCCGACCGCGTGAAGTCGCTGGTCGAGCGCCTGCCGCCGCTGCCGCGGTTCAGCCGCTTCCATCCGGCCTTCGTCGACGATCCGCGGGGCGACACGCCCGAGGGCGACATGCGCCGCGCGTTCTTCCTGGCCTACGACACCGCGACCTACGAGCACCTGCCGCTGGAAGGTCCGGCCGTCGAGGCCCTGCGTTCCGGCCGCGCGCTCGTCAGCGCGTCGTTCGTGACGCCCTATCCTCCCGGGTACCCGATCCTGGTCCCCGGCCAGATCGTGACCGAGGACATCCTCGACTACCTGCGCGCCGTGGACGTCAAGGAGATCCACGGTTTCGAGCCCGAGTACGGCTTGCGCGTGTTCCGGCAGGAGGTCCTCGACCGCCTGCAGGCGGCGGGCGGCGGACGACCCGCGCCCGGCGCCGCCTCCCCCAGCCACAAGGGCACTTCATGAGAAAACTCCGCGGCGTCTCCGACATCCGCAGCTTCTTCCACAAGAGCGACGTCCCCGTCTACTTCGTCAGCGCCACGCCGTTCAACCTGCTGGGCATGGACGAGTGGGTGCGCGACTTCACGTTCATCAACTACATCGACTGCTTCGACGGCGAGCACCCCAACGTGTTCGTGCCCAGCCCCAAGCCGCATCCGGTCTTCCAGAGCATCGAGGAGATCAACAACCACCTCCTGGAGCACGAGGAGGTCGCCGAGCTGATCCGCAGCAAGGCCAAGCCCGGCCGCGGATCGCGCGGCGACGTCGTGTTCCTGTTCTTCGACGAGAAGACCGAGGCCCTGTGCAAGAAGCTCGGGCTGCGCGTGTGCTTCCCCTCCGCCCGGCTGCGCACGCAGATCGACAACAAGATCGCGACCACGCGCATCGGCAACGAGGCCGGCGTGCGCAGCGTCCCCAACGCGCTGGCCAGGGTCGACGGCTACAAGCGCCTGATGTCGATCGCGCGGCGCCACCGCCTGGGCGAGAGCCTAGTCATCCAGACCGCCTTCGGCGACTCGGGACACACCACGTTCTTCATCGCCAACGAGAAGGAGTACGACCGGCACGCCGAGGAGATCGAGAAGGAGAAGGTCGTCAAGATCATGAAGCGCGTGCGCTGCCGCGGCGCGGCGCTGGAGGCCTGCGTGACGCGCCACGGCACGCTCGTCGGTCCCTTGATGACCGAGCTGGTCGGCTTCAAGGAGATGACCCCCTACAAGGGCGGCTGGTGCGGCAACGAGGTCTTCGCCGACGCCTTCCCCCAGAAGGTGCGCGACTTCGCGCGCCGCTCGGCGTTCAAGATCGGCGAGGCGCTGCGCAAGCGGCGCTACCGCGGCTACTTCGAGCTCGACTTCCTGACCGACCTCGACACCGGGGACATCTACCTGGGCGAGATGAACCCGCGCATCACCGGCGCCAGTTCGATGACGAACCTGGCCTCGTTCGCGCACGCGGACGCTCCGCTGTTCCTGTTCCACCTGCTGGAGTTCGCCGGCGTGCCCTACGAGCTGGACGTCGAGGAGCTCAACGCGCGCTGGTCCGACGCCAAGAACATCGACGACTGGAGCCAGCTCGTCATCAAGCACACGGGCAAGGAGGTGCAGCCGATCCGCGCCGCGCCGCGCTCGGGCGTGTGGGAGCTGAACGCCGACCAGACGATCTCGTTCATCCGTCCCCAGACGCACCGGCGCACGGTCCGACGCCAGGAGCGCGCCTTCTTCCTGCGCATCGCGAAGGAAGGCGACTGGCTCTACGAGGGCGCGGACCTGGGCATCCTGGTGACGCCCGGACGCCTGATGACCAAGGGCTTCCAGCTCACGGCGCGCGCCAAGGGGTTCATCGCCGGCCTGCGCGCGCAGTACCAGGCGGGGCGCGAGGTCCCCGCGGAGAAGGCCGAGCCGGAGTTCGCCGAGATCGGAAGCTTCAAGCTCCTGTAGCGCGGCGCGCGGTCGCCGCCGCGTCCCGGGCCGGGAGCACGCCGGACGTGCGCCCGGCCCCGCCGTTTCCGCGGGGTGCTCGATGCGACCGCGGGATGACACAATCCCCGCCGCCCCGCCCGCGGGGCTCCGCCCGACCGTTTTCCGACCCGACGCGACGCGCACGACCTTGAGACTTCCTTTCCGCTGGGTGCACGAGGAGCACCCGGGAGCCGAGTGGCTCGCGCTGTTCGCGCGCGCCTGGCCCTCCTACCGCAACTGGTTCCTGAAGGAGGGTCTCGCCGCGCGCCCGTCGCTGGCGCAGTGCCGCAGGCAGTTGCGCGCGCACATGCCCGACCTCGTCCCGGTGTGGCAGCACCTCGTCCAGCTCGCCGGCGGCGCCGACGACGTGGCGCGGATGCTCAGCCTGTACCGGCCGACACCGTTCCTGGCCGGCTGCTCGCAGGCGGTGTGGACCCGCGGCAGCCCGATGCTCGTGCGCAACTACGATTTCCACCCGCACGCGTGCGAGGGAACGTTCCTGTTCTCGCGCTGGAACGGCGTGCGCGTCCTGGCCAGCAGCGACTGCCTGTGGGGCGCGCTCGACGGCATGAACGAGCACGGCCTCGCGGTGGCGCTGGCCTTCGGCGGCAGCCGGCGCACCGGCGACGGCTTCGGCATTCCGCTGGTGCTGCGCCACCTGCTGGAGACCTGCGCGAGCGTCGATCAGGCGTCGCACGCCCTCCTGCGCACGCCGGCGCACATGGCCTACAACGTCTCGCTGCTCGACGCGACGGGCGCGCACGCCGTCGCGCACCTCTCGCCCGGCCGCGCGACCACCGTGCACCCCGCGGCCGTGGCGACCAACCACCAGGTGCGCGTCGAGTGGCCGGCCTACGAGCGGCTCACGCGCAGCATCGAGCGCCGGCGCCATCTCGAGGCGCACCTGGACCGCCCCGGGGAAACGCCCGCGGGGTTCGCGCGGCGCTTTCTCGAGCCGCCGCTCCACGCGCGCCAGTACCGGCGCGCGTTCGGGACGCTCTACACCGTCGCGTACCACCCGCGCGAGTTGCGCGCCGAGTACCTCTGGCCGAACGGCGGCGTGACGCGCTCGTTCGCCGACTTCCAGCCGGGCATGCTCGACGTCGTGTTCGAGGCCTGATCGCCGCGGGTCAATCGCCCGCCGGCCGCCGGAACCCGCGCATGCGCAGCACGAGGAAGACGATGGCGGCGAGTCCGATCAGCGCGCCCAGCGCGGCGAGGCCCACGAACAGCGATCGTGCCGCGGCGAAGCCGGCGCCCGGCTCGCGCAGGGACGGGTCCGTCCGCGCGCCGGCCGCCGGCAGGCCGGCAGCGGGCGCTTCGCGCGGCGCTTCGCGCACGGTGATCGGGATCGGCTCCGTCCACGCGGTGCGGTACGCGCCCGGCGGGTCCGGATCGAAGTACGCGAACGCGATCGCCGGGATCGCCTGCGCCGCGGCGCTGCGCGGAGCGAGGTCGTAGACCCACGCGCGCCCGGACGCGGTCACGCGCTCGAAACGCCCGCGGACGTGGAAGCCGGGCAGCGCGCCCAGCCCGGGCGGCTCGTAGAAGCCGTGGTTCCCGTCCCCTTCGAGGTGCACCACGAGCTCGAGGCTCGCCCCCAGGCGCAGTTCGCGCGGGTGCGCCTCCGCGCGCAGCGCGAAGCGGCCGACCGCGCCGGTGAACTCCGGCGGCCGGTCCTCGTCGGGCAGCGGCAGGATCCGCAGCGCGAGCGCGGCGCCGCGGACGATCGCGTCGGTGCGGTCCACGGGCACGCGACCGTGCAGCGGCGAATCCTCGAAGCGCGACGTGAACGCGTAGCGCAGGACCGGCGCGGGCAGCACCAGCTCGCCCGCGCCCATCGGCAGCAGGTCGCGCTCGAACTCGAACGCCACGCGGCCGCCGTCCACGCCGGCGCGGCGCGCCTGGGACACCTCGTCGCCCAGCGCGAAGGTCGCCCGCGGCGCGCCCTCGATCCGTGTGCCCGCGAGGTCGGGCAGCACGACGGCGTGCGGCAGGCCGCCGGCCCAGGGCAGGACGAGCTGCGCGGGAACGTCCAGGGCCTGGCGGAACGGCTGGACGGCGTGCGCGTCCAGGAACGCCGCGTCGAAGCCGAAGCGCGCGCGCAACCGGATGCGCTCGTGAAGGAAGTAGGCCTCGCGCGTCGCGACGACCTCCACGAAGGCCTCGCCCGCCCCCGTGCGATCCTGCGCGCGCTCCAGCGCCGCGGCGTCGAGCGCGGCCGCGGGGGCCCGCGCCGCACCGGGGTCCTGCGGGGCGAGCAGCACCGCGAACCCGAACGCGACGCCGGCCGTCGGAAGCACGCTCACCGCGCCCCGCGCCTGCGCGTGCACGCGCGCTCCGGGCGCCGGACTGCGCGGCGCGCCCGTGACGATCGCAGGGTCTGCATCGGCGTGATCATGCCGAACGCGCGGCTCGGGCGCCGCAGTGCTCCGCACCGCGGCGCTCAGCCGGCGTCGCCGGCGCGTTCCGCCGCGCCGGCCGGCCGGGCCGCGGCGCAGGCACCGTTCCCGCCCGCGGCCGCGAGCGGGCCCCGCAGCGCCGCGCGGAACGTGCCGTCCTGCAGCTCGAACGCCAGCTCCAGGCCCGTGCGCTCGGCGAGCGCCCGCGAGAGCGCCAGGCCCAGCCCCGAACGGCCGCGATCGGCGCGCGCGCGGTCCTTGCGCCAGAAGGGATCGGTCAGGTGCTCCAGGTCGCCGTCGCGCAGGTCCTGCGTCCGGTTCTCGACGACGAAGCACCAGCTCCCGTCCGCGCGGTCCAGGCGACAGCGCAACGCGGTCCCGGCCGGCGCGTGGTGCACGGCATTGCCCACGAGGTTGGCCACGACGATGCGCAGGACGTCCGGATCGCCCGGCACGTGCTCTCCGGGCGCGACGCGGCAGTCGACGCGCAGCCGCCGCTCCCGGCACGGACCCGCCAGTGGCCGCAGCACGTCGGCCGCGATCGCGCCCAGGTCGACCTCGATCCGGGCGAAGGCCTGCGCGCCCATCTCCAGGCGCGCGAGGTGCAGCAGCGTGGCCACCGAACCGCCCATGCGCCAGGCGATGTCGCGCACGCGCGCCAGCGCGGCGCGCTCCTCGCCCGGGTCGCCGCGGTCGCGCAGCGCCACCTCGGAGGTCGTCAGCACCTCGCTGATCGGCGTGCGCAGCTCGTGCGCGATGTCGGCCGTCGTGCGCCGCTCGCGTTCCAGCGCGGTCTCGACGCGCCGCAGCAACGCGTCGGTCTTGCGCGCCACGGGCTCCAGCTCGAGCGGCATGGGTCCGGCGCGCAGGCCCGCCGGCAGGTGGTCCACGTCGATCCCCTCGATCGCCCCCGCCAGCCGGCCGGCGGGTTCGAGACCGCGCCGAACCGCGTGCCACGACAGGCCCGCGGTCAGGAGGATCAGAGCCAGCGAGACGCCCGCGCACACCCACAAGAGGTCGTGCCGGACCGCGACCAGTTCCTCCGTGCCGCTGGCGACGACGATGAGCACCTGCTTGGGCTCGGGCCGCTCGGGCCCCTCCTCGGGATAGACGTGGTGGATCTCGATGCGTTCGGCGACGAAGCGCCCCGCGCGCCCGTCCGGCAGCGGCGCCGTCCAGTGCCGCGGCCCCGCGCCGGCCCCGGTGCGCGTGACGAGGTCCCCGCTGCCCAGCGATTCGGAGCGCTCGAGGAGCGATCCGTCGGCGAACCAGAGCTGGAAGTAGGCCGGACGCTCGCCTGCGACGTACTCGGGCATCAACTGCTCGGAGAACTCGAACACCACCTCGTCGCGCACCTGGAACAGGATCGAAGCCAGTCCCCGCAGGCGGTTGGTGAGCTGGTCGTCGAACTGCGTGCGCAGCGCGCGGTCGAGCAGGTAGCCCACGCCCAGGCCGGCGATCGCGAGCACGAGCGTCGTGCCGCCCACCAGCCGCCACAAGAGGAACGACCGGATGGACCTCACGGCCGCGGCTCCTCGAGCACGTAGCCCAGTCCGCGCCGCGTCCGGATCAGGTCCTTGGCCTGCGGTCCGAGCTTCGCGCGCAGGACGCAGATGGCCGAGTCGACGGCGTTGCTGGAGGGCAGCTTGTGCACGCCGTAGATGTGGTCCTCGATCTCCTCGCGGGTCACCGTGCTGCCCTTCTGCAGTGCCAGGAACTCCAGCAGGGAGAATTCGCGCGCCGTGAGATCCAGCACGGCGCCGCGCCAGGCGGCGCGGCGCGCGACCACGTCGATGACGAGGTCCCCGACGCTGACGACCGGCGAGCGTTCGGCGTAGCGTCGCCGCACCAGCGCGTGCAGACGCGCCAGGAGTTCGTCGAAGGCGAACGGCTTCACCAGGTAGTCGTCCGCGCCGGTGTTCAGGCCCAGAACGCGGTCCTGCACGCGGTCGCGCGCGGTCAGGATCAGCACGTGCGGCCGGTCCGCCTTGCCGCGCAGCCCGGCCAGGACGCCCAGGCCGTCGAGCTTGGGCAGCATCAGGTCGAGCACGAGCACGTCGTACGGGTTGTTCCGCGCGTAGGCGAGCCCGCTCTCGCCGTCCTGCGCGGTGTCGACGGCGAAGCCTTCGCGCGCCAGGCCCGTGCGCAGCGACTCGCGCAGCGTCTCGGAGTCCTCGACGATCAGGATCCGCATCGCGTCTCCGGCGCACGGCGCGGACCGACGAGCCGCGATGAGGCGCGACCGGCGGCGGACCCTCTGAGCTCCGCCGCCCGCCGCAGGAGTGCAGCCATCATCGTCGGCCCGCGGTCAGCGCGTGCGGAACCCGACCTCGGTGATCGTGCGGTTGCCGTTGCGGGCGATCGCGATCACCTCGACGCGCGTGTCCTGCCCGGGCGCGAGACAGCCCTGCGGCACGCGGTACGCGTGCGCTCCCGCGCCCAAGCCGACCGTCAGGCCCTCGTTCGCGTCCTGCTCGACGCGCACCTCGTAGCCGACCGCCGTCGGATCGGCGGTCCAGCTCACCACCAGCTCCTCCGCGGGCTCGACGAGCGCGCCTTCCTTGGGCGAACTCACGAGCGGGGCCGGCAAGAGCGCGTGGGACAGGCGCGCGGTGCCCAGCACCAGCCCGCCGGTGACTTCGCGCCCGCGCAGGTCGTAGGGGCCCTCGGGGAACGCCGCCACGAGGTGCGCGAGCGTCGTCTCGCGCGTGTCGAGCGTCAGCGCCGACAGCGCCAGGCCGCGCCCGCCCTGCAGGCCCAGGCGCATCACGGACTCGCCGGCCGGGTCGCGCAGCTCCAGGAGATCGAGGTGCGACTCGGTCTCGGCGCGCACGATGACAATCGCCTCGTCGTCACCCGCGGCGTACTCGAGGACGAGGTGCGCCTCCTCGAAGAGGACGGTGGGACGCAGCGCCTCCGGCTTGGAGCCCGCGGTCGCGAGCGGCAGCAGCACGAGGAGTACGGTCGGTTTCCACATGAAGAACCTCCAGTCCAAGGATCGTTCCGCGCCGCCGATCCACGCCTGCAGGGCGGACCTCGACCGGCGCGGCCTCGCGGCGCGCGGGCGCCGGAGCGTCCTGCGCGCGAGGTGCGAAGCCCCATTCTATCCGACTCGCGCGGGCGCGGATTACGCCTGCATGAGCGCCGGAACGCCGCCCGTTCGCGATCGAACGCGCCGGTGTGCGCCTGCGAACGCCGCGTGCGGCGCGCCCCTCAGGGCTCGGGCACGGGGAGGTCCTCGCCCGGATTGACGAAGCGCTCGGCCTCGAGCCGGTACTGGCGATCGTGCAGTTCGCGGTAGCGCCCCGCGCGCGACAGCAGCTCGGCGTGCGTGCCGCGCTCGACGATCTCGCCGCCCTCCAGCACGAGGATCTGGTCGGCGGAGCGGATCGTGGAGAGCCGGTGCGCGATGACGAAGGTCGTGCGGCTCCGGCGCAGCGCCTGCAACCCGTCCTGGATGAGCGCCTCGCTCTCGCTGTCCAGGCTGGACGTCGCCTCGTCGAGGATCAGGAGGCGCGGACGCGCCAGCAGCGCGCGCGCGATGGCCACGCGCTGGCGCTGCCCGCCGGACAGCTTGACGCCGCGCTCCCCCACCAGCGTGTCGTAGCCCTGCTCGAACCCGTCGACGAAGGCGTCGCAGTGCGCCGTGCGTCCGGCCGCCTCGATCTCGGCGCGCGCGGCACCGGGCCGCGAGAAGCCGATGTTCTCGGCGATCGTGCCGTCGAACAGGAAGTTGTCCTGCAGCACGACGCCCAGGCGCGCGCGGTACTCGGAGAGGCGCAGGCCGGCGAGGTCGCGACCGTCGACCAGGACGCGTCCGGCGTTCGGACGGTTGAAGGCCATCACCAGGCTGACGAGGGTGCTCTTGCCCGAACCGCTCGACCCCACGAGCGCGGTGGTCGTGCCGGCCGGCGCGTGCAGCGACACGCCCTTGAGCACGGGCTTCCCCGGCTCGTACGCGAAGTGCACGTCCTCGAAGGCGATGTCGCCGTCCAGCGTCGGGCAGGGCGCGCGCGACGCGTCGCCTTCGTCCTCGGCCGCGACCTCGCGGATCTCGCGGATCCGATCGAGGCCCGCGAAGGCCTCGCTGATCTGCGTGCCGATCGAGGCGATCTGCACCACCGGGCCGACGACGAGGCCGATGAACACGAGGTACATCACGAAGTCGCCCAGCGTCATGGCGCCGTCGAGGATCGCGCGGCCGCCGAGAACGGTCAGCAGCACGCCGATCACGCCCACGATCGCGGTCGAGAACGCGGTCGTGGCCGAGACTCCCGTGACCGCGCGGCGGATGTTGTCGAACAGGCGGTCGACGTTCGCTCCGAACACGCGCTCCTCCGCCGGCTCGGCCGCGTAGGCCTTCACGACGCGCACGCCGCCCAGCGTCTGGTTGAGCCGGCCGGTGATCTCGGCGGTGATCCTGCCGCGCTCGCGGAACAGGGGCCGCAGCACCCGGAACGCCCAGGCCATCGCGGCGCCGAAGACCGCCAGGATCAGGAGGATCAGGACCGTCAGGCGCCAGTTGAGGTAGAACAGGACGCCGATGCCCAGGGTGGCGGAGACGATCCCGCCCACGAGTTGCACGATGCCGGTCCCGACCAGGTTCCGGATGCCCTCGGCGTCGTTCATGATGCGCGAGATCAGGACGCCGGTCTGCGTCGCGTCGTAGTAGCGCACGGGCAGGCGGCCGACGTGCGCCTGCACGACCTTGCGCATCTCGTTGATCGCGCGCTGCGCGGCGACGCCGAGCACCTGGCTCAGGGCGAAGCCCGTGCCGGCCTGGACCAGCGTCGCGATCCCGCCGGCGACGGCGATCGGCCAGAGCAGGTCGACGCGCCGCGCGCCGATGACGTCGTCGATCAGGATCTTGGACGTGGCCGGCAGCACCAGGCCCGCCACGCGGCTGACGAGCATCAGGACGAGGCCCAGCGCCAGCCGTCCGCGGTGCGCGGCGATCAGCGCACGCGTCTCGCGCCAGGCCCCTGAGCGGCCGGGCTTGCGCTGCTGGCGCGCCGCCTTCATGCCGCGGTCCGCGCCGCCGAGCCGCGACGCACCTCGACGCGGGACAGGCGCGGCTCGGGGATGAGGACGCTCATGGGAGCCGAGAGACTCGGCCGCGCGCGCCGCGAGTGCAAGCCTCGCGACGCGCGGCCCCTGGATCGGTCCGCCGCCGCCGCTATCCTCGGCCCGATGCAGCCCTCGATCGCCGCCGCACGCCGCCCGTCCGCGCGACCGGGCCGGTCCCGTCCGTGCGCGCCCCCGCGCGAGGCCCGGCCATGAAGGTCGCGCTCGTCTTCCCGCCGCAGGGGCACTTCACGCAGCCGTACCTGAGCCTGCCGTCGCTGACCGCGTTCCTGCGCGCGAACGGCGTGTCGGAGGTCGAGCAGATCGACGAGTCGATCGAGGCCTACGACCACTTCCTGACGCGCGCGCGCCTGGCGCGCAGCCTGGAGCGCGTGCGGGCCGGCGAGGGGCTCGCCGCGCTCGACGCGCGAGCGTCGCTCCGCTTCTCGGAGATGGAGCGCTACCAGACGCTGTCGGAGATCGCGCTCGCCGGCGACGAGGTCGCCGCGCGCATCGAGGAGGCCAAGCGCGTCCTGCGCTCGCCCGCCGAGTTCCACGACTACCAGCGCTACCTGTGGGCCGGACGCACCGTCGAGCAGGGCCTGCGCCTGTTCTCGGCCGAGTACGCGCCGACGCGGCTCACCGCGCACTCGTTCGTGATGCAGCAGCGCATCGAACGCTCGGCGGACATCCTGGCCGCGATCCACGACGAGAGCGCGAATCCGTACATCGAGTACTTCCGCGAGCACACGCTCCCGCGCCTGCAGCGGCTCGATCCGGACCTCGTGGGCCTGTCGCTGACCTTCCCCAGCCAGGCGATCCCCGCGCTCACGCTGGCGCGCCTGATCAAGGAGTGGAAGCCCGAGTGCCACATCACGGCCGGCGGCGGACTGCTGGCCTACGTGGCCAAGAAGCTGGTACGGCGCCCCGAGGTGTGGAGCCTGTTCGACAGCTTCGTGCTGCTGGAGGGCGAGGGTCCGCTGCTGCAGTTGATCGAGTCGCTCGACACGCACCGCGACCTCTCGCGGATCCGCAACCTCGTGTGGCGCGACCGCTCCGGCGAGGTGCGCTTCAACGAGGCCGCGCAGCCGCTCGACATCAAGAAGCTGCCGGTGCCCGAGTTCGAGGGCCTGCCGCTCGACAAGTACCTCTCGCCCGAGCTGGTGCTGCCGCTCGCCGCGACGCGCGGCTGCTACTGGGGCAAGTGCGTGTTCTGCACGCTCTACCAGGTGATCGGCCCCGGCTACCGCGGCCGGACCATCGAGCAGACCGTCGAGGACATGGCGACGCTGAAGGCGCGCCACGGCGTCGACAAGTTCTACCTGGCGATCGAGGACCTGCCCCCGAACATGGCGCGCCAGCTCCCGCGCGCGATGATCGAAGCCCGGCTCGACGTGAAGTTCTGGGCCGACGCGCGCCTGGAGCACGAGGTCTTCACGCAGCAGGTCTGCGACGAACTGGCGGAGGCGGGCTGCCTGCGCCTGGCCTTCGGCTACGAGAGCTCCAGCCGGCGCGTGCTCGACCGGATGTGCAAGGGCATCGACCCCGACGAGTCGATGGCGATCGTGCGCCGCGTGCGCAACGCGGGCATCTCGGTGACCTTGTACGTCATGACCGGATTCCCGACCGAGACGCGCGCGGAGGCGCTGGGGACGCTGTCCACGATCCTGGAGAACCGCGACCTGATCCAGGAGGTCAGCGTGCGCGTCTTCTACCTGGACGAACGCAGCGAGATCTACAAGCGCGCCAAGGAGTTCGACATCGTCGAGGTGTTCCCCGACCCCGACGCGGACCTGCAGGTCTACTACGACTTCCGCGCCGCGAGCGGCATGTCGCGGCGCGAGGCGCGCGAGGTGTACCTGGAGTTCACGCGCGCGCTGCGCTCGCACTTCCCGGTGTTCCAGAACACGAACATGCTCTACCACGAGCTGAAGAGCCACTACTTCCTGTACCTGGCGCGGCACGGGACGTGGGAGCGGCTGTGCTCCGAGGTGCTCGACCGGCCGCGCGCCGCCGCGCTCGACGGCGTCCCCCGGACGCACGGCGCCGTGGAGCTGCGCCGCCTCGCGTTCGACCGCGGCGAGATCGACCGGCGCGTGTCGGCGATCGACAGCCACGCGCTGCGCCCGCGCTACCAGTCGGACATCCTGGACGCCGCCGATCGCGCGCGCCTGGACGCCCAGGTGCCCGCGCTCGCGCCCGAGCCCTCGGTGCTGGTGCACGATCGCGCGTCCGGCGAGATCCACGCGCTGTCGCCGGCGGCGGCCGAACTGCTGGAACGCTGCGATGGACGCCGCACGCTCGACGCGGTCGTCGCGGTCGTGCCCGACGAGCACCGCGCGGCCGCGCGCGCCTGCCTGCGCGACCTCTCCGCCGCGGGCCTGTTGCAACCCCTGCCCCAGGAGGTGACCGCATGACGCAGGAGAACGAGAAGCCGCCCGCCGAGGGGCACGCTCCGCAGGCCGCGCGCGAAGAGCCGGCCGCCGATCCCGGCATCGCCGAGCCCAAGTCGCCGCCGCCCGGCGCGACCAGGTACGTGTTCAAGATCGTTCCCGCCGATCCCAAGAACGCGTTCAACTTCGAGGACGTCGCCGACAAGTGAGCGCCGCCGCGCGCCGCGGAGCGCCGGTCCCGGCGCGCGGCCCGGATGCGGTGTAGAGTGGCAGGTCCCCCAGCCCGACGGGCGGCGTGCGCGTCCGCGCGCGGCCGCGCCAGGAGCCCCCATGCAGCCGTCCCTCCGCCGATCGATGCTCCGCGCCAGCGCCCTGCTGGCCTTGGCCTGCGCCGGACCCGCGTCGGCCCAGGTGTCCGTCGCACGCCAGGTCGCCGCGCCCGCCGCCGACATCGTCTCGGGTGTCGTGCGCCTGCCCGATCCCGCGCTCTCGCCGACGGTCTCGCGCGCGGCCGCTGCGCCGATCGTCTTCGCCTGGACCGCGGAAGGCTGGATCGCGCGCGTGCGCGTGCCCGTCGAGCGCGACGGCGGTCTGGCCCTCGCCGTTCTCTCGGTCGACGCGGGCGCCTGGCGCGTGTCCGTCGGCCGCGAGGGTGCGATGCCGCGCCCGATCGAGGAGTTCGCTCCGCTGGAGCGCACGGTGCAGCCGGCGGGCGACGCGCTGCCGGGCTGGATGCTCGACGGCTACGACCTCGGCGAGATGAGCGCGGGCTGGTGGGACGTCGAGCTCGCCGCGCCGCGGGCGGACGCGACGCACCCGCCGGCCGCCGGCTGGCTGGTCTCGACGACGCGCGGCGCGCTGCGCATCGAGGCCCACGTCACGACGCACGAGCTCGTGCAGGGCGGCGTGATCGGCCTCGTCGCGCGCGTCACCGGTCCCCAGGCGCAGGCGGCGGGCGCACGCGTCGTCCTCGAGAACCAGGGTGCGGTCTCCGAGCTGGCGATGCACGACGACGGCCTGCACGAGGACGGCGCGGCCGGCGACGGCCTGTACGGCGCGCTCGTTCCCGACGGCGTGCACGGCGCCGTGCGCGCGCGCGTCGAGATCGCGGGCACCGTCGCGGGCGGCGGTCCCTTCCTGCGCACGGCGCAGCTCGCGTTCCCCGTCGAGGCGCGCGCCGTGTTCCTGGAGGGCAGCGCGTCGACGCGCCGGCTGGACAGCGGACACGTCTCCATCGAGATCGCGGCGCTGCCGCTCGTCCCCGCGCGGCGGCTGCACGTCTCCGCCGAGGTGTGGGGCACGGGCACGCGGGGCGAGGCGGTCCCCGTGTGCTGGCTCTCGCGCATGGTCGAGCCCGAACCGGACGGCGGCGCGTGGTCGCTGCGGCTCGCGCTGGACGAGGGCTGGCTCGAGACGCGGCCGCTCCAGGCGCCGTTCGAGCTGCGCGCGGTCCGCGTGCAGGACCCCGACACGCAGGTCGTGTTCGACCGGCTCGAGCGCATCCCGCTCGCGCTGCCCGGCCCGCCGCCCGCCGCACCGCTCGGCGGCCGCCCGGTCGACCTCGCGATGCTGACCGGGAACCCCGCGTTCGTCGCGGCGCGCGCGCCGGCGCA
>CAZKIO010000047.1:0-39527 GCA_964552795.1 uncultured Planctomycetaceae bacterium
CGCAGCGCGTGGCGCTACGACTTCACGGTCTCGAAGCGCGCGGGCTTCACGATCTTCATCGTGACTTTCCTGAACACCGACCAGCGCTCCGACCGCTGCTGGCTGTTCTTCGACAAGGACGACGTGCTGCGCCACGTGGGCACCACGCTCCAGGCCGCGGACGCCGAGTACGCCATGCCCTGGCAGGACCTCGATTGAACGCCCGTCTCGCAGCCTGCGCCGCGGCGCTCGCCTGCGCCGCCTGCCTCCAGGTCGGCTACCGGCGCCAGCACGTCGAATCGGTGCCGGGCGAGGAGTCCGTCGCGCGACTCGCGGCGGGCGCATCGACGCTCTCCGATGCGCTGGCGCAGCTCGGTGCGCCGCTCGACGTGTGGGAGGGCGCGGGCGGCGGGCCGGTCCTGGCCTACGGCGGCATGGACACGGCCGAGTGGGCCGTCACCGTCAGCGTGCCCGTCACCGACTACTCCTCCGCGTCGTTCTCCTACGCAGACTTCGACGCGCGCACGCGCGGCGTCGTGCTGCTGTTCGACGCAGACCTCGTGCTGACGCTCGTGCGGCGCGGCTACCTGCGCGACCTGCGCCAGGAGACGCGGCGGCGCGCGCCGGCGGTCGTGGAGGAGGACGGGTGAGCGTCACGACGCGCGCGACGTGCCCGCTGGACTGTCCCGACGCCTGCGGCGTGCTCGTGCGCGCCGACGACGCCGGGCGCTTCGAGGGACTGCGCGGCGACCCCGATCATTCGTGGTCGCGCGGCGTCCTGTGCGGCAAGACCGCGCTGTACGGCGAGGTCGTGCACGGCGCCGACCGGCTGCTCACGCCGCTCGTGCGCGAGCGCGGCGCGCTGGTGCCGGCGAGCTGGGAGCGCGCGCTCGAACGGATCGCCGAGCACGTGCGGCCGCTGGCCGGCCGCGACGTGCTGGCCCTGTCGTACGGCGGATCGATGGGGCTCGTGCAGCGCCGCTTCCCGCTGCGCGTCCTGAACCTCATCGGCGCGACGCTGCACGACGGCGGCATCTGCGACTCGACGGGGGACGCGGGCTACCAGGCGGTGCTCGGCCGGTGCCTGGGGCCCGACCTGGAGACGGTGGAGGAGAGCGATCTCCTGGTCCTGTGGGGCTGCGACGCGGCGCGCACGGTCCAGCACCTCCTGCCCAGGATCCAGCGCCTGCAGCAGCGCGGCGTGCCGGTCGTCGCGATCGACGTGTGGCGCACGGACACGCTGAAGGACGTCGCGCGCCGCGGTGGGACGGCGCTGGTGGTGCGTCCGGGCAGCGACGCGGCGCTCGCGCTGTGCCTCGCGCGCCTCGCGTTCGAGCGCGAGGCCGTGGACCGGCCGTACGTCGCGCGCGAGTGCACGGGTGCCGGCGAGTTCGAGGCGCATGCGCGCGCGGGCCACGGCCTGGAGGACACGGCGGCCGTCACGGGCCTCACGAGGGCACAGATCGAGGCCTTCGCGCGCATGCTGTTCGCCGCGCGCGACCCGCTGATCAAGACCGGCGTGGGCTGGACGCGGCGCCGGCACGGCGGCATGTCGATGCGCGCGGTGTGCTCGCTGGCGGCGATCCTCGGGCACGGGGGCCGCGTGCACTTCGAGAGCTACGCGCACTTCGACCTCGCGGAGGACGTGATCGCGCGCCCCGACCTGCGGCCCGCCGGTGCGCCGCGCGAGGAAGTCGTGCAGGTGCAGCTCGGCCGCCGTCTGGAGGCCGGCGCGTTCCGCGCGGTGTTCGTGTGGTGCCACGACCCGGCCGTGACGCTGCCCGAGAGCGCCGCGTTCCGCCGCGGGTTCGCGCGCGAGGACCTGTTCACGGTCGTGCACGACCACTTCGTGACCGAGACGGCCGCGCTGGCCGACGTCGTGCTGCCGGCGACCACCTTCGTCGAGCACGCCGACCTGTACCGCAGCTACGGCCACCGCAACGTCCAGCGCACGCGCGCCGCGGCGCGGCCGCCGGGCGAGGCGCGGTCGAACGTCGCGACCTTCGCGGCGATCGCGCGGCGGCTGGGCCTCCCGCCCGCGCTGACCGACGTGACCGCCGACGGCCTGATCGACGAGCTGCTCGCGGCGAGCCGCGCGCGCTTCACCGACGACGAGTTCGAGCGCGTGCAGCGCGGCGAACCCGTCAAGCTGCATCCGGTCGAGCGTCCCGGCTGGGGCACGCCCAGCGGGCGCATCGAACTCGCGAGCGAGACCCTGGGGGCGGCCGGCGAGGCGCGCGTCGCGACGCACGTTCCCGACGAGGCCGCGCGCGAACCCGGTGCGTTCACGCTGGTGTGCGCGCCGTCGGTGCACACGCACAACGCGACCTACGCGCACAGCCGCCGCCACGCGCGCAAGGCCGGCGCGCCGCGCGCGTTCCTGAACCCGGCCGACCTGGAGCGGCTCGGCGCCGCGGCCGGCAGCCCGCTGACGCTCGCGAACGCGCGCGGACGCGTGACGCTGGCCGCGGCCGCGGACGAGGCCGTGCCGGCCGGCCTGATCCGGGTCGACGGCGTCCCGCGCGCGGCCGACGTGCCCGAGGGCGTGGGCATCAACGCGCTGGTCTCGGGCGACGTCAGCGACCTGGGTTCAGGCAATGTTCTCTACAGCACGCGCTGCGACGTAGTCGCGGAGCACGCCTTGCGAACGCCGCCGGCCGGCCGCTAGTCTGGCGCCCCTCGGACCGGAGCGACCGGCGTTCCCCATCCGCCGCAACGCCCGACCGGAGGGATTCCATGCCGCTTCCGCGAACCACGCTCGCGTGCGCCGGGCTGTTGGTGCTCGGCGCCTGCCAGCTCCCGATCTTCGAACAGGACGTCCACTCGCCGCGCGTGCCGATGCGCGACACGGCGGCGGAGCGCATCGCCGCCGGTCCGCGCAAGATGGACGTGTGGGGCCCGAACCAGCGCGACCCCGGCGATCCCGCGATCGCCGCGTTCGCCGACGCGCTGCTCGCCGTGCAGCCGCGGCCGTCGAGCGTCGCTTCCCTCCCGTGGGTCAGCTACGACCTCCACCACGACGGCCCGTGGGTCTCCGAGCTCGGCGTCGACCTCGCCGACCGCATCGCGTCGAGCCTGCGCTCGAAGGGCTATGCGGGCCACGCGCTGGGCAGCGCCGAGGTCGGCCTGCGCCTGGCGCAGGGCAACCTGGGCCGCGCGACGCTCTCCACGTTCGAATCGGTCTCCGCGAACGGCGAGCGCCTGGGCACCGACGTGATCGTGTTCGGCACGATCCGCCGGCGCAACAAGGTCGGCGCGCAGGATCGCGACCTGCTGGTCTGCGACCTGCAGGCCTACGACGTCGCCGGGCGGCGCATCCTCGCGAGCCAGCGTTGGGACGTGCCCAGCGACGATCCGGCACACCGACGCGTGTGGGATCTCGCGCAGGCCGAAAGCCCGTGGATGCCCGATTCGCGCTGGGGCGTGCCGGCGGCGACGCCGACGCTCGCGGCCGAGTTGCGGCGCGCGTCGGGCGATCTCGCCGCGGCGCTGTTGAAGCCGATCGACCCGGCGAGGATCCAGGGCGCGGTGTACGTCGCGCCGCTCGACACGGCGGCCTTCGTGCGCTCGCTGGCGCGCCTGCGCGCGGCTCAGTCGGCGTACGCCGGCGAGATCGCGCGGCGCCAGGGCGCCGGCGCGGCCGAGATGGCGGCGCCCGTCGTGCTGGGCGGAACGCAGTTCCCGAACCTGCAGACGGCCGAGGCCTACCTCACGACGCTCGCGGAATCGCTGCTCGTCACGGATGCGGCGCGCTTCAACCAGACCGTGGCGGGCTTCTTCGCCGAGGAGCTGGGGTCGCGCCTGCGTCCGCACGGCACGGCGCTGAAGGACCTGGGCGCGACGCGCCAGTCCGACCGCGCGCTGATCGCGGGCGAGCTGGCGCAGGGGGGCCTCGCGCGCAGCCTCGCCGCGCGCGAGGCGCTGAAGGCCGAGGGCATCGGACTCGTCGTCGCGCCGCGACTGGAGCGCGTCGGCGATGCGTTCCAACTGCGGGCCGACGCCTACGAGCTGAACGGCGGTTCGCTGTCGTCGAGCGCCACTGCGCCGATTCCGGCCGGGCTCGTGCCCGAGCTGAAGCGCGCGCTCGGCAGCGAAGACCTCGAACCCGTGGGCGACGTGCAGGTGACGTCCGGCCGCTGGGACGCGCTGTACCGGAGCGCGCGCAGCGGCGTCGTGCACGTCGAGGGCTCGCAGGGCCGCGGCAGCGGCTTCGTCGTGCGCCCGGACGGCCACGTGCTGACGAACCACCACGTCGTGCGCGCCGCCGGTTCTCCGCTGACCGTGACGTTCGAGGGCCGCGCGCCGATCGCGGCGCAGGTCGTGAGCGAGGATCCGTACTGGGATCTCGCGCTGCTCAAGGTCGCGTCCGTCCCCGAGCGCACGCACGTGTTCACCTTCGCCGATGCGGCGAACGTCGGCAGCGAGGTCGCCGTGCTCGGACATCCGCGCGACAGCTCGGGCTGGGTGCTGACGCCCGGCCACGTCAGCTCGACGACCGAGCAGGTCTCCGTGGCCGACGGGCGCTCGCGCCCCGCCGTCATGTACACCTGCCCGACGCGCCAGGGCTCCAGCGGCAGCCCCGTGCTCCTCGCCGACGGGCGCGTCGCGGCCGTGCACTCCGCCGGCCGCGTCGGCCAGTCGCTCTCCGGCGCCGACGCCGTCACCGAGCTCACCGGCTTCGCTCTCGGCGTGCCCGCAGCCGCCGCGCGCGCCTTCGTCGATCCGGCGGTCCGCCCCTGACGCTCCCGGCGGACCCCACCGAACCCCATCGAAACCACACACATCCCATGACACGAATCACCGCGATCCTGGTTCCCCTGTGCCTCGCCCTCGCCTTCACCGCCTGCGGTTCGACCGGCCGCGTCAAGGCCGAGGGCGAGCCGCAGCTCGTCGGCGACAAGCGCGCCGGCACGATCACCTACGACGAGATGGTGCTGCAGTCGACGACCAAGCTCGTGCAGCAGGCCGGCATGCAGGCCCGCGCGCAGGGGCCCTACAAGGTGGCCTTCTTCGGGCTCAAGACGCTCGGCGCGGAGGAACTGCGCGACCACCTGCCCGCCGTGTACGAGCAGATCGAGGAGATCCTGGTCAACTCGGGCCCGTACGTCGTGCTGTCGCGCAAGGCGGTCGACCGCGCCTCGAAGGAGATCGGGCTGCGTGATTTCGACGACTTGTTCCTGGAGAAGAACCGCAAGGCCTTCAACGGCGTGATGGGCCGCGACTCGATGGCGCCCGACGTCCTGATCTACGGCACGACCACCACGCAGACGACCGACAGCAGCGGCGGCATCTTCCAGCGCGACACCAAGGAGCGCCGTTACGCGCTGTCCCTGGAGATGATCGACGCCCACACGGGCCAGATCCTCGCCAAGGTCAGCGGCAAGCAGGAGATCGAGTACAAGCGCTGAGAGCCCGCCCATGGCCGGATCCGTCCTGTCCAGGGCGCGACTCGCCGCGCTCTGCGCGCTGGCTCTGGCCGCGTGCCGCGCGCCCGACCAGCGCATCGCGCCGTTCGCCGAGGCCTGGGAGCGCGCGGACTTCGTGCGTGCCGAGCAGGAGATCGACGCGCTGGTGGCGGACGAGGCCGGCGTGGATCCGGAGATCGTCGCCAGTTCGCGAGGCCTGGACGAGTCGATCGACCCGCGCAAGGGCGACACGTTCCTGTTCCTGCTGGAGAAGTCGATGACGCGCCTCGCGGCCGACGACCTCGACGCGACCATCGACCTCCTGCGCCGGTCGCGCGACGTCCTGGGCGAACGCTACAACGACGCGGACGTCACCGGCTGGCTGGCCGCGGCGCTGACCGACGACACGCTCCTGGAGTACAAGGGCGCCGACTACGAGCACGTGCTCGTGCCGAGCCTGCTGGCGCTCGCCGACCTGCTCGAGGGCGGGCAGGACGCCTACGCCTACGCGCTGCAGGTCGGCGAGGTGCAGGAGCGCATCCTGGGCAGCACGTTCGGCGAGAACGTGGACGGCAAGGGCAACGGCTACAACCCGCGCAAGCAATACCAGCGCGTCGCCGTGGGGGCGTACATCGAGGGCCTGGTGCGCGAGCGCGAGAGCTTCACCGACGAGGCCTTCAAGGCCTACGAGCGAGCGCGCGAGTGGGGCCCCGGCGCCGCCGCGCTGGCCGAGGCCTGCGAGCGCACGACGAACGGCGTTTACAGCCGGGCCGGCCACGGTGTGGTGCACGTGTTCTACCTGGGCGGGCGCGGGCCGCGGCTCGTGCAGGGCCGCTCGCCCGTCACCGAGAACGCGCTGTTCCTAGCGAACGTGACCAGCATCGTCACCGGCGGCGTCGGCACGCTGGGGCAGGCCAGCATCCCCGTGCCGACGGTGGCGGCGACGAACCTCAGCGTGCCGCCGCTCGAGGTTCGCGCCGGCGGGACGACGTTGGGGCTGACCTCGCTGCTCCTCGACGTGAACCAGGTGGCGGTACAGCAGCTCGAGGCCAACATGCCCTGGATCCTGGCGCGAGCGGTGATCCGCCGGACCAGCAAGGCCGTCGGCGCGAACGTCGCGCAGCGTTCCGTGGAGCGCCACAACGATCCGACGGCGGGTCTGCTCGTGGGCATCCTGACCAACCTGGTGCTGACCGCAGGCGAGAAGGCCGACACGCGCAACTGGACTTCGCTGCCGGCGACGATCCAGGTCGCGCGCGTCGAGCTGCCCGAGGGCGTGCACGCGCTGACGCTGGGGCCTGTGATGAAGGCCGACGTGCGCGTCGCGGCCGGGAAGGACTCGTACGTGCTGGTGCTCCAGCCCGATCTCTCGAGCCGCGGCGTGGTGATCGTGGACGCCTGGTCCCGCCCCGTCGAGGCGCCGCAGGCCGTCGAAACCAAGCCCTGAGAGGCGGCGCACCGATGGATTTCGAGCTGGCTGGCAAGACCGTACTCATCACCGGCGCGTCGGGCGGGATCGGCCGCGCCCTGGCGCAGGCTTTCGCGGGCGAGGGCGCGAACCTCGTGCTGACCGGGAACTCGCAGATGGCGGAACTGGAGGCATGGCTGCGCGAGAGCCGCACGCCGAACGCGCTCGCGGTGCGCGCCGACACGACCGATCCCGCCTCGATCGAGGCCGCCTGCGAAGCGGGCCGCGCGCGTTTCGGTCGCGTGGACGCGTGTGTCGCGAACGCGGGCAAGTGGACGCCCGAGTTCGCGCTGATGCACCGCGCTGCGCCCGAGCGCATCCGCGCCAACCTCGACGTCAACCTGTTCGGGACGCTGTGGACGGCGCGCGCCTTCCTGAAGTCGCTGGAGGCGACGGGGCCGCGGCCCGACGGCGCCGGCGCGAGCCTGGTGATGATCGGATCGACCGCGGGGCGGTTCGGCGAGAAGGGCCACGCCGAATACGCGGCCGGGAAGGCGGCGTTGAACGGCCTGATGCTCACGCTGAAGAACGAGATCGTCGACCTCGATCCGCGCGGTCGCGTCAACCTGATCGAACCGGGCTGGACGGTGACGCACATGGCGCGCGCGGCACTGGAGGTGCCGGGAGTCATCGCCAACGTCGTGCGCACGATGCCGCTGCGGCAGCTCGGCCGCGCGCGGGACGTGGCGCGGGCGGCGTTGTTCCTCAGTTCCTCGGCCGCGGCACGCCACGTCACCGGGCAGGTGATCACGGTCGCCGGCGGGATGGAGGGCCGGACGCTGTGGAAGCCCGAGGAGATCGACGAGGCCGCGATCCGCAAGAACTCCCGCTGACCGATCCGGAACGCGCGACGCTGACCGCGTGGTACGGAGTCAGGACCACGCGGTCAGCGTCGCGCGCGCGCAGCGTTCCCAGGAGAGTTCGGCCGCGCGCGCGTGACCGCGGCGGGAGAGATCGAGCGCCAGCGCGGGGTCGCGCAGCACCGCGCGCGCGGCCTCGAAGATCGCGTCGGCGTCGCGCGGATCGGGCAGCAGGGCTCCGTCGGCCAGCACCTCGGGCAGCGAAGCGGCATCCGCCGCGACCACCGGCGTTCCGCAGCCCGCCGCCTCGAGCGGCGGCAGTCCGAACCCCTCGTCGAGGCTGGCGAACAGGAACAACGAAGCGTCGGCGTACAGCACGGGCAGCTCGGCGTCGGGCACGAACGCGCGTCTCTCGACGCGCTCGCGCACGGGCGAGAGCGCCAGCGCGCGCTCGAACTCCTCCGCGCCGAAGCCGCGCGGACCGGCGACGATCCAGCGGTGCGGGAACCCCTCGCGCGCGAGGCGCTCGTACGCCGCGAGCATGCGCACGTGATTCTTGCGCGCATCGATGCGCGAGACGGTCAGGACGTACGGGATCGGCGGCGGCGGCCGGTACTTGCGCGACAACCGCCGCGACACGTGGTCCGCGCCGAGCCACGTCACGTGGATGCGCTCGCTCTCGACGCCCAGCGTGCGCGCGAGGTCGCCGGCCACGAACGCGCTCGGCACCAGCACGCGCCGCGCGCGGCGGCACAGCTCGCGCACGCCGCCGGCCATCCGCTCCATCGCCTCGTCGGACAGGCCCGATCCCGGCCGCGCCCAGATGCAGTCGAACACGACGGCCGTCTCGGCCGCGCGCCGGACCGGCAGGACGTGCGTCTGCGTCTGGTGGAACACGTCGCAGCCGCCGACGAGGTCGTCGCAGCCGCGGCGCAGCGCGCGGCACAGCCCCGGGATCCAGCGCGAGGGGAAGCGCACGCGCGCGAGCCGCGCGCGTCCGCTCGACAAGCCCAGCTCCGTGCGCGGGATGCGCGCGCCCGCCAGCGTCCAGCCGAAGAGGCGCAGCTCCGGACCGTCTTCCAGGCCGTCGAGCGCGCGCACCAGCTCGCGCGTGTAGCGCCCGATGCCCTCGCGGTTCACCAGCGCGGTGCGGTAGTCGATCCCGATCCTCATGCGCCCCGCACCCACGAGGAGAGCATCCACCCCAATCCGTAGCCAACGGGTCCGCCCAGCCAGGCCCAAGCGCGACTCGAGATGCGCGCGCCGCTCCTGTGCAGCACGGCGCCGGCCAGCAGCGCCACGCACAACTCCGTGGCCAGGGTGGCCGCTGCCGCGCCGGCGCTGCCGTGCCGCGGCACCAGCAGCGCGTTGCCCACGACGTTCAGGCACAACGCCGCCGCCGCGATGCCCAGCATCGAGCGCCCGCGACCGGCCGCGACGAGCGCCGTGGTCAGCGTGGCCCCGACGTGGATCACCGCGACGGCTCCCAGCAGCCACTGCAGGCTGGTCGCGACTTCGGCGACGCGCTCGCTGAAGATCGAGAGCACGTCGGCCGACCACGGCGCGACGATCCCCGCGCCCAGACCGGCCAGCGCGAACAACGGTTGCGCGAGCCGCGTGCACGCCTCTCCCAGGCGCCCGCGCGCGTGCTCGCGCGTCAGCCACGGCAGCGCTGCCTGCGACGCGTACAGCGCCACCATGATGAGCATCGACAGGATGCGGACCCCGACGTTGTACGAGCCCAGTTCCTCGTCGCCGCGCAGGTACCGCAGGAACAGGTTGTCGACGTAGAAGTACGCCTGCTGGAACAGGCTGGCGATGCCCAGCGGCAGCGCGGCGACCAGCAGCGCCATCCACGGCACCTCGACGGGCGCGCGCTTGGGCAGGTGGCGCCGGCAGGCGAGGTGCAGCAGGCCGTTGGCCAACGCGCTGCCCAGCGCGACCGCGCACAGGAAGTGCGCCGGCTGCGTGTCGCCCGTCTCGCGCAGCAACAGCACGAAGGTCAACGACGTCGTGGCCGCGACCGCGCGCATCGCGACCGGCACGCCCCACGCGATGCGGTTGCGGAAGACGACCGTCGACAACTCGGCGACGTGCGTGACCGGGTACAGGCTGGCGAGCAGGATCCAGCCCGCGCCCGGCTCGCCCGACAGGAAGGCGCCGCCGCCGACCAGCACGACGCCGAGCAGGCCGGCGAACAGGCGCACGCGCCGGGCCGCCGCGAGCACCTCCGGGACCGCGTCCTCGTTCGCGGCGGTGCGCTGGACGGCGACCTGTCCCGTTCCGAAATCCGCCAAGGCGTCCAGGAACACAAAGACGGCCAGGTAGAACGTGTAGCGGCCGAAGCCTTCCGGCGAGAGGTGCCGGACGAGCAGCCACAACTGCGCGAAGGTGCAGAACGAGCCCCACAGGCGGCCGAGGACGAGCAGCAGCGTCCCGCGCCAGACGCGGGGCGGGATGACCGGCGGAGGAGGGGGCGTCGTCGGGGCGCTCACGGGGCGCCGGCACTCTAGTGATGCCGGCCCCCTCGAGCGCGGACGGCCCGACGCAAACCCAGGCACGGCCGGCGGTTTCGCCGGAATCGCGCCCGGCGGCCGGAGTGGCGCCGCAGGTTCCGATTGCGCAAGCACTTGCGCCCAGGCCTGCGCAGCCCAGGGGGCCGGTACCCCCGGAAGGCTAGGATGGCCGCGCGCACGGGCTCCCTCCCCGGGCTTCTCGCGACCGCACGACGATGTACTCGCGCAAGCGCTTCGACATCGGTTGGACCGACCTCGCCGCAGGTCTCTGTGGGTGCGTGGCCGGGCGCGATCCCGCGCAGGCCGCGGGCGCGATCGAGAGCTGGTTCGACGCCGGCGTCGGCGATGCGTTCGCGTGCCTCTCGGTGCGCAGCGGACTGGACCTGTACCTGGAGTGCCTGGCGCTTCCGGCGGGGAGCGAGGTCCTGATGTCCGCGCTGACGATCCCGGACATGGCGCGCGTCGTCGAGCGCCACGGCCTCGTCGTCGTTCCGGTCGACGTCGATCCGGCGACGCTCGCGCCGCGGCCGGAGGCCTGGCGCCGCGCGGCGGGGCCGCGGACGCGCGCGGCGATCCTGGCGCACCTGTTCGGCACGCGTGTGCCGCTCGATCCGCTGGTCGCGTTGCGCCGCGAGCGCGGGATCCTGGTGCTGGAGGACGCGGCGCAGGCCTTCACGGGGCCGGACTGGCGCGGCAGCCCCGACGCCGACGTGTCGATGTTCAGCTTCGGGCCGATCAAGACCACGACGGCGCTGGCCGGCGCGGTCCTGCGCGTCCGCGACGCGGACGTCCTGGCGCGCATGCGCGCGGTCCACGCGACGTGGCCGGTGCTGGGTTCGGCGGCGTTCGCGGAACGCATCGTCAAGTACGCCGGCCTCAAGGCGCTGACGTGGCGGCCGGTGTACGCCGCCTTCGCGCGCTGGTGCGAGGCCCGCGGCGCCACGGTGGACGAGGTCGTGCAGCGCACCGTGCGCGGCTTCCCGGGCGGCGACCTGTTCGTGAAGATCCGCCATCGGCCCAGCGCCGCGTTGCTGCGGCTCCTGGCGCGTCGCCTGGAGCACGAGGACGGTCGCGCGGTTGCGGAGCGCGCCGCGTTCGCGCGGCGCCTCGCGGACCGGATCGAGGACGTCGCCGCGGTCCCCGGCCTGCGCGCGCCCGTCCAGACGCACTGGGTGTTCACCGTGCAGTCCGATGCGCCCGATGAACTGGTCGCGGTCCTGCGCGCAGGCGGCTTCGACGCGACGCGCGTGGCCACGCTCGCGGCGCTGCCGGCGCCGGCCGGGCGGCCGGAGCTGGAGGCGCGCGAGGCGCGCGCGCTGTTGCAGCGCCTCGTGTACGTGCCGGCCTACGCCCAGATGTCCGAGCGCGCGGCCGAGCGCCTCGCGGACCAGATCCGCTCCGCGCACCGCGTGGTTTCGCGCGACGGCCTCGACGTGGGCGCCACGCCCGCCGCCTGAGCAACCCCGGAGAGAGGGGGGGGGTGGAAAGGGCTTCCCGGCCCGCGGGCGGCCTGAATAAGGATTCGTGCGTATTCCCGCGGCGCGCCCGGCCGCGGGCTTGGGTTGGGTCCCGCGGCGGCCCGATCTGGCGAGGGCCGACTCTCCACCATGAAGCTGCGCAACTCTCTCCCGCGCGGATCGACGGCCGCGTTCTCGCTGGTCGAGGCGGTCCTGGTGCTGGCCATCCTCAGCGTCGCGATGGGGCTTTTCGCGCGGACGGTCGCGTCGTCGCGCCGTCTCGACCCGATCGCGGTCGAGACGGGCCTCGCCGCCGAGGCGGCGCGCGTAGCGATCGAGCGGCTGCGCGCGCACCCCGTCGATCAGATCGTGGCGCTGTACAACGACGACCCCGCCGACGACCCGGACGGCGCGGGCACGGCGCCCGGACCCTTCTTCGACGTGCCGGGCCTCGTCCCGGTCGGCGTGAACGGCCGCGTGGGGCGGATCGAGTTCCCGGCCGTCGACGGCGTCGTGCGCGAGGACGTCGCGAACGCGACGCTCGGGATGCCGCGCGACCTGTCCGGCGACGGCGTGATCGACGGCGCGGAGCACACGTCCGACTGGGTCGTGCTGCCCCTGCGCGTGCGCATCGAGTGGGCACCGCGCGGCGGCGCGCCTCGTCGCTTCGACATCCACACCATGGTGCCCAGGCTATGAGGAACCGGCCTGGTTCGCGCCGCCGCGCGGCGTTCACCCTGATCGAGCTCATGATCGCGCTGGTCCTGGTTGCGCTGATCGCGGGGAACGTCTACTCGGTCATGGGCGGCACGTCGCGCGCGCTCGGCGAACGGAACGCGGAATTCGAGGCCGACGTCCAGGCCCAGCGGACGCTCGACCGGATCTCCATGGCGCTGGTGGGGTCGTACGAGAAGTCGCTGTACTTCACGCAGGAGAGCCCCGGATCGCAGTCCACGCTGCACTACCAGGAAAGCCTGGGGATGCAGGACGTCGACGGGAACGGCATCCCCGAGATGGTGCTGGGGGATCCGATGCAGATCGGCCTCACCAGCAAGACCGGCGGCGACGTGGCCTGGTCCCAGAACCCCGGCAGCCCCGAGCAGACGCGCGTGGTGTGGGCCAAGCACGTCCCGGGCTTCGCCGCCGGCGAACTGCCCAACGGCATCGACGACAACGGCAACGGGCTGATCGACGAAGCGGGCCTGGCGTTCGTCAAGGAGGGTCGCAGCGTGCGCATCCTGCTGACCCTGCGGCGGCCGGACGGCCGCGGAGGAATCATCGAGCGGCATCTCGAGACCACCGTGACCTGCAGGAACTGAGAGGGACTGATGAGAATCATCCACAAGGCGGGCAACGCGGCGCGGCGCGGGAGCGTGATGATCCCGGCGCTGCTCGTGGTGTTCGCGGTCGCCGTGCTGAGCATGATCCAGCTCCAGCTCGACCTGGCGCGCGCCCGCGAGATGCGCGGGTCGACGCACGCCAAGCGCGCGTTCTACATGGCCGAGGCCGGGCTGGCCGAGAGCTTCCTGGGCCTCGTGTCGGGCAAGAGCGGCAACGTCGGATCCCCCGAGGAGCCCGCCCTCTTCGCCGACGGCTTGTTCTTCGTCACCGCCCGCGAGGAGGGCCTGGGCCGCGTGACGCTGACCAGCACCGGACTGTGCGGAGCGGGCCGCGCCACGCTCTCGATGGTCCTCGAGCGGCGCAGCGAGTCGCCGGCGGCGCTGGGCTTCTACGCGGCCGAACGGCTGGTTGCCGAGCAGGGCTGCACGATCGACAGCTACGACTCGCGCGAGTCCGTGCCGCCTTCGCGTCCGCTGCTCGCGCTGCCGCTCGAGGCGCCTCCCACCGGCACGCGCCTGGGCTGCAACCAGGACGTGCAGATCGGCGGGCTCCTGTCCGACACGCGCATCTACGGCGACGCCCGCCCGGGTCCGGGCGGCGTGCTGACGCAGACGCGGGCGACGATCACCGGATCGACGGCGCCGTTCACGGTGCCGGCCCCGCTGCCGGCCGTGACGGTTCCCAGCCTGCCGCGCAAGGGCAGCCTGTCGACGAGCCTCCTGGCGCCGACGCTGGCCGTCGGCGCGGGCGAGCACGCCTACGACGAACTGCACGTCAAGACCGGCGGCCTGCTGACGCTGCGCGGTCCCATGCGCGTCTCCGTCGGACGCCTGCGCGTCGAGAACCTGGGCGAGCTCAAGATCGACGCCAGCGCCGGTCCGGTCGAGATCTGGGTCACCGACTGGCTGAACCTGGCCTCGGGGTCCAAGCTCGGGACCGGCGGGACCGATCCGCGCTCGGTGACGATCCTGGTCGCGGCCACCGGGACCATCGATCGCGACGGGAACGGCACGCCCGATGCGCCGGTGACGCTGGCAGCGGGCGGCAAGATGCAGGGCACGCTCTACGCGCCCAACGCCGACGTGTCGATCCCGTCGACGCTGTCGGTCTACGGCGCGGTGACGGCCCGGCGCCTCACGATCAAGAGCGGTGCGGCGCTGTGGTTCGACCGGTCGCTCGTGGAGACGGGAGCGGGCGAGGGCACGCTCCCGCGCCTGATGGGCTGGCGGATCGTGGAGCTGCCTGAAGCAGCCATCGTCAAGCTGCGTTACGACATCATGGAGGCCATGCGCATCGAGGGCGTCGTGCCCGTGCCGTCCAAGGACGCGCACCTCTCGATCGGAGTGCTGCCGCCTTGATGAACCGTCCGCACGCATCGCTGGCCGCGATCCTGCTGTGCATCGCGGGCGCGACGGTCCGCGCCGGCGCCGCTCAGGCGACCGCGGTAGAGGCGCCGGCGCACGAGGCCGCCGTCCAGCGCGCGTTCGAAGTCCTGTCGGACGGAGGCGAGCCGGCGGCGCATCGTGCCGAAGCGCTCGAATCGCTGTCGCGCCAGCCGCTCGAGCGCCTGCGCGCGTTCCTGGCGGGCGTGGCCGGTGCGAGCCCGTCCGTGTCGCGTGCCGGCGCGGCCATCGCCGTGCTCGCGCGCGCGGGCCGCGCCGACGACCTCGCGTTGATGGCGCGGTTCCACTCGGACGAGACCGCCGATGCGTTCGAGGACGGCGTCGTCGCGATCCTCTCGCGTGATCGCGGCGGGCTCCTCGTGCTCGACGCCGTGCGCGACGCGGGCGCGACCGGGTTGCGGGCGAGCTGCGTGCGCTCGGTCGCGCGCCTGCCGGCCGCGGATTCCGCGCGCTGGCTGGCGCGCTGCGTGCAGCGCGCGGGCGACGTGCGGCCGGAGGCGGTCGCGCGCCTGGGCCGCATGGCGCTCGAGGTGCCGGTTCCGCTGCCCGAGGAGGCGCGCCACGCGGTCCGCGCGCTGCTCGACGGCGCCGATCGGCCGGCCCTGCAGCCGGCGATCATCGCCGCGGGCCGCCTGCACGACACCGCCGCGGTGCCGGCGCTCATCGCCTGCCTGGGCGACGCGTCGGTCGGCGTGCGCGCCGACGCCGCCTGGGCCCTGGAGCGCATCAGCGGGCTCCATTTCGACCGGAACGCGGAGCTGTGGCGGGACTGGTTCGCGCGCGAGGCGCAGTGGTGGCGCGAGGACGGCGAGCAGGCCGCGGCCGCATTGCAGGCAGGCGACCGTGCCGCGCGCACCCAGACCCTGCTCGCGATCGGTTCGCGCCGCGCGTGGCGCGACCAGCTCGCAAGCCTGGCGGCCGTCGCGCTCCACGACGAGGACCCGGGCATCGCCGTGCTGGCCGCGCAGGTCCTTGCGACGCTGGACTCCAAGGCCGGCGTGCCGCCGCTCCTGCAGGCGCTCGGCCGTGGCGAGGACGAGGTCGTGAAGGCCGCGTGCTCGGCGCTGCGTTCGATCACCGGGAAAGATCTTCCGCCGGAACCCGCGTCCTGGCGGGCCGCGATCGGGGGCTGAGCGGATCGGTCGGGAGCGGTCGTCCGCGGGATCGCCGGATCTCAAGCGCAGCGGCGGCCCCGCCGATGACCTCACCACCGACCGCGGACGGGGAGACGCGCCGTCTCCGCTCCCGTGCGCCCCAGCATGCGACCCAAGAACCTGCGTCAGAACCGCCTCGTCCGTCCCCGGCTCCAGGTGCGGTTGATCCTCGCCTTCCTGGGCGTGGCGACCTTCGCGCTGCTGATGCAGTACGTCCTCTTCGCCAGCGCGCTGTCGGCCGCGGCGGCGGAGCTTCCGCACGACGGCGAGCTGTTCCTCGAGAGCGCGTTCGGGATCTCGCTGGTGATCCTGGCGATCTCGCTGGGCGTCCTGCTGCCGCTGACGCTCTTCGTCGGCGTGATCGTGACGTTCCGCATCGCGGGTCCGGTGCACCGCTTCCAGACGCATCTGCGCTCGGTCGCGGACGGGATCGATCCCGGCGTCTGCCGCATCCGCAAGGGTGACGAGCTGCACGACTTGTGCGCGATCCTCAACAGCGCGCTGGACCGCATGCGCCGCAACGGCGCGTTCGAGCCCGGGACCGAGCGCGAGGCCGCCGGCGTCGTGGAGACCGAGGCTGCCTGAACCCGGAGCCGAACGGTGCACCTGTCCCTCCGAGCCAAGATCGCGCTGATCCTTTCGGCCGTCGTCGTGACGTACGCCGTCATCGACAGCGGCGTGCAGCGCGTCCTGATCTACGACAGCTTCGTGGACCTCGAGGCCCAGCAGGCGCGCGACGACCTGGGCCGCGCGCTGCGCACGGTGCAGGGCGAGATCGCGCACCTGGAGTCCGACTGCATGGGCAGCGCGGCATCCGAGGAGACCTACAAGTTCGCGATCGAGGGCGACGCGCGATCGGTGGAGGAGAGCATCCTTCCGCAGAACTTCCGCGCGCGCGACCTGACGCTGCTCTACGTGTGCGACGTGCGCGGACGCGTCGTCTGGGGGCGCGTGCGCGATCCGGACACGCGCGCCGAACTGCGCCTGCGCGACTTCCCGGCGCAGGAGCTCGCGGCCACGCACCCGCTGATGCCGCGGCCCGAGCAGCCGCACGTCTCGGGCATCCTGATGACGGAGATCGGGCCGCTCCTGGTCAGCGCGCAGCCGATCACCGGAAGCCACCTGGAGAATCCCTCGCGCGGCACGCTGATCCTGGGACGCCGGCTCGACAAGCGCCTCGTCTCCAGGCTGGGCAACCAGTGCGGCGTGCAGTTCACGCTGTGGCCCAGCGACTCGCCGCAACTGCCGGACGACGTGGCGGCGTCGCGCGACGAGATCACGGCCTCGCTGCAGCCCGTGGTCCTGCCGCTGAGCGAGACCAGCCTCGTGGCGATGACGGCGCTGCCCGACGTGCGCGGGCTGCCGGCCCTGATCGCGCGCGCGGAGATCGCCCGCGAGATCACCCTGAGCGGCCAGCGCGCCGTCCGCTACGCGCTGACGTCGACCGCGGCCGCGGGCGTCCTGATGATGCTCGTGCTGGTGATCCTGCTGCAGCGCGCCGTGCTGAAGCCGATCGGCGCGCTGACGCGCCACGCCGTCGAGATCGGCAGCAGCGAGGACTTCACGCGCCGGATCGGCCTGTCGCGGCCGGACGAGATCGGGATCCTGGCTGAGGAGTTCGACGGCCTGATCGAGCGTGTCGAGCAGTCCCGCTCGGCGCTGGTCAAGGCCGCGCGCGCGGCCGGCATGTCCGAGATCGCGACCGGCGTGCTCCACAACGTCGGCAACGTGCTCAACAGCGTGAACGTCTCGGCCACGCTGGTCGCGCAGCGCGCGCAGGGCACCGGGATCCACGATCTGCGCAAGGTCGTCCAGGCGCTCGAACCCCACGCCGCGGACCTGCCGGGCTTCCTGGCCCGCGACTCCAAGGGCAGCCACCTGCTGCCGCTCCTGCGTTCGATCGCCGAGGAGCTGGAGTCCGAGCGCGACGGGATGCGCACCGAGATCAACGCGATGTGCGCCGGCATCGACCACGTCAAGGAACTCGTCCAGGCGCAGCAGGGATTCGCCGGCCGCTCCGGCGTCCTGGAGTACGCCTCGATCAGCGATCAGGTCGAGGCGGCCCTGGCCTTCACCGGCCAGGCGCTGCAGGACCACACCGAGATCCGGATCGTGCGCGAGTACGACCGGCTGCCGAGCTGCCAGATCGACCGCCACCGGCTGATGGAGATCCTGGTCAACTTGATCCAGAACGCGCGCCAGGCCCTGCAGAAAGGCGCGGCCGAGCCGTGCATCACGCTGCGGATCCGCGCGCTCGACGGCGATCGCGTGAGCATCCAGGTCGCGGACAACGGAGTGGGCATCGCCGAGGAGAACCTGGCGCGCGTGTTCACCCACGGATTCACCACCAAGGAGAAGGGCCACGGCTTCGGCCTGCACGCTTCCGCCAACGCGGCGCGGGAGATGGGCGGGCAGTTGATCGCGGCCAGCGACGGACCCGGTCTGGGAGCGACGTTCACCCTGGAACTGCCCATGCCCGTCGCCGCACCGGTCGGAGCAGCTACATGAACGAGCACACCACCAACCGCATCCTCCTGGTCGACGACAACCCGGCCATCCACGAGGACTTCAAGAAGGTCCTGGGCCAGTCCCACACCGGGTCGGCCAGCCTGGCGAGCGCGCGGGCCGCGTTCTTCGGCGCCGATCAGCCGCTGGCGAGCGCGGGTCCGACGTACGAGATCGACTCGGCCTTCCAGGGCGAGGAGGCGCTGGAGAAGGTGCGTGCGTCCCTCGCCGAGGGCCGGCCGTACGCGCTGGCCTTCGTGGACGTGCGCATGCCGCCCGGGCTGGACGGCGTCGAGACGCTGGCGCGGATCTTCGGGCTCGACGCCCGGATCCAGGCCGTCCTGTGCACGGCCTATTCGGACTACTCGTGGGACCAGATGCTGGCGCGGCTGGGCCGCAGCGACCGGCTGCTGATCCTGAAGAAGCCCTTCGACAACGTCGAGGTCCAGCAACTGGCCAGCGCGCTCACCGAGAAGTGGAACGCCGAAGCGCGTGAACGCACGCGCATCGAGGAGGCGCGCACCGCCGAGCGCGAGGCCCGCGCCTACGCGTCCTCGATGGCGACGATGAACCGCGCGCTGGAGGCCGCGCGCGCCGGCGCGGTGGCCGGTGCCCAGGGCAAGTCCGAGTTGCTGGCGCAGGTCAGCCGCGAGGTCAGCAACCCCGTGAACAGCATCCTGACCGCCGCCGAGCTCCTGCGCGTCGGCGGCCTGGATCCGGACACGCAGCGCCAGCACGCGGAATCGATCCGGGAACGCAGCCAGCGGCTTCTGGGGATGCTCGACAAGGTCATCGAGCTCTCCGCGGTCGATTGCGGACGCCTGGACGCCGAGAAGCGCCTGATCCCGATCCGGCCGCTCTTGTCCAAGCTCATCGAACGGCAGCGACCCGCGGCGCGGGCCAAGTCGATCGACCTGGACATGAGCATCGACCCGTCGGTCCCGATCGAGATCCAGTCGGATCCGCTGCGCATCGAACAGATCGTCGAGCACCTGGTCGTCAACGCGATCCAGTTCACCGACAAGGGCCGGGTGCGCGTCGGCGTGGGCCTGGAGGCCGCGCGCGGCACCGAGCCCGGGAAGATCCGGATCGTCGTCGAGGACACTGGCATCGGCATCTCGGCCGATCTGCGCGGCGTCCTGTTCGAGGCTTTCCCGCAGTCGCGCACCGGCGCCGAGAATCCACGGCCTTGCGCCGGTCTCAGCCTGGCGCTGGCGCATCGGCTGGCGCGCGCGATCGGCGGCGACCTGGACGTGCTCAGCGCGCCCGGCCGCGGCAGCAGCTTCATGCTGAGCATTCCGCTCGCCGCGCCGGCCGGGCTCGCGGCCGGCGCACCGCAGCAGGTCGGCGCGCGCATCCGCGGTCGCATCCTGCTCGCCGAACACTCGCTCGCCAGCCAGCGGCTGCACGCGGCCGACCTGCGCCGCGCGGGCGCGGAGGTCGAAGCCACCGCCAACAGCTCGGAGGCCGTGGCCCTGGCGCTCTCCGCGCTGCAGGCCGGCGCCTGCCACGATCTCGTGATCCTCGAACACCGCCCGCCCAGCCTGGACGGCCGCGACGCCCTGGTGCGCCTGCGCGGCGCGGGCCTGCAGGTGCCGATCGTCGTGATCGCCGGCACCGACGACGCCGGTGACCGCGCGCGGCTCTTGGACGCGGGCTGCAGCGAGTTCCTCGTGAAGCCCCTCGATCGCGAGCGCCTGGTCGCGGCCTGCGAGACCTGGATCGGTCCCGTCGTGCGGCCGGCGTTGCCGAGCGCGCCGCAGGCGTCGAGCGAACCGCGGATCAGCTCGCCGCGCTGACGCCGTCCGGTTGGACCGCGCGCGCCAGGAGCGCCGCGAGATCCGCGCCCGAACGCACGGGGTGGGCGCCCAGGCGCCGCAGGAATCGCGCGCGCGCGTCGCCGGGCTGCTGCTCGAGTTGCAGGACCCCGCTGACTGCGGCTCCCAGGCGCGCGAGCTCCGCCTCGTGCAGCTCCTCTGTGATCAGCAGGACTTCCAGCGAGTCGGCGTCCGCGAGGTTGCGCTCCCAGGCGCGCGTCAGGCGCGCCACCGCGTCGTCGAGCGGCACGTCGGCGCGTCCGTCGTGGCGCAGGCACAGGCAGGCGCCAGCGTGTCCGGCGAGTTGCGCGCCGAACTCGCCGATCAGGCGATCCAACTCGGCGTCCGAGTCGTAGCGCGGCCAGGCGAGCAGACGGTGCGTGGCCGTCGTCGAGAGCGGCCACGGCGCGGGGCGCATCTGCGCGAAGGACTCCAGACCGTGCTCGGCGAGGCCTTGCGCGAAGCCTGCGCGCCACCACAGGTCGTTGAGCGTCGACAGGAGTCCCGCCAGGCGGCCCAGCAGGCCGGCCTGCACGGAGTCCCCGATGTCGCCGGTGCCGTCGAGGCGGTCGAGATCGATCCGCGCCAGCTCGCGCGCGCTGGCTTCGAGGCGCCCGCGCTCGGGCAGGCGTTCGGCCAGTTCGCGCTCCAGGGCGGCGCGCTCGAGACCGGAGACCCAGGCCCAGTCGGGATGGTTCAGCGCGCCGGGGTGCTTCGCGAACAGGCGCACGTGGGCGCGTGCGACCGCGTGCTGGCGGCGCGCGAGGTCGTCGAGTCCGAGCACGTGCCGGTGCAGGGCTCGCGCGCCGGGGTCGTACACCACGTCCGCGCCCAGGCGCTCGAGGCGGATCGCCAGGTCGGAGTCCTCGCAGCCGTACTGGCGGAAGCTCTCGTCGAATCCGCCGGCCTCGTGCACCGCCCGCGCCGGAACGGACACGTTGCAGGTCCACCAGCGGTTCCAGCCGTACGTGCGGCCGGCCTCCATCAGCGGATAGCAGAACACGTAGGGCGTGATCTCCAGGAGCCTCGTCAGGCTGTTGGCCAGCGCTTCCCGCGGCTGCTCGAACGAGCCCAGCACGGAATGGAGGCCCGGCCCGAGCGCGGCGTGCCGCTCGAGGTGCCGCTCGACCAGGTCCGGCCACGCGATGGTGTCGTCGTTGATGAACAACAGGAGCCGCCCGCGCGCCGCCGCGAGCGCCGTGTTGCGCGCGGCGGCCAGGCCGCCGTTCGCTCGGTGGACGACCCGGTGGGGGACGGCGAACCGGTACGCGTCCAGCATCTCGCGCGTGCCGTCGTCGGAACCGTCGTCGACCACCACGACTTCGAAGCGTCCGGCGGCCGTCTGCGACTGCAGCGCATCCAGGCATTCGCGCAGGATCGCGCGGCGGTTGTAGCTGCACAGGATCACCGAGAGCTCCGGATCGGCGGCCGGCGTCGGAGCCGCGACGGCATGCACCGACCGCCGGGGTGCGGCATGGCCGGCCAGGTCGCACAAGTGCGCGTAGATCTGGGCCGCGGCGGCCGGCACGTCCCCGCTGCCTGGGCTGCGCTTGAGGCCGGCCTCGGGGAAGTCGCGCGCGACCGGCGCGCCCAGGAATGATTCGAGACGGTCCAGCCCTTCGGGCGCGAGGAGCTGATCGTAGTGCAGGAACAGCCAGTCGCCGGTTCGCGCGTGCTTCTCGAGGACATGGCGGTACATGCTCGACCAGATCGCGAGCGCCGCTTCGGTGTCGATGTCGGTCCCGCGCAGGTAGTCCTGCGTGGCGCACTCCTTCACCATCGAATGGGCCGTGCGCTGCGGTTCGCGGAAGATGCACAGGCGCGCGAAGTCCCCCAGGTGCGGCGTCCACGCGCCGAGCGTGTAGCACAGGCGCGGATCCTTGAACGCGAACGGGCGCCGCGCGGCGAGCGCGCGCACGCGCGCGGCGAGGTCCGGCGGGAACTCGAAGTCGGTGCCCAGCGGCACGCGCGCGAGCCAGCGCTGCCAGTCCACGAGGCGCGTCTCGGGAGCCTGCGCGCCGGCGAGCAGGTACTCGTTGAGCCCGTTGATCTCGCGCGTCTCGAAGAAGCCCTTGGGGTTGGAGTCGCGGCCCGGATAGGGGTCCTCGCCCACGTACCAGCCCGAACGCGCCAGCGTGCCCGCGAGCATGCTCGTGCCGCTGCGGCCCGAGCCGAGCGCGATCACGCTGCGCCGTGCGGCGTGCAAGGGGGAGGCGCCCTGGGGGCGCGCGGGGTCGAAGGGCAGCGAGCGTTGGTTCATGGCGGCTCCGCGCGGTGACACGCCCGGCGCGGCGGTGCGCGGGGCGGTCGGTGTGTTCATCGGCGCGCGCGCGCGGATGCCGGAGCGGCCGTGCAGCCGGCGTTCCGGCGGTGTCCTGCCGGCGGCTGCCAAACGGCCCCCAAAGTGCCTTCATCCGCACATCGAAAGCGCGTTCCCAGGAAGGGGACGCGGGCGCTGGACGCGACCCCCGCACGGCCGCGGCCGGCGCGTCGCCTCAAGGGCTCTTTCGGGCCCGTCGATGAGCCCACCGATGCCGCCCTCCGACCCGTCCGAGCACGCAGCCGTTTCCGTCGTCGTCCCGGCCTACAACCGCCTGGATCTCCTGCGGCCCGTGCTGGAGGGTTTCGTGCGCGAGGCGCGCACGACCGCGTTCGAGCTGATCCTGGTCGACGACGGGTCCGAGCCGCCGGCGGCGCCCCTCTTGGCGGAGATCGGCGCGCCGCCCGCGTTCCGCTGCGTGCGCCACGCGACGAACCTGGGTCGCGGCGCGGCCGTCAACACCGGCGTCGCCGCCGCGCGCGGCGCGATCGTCGTCGTGTGCGACAGCGACATCGTCCCGCAGCCGGGCTTCCTCGCCGGACACCTGGAGTTCCACCGCCAGAACCCCTCCGAACTCGTGACGCACCTGGGCGCGCTGGAGTGGGGGATCGACGCGGGCCTGTACGGCGAGCTGATGGGCGCGCGCAGCAATCCGCGCATGATCGGCCGTCGCGGCGAGGTCGACTGGACGCTGGGCTACACCGACCAGTGGTCGTTCAAGCGCGCGCTGTTCACGCGGCACGGCGTCGCGTTCGACACCGGCTACAAGGCCTGGGGCTTCGAGGACCTGGACCTTGCGCGGCGGCTGGCCGCGCTCGGCTCCACGTGCGTGCAGTCCGGCGCGAGCCTGGGCCTGCACCTGAAGCCGGCGACGCTGGAGGCGTCGCTGCGCAACTTCGCGGCGAGCGTTCCGAACCTCTTGCGCCTGTGCCGCAAGTTCCCCGACGCCGCTGAACCCTCGCGCTGGCTCGCGACGCGCTTCGCGACCGAGGCGGCGCTGAAGGCGGCCGAAGACTTCCTGGCCGAGGCCTGGCGGCGCTGCCTCGCGCTGGACGCGCAAGCGCGGCGGCGCACCGGCCGCTCGCTGGCGCACGATCCGATCGCGCCGGCGCTGGCGCTGGCGCTCTCCGATGCGGTCTTCGCGATCGGGACGGCGCGCGGCTGGATGCGCCAGGATCCGTCCGCCGCCGAGGCGCACGCCGGCGGACTGCCGCAGCAGGACGACGTGCAGCCGATCGTCGATCTCTCGCGCCTCGCGGCCGTCGTGTACGCCGCCGGCGCGCGCGTCTCGGACGAGATCGCCTCCTACGAGCATCTGGAGCGCTCGGCGCGCGCGCTGCTCGCCGGGGCGGGCGCCGCACGCGCGACCGCGCAGGGTTTCTGGGGCAGCCTGGAGGACCGGCTGCCCGAGGTCGCGTCGGGCCTGGAACCGGCCGCGACCGCGGAGCGCGCCGACGCGCGCGTCGACGGGCCCGAACTGTCGGTCGTCGTGCCCACCTACGGCCGCCCCGAACGCATCCAGGCGCTCCTCGAGCACCTCGACGCGCAGACGCTCGATCCCCGGCGCTTCGAGGTCGTCGTCGTGGACGACGGCACGCCCGTCCCGATCGCGATCGATCCCGCGGCGCACGCGTACCCGGTGCGCCTCCTGCGGCAGGCCAACGCCGGCCCCGGCGCCGCGCGCAACCTGGCCTTCGAGCACTGCCGCGCGGCGCTGGTCCTGATCCTGAACGACGACGCGGTGCCGGCGCCCGATCTGCTGGCGGGCCACGTCGCGGCGCACGCGCACGTCGGCGAGCGCGTGGCGATCCTGGGCACCTTCCACTTCACGGCACGCTCGCTCTCGAATCCGTTCGTCCAGGTGCTGCAGGCCACCAACCTGCTGTTCGACTTCCCCGGCCTGCGGAACTTCGGGCTCCACGACTGGAAGTTCTTCTGGACCTGCAACATCAGCCTGCCGCTGGCGCTCCTGCGCGAGGTCGGCGGTTTCGACGCAGAGCTCTTCAAGGAGGCGATCGTCGAGGATTCCGAGCTCGGCTACCGTCTGCACCAGCGCGGCGTCCAGGTGCTCTACCGCGAGGACCTGCGCTGCGAGCACGATCACGTGGTCGACTCGGCGGCGTACTTCCGCCGGATGCAGCGCCTGGGCGCGAACGTCGCGCGCATGTACCGGAAGCACGGCGACCCCAAGGTGATCTGGTGCCCCGACGCCTGGCGCGTCGACCAGGAGTACCTGCGGTCCATGCAGGCGACCTGCGAGGCGCTCCACGCGAGCTACGAGGAGTTCCTGCAGCGCCTCGCGCGCTTCGAGACCGAGTACGCGGGACGCAGCGTGCCGCCCGAGTTGATCGCGCAGCTCTACGAGCTGTGCTGTCGCCTGGGCCGGGTGCCCATGGCGCGCGGGATGCTGCAGGAGCTCGAGGGGCACGACCCCGTGCGCGTCCTGCAGTCGGGCCCCCGGCCCGGCCGCCTCACGTCGGTGATCGTGGTCTCGCACCAGGCGCGCGATCAGACGCGGCGCTGCCTGGACTCCCTGCGGCACGCGCAGGAGGTCGCGCACCCGATCGAGATCCTGTTCGTGGACAACGGCTCGACCGACGGCACGCCGGAGTACCTGGAGGCGCAGGCCGACGTGCGCCTGATCCGCAACGCGGAGAACCTCGGCGCGCCGCGCGCGCGCAACCAGGCGATCCCGCACGCGCGCGGCGACTGCATCGTCTTCCTCGACAACGACGCCATGGTCTCGCCCGGCTGGCTCGGCCGGCTGCTGCACCACGCCGACGTCGACGGCCGATCGGGAGCGATCAGTTGCGTGGCGGACCGCGCCCGCGCCGAGCAGCACGTCGAAGCCCCGGCGGCGGCAGGCACCGCCGCGCTGGAGGCCTTCGCGTCGCGGCTGGCGCGCGAGCAGCACCGCCAGTCCCGCCCGACGATCCTCTTGTCGTCGTTCCTGCTGCTCGTCCGTCGCGAGGTGCTCGAGGCGATCGGCGGCTTCGACGAGCGCTTCACGCCCTGGGGCTTCGAGGACGACGACTTCGCGCTGCGCGCGCACCTCGCCGGCTTCCGCAACCGCATCGCGCGCGACGTCTTCGTGCACCACGAGGCCTACGGCGGCCCCAAGGCCGCGCGCCACCAGGAGCTGCTCGACATCAACTGGAAGCGCTTCGTCCAGAAGTGGGGGCTCAACCCCGCGGCGCCCTACGGCCGCTACGACGGGCTCGCGGCGGTCGAGGCCCGGGCCTGGTCGCGCAAGGAACTGTTCGTGGCGCTGCCGGAGCTGCTCGAGTCCGTGGGGGCCGCGCTCCCGCGGCGCCCAGCGTTCCCCGCCGCGGTCGCCGCGGTCGAGGAGCGTGCGCGATGACGCGCCTCACGCTGTGCATGATCGTGCGCGACGAGGCCGATCTCCTGCCCGGCTGCCTGGCGTCGGTCCGCGGCGTGGTCGACGCCGTCGTGATCGTGGACACCGGCAGCAGCGACGCGACGGCCCTGATCGCCGAACGCGCGGGAGCGCGCGTGATCCACCGTCCCTGGGACGACGACTTCGCCGCGGCACGCAACGCCTCGATTGCTCCCGTGCAGGAGGGTTGGGTGCTGGTGCTCGACGCGGACGAGCGCCTGGCGCCCGGCGCGGGCGACGTGCTGCGCGCGGCCGTCGAAGAGGGCGGCTTCGATTGCGGTCTGCTGGCGTTGCACGACGCCGATGCGCTCGACGCCGCGCCCGCGGACGTGCTCTCGGGCGCGCGCCGGCTGTGCAACCCGACCTGGCTGGGGCGTCTCTTGCGCCGCACGCCCGACCTCGCCTGGGAGAGCATCGTGCACGAGCACGTGACGGCGTGGGCGCAGCGGCACCCGCGGCAGCGCCGTCTCGACGCCGCCATCGTGCACTACGGCGCTGCGCCCGCGGTGCGTGCGGCGCGCGGCAAGCACGCGCGCAACCGCCGCCTGCTCGAACGACGCTGCCGACTCGAGCCCGAGAACGCGCAGGCGCTGACCTACCTGTGCCAGGATCTCGCCGCCGTGGGCGAAACCGCCCGCGCGCTGGATCACGCGCGCCGCGCCTGGCGCCTCGTGGAGTGCGCGCACGCCCGCCCGGGCGCCGCGCCCGATCCGATCCCGGTGGCCACCAACCTCGCGGTCCTGCTGCTGCATTCCGGCGCGACCGGCGAGGCCCGCTCCGCGCTGCGCCGCGCGCAGGACCTGGCCGGACCGCACCCCAACCTCCAACTGCTGCTCGCGCACGCCGCCGAGCTGGACTGGCAGCGCGCCGCCGGGCACGCGCCGTCCGCGAGCGTCCTCGCCGAGGCGGAAGCGCTGTTGCGCGCGTGCGTCGCCCAGGCCGGCGCGCCACTGGCGTCCCCGGAGATCCCGGGCGCGACCACCTGGGCCGGCGGCACGCGCCTGGGCAGCGTGCTGCTGCTGCAGGCGCGTCCGCACGACGCGCTGGCGGCGTTCGACGCCGTGCTGGCCGCGAGGCCGCGGCACGTCGAGGCGCACCTGGGCCGGGCCGAGGCGTTGATCGGCCTGGAGCGCCACGCCGAGGCGTTGGCCGTGCTCGAGCCGCTGCTGCACCCCGACCTGCCCGACGGCTGGATCCTGGCCGCCGCCGCCGGGCTCCCGTTCGAGGGCGCGCGCGGCGTCGCCGCGTTCGTGACCCAGGCGCGACGCGCGCTGGCGGGGCGCAAGCCGATCGCGCCGCACCGCGCGCGCTGGCTCGACGCCGTCGCGCCGGAGGGAGCTGCGCAGGCTGCCCGGATCTAGCGCGCGCCGCCTTCAGCGGCTCAGCGCGACTGCAGCGGACTCGTGCACGAGCCCGTGCTGAGCAGCGTCGCCGCTTCCTCCGCGGGCACCGGACGGCTGAACAGGTAGCCCTGCGCTTCGTCGCACTCGAGCACCCGCAGGAATTCGAGCTGGCTGCGCGTCTCCACGCCCTCGGCCACCACCGTGAGGTCGAGGCTCTTGCCCATCAGGATGATGGAGGTCGTGATCGCGGCGTCCTCGGGGCTCGTCGTCACCTCGCGGATGAAGCTGCGGTCGATCTTCAGCGCGTCGATGGGGAAGCGCTTGATGTAGCTCAGAGAAGAGTAGCCCGTCCCGAAGTCGTCGATGGACATGTGGATGCCCATGTCCTTGATCGTGCGCAGCGTCTGGAGCGTCGCATCCGCCTTGTGCAGCAGCAGGCTCTCGGTCAGCTCCAGCTCCAGGCCGTCGGGATCGAGGCCCGTTTCCTCCAGCACGCCGGCGATCTGCACCTCGAGGTCGGGCTGCTGGAACTGCACCGAGGAGAGGTTCACGGCGATGCGCACGGGCGGCAGCCCCTGCGCGCGCCAGGCCTGGTTCTGCCGGCAGGCCTCGTGCAGGACCCAGGCGCCGATGGGCACGATCAACTGCGTGTCCTCGGCGATCGGGATGAACTGCCCGGGCGAGATCATCCCCAGCTCGGGGTGGCGCCAGCGCAACAACGCCTCGAAGCTCACGACGCGCCCCGAGGCGATGTCGACGCGGGGCTGGTAGTAGACCTTCAGCTCGTTGCGCTCGAGCGCGTGGTGGAGATGGCCCTCCAGCGTCATGCGCTCCATGACCCGGGAGTTGGTCGAGGCGCTCGCGAACAGGATGTTGCGGCGCGGCACGGTCTGCTGGCGCGTCAGCACCTGGTGCGCGGCATCCCGCAGCGCCGCGCCCGTCGCACCGTCGTCGGGGTGCGCGCTGATGCCGATGCGCGCCTGGAACCGGCGCGGCCGGCCGTCGATCTCGATCGGACGCTCCAGCTCCTGTTGGACGTGCTGCGCGATCTTGTACGCGTCCTGCGCGCGCTCGACGTGCTCGAGGAACACGCTGTACTCGGCGCTCTCCGAGCGCAGGATCAGGGCGCGCGTGCTCGGGCGCGGACCCGCTTCCTGGTTGTCCTCTGGGCGCAGCGCCTCGCGCAGGCGCGCGCCGAGCGTCGGCAGCGCGGCGTCCAGGTGCGCGCCGGTGGTCGTCGCGTCGTCCGTCTCGAACGAGATCGCGAGCAGCGCGGCGTGCCCGCCGCCGTGGCGCGGCGCGGCGAGCTTGGCGTCGACGCGGCGCAGGAAGGCCGCCAGCGCCACCGCGCTCCCGCCGTCCGCCACGACCCCTTCCTCCTCCTCCAGGCGCAGGCGCAGCGCGGCGAGCTCGGCCGACGCGCGGACGCGGTCCATCACCGCCTGCACGCGCTGACGGATCAGGGCCGGTTCGAGCGGCGGCGTCATCCAGTCGGTCGCGCCGGCGCGCAACGCCTTGGCGCAGGCCGCGGGCGACCCGAGCGCGATCAGCGGAATGCGGACGCCCGTGCCCGGGCGCGCCGCCTCGGCGACGAGGCGCGCATCGCCCTTGATCCCGGTCTGCAGCAGGATCAGGTCGGGCGCACGGGAGGCGCACACCTCGAGGGCGTCGGCGACGGCCTCCTTCCACAGCACCACCTGGCCCGAGATGGAAAACGCTTCCCGGATCGCGCGGCGGACCGCCTCCTCGGCGGTCACGCACAGGATCACGGGGGCGGGCTCTCGGTGTCGGGCGCTCATGCGGGGCGGCCCCGGAGGGGGAGCCCGGTGAGTATCGGCGGCACGCGGGCGCGCTCTTGACCCCGCGCGGCGGCCCGCTCAGGCGGGCGCGGCCGAGCCCAGTTCGCCGGCGATCACGGCCGTGAACGCGCTGGTCGAGAGCTGGCCGCCGATGTCGGCGGTTTTGCGCCCCGCGGCGATGGCGCCGAGCACGGCGCGGCGCACGGCGGCGGACGCGGCCTCCTCGCCCAGGTGCCGCAGGAGGTTCGACAGCGACAGCAGCGCGGCGCTGGGATTGCAGCGGTCCTGCCCGGCGATGTCGGGCGCCGTGCCGCCCGCCGGATCGAACAGCGCGGTGGCGACGTTGCCCTGCTCGTCGAACGAGAACGACGAACTGTCGCCCAGGCCGATCGAGCCGATCAGCCCGCAGGCGGCGTCCGACAGGAAGTCGCCGTACTCGTTGGGCGTGACCACCACCGCGTAGCGCTCCGGATGCATCACGATGCCGGCGAGGAGCGCGTCGAACAGCTCGCGGCGGTGCTTGACCTTGGGGTAGCCGGCCGCGACCTCGGTGACGGCCTCCTCGAACAGGCCGTCGGTCTCGCGCTGGATCGTGTACTTGCTGGACGAGACGACGCTCGTGCCGCGGCGCAGCGCGAGCTCGAAGGCGAACTTGGCGGCCAGGAGGCTCGGCCGGCGCTCGATCACGCGCACGGAGACCGCCGTCTCGCGGTTGATGCGCCGGCCCGCGTCCTCGTAGGTGCCGCCGGTGGCGATGCGCACGACGTCCAGGTCGAGCGCGCGCTTGAAGTTGGTCTCGATGCCCGGGATCGTCGCCACCGGACGGTGGATCACGTCGAACTCGCACAGGTCGCGCAGCACGGCGTTGGGGCTCTCCGCGGTCGTCGCCGTGGGGTACTTGAGGCCGACCCTGTGCTCGCGCAGGAGTGCGGCGGCCTCCACGTACAGCGCGTGACCGTGGCGCTTGCGGTTCGCCTCGGAGAGGTCGAGCGGCACGAACTCCAGCCGGCAGGGCAGGCTCGCGGCCACCGTGTGCAGGCTGCGGGACAGTTCGGCGGAGATCCCGTCTCCCAGGAGTTCGACGACGCGGTAGGTCTTCATCGTGTGCGCGGCGCGGCTGGCGCGAGTCCGGCCGGAACGAATCCGGCGCGGGTGAATCCGGCGCGGGCGAATCCGGAAGGAGCGCTGGCTTCGGCGGCGAGGGCGGAGAGGATATCGGGCGTGCCCGTGGGAAGGACAGTGCCGGCAGGAACTTCGATGCGCGGATGCGGCTCGGCGCCCGCGCACGCGCTCCGGCGACGCGGGATCCGCGCGTGCATCGCCGCGGCGATGCTCGCCGCGGCCGCGACGGCGCAGGCGCCGGCCGAGGCCGTGTTCCGCTGGTCGGCGCTCGACAACGGCGGGTTCGACGAGGAACCGCCCGCGTTCCGCGATGCACAGGGCCTGCGCCGCATCCCGTGGTGGCGCAGCGCGCGCGGCGCGGAGCAGCTCGTCGAGGACGCGGCCGGGCGCAGCCTGCGCACCGGCCCCGGCGAGTGGGCCGAGCAGCCGTTCGCGGCCTATGCGCCGCTCGCATCCGAGCTCCTCGTCACGGGCCGCCTGCGCGGCGCGGGCCGGCTGGTGCTCGTGGACGGCTCGGGCGAGCGCGCGGAATTCCCGTGCAACGGCGACGCGGCCGGGGACGGCTCGTTCCGCGTCGGCGGCGAGGACTTCGCGCGGGCGCTGGGCCGCGCGCCCGTGCCGCGCTTCGTGCTGCGCCTCGAAGGCGCGCCGGGGGCGACGGCGGTCTGGGATGCCCTGCACGTCGAGGTCGCGCTGCCCGCGCCGACCGAGACCGAGCTCGCCGACGAGATCGTCGCGCATCTCGACGCGATCTTCCGCACGTGGGAGGAGCGCGCACTGGACGACCGCGGCGCGCGGCCGACGGCGTTCGTCGCGCGCAGCTTCGACGTCGTGACCGGCGAGCTCTTGAGCCCCATCTCGCCCGCGCCGACGTTCTTCCCGCTGCAGCAGAGCCTGCTGGACGCTTGCGCCGCGGTCGACCAGCCGGCGTGGAGCGCGTTCCTGGAGCGCTACCTCGAGGACATCTTCGCGCTGGCGCTGCACCCCGACACCGGCCTGCCGTGCCTGTGGGACCCCGACGCCGACCGGCGCGTCGACGAACGGCCGGTCGAGATCGCGCTGCCGCTGTCGTTCCTGATCGACGTGGCGCGCGAAGGACCGGAGCGGTTTCGCGAGCCCGCTCGCGCGGCGGCGTTGCGCATGGGCGAGCTCGTGCTCGCGCGCGGGTTGCTGCCGGACGGCAACGTGGCCGCCAGCTACGTCCCGCGCGACGGGCGGCCGAACCTGGACGTCAGCCGCCTGCGCCGTCTCGACGTGCCGTGCCAGCTCGCGCGCCTGACCGCGCTCAGCGGCGACGGACGCTTCGTGCGCGCCGCGCGCGAGGCGCTGGCGGAGCTGGAGTACGCGCACCACTGGTCCGGCACCTGGGACGCGATCGATCCGGGTTTCGACGACGACTTCGGCCACTACGGCGCGCGCGCAGCGACGATCGCGCTGGCGCTGCCGGACGCGGCGTTGTTCCGGCGCTTCGCGCAGGAGGGTTTCGCGCACTACGTGCCGCTGTGGCGCGACGCGCTGCGCCTGGGCGGGAACCTGGCAGCCGACCAGGTTCGCTGCTGGCGCATCGCCGCGGACATTGCCGCGCTGGGGCGCGAGCCCGCGACCGGTCTGGGGGGACTGCTGCGGCTCGCGGCGCGCGCGCACGTGCGCGGCGAGCAGTACGGCAACGGCGCCTGGGGCGACGTGACGATCTTCCACTTCGATCCCAAGACGGCGCTCGAGGTCGGCGACCTGCCCGGCACGCCGCAGAACCTGCTGAACGGTCTCTCGGCCGTGTACTCGGAACCGCTCGGCCTGCGCACCGAGGAGCAGCGCGCGCTGTACGCCGCCGTGCTGCGCAGTTCGGTCGCCGAGTACGGCCGGCCGTACGGATTCCTGCTGGGCCGCGGTGCCACGCGCGGCGGGAACACGGCGGCCGGATCGCTGCGCGTGCTGCTCGGCCTCACCACGATGCTGCAACGCGTGACCGGGACGGAGGCGCCGCGATGAAAGGCGTCGAATCCGTGGACCTCCTCGGCCGGCGCGCACGGCTGCGATCAGTCGTGCCGGGCGACGCCGAACCCGCGTTCCGGGTGCTGCACGGCAACCGTCTGGTCCTCGACTGGCTGGAGTGGGGCGGACCGGCCGACCTCGCCGAGATGGAGACGCGTTTCGCATCGTGGCGCGTGCCCGGCGCGGACGCTGACGACTACACGTTCGCCGTGGAGGACGCGCGCGAGCGCGGCTTCGCCGGAGCGTTGACGCTGCGCTTCGCCGGCCATCCGCACGTCGGAGCGGTCGGCTACTGGATCGATCCGCGCTGCTGGGGCCGGGGCCTGGCGACCGAGGCCGTCGAGTTGGCTGCGTGGCTCGCGTTCGAGCGCCTCGGCGCGGTGGCGTTGTGCGCGCGCGTTCACCACGGGAACGAGGCCTCGCGACGCGTGCTCCACAAGGCCGGGTTCCACGAGGTGCCGCTGGCGAGCATCCCGGACGCGCCGGACTCGAAGGCGGTCCCGCAGTGGGCCTTGCGCGTGATGCGCGAGCAGGTCCAGGCGCGCGAGCCGCGCCGCGTGCGGTTCCTCGCGTGCCGGCAGCTCAGCGCAGGCGCAGCACCGCGATCTCGTCGCTGAACGCGCAGGCCACGAGCAGTTCCGGCACGCCGTCGCCGTCCATGTCGGCGACCTCGATGTCGAGCGGACCCGTGCCGGCGCCCAGGTCCGGCAGGCGCACGAACGACGGCGCCCCCTCCGGCCGCGACAGCCACGCGTTCACGTGGTGGCTGTTCTGCGCGCTCAAGACCAGGTCGGAGCGTCCGTCGCCGTCCAGGTCGACCGCGCGCAGCGCGAACGGGCGCAGGCCGGCCGGCAGCGGCGCCAGCGCCTGCCAGCCGCCCTGACGCGAGAGGTGCACGCGCACCGAGCCCGAGGCATCCGCGCCGGAGAACAACGCGAGGTCGGCCTGCGCGTCGCCGTCGAAATCGCCGGCGGCGATGCCGCGCGCGGGCTCGTCGATCGCGAGATGCTGCGTCTCGACCAGCGCGATCGCGCCGTCCGCGCCGCTGTCCACGCGCAGGATCGCCGCGCCGGGCCGCCCGGGGCCGCCCAGCGCCGCCGCGATCTCCGTGCGGCCGTCGCGCACGAGCACCGCGAGCTCGACCGGCCGTCCCGCCACGTCGAACGCGCGCGCTTCGCCCAGGCGCGCGCCGGCCGCGGCGTCGGCGGCGATCGGCACGACGACGAGGCGCGAGGCATCGGGATCCGTCAGCAGCGCCTCGACCCGGCCGTCGCCGTCGAGATCGACGAGCACGAGGTCGCCCGGCGACGTGCCGCAGTCCACGCCCGGCGATTGCGCGCGCGCCCACAGGCGGCCCTTGCCGTCGCCGAACCACAGCTCCACGCGCGCACCGTGGTCGGTGCCGCGGACGAGCACCGCGTCGAGGTTCCCGTCGCGGTCGAGATCGGCGAGGCGCACCTTGCGCGCGCCGTCGGCCTGACCCTGCGATTCGCCGCCTTGCAGCACACCCTCTCGCGAGAGATGCACGCGCAGCGTCCCGTCGAGCGCACACAGCACCACGGCGTCGCGCCGGCCGTCGTTGTCGAGGTCGCCCGCGGCCACCGCGAGCGGCGAACGGCCGCTGGGGGACAGTCCGGGCACGCGGAACGTCGCGCCCTTCGCGCCGAACAGCAGGCTGATCCGCTTCGCGTCGCCGTTGGCGACAGCCGCGTCGCGCAGGCCGTCGCCGTCGAAATCGCCCAGCGTCACGGCGAGCGGGTGCTGGCCGGCGTACGTGGTCCACGCGGCGGGGTCGCCCGGGCGCAGGACGGCGGCCGTCTGCCCGTGCATCGCCAGCGCGAGCAGCGTGCGCGTCTCGTTGCGCCCGGCGTCGACGAGGTCGATGGGCACGGTGCCGACCGCCTGCGTGCGCTCGATCTCCAGATCGGGCGACAACCACCACAGCGCGTCGTCGCCGCCCGCCACGGCGAACAGCGGGACGGGCGACTGGTTCCAGTTGTGCAGTTCGAGGATCCGCCGCGGCAGGCCCGGCAATTCGACGGCTCCGCCGGCCATCATCAAGGATCCCTTGGCCTGCTGCAGCCGCACGACGCGGCGCGTGCCCTGGAACCCGATCAGGAGCGCGCTCCCGTCCTCGGTGAACGCCGCGCAGGTCGCCTGCGTGTCGTCGAGCGGCTGGCGCGTCACGATCGCGCCGTCGCGAACCAGCAGCAGGTGGTCGTCGACGGTCACGATGGCCACCTCGGGGCGGCCGTCGCGGCCGAGGTCTCCGCACGCGATCACGCGCGGACGCACGTCGAGCGCGAGCCGCAGCGCGAGCGGGTCGCCAGCCCCGGCGGCAACGCGGCGCGCGTCGACGAGCAGCAGCGCGGGGTCGGCGCGCGGCGCGACGGCGACCAGCGCGGGCCCGCCCGTGCTCCAGTCGCCGAACGGCTCGGGGCCCAGCGCGAAGTCGCCGATCGCGAACGAGCGCGGACGCGGCGGCTCGCGCAGGCCGGCCGACATCCCGCTCCACACCTGGACCGCTCCCGGGCCCCGCACGACCGCGATCAGCTCGTCGCGCTTGTCGCCGTCGAGATCGTGCGCGATCACTCCCGTGGGACGCGCGTCGCCGGTCGCGAACTCCAGCCGCGTCGCGAGGCGCGCGACCGTCCCCGGCTGGGGCGGCGCCAGGGGCGTGGCGAGGAAGCGCGGTTTCTCCGCGGTCAGGGCCTCTGCGGGTTCGGACACGGAGCCTGGAGCGTCCGCGCACGCGACGGCGAGCGGGACCGCGCACGCGAGCGCGATCCAGGGCGCGATCCAGGACGCTGGCGCCGTCGGGCAGGTTCGCGATGCGCGGGCCGTCACCGCCGGATTGTGGCGCCCCGGGGGTGCGCAAGCAACGTGGGTTGGGGCCGCAACGCACGGGAGCTATGCTCCCCCGCGCTCCGCACGTGGCAGGCCAGTTGCGGCGACCGTGCCCCTCGGACCCCGCCTCGACCCAGAGCGCGCCGCCGCATGAACCGCTCACGACGCAACTCGATCCTCCTCGGCCTCGTCGGGGCGGTCGCCCTCGGCCTGTCCGCCGGCGCGTGGTGGCTGTTCCGCGAGGACGGCGACGGCGGCGGACCCGCGCCGGTCGAGGCGCCCCCCGGCATCGCCGTCGCGGCGGTCGAGGCCGACCCGCGCAGCGCGCCGCGCGTGGAACTCGTCAACGACGACGCACCGGCCTTCACGGCGCTCGACACGACCGTCGTGTTTCCGCTGGAGATCGATCTGAAGCTCGTGCGCGCCGCCAGCACGCCCGAGGCCAAGGGCGTGCCCAAGCTCGGCAGCGGCGCGACGGCCAGCGTCGCGGGCTCGGTGCAGGACGCGTCGGGCAAGGGCGCGCGCGCCGAGGTGCGCTTCGTCGCCGGCGCCAACGCCGGCCGCGTGCTGTACACCGATCCGCTCGGGCGTTTCGGCGCCGACAAGCTCTATCCGGGCCTCGCCGTCGTGCGCATCAGCGGGCCGGGGATCGCGGGCGCGCAGCGCGAGCTGCGCATGCGGCCCCAGCGCGAGACGCAGTTCCACGTGAGCTTCGCGCGCCCCGCGCGCGTCACGGCCGAGGTCGTCGACGGCGAGGGCAAGCCGCTGCAGGGCGCGCGCGTGACTCTCGACGGCCAGGAGGCCGAATCCGACGCGGAAGGCGTCGTCGAGTTCGGCGCGGTGGCCCCCGGCGAGGTGCTCGTGCTGGTCGAGAAGCCCGGCTTCGCGAGCCTGCGCCAGTCCCTGACCTTGCCCGGCGCGGCGACCTTCGAGCGCGGGAAGCTGCGCTTTCGCCTCGATGTCGGCGCGACCCTGCAGGTCAGCATCGACGACGTGATCAACGGCGGCCAGGAGGCGCTCTTGTTCCTCCTGCCCGAGATCAGCGACACGGACCGGCGCTTCCCGTGGCAGACGGTCAACCCCGTGAAGATCTGGCCCGGCGGCACGGTCGTCGTCTCGGACCTGCCGACCGGGCGCGTGACGCTGCGCCTGTACCACGCCGGCGCGGTGGCCAAGCCGCCGCGCCGCTCGGTGGAACTGCGCGCCGGCGGCCGCGAGAACGTCGTGTTCCACCTCGAGGCGGGTCCGGTCGTCACCGGCACGGTCACCGACCAGGGCGGCCGCGCGGAAAACGCGATCGTGCGGCTCGAGGCGCCCGACCGCGTGCAGGCGACGCTCTCGGTGTTCGGCCAGACGAACTACCTGTTCCTGGAGAACGACGTGCTGCCCGACCTGCCGCCGGCGGTGCAGGAGGCCACGACGAACAGCCGCGGCGAGTTCCAGCTCTCGGCGTGCGAGGACGTCTCGCCGGTGCGCTACCTGACCGCGCGCTCGCGCGACGGCAAGCGCGTGGCGCACGTGGTGTTGAAGCCCGGCGATCTCTCCGCGGATCTCGTGCTGCGGCCGGTCGAGGGCGGCGACGCCGAACTCCTCGTGGAGACGGAGGATCGCTGGCAGCCGTTGCCGGTCGAGGTGAAGGTCGACGGCACGCCGCGCGATCCACAGGTCGTTCCGCCGGGCCGGGACGTGCGCGTGTCCGCCCTGCCGGCCGGGAGCTGGAAGGTCACGGTGCGCTGGAACGGCCAGAACCTGGTCGTCGACCGGGCGCTCGAGATCGCCGGGGAGGCGCGCATCCACGTGTCCCTGCCCGAAGGCGCGATCATGGGGCAGGACGAGGAGACGCGCCGGCGCTCGGGCCGGCGCTGACGCGGGTCGGGCGCTCCGGATCGGCGCGGCATCGCGTACGCTCCCGCCCGTGTCCACCGTCCAACTCACCGGCACCGCCCTCCGCCTCGAAGACCTCCTGCCGCTCGCGCGCGGCGGCACGATCCGGCTCGCCATCGCCCCGCCGGCGCTGGAGGCCGTGCGGCGCGCGCGCGCCGTGGTCGAGAACCACGTGCGGCGCGGCGACGTCGTCTACGGCCTGACCACCGGTTTCGGGAAGCTCAAGAACGTGGCGATCCCCGCCGCGGACCTGCAGCAACTGCAGACCAACCTCGTCCTTTCGCACTGCTGCGGCGTCGGCGAGCCGATGCCGGTCGAGGAGGTGCGCATCGCGCAGGTCCTGCGCCTCAACGGCCTCGTGCGCGGGCATTCGGGCGTGTCGGTCGGCCTCGTCGAGGCGCTGGCGCGCCTCTTCGCGAAGGGGTTCGTCCCCGTCGTGCCGCGCCAGGGTTCGGTCGGCGCCAGCGGCGATCTCGCGCCGCTCGCGCACATGGCGGCGGCCTACCTGGGGCACGGCGAAGCGTGGTTCGACGGACGGCGCCAGCCCGCGCGGGATGCCCTGCGCGCCGCCGGCGAGGAGCCGCTGAAGCTGGGCGCCAAGGAAGGGCTCGCGCTGATCAACGGCACCGAGGTGATCAAGGCGATCGGCGTGTGCGCCTGGGCGCGCGCCGCGAACGTCTCCAAGGCGGCGGACGCGGTCGCCGCGCTGTCGCTCGAGGCGCTGATGGGCAGCGAGAAGCCGTTCGGCGAGCGCATCGCGGCGCTCAAGGGCCACGACGGGCACGCGCGCGCGGCGGCCAACGTGCGATCCTGCCTGGCGGACTCGGCCGTGCTCGCGTCGCACGCAGGCTGCGATCGCGTGCAGGATCCGTACTCGCTGCGCTGCGTCCCGCAGGTGCACGGCGCGTCGAAGGCGGCGCTGGAGCACGTGCGCGGGGTGCTCGCCGGCGAGATCAACGCCGTCACCGACAACCCGCTGGTGTTCCCCGAGACCGGCGAGGTCGTGAGCGCGGGGCAGTTCCACGGGCAGCCGCTGTCGATCCCGCTCGACTACCTCACCATGGCGCTGGCGACGTGGGGCAACATCAGCGAGCGGCGCATCGAGCAGCTCGTGAACCCCGACCTGTCGCGCCTCCCCGCGTTCCTGACGCCCAAGCCCGGGCTCAACTCGGGGATGATGATCGTGCAGGTCGCCGCCGCGGCGCTGGCCAGCGAGAACAAGCCGCTGTCGCACCCCGCGTCGGTCGACACCATCCCGACCAGCGCGAACCAGGAGGACCACGTGTCGATGGGCGTCACCGCCGCGCGCAAGGCGCTCAGCGTGTGCCGGAACGTCGAGATGATCCTGGCGCTGGAGTGGCTGTGCGCCGCGCAGGCGCGCGAGTTCCACAGCGGAATGAAGGCCGGGCGCGGCGCGGAGGCGGCGCAGGCCTGTCTGCGCGCGCGCGTGCCCGCGCTGGACGGCGACCGCTGGATGCACGCGGACATCACGGCCGCCGGAGAGCTCCTGCGCAGCGGCGAGCTGGTCGCGGCGGTCGAGGCGGCGGCAGGGCCGCTGCAGGGGTGAAGCGCGCGCCGTGAGCCGCACCGACGCAGGACACGGCAGCGCCGGATCCCGCAAGCGCGGCCGCCGCGCGCTGGCGCTGCTCGCGGGTTGCGCCGCGGCGCTGGTCGTCGCGGAGCTCGTGTGCCGCGTCGACGCGCTGTTCCCCGGCCAGCCTTACGATGCCGAGCGCGCGCGGCGGTTCCTCGAGGACCGCAGCCAGGTCACCGAGGCGCGCGACCTGGAGGCCTTCGCCGCGCCCGACCCGCAGGTGACCGGTGCGTCGCTGCGGCCGATGCCGCACCCCTGGACGGGCTGGTCGGACCCGCGCTCGGCCGAGCGCGCCGCCGAGGCAGTGCGCTGGTTCGCGGGCGCGGAGGCGGAGCGCACCTTCGACCTCGTGGTGCTGGGCGGATCGGTCGCCGCGCAGTTCGCCAACGCCGCCCCGGACGAACTGGCGCGCGCGATCGCCGAGAGCCCGCGCGTTGCCGGCCGTCCGGTGCGCGTTTGGAACGAAGGGCACGCCGCGTACAAGGCGCCGCAGCCCCTGATGCTGCTCCTGTGGCTGCTGCAGGCCGGCTGGCGCCCCGACGCGGTGCTCCTGCTCGACGGCTTCAACGAGGTGGCGATCGCGCAGTCGAACGCGCAGGACGGCGCGCACCCCTTGTATCCGTTCCTGGACTACTGGGGCACGATCGCGCGCGGCGGCAGCGTCGACATCGAGGCGCTGGACCTGTTGATCCCCGTGCGCGAGCGGCAGCGCGCGATCGCGAGCTGGTCGCGGGCCTGGCTGGGCTGGGGCGCGCACCACAGCGCGCTGCTCACGCGCATCGCCGTCGCGGGCGTGCGCGCGCGCCGCGCGGCCTTCGAGACGGCGCGCGACCGGCACCGCGCGCACCTGGCGCGTTCCGCCGACCTGCCGGCGATCGGCGGCCTGGAGTACGACCGCGATCCGGCCGCCGTCGCGCGCCTTGCGCTGCGCGGCTGGGAGGAGTCGGCGCGCGCGCTGGCCGCGGTGTGCGCTGCGCGCGGGATCCCGTGCCTGCAGGTGATCCAGCCGACCCTGACCGACGCGGGATCGAAGGTCCCGACCGAGGCGGAGACGCGCGCGGCCGCCGCGCTGGGCGCCTGGATCGACGGCGTGCGCCGCGGCTACCCGGAGCTGCGCGCGGCCTGCGCGCGGCTCGAGCAGGAGGGGCTCTCGGTGTACGACGCGACGCGCGTGTTCGAGCGCGAGGCGGCGCAGGTGTACGTGGACGTCTGCCACCTCGACGAGGCCGGCTACGTCCAGCTCGCGCGTGCGATCGGCCCGCGCCTCGCGGCGCGCCTGGCACGGTAGCCGCGAAGACCGGGCACGCCGGTGCCCGCCGCGCGCCGGCGAGACCGCATGCCGGGACCCGCGGGGGAGGGCGTGCGCGCAACTTGAAAGGGCAGA
>CAZKIO010000048.1:0-34972 GCA_964552795.1 uncultured Planctomycetaceae bacterium
CCCCGCCCGCGCCGGCCGCCCCGCCCGCGCCGCCCGTCGCCGGCTGACCCGCGCCCGCCGGCGCACCCGCCGGCGCCGCGCCCTGCTCGGCGGTGTCGCCGTCGGTCTTGAGCGTCTCGTGGAGCTGCAGGATCGCCGATTCCGCGGCGAGATCCATGTTCGAGAGGGCCTGGTCGTTGCGCGCGATGCGCGCGTCGAACCCGGTGGTCACGCCGATCTGGATCGTGATGGCGATCAGGACCACCAGGAGCAGCAGCGCCAAGAGGAGCGCCGCCCCCCGCTCCCGCGCGTCCGCGCTCCGTTCCGCCCCGAGGATCCTCATGGCCGGCGATTCTAGACGCGGGACGGTCCCGGATTCTTCCGCGGATCGGCCGGTCGAGCCGCGGCCGCGCGGCGCGGGCGCCGGTTCAGTCCCCGAACTCGCGGTTCAGGTCGCTGCCTTGCAGGATCCGCGGCCGGATGAAGAACAAGACGTTGGTCTGCTCCGTGCGCTTGAAGGTCGATTTGAACAGGAACCCCAGGATCGGGATGCTGCCCAGGATCGGCACCTTGTTCTCGACGTCCACGGTGCGCTCGCTGATCAGGCCGCCCAGGATCACGGCCTGCCCCGGCTCGAGGTAGACGACCGTCTTGGCCCCGCGCCGGCTGATGATCGGGTTCGAGATCGCCTGGCCGTTCTGCAGCACGAACGAGGTCGAGCTGCCGCTCTGCTGCGAGGCCTCGATGTCGATGTTGAGCGCCACGCTCTGCGTGCCGACCACGCGCGGCACGACGTACAGCTTGATGCCGACCTCCTCGTAGGTCAGCGCGGCCTGCGCCTGGCCGGCGGCGTTGATCTGATTGACGCTGTAGTTCGGCAGCTTGAACGTGTTCACGATCTCCGCCCGGCCGCCCTCGCGCACGGCGATCTTCGGGCGCGAGATGATCGAGACGTTCTCGTAGGTCTGCAGCGCCTGCAGCGTGGCGTTGAACGCCAGGCCGTCCTGCACGCCGCCCAGGTTCAGCAGCGAGTTGGCGGCCGTGGCGGAGGCCTGGTTGGGCAGCGTGTAGCTCAGGCTGCGCACGAACGTGTGGTCGGGGAAGCCGAAGATCGGCGTGCTGGTGTCGATCGGCTTGACGCCCAGGTCGATCGCGTCGTTGATCGTCACCTCGACGATCTTGGCCTCGATCTCGATCTGCGGAACGCCGGCCGCGAAGATGTCGATGAAGCTCTGCACCTCGCGCAGGAGCTCGAACCCGCTGGTGATCACCAGCCAATCGGCGACGTTGACCGTCTGTCCGTCGCTCGGCACCGGCGCGCGCAGGTCGGCGAACAGCTCCTGGTCCCACTTCTCCAGGAGCTCGATGCGCACCGTGTCGGGCTTCTGCGGGCCGTTCTCGGGGACGTACAGCGGGAAGTTGCCGTACTTCTCGAGCAGTTCCTTCAGGCGGATGCCCAGGCCCACGCGCAGCGGGTAGGGCTTGGCGATCAGGCCCTGGTGCTCGTAGACGACGATGCGCTTGCCGAACACCAGGTAGGGGTTCTCGGGCGGCCCCACCGGGCCCTCTGCGGGCGGCGGGTCCACGGCGATCGGGCGCTGCTCCCCGAGCGCGCGCTCCAGCGCGCGCGCGGCGTCGTCGAAGGGCGCGTCCGTCGCGTCCGGGCGCGGGTCGGCGAAGCCGCTCTGGTCGTCGGGGATCGCGCTGACCGGACGCAGCGCGCCGCGCTGGATCAGGTCGCGGAACTGGTCGATCGTGAGCTGGTCCTGGCTCGCGGCCGGCTCCGCGGCGGGCGGCTCCGTGGACGGCGCCGCGGTGCGGCAACCCGCGGCGGCGAGGAACAGCAGTGCGAACCAGCGCGCATCCCGAGCCGCGGCACGGGCGGGGACCGCGCGGGACGGTGCCCCCATCAGAGCAGTGCCTTCACCGCCTCCGTGATGTCGGGAACGGAACGGCCGTCGCTGTGGCGGACCGCCTTCCAGACGCTGCAGTAGCCGTTCTGCGACCGGTACGCGTCCGCCTTGTCGCGGATGCGATCCGTGGCGCGCTGGCGGAGCTGGATCCCCTCGGACGAGTTCGGGTCGATCTTCTCGTCGCGGATCTTCTTGTACTCGGCGGTCGACTTGTAGAGCGCGTCCCAGTCGACCTTGGCCGGCTTGCTCAGCATGCGCGCGTCGTCGAGGCCGCAGATGTTGTCCGAGCGGTCGCAGATCCATCCTGCCGTGACCTCGGTTCCGGCGAGGGCGGCGATCGGCGCCGGTGCGGAAGCGGCGGGCACGCCGGCGGGCGTCCCGATCGTGGCGGCCGCGCACAGGGCGGCCAGCGTGCAGTTCGCGATGATCATGGCGACTCGTGAGCCTGTGGACTGGACAGCGAGTGGGAACCCCGCTCGTCCGCCGGCAGGCGCCCCTCTCCTGGGTATACCAAAGGGGGGAACGGCGCGAAGGCCCCCCTCGCGGAACTTTCAGGAGGAAACCAGGCCGGCCGGTACGGCGCCCCGCCAGCCCGGATCCCCCGGGGCCTGCATCGGCCGCACCGCCGGCGCGCCTGAGGGGATTCCGATCCCGCGGTCCCGATTCCCGCGCTTGGGTCTTGCGTGCAGGCGGCCCGCGGTCCGATTCCCGGCCAGTCCTACTGGGCCGCCATCGCGGCCTTGGCGGACAGCTTGATCTTGCCGCGGTCGTCGACGTGGATCACGACGACCTCGACCGTGTCGCCCATGTTGACGACGTCCGTCACGCGCTCGACGTAGCCGTCGGCGAGCTCGGAGACGTGGCACAGGCCCTCGACGCCGGGCAGGATCTCGATGAACGCGCCGAAGTCGCGCACGCTCTTGACCGTGCCCGTGTAGCGCGAGCCGATCTTGGGCGTCTCGCACATGGCCTGGATCGCCTGCGCGCAGGCCTTGACCAGCGCGGAGTCCGTGCCGAAGACCTGGATGTTGCCCTGGTCATCGAGCACCGAGATCTTGACCTTGTACTGCTCCTGCATGCCCTTGATGTTCTTGCCGCCGGGCCCGATCAGGAAGCCGATCTTGTCGGACGGGATCTGCAGGGCCTCCATGCGCGGCGCGTACTCGGAGATGTCGCCCTTGGGACGCGGGACGGCCTCGAGCATCTTGCGGAGGATGAACTTGCGGCCCGCCAGCGCCTGATCGAGCGCGCGCGTCAGGAGCTCGCGCGAGACGGACTTGATCTTGATGTCCATCTGCAGCGCGGTGATGCCCAGGCCCGAGCCCGCGACCTTGAAGTCCATGTCGCCGTGGTGGTCCTCCGAGCCCAGGATGTCCGACAGGATCACGTTGCGCGTGCCGTCGCTGACCAGGCCCATGGCGATGCCCGCGACCGGCTGCGTCAGCGGCACGCCGGCCAGCATCATCGAGAGGCAGCCGCCGCACACGCTGGCCATCGAGCTCGAGCCGTTCGACTCGGTGATGTCCGACACGATGCGCACCGTGTACGGGAAGCGCTCGCGGCGCGGCAGCACGCTGGCCAGCGCGCGCTCCGCCAGCATCCCGTGGCCGATCTCGCGACGGCCCGGGCCCATGATGCGGCGCGTCTCGCCCACGCTGTAAGGCGGGAAGTTGTAGTGCAGGTAGAAGTTCTTGCGGTACTCCTCCTCGATGCCGTCGATGATCTGCTCGTCGTCGGGCGTGCCCAGCGTCACGGACACCAGGGCCTGCGTCTCGCCGCGCGTGAACAGCACCGAGCCGTGCTGGCGCGGGATGAAGTTCGGGACGATCGAGATCTCGCGGATCTGGTCCTGAGCGCGGCCGTCCAGGCGCTTCCCGGAGAGGATCATCTCGCGCTCGCGCTCGGTGACCAGGTCGCCCCAGGCGGCCTTGGCGGCCTTGGTGCGCAGCGCCTTCTGCTTCTCGTCCGTGATGCCCGCGGTCAGGCGCGCGACGCACTCGTCGCGCAGCTTGTCGATCGCCTCCTGCCGTTCGTGCTTGCCGGGAGTGAAGATGACGGCGTCGAGCGCGTCGCTGAAGGTCGCGACGGTCTTGTGGATCTCGGCGTCCTTCGCCGGGGGCGTCCAGGGCATCTTCGGCTTGCCGGCCTTGGCCGCCAGCTCGTCGATCGCGCGGACGATCTCGTGGATGACGCCGTGCGCCATCTCGAGCGCCGCGACCATCTCGGCCTCGGTCAGCTCGCGCGCGCCGGCCTCGACCATGCACAGTCCCTCCTTGTGGCCCGCGACCACCAGGTCCAGGCGCGATTCCAGGCGGCGGCGCACGTCGGTCGGCCACGGCGCCAGCGCGCCGTCGAGGTGTCCGATGCGCACGGCGCCCAGCGTGGTCTCGAACGGCACGCCCGAGATGCGCACGGCGGCGAAGCTCGCGATCATCGCCACGACGTCGGCGTTGACCATGCCGTCGTAGCACAGCGCGTGGCTCATCACCTGGACTTCGTTCTTGTAGCCCTCGGGGAACATCGGCCGGATCGCCCGGTCGATGAGGCGCATCGTCAGGATCTCCTTGGTCGTCGGCCGGCCCTCGCGCTTGAAGAAGCCGCCGGGGATGCGCCCCGCGGCCTCGGTCTTCTCGCGGTAGTCGACGGTGAGCGGGAAGAAGTCCTGGTCGTCGCGGGCGTTGCCGACGGAGATCGCGGCGAAGCACATCGTGCCGCCCAGGGTCGCGATCACGCTGCCGTGGGCCTGGCGGGCGACCTGCCCGGTCTCGAGGACGAGGCGCATTCCGCCGACCGTCGCCTCGACGCGTGTGGGTTGAAGATTCATGGTTGTCATGGCTCCTGGAGCTCTAGGTTTCGGATCGATTCGAGTTGGTGTGTTCGGGGATGCGCGCGCGGACGAGGCGCGCGCCGTCCGCCGGCCGGTGCCGGCGGAACGAGACGGGGGCCGGCGCCGGAACGGCGCGGGCGGGACGGCGCGGACGGGCCGCGGCCGGCGGGGCCGGCACTCCCGGCCCCAGCGGACCGGGCACGGTCCTCTGGCGCCGGGTCACTTCCGCAGGCCCAGAGCGTCGATCAGCTTCTGGTAGCGGTTGGGATCGCAGCGGCGCAGGTACTTCAACAGCTTGCTGCGCGTTCCGACCATGACCAAGAGGCCGCGACGCGTGGCGTAGTCCTTGCGGTGCGTCTTCAGGTGCGCGGTCAGGTTCTGGATGTGCTCGCTGAGCAGCGCGACCTGCACTTCCGGCGAACCCGTGTCGCCCGGCTTGGTCGCGTAGGTCTGGATGAGCTCTTGCTTGCGTTGTGCGGTGAGAGCCACGTCGTTCTCCTCGTCAGTGGCGGTCGATGCGACTTGCCCGTGACCCAGGGAGGAGCCCCAGGACAGGGTGTCCGGCAGGCCTCCTGACCTGCGCGGGCCGGCGCGGCGCCGGCGGCGGTTCGAGCCGGCGCTTTCCGGCAGGAACGGGCGGAGAGTGTAGCGGCGGCCCCCCGGATCACAAGCGGGCCGGCGTCACGCCGGCTCCGGGGCCCCGGCGGCGGGCCTCAGGGCGTGCCTTCGAGGTACCCCGGCCGCGGCACGCGCACGGGCAGCCGGCTCAGGATCTCGACCGCGATCTGGTCGCAGGCGTACTGCGTCCGCGCGCGCTCGGTGCTCAGGTGCTCGCGCAGGTCCGGGAAGTCGAAGCGGCGGTCGGCCGTGCCGCTCCACAGCACCTCGCCGCCGCGCGCCGCGATCATCTGCGCCGTCACGCGCGCCGTGATCGCGCCGTGCGTCGTCCACAGCCCGGTGTCCCAGCTCTCGACGCGGATCGAGAGCACCGCTTGTTCCTCGGACGAGCCGGGGGCGTACGCGGCGTCCACCACGCGGCGGTCGACGTACTCCAGCGAGAGCGGGCTGTAGCGGCGATCGACCAGCGCCTTGTGGAAGCCCGCGCGCAGTTCCTGCGCGGGCACGTTGCGGCCGGAGAGCACGACCACCGGCGCGACGGCGACCTCGATCGGCGAGGCCTCGACGACGCGGTTGCCGCCGGAAGTGTCCACGGTGACGCCCCGCGAGCGGGGCACGCTGGTGCAGGCGGCGAGGACGAGGGCGGCGGTCAGGGAAACGGCGATGGGGCGAATCACGGTGGCCTCCGGAAATTGCTCGCGCGGATTTCGCGCGGTCGCGCCGGGATCCTAGCAATCGCCGGGAACCGGTCCAACGCGCCGCCCGCCGATTCGCCCGCGTCGGAGCGGTCCGTGACCGTTCAGGGCACGGCGACGGTCGCGGAGGCCGAGTGCGACGCGCGCTCGGCCTCGCGCGCCACGTCCGTCCACAGGAAGCTCGTCGCGTCGAACGCGGTCCAGGACCAGGCCGAGACCTGCACACTCACGTCGCCCGCCGCCAGCGGCCAGGTGCTCCCCGCCCCCACGAACGGCAGGTGCGCGACGACGTCGGGCCCGTCGGCGTCGGGCGCGTCGACGCGCCAGACGGTCCAGCGGCGGCCCGCGCCGTCGACGAGCGTGGCGCGGTACAGGCCCGGCTGGCCGGCCGCGTCGGGCAAGACGTCCGAGAACGTGAGGTCGTTGGCGACGAGGCCCCCGTTGGCCGTGATCGCCGGGCTGGCGAGGACCGCGGCGGCGGGCGGCGCCAGGGTGAAGCCCGTGTTCGAGAGGCGCGGCCGGGCCACGCCGCGCGCGCCGGCGGCGTCGACGACCTCGGCGCGCAGGAAGAGGTCGGGTTCCAGGGTCCCGCGGCTCACCAGTTCCCCCAAGGCATCGCTGGGCGAGTCCTCGGTCGGGTCGGCGATCCCCGCGTAGGCCGCGCGCACCGTGAACGTGCCCGGCGGCGTTCCGTCGGTGAACGCCACGCCCTGCCCCACCGTCAGCGGCCCGGGCAACCCGGGCACGAGGCCCTCGACGCGCACGCGCGGCGCCCCCGAAAGGGCCGGCCAGTCGGCGGTCGTGAGGATGTGCGGCGTGACGTCGAGCGGGAGCCGCTCGGCGGGGACCGTGGGCAGGTCGAGCCGGTCGAGCGCCACGGTGACGTTCTGCGTGCCGCCCGCCGGCAGGTCCGCCAGCGGCAGGCGCAGCCCGAAGGAGCGCAGGAAGGTCGGCGCCGACCACAGGAACAGGCTGGGCGGCGCGAGCACCGCCAGGCCCGTCGCGGCACCGAGCTCGCGCGGCAGGATCGGCACGGGGCCCCAGGCGCACTCGAAGCGCGAGGTCTGCGTGTTCAACGAGCACGTGTTGACGCTCGCCAGCGTCTCGCCCGGCCGCGGGAAGCGCGTGTCGGCCACGTTGCGCGTGTACAGGTTGACGTTGGCGTCCGTGGTGGTGACGAACCCGCCGGCCGTCGCCGCGCTCGTCGCGCTGGCGCGCAGCGGGATGCTGACGTGCTCGGCCGGCATCCCGTCCAGCGTGAAGAGCTCGTACCCCGCCGCCGCGACGGTCACGATCGTGTCGCCGATCAGCGCGGGCGAGAGCACGACGCGTCCCGTCAGGTCGGTCGCGCCCGACGCGACCTCGGACACCGAGCCGGCGAGGTGCTCGTGCACGAACACCGGCGCAGCCGCCACCGGCAGCAGCGTGGCCGCGTCGAACACGTCGATCGTCACGTTCATGAACGGGCGCGGCGCGCCACGCGCGGCCGCGCCCTCCTGGACGAACGTGCCCATCGCGGTGCCGCCCGAGTTCATCGCGCGGTCGTAGATCGTCAACGAGTACGCCAGCGGCTGGTCGGCGTCGTCCAGCACGCCCACGCGCACCGGCGCCGTCACGAACAGGCCCGACGACGCCTCGGAACCCACGACGGGCGCGATCTCGCCGGGCGTGCGCTCGTTGTCGCCCAGTACCGTGTCGACGTGCGCCGCGCGCAGCTCCTCGCTGGCCCGACCGACCAGGACGAGGTCGCGCGCATCCGAGCGGAACGTGCCGATCGCCGTGCCCGACGTGCCCATCCCGATCAGCGTGGGCGCGACCAGATCCAGGACCGGCGACTGCGTCCCCGCGGTCAGCGGCTCGACGTCGAGCAGGCGCACCGGCGACTCGAGGGTCCCGCGCTTCAGGCGGAACGCGAACGAGACCGTGCCGTCGCGCAGCCGTCCGCGCAGCGGCGACGTGGAGCTGACGAGGTCGAGTTCCGCCGCCGTGAACGTGAAGCTCGTGAACGGCGCGACCAGCGCCGCCTCGCGCAGGAACGCGATCGTCTGGCCGGGCATCGTGCCCGGCTCGGTCCCGAACAGGAACACGCCCAGGCGGTCGCCGCTCATCGCGTCCGCGAGATCGACCCGCACTGCCAGGTCGGCCGGCCCGCTGAGCTGGTTCACGCCGATCGCGTCGGCGGGGAACGACGTGATCGCCGCGCCCGTGGGCGCGGAGAACGCCAGCGTCGTGAAGGACGACGTGACCAGGCCCAGGTCGTTGCCGGCGTTGTCCTTGATCCGGCTGGCGGGCGGCGAGAGCTGCAGCGCCACGCTGGCGTTCGTGCCCAGCGAGGCGCGGTTGCCCTCGGCGTCGAGGCTGATCCAGCGGAACACGCGCGTGTCGGTGATCGTGCTCGTGCCGGTGCTGATCGTCACCGGCTGCGCGGGCGGGTCGAACATCGGCGGCGCGCCGCCGACCTTCACGTCGAAGGACGCGTCGGTGACCGTGCCGGCCTGGATCGCGCGCGAGAACACGACCGCGATCTCGCTCGTGGCGGGGAGGCCGGTCTCGCTCGCTTCGGGGTAGAGCAGCACGACCGACGGCGTCGTCGGCGCGGTCGAGGCGACGGTGAAGCTGGTCGCGATGCCGCTCGCCGGCTGCACCAGCTCCTGCCCGGTGCGGTCGCCGATCTGGACGTTGTCGCGAAAGCGCAGGTTGTACTGGCCGCCGGGCGTCAGCGGCTGCAGCGGGAACATCACGAGGAGCCGCCCGTCGCCGATCAGCGTCGCGGCCGAGAGCGGGAGCGCGCCGATTCCCACCTGCTCCAGCTCGAACGCGACGTTCAGCGTCGAGGCCGCCATCGACTCGCTGAAGACGACGGCGATGGGCGTGTCGCGGTCGGCGCCCGTGCCGCTGGGCGCCGCGCGCACGATGCGGGGCGCGGCGGCCTTCAGGATCTCGCCGTCGAGCGGCACGCTGGCCGGGAGGGTCCCGATGCCCCCGCCCCCGCCGCCCGGCACGCAGGTGCCGCCGAACACGCACGCGGGGTTGTCGCAACCGGCGAGCGCCAGCGTGAGGCCCAGGGCGGCGGCGGTGAAGGCCGCGCGCGCGCGCCGGCGGAGGGTCTGGAGTCGCATGCGGACGAAGTCTCGATCTTCGGGGCGCGTCGCGTCCGGATCCAGGGGCGCCGCGGCCCGCGTGGGACGCCGCTGGGCCGCTCATCTTCCCCAACGGCCGCGAGGTTGGAAGCGCGGAGGAGGGAATCGTGACCTGCGCGCGGCGATGGACTACGAGCGCGCCACGTTGCCCCGGGGATCCGCGGGTTCCCGGCTGCTAGGATGGCCGGGTTCCTCCGCGCCCCCCGCCCCGCGCCCAAGTCCCGGCCGATGTCCCTCCTCCGCGCGCTCCCGGCGATCCTCCTAGGCCTCGCCGCCTGCAAGTCCCGGGGCGCTCCCCAGCGCGAGGGCCCCGCGCCCCTGTCGCCCGACATGGCGGCCCGCGTGGAGGCCGAGGCGCAGGCGCGCTTGCGGGCGCTGTTCCCCGAGGTCGAGGGCCCCCTGAGCCGCGACTCGATCCTGGCGGCGGTCCTCTCGGCGGAAGGACTGTCGGCCTTCGATGCGCCGGTGCGCGCGGCCGCGATCGACGCCCTGCGGCACGGCGACGACGAAGGCGCGCGTGCGCTTCTGGCCGAGTTGTCCGCCGGCCGCGTGGCGGAGACGGCGCGCGCGCGGCGGGCCGCCGGCGACCTCACCGGCTCCCTGGAGGCCTGGAACCGCGCGCTCGACATCGCCCCCGCCAGCACGGCGCTGCGCTGCGAACGCGCCGAGACCGCGCTCGCGGCCGGGCTGGAGCGCGATTCGACGGAGCTCCTGGAGGCGGCGCTGGCCGATCACCTCGAGTCCGCGCGCCGCGCGCCCTCGGCGCGCGCGTGGCTGGGAGCGAGCCGCGCGGCGCGGGCGCTGGGCCAGCGCGCGGCCGCGTTGGAACACGCGCGACGCGGCTGGGAACTCCTGCGCGCGACGCCCGCCCGCGAGCGTCCCGCGCTGCCCGAACCGGCCGAACGGACGCTGGCCGCAGCCGCCTGGGACGCGTGGTCCGCGGCGCAGCCGTCCGCAAGCCCCGAGTCGACGGCCGAGACCCGCGCGGCGCTGGAAGCGCTCGTCGGGCTGCGCCCCGAGGAACCGTGGGCCTGGGAGCGCCTCGCGGAATTCCATCGGCTGCAGGGCGCGGACGCGCGCGCGCGCACCGTCGCGCTGGCCGGCCTGCGCATCCTGCCGCGCGAACCGGCGTTGCACGCGGCGCTGGCGCAGTCGACGCGCACGCTGGGCGGACGCGAAGCCGTCGTCGCCACCTTCGAGAACATCGAGGCCCACGACCCCGCGGATCCGCAGGCCGCGTGGCAACCGGCGGCGGAGCGCTTCGCCCGCGGCATCGAGGCGTTGCGCGCGGGCCTGCGCCACGCGGCCGAGTCGTTCCTCGAGGCCGAGCGCGGCTTCCTGCGCGCGGCGGAGCTCGACCGCGGACGGCGCCTGGAGGCGCGAGCGCTGGCCGCGCGCTGCCAGGTCGGCGCGGCCCTGGACCACCTCTCCTCGGGCGAGCTCGGCGCGGCGCGCGCGGCCTTGCTGCGCGCCGAGGAGCGCGCCGTCGAGGTGTTGGCGCAGCCCTTGGCGGAGGACCTGCCGAGCGGCATCGCGGCGCTGCGCCGGATCGCGGAGACGTGGCGCGAGCGCGGCGGCGATCCGTCGCGCGCGGACGCACCGGCCTGCCTGGCGGAAGCGGCCGACTGCTACGCCGACCTGCACCGCCTCGCGCCGGGCGATGCCGCCGCGGCCGCGCAGGCCGCGACGCTGGCGCGCGAGGCGGCGCGGGCGCTGGAGGTGCGCGCGCGCCTGGCGGCGGGACGCCAGCAGTGGACCGATGCGCACGCGTCGATGGCGCGCGCGCGCGCGCTGATGGAAGCGTCGTACGCCGCCGCGTCGGAAGCCGCGCGCCTGCGCCCCGAGGACGCGGCGGCGTTGCGCGCGCCGGGCGAGGTGCTCGTGCATTACCTGCAGCGCGACGTGCCCCAGGCGGAGTCCTGGCTGCGCTCCGCGGCGCGCTTGTGGGAAGCCGAGGTCGCGCGCCTGCGCGCCGCGATGGCCGCGCCGGCGTTGCCGGCCCCCGAGGCCGAGGCGCTGCGCCGCAAGCTGGAGGAGGCCGAATCGGGGCTGGGCGACGCGTACCAGGACCTGGGCGTGCTGCATCTGTCGCTGAAGGGCGACGCGCACAACGCGCGCGGCTGGTTCGAACGCGCGCTGGCCACGGGGCCCGATCCGCGCGAGGACGTGCGCGGCCCCGGCGGCTGGCTCGCGCGCTGCGACGAGGCGCTGAAACGCGGCACGGACCCCAAGCTCACGCCGGAGAAGCGCTGGGGCGCGCTGCCGGCGGAAACAGGCACGCCCCCCGCGGACGGGCGGGCGCAAGGAAGCACGGAACGAAGATGATCAGAAAGACGATTCTCACGGCGGCTCTGGCGTTCACCGCGATCGCCGCGCCCGGCACCCACGCGACCCTCATGCCCGCGGCGGCCCAGGCGGCGGGCGTCGAGGCGCTCGTCGCGCGCGGCAAGGCGCTGCTCGCGGCCGGCAAGCCCGCCGAGGCGCAGGCCGTGTTCGAGGAGGCCGAGAAGCTGGACGGCGGCCACCTGCGCACGCGCGTGTGGACGCTGCGCGCGTGGATCGCGCAGGGCCGCATCAACGACACGCTGGAGCAGGCCGACGCGCTCGACCGCGCGGGCCACAAGGGCCCCACGCTCGACTACCTGTACGGGATGGCCTTCGCCTACAAGGCGAAGGGCTACATCGCCGACGGGGTGACCGGCAGCGTGATCGGCATGGCCTTCACGGACGCGGTCGAGTTCCTGAAGCGCGCGACGGCCGCCGATCCCGAGCGCTTCGCGGACGCGTTCCTGCCGCTGGCCGAGAGCGCCTGGAACACGCAGGAACTCGACGTGGCGCGCGCGGCGGCCGAGAAGGCCGTGGCCCTGGACGCCGCCTCTGCCGAGGCCGTGCTGATGCTGGGGCGCGTGGCCTTCTCGCAGTTCGTCACGCTGCGCGCGGACGAGGCGCGGACGGCGGAAGCGGAGGGCGCCTGGAGCGCCGCGCGGTCCGCGTTCCACAAGGCCGCCGAGCTGCTGGCCGCCTCGGCGGCGCCCGCGGACCGCGCGCGGCGCGCCGATGCGCTGGCGCAGATCGGCTGGCTGCACGTGTGGAAGGAGCAGGGCGCCGAGGCCGCGCCGTGGTTCGGCCGCGCGGCGGGCGCGGATCCGGCCGCGCTGGACTACGCGCGCGTGCGCGAGAGCCTCACGCCCGAGCAGTTCGTCGACGCGCTGGAAGCCGGCGCCAAGGCCTACGCGGAATCCGGCGCGCCGCCCGCGGGCGACGCGTCGCTGGAGTGGTGGCTGGGCTACGGCCGCTACGTGCTGAAGCGCCACGACGAGGCCGAGACGGCGTTCGCGGCGTCGGTCGCCAAGTGGCCGGCCTTCGTGAACTCCTGGTACTACATCGCGCTGTCGCGCTACTTCCGCCAGGACTACGACGGCACGATCGCCGCTCTGCGCACGCACCATCAGGCCGATCCCCTGGACTGCATCGCCTCGTTGCGTTCGAACCAGGAGGAGAGCCTGCGCATCCTCGACTACCTGATCGGCATCAAGGCCAGCAAGCAGGCGCACCTGGACGCGGCGTTCCTGTCCGAGCTGCAGGCCGCGGTGCAGCCGACCAACGACCGCTACTGGAACAACCTGGGGCTGTTCCTGCGCGACGAGGGCGAGGCGCGCATCCAGCGCAAGGCGAAGAAGGAGATGACCCCCGCGGAGATCGCGGAGGTCAACGACCTGTTCGAGCGCGCGTACGCCGCCTACCGCAAGGCGCTGGACCTCGCGCCCAACGACCCCAACTACCTGAACGACACGGCGCTGATGCTGCACTACCACCTCGACCGCGACCTGGACCAGGCGCTGGCGTGGTACGCGAAGGCGCTGGAGTGCGCCGAGATCGAGCTGGCGCGCAAGGACCTGTCGTCGCAGATGCGCTCGGAGCGCGAGCTGGCCCGGCGCGACGCCGGCAACAACCGGCGAATGCTGGAGAAGCTGCTGGAGAGGCGCCGCAAGGCCGCGGAGACGCCGCCTGAACCCAAGCCTGAACCCAGGCCTGAACCCAGGCCCGAGCCGCAGCCGCAGTAGGCCGCCGCGCCGCGGTCCGATGGATCTCCCGATCCGCATCGTCGAGCAGCGCGTTCCCGAGCGCCTGGTCAGCGTCGACGGCGCGTGGGGCCAGAGCGGGCTCAACCTCTCGCACTGGCCCGGCAACACGACGCCGCGCGAGCTCAAGCACGACCTCTCGACCGGCATCGCCCTGAACTTCGCTCGCCTGTCCGAGGCGCGGCGCGCGGAGCTCTCCGCGGGCTGCGTGGGGATCGCCAACAACCACGTCGACACCGACGGCGTGTGCGCGCTGTTCGCCGTGCGGCACCCGGCCGCGGCCCTGGAGCGCGAGGCGGCGCTGCTCGCCGCCGCGTGGGCGGGCGACTTCTTCCGCGTGCCCGACGAACGCGCCTTCCAGGTCGACGCCGTCATCACCGGCTGCTTCGACGCCGAGCGGTCGCCGTGGCGCGAACGCCTGCGCGGCCTGGACGACCGCGCGCGGCGCGAGGCGGCGACGATCGAGCTGGTGGAGCGGCTGCCGGCGCTGCTCGACGGGGATCTCGCCGAGCACGCCGATCTGTGGCGGCCCGCGCTGGAGGACTTGCGCGCCGACCGCGCCGACCTCGCGCTGGCGCAGCGCGACGAGATCGTGCACCTGGACGCCGCGGTGTTCACGGCGCCGACGGAAGCGAAGGCCTCGCGCGCGCGCGGTTCGGTCCCCCACTTCGATCCGGGTCGCCACGCCGTCTTCGGCACGACCGAGGCCGACCGCGTGCTGCTCGTCGGTCCGCGCGGCGCGGGCGCCACGTACCGCTTGCTCGTGAACACGACGTCGTGGTTCGAGCTGCCCGGCGGTCCGCGCCTCGCGCGCCCGTCGCTGGAGGATCTCGCCGCGCGCCTGAACGCATTGGAGTCCTGCACGGCCGACGACGACCTCGCCTGGCGCACGCACCCGACTGCTTCGGCAGCGCCGGAGCTGTGGTTCGGGCTGCGCGACGCCGCGTTCTTCGGCGAGCACGCGCCGTGGCTCGGCGTCAGCCGGCTCGCGCCTTCCGTCGTGCGCGCCGGCGTGCTCGACGCATTGCGCGGCGCATGGACGTTCCCCGACGACGGCTAGCCGCGTCCTTGCAGCCATCTGCACGCGCGCGTATAGGGTGCGCGTGGCCAACGGAGGCAAGAGCGACCTCGCCGCGGCGGTCGACCTGGGTTCGAACAGCTTCCACATGGTCGTCGCGCGCCTCACCGACGGCGACCCGTCGATCGTGGACCGGCTGCGCGACCGCGTCGCCCTGGCGGCGGGGCTCGACGAGAAGCGCCGCCTGGCGCCCGAGACGCAGGAGCGCGCGCTGGCGTGCCTGCGCCTGTTCGGCGCCCGCCTGCGCGGGCTGGATCCGGACCGCGTGCGCGCGGTGGGCACGAGCGCACTGCGCATGGCGCGCAACTCGCGCGAGTTCCTGGCGCTGGCCGAGGAGGCGCTCGGGCATCCGATCGAGATCGTCGCCGGCGCCGAGGAGGCGCGGCTCATCTACCTGGGCGTCGCGCACGACCTGTCCGACGACGCCGGGCGGCGCCTGGTGGTCGACATCGGCGGCGGCAGCACGGAGTGCATCCTCGGCGAGCGCTTCGAGCCGCAGCGCGTGGACAGCCTGCACATGGGCTGCGTGAACTGGTCGCTGCGCTACTTCCGCGACGGCCGCATCGAACGCGACGACATGCGCAAGGCGCGCATCGCGGCGCGCCTGGAAGTGCAGTCGCTGGAGCGGCCCTACCGGAAGCTGGGCTGGACCGAGAGCGTGGGCGCCTCGGGCACGATCCTGGCGATCGCCGAGATCCTGCGCGCCAACGGCTGGGGCGACGGCGGCATCACGCCCAAGGGCCTGCGCAAGTTGCGGCGCGCGCTGGTCGACCTGGGTCACGTGAAGCACCTCGCCGGGCTGCCCGGCCTGCAGGCGGAGCGCGCGTCCGTGATCGCGGGCGGCGTCGCGATCCTGAGCGCGCTGTTCGACGGCCTGGAGATCGAGCGCATGGGCACGGCGCAAGGCGCGCTGCGCGAGGGCCTCTTGTACGACCTCGCCGGACGCATCCGTCACGAGGACGTGCGCGACAAGACCATCCGCCGCCTGATGGAGCGCTACGCCGTCGACGAGGAGCAGGCGGCGCGCGTGCAGCGCACGGCGCTGGCCCTGCTCGGTCCGTGCGCCGCGGGTTTCGAGCTCGAAGCCGAATGGGCCGAGCGCTGCCTGGACTGGGCCGCGCGGCTGCACGAGATCGGGCTGTCGATCGCCTACAGCGGTTTCCACCACCACGGCGCCTACATCGCGGCCAACACCGACATGCCCGGCTTCTCGCGGCCGGACCAGCTCGTCCTGGCCGCGCTGATCGAGGGACAGCGCCGGCGCTTCCCCCCGCCGCGTGCCGCGGACCTGCCTCCGGCCACGCGGCGCGCGGTGGAACGCCTGTGTCTCCTGCTGCGCCTCGCGGTGCTCCTGTCACGCAGCCGCGGCGAGGACGTGCCCGCCGACGTGCGCATCGAACCGCGCAAGAACGGCTACGCGCTCGCGTTCGCGCCGGACTGGCTGGCCGGGCACGCGCTCGTCCGGGCCGACCTGGAGCAGGAACGCGTGCGCCTGTCCGCTGCCGGGATCGAGATCGAGTTCGCCTGAGCCGCGCGGGTGCGCCGGGGCGGATCAGCCGCCGTGGCGCGCGAGCAGGTCGCGCTGCGCGCAGCGCGGAAGCCCGCCCCGCGGCCGCGCGCGCGCGTACTGGCCCTCGGAATCGAGCAGCCAGGCCTGCGTGTCGTCCTCGAGGTACGCCTCCAGCGTCTCGGCGCGCACGCGCTCGGCCAGCGCCGGATCCTCGATCGGGAAGCAGCTCTCGACGCGCGAGTAGAAGTTGCGCTGCATCCAGTCGGCGCTGGACGCCAGGACGAGGTCGGCGCCGGCGCGGTGGAAGTGGAACACGCGGCTGTGCTCGAGGAAGCGGCCCACGATCGAGCGCACGCGGATGTTCTCCGACACGCCCGGCACGCCCGGCCGCAGGCAGCAGATGCCGCGCACCACGAGGTCGATCTGCACGCCGTCGCGCGAGGCCGCGTACAGGGCCTGGATCACGCGCGGGTCCGACAGCGCGTTCATGCGCGCCGCGATGCGCGCCGGCCGGCCCGCGCGGGCCTCGGCGGCCTCGAACGCGATCAGCTCCAGGAGGTCGTCCTGCAGGTGGAACGGCGCCTGCTTGATCTTGCGCAGCCGTTCCGCGCGCCCCAGCCCGGTGATCTGCAGGAACAGCGCGTGCACGTCCTCGCACAGGTCCGGGTCGCAGGTCATCAGCGACAGGTCGGTGTACGCGCGCGCCGTGCCCACGTGGTAGTTGCCCGTGCCCAGGTGCACGTAGCGCCGCAGCTTGCGCCCCTCGCGACGCACGATCAGCAGCATCTTGGCGTGGATCTTGTGCGCCACGATGCCGTACACGACCTTCGCGCCGGCCTCCTGCAGGCGCGTGGCCTGGTCGATGTTGACGGCTTCGTCGAAGCGCGCGCGCAGTTCGATCACCGCTGTGACCTCCTTGCCCTTGCGCGCGGCCTCGAGCAGCGTGTCGGCCAGCGGAGAATCGGCGCCCGTGCGGTACAGCGTCTGCTTGATGGCGACCACCTGCGGGTCCGTCGCCGCGGCGCGCAGGAGCTCGAGCACGGGCGCGAACGACTCGTAAGGATGGTGCAGCAGGACGTCGCCGCGGCGGATCGCCTCGAACGGGTCGGCGGCGGCCTGCCAGCGCGACGGCACGCTGGGCGAGAAGGGCGGATACTTCAGCTCGGCGCGGTCCACCAGCTCGCGCAGCGCCGCCAGCCGGTTGAGGTTGACCGGCCCGTTCACGCGGTACAAGTCGGCCGGTTCCAGCTCGAACTTCTCCAGCAGGAGCCGGGCCATGCCCTCGTCGATGTCCTGGGCCACCTCCAGGCGCACGGCTTCGCCGTAGTTGCGCGTCGAGAGCTCGCCCCGGATGGCGTGCAGGAGATCCTCCACGTCCTCCTCGTCCACCCACAGGTCGCTGTTGCGCGTCACGCGGAACTGGCTGCACGAGCGCACCCGCATGCCGGGGAACAGGGCGTCGATGTGGGCGTGCACGACCGAGGAGAGCAGCACGAACTCGTGCGGGCCGCCCGCCACGGAATCCGGGAACCTGATGACGCGCGGCAGTGCGCGCGGGACCTGGACGATCGCCACGCCGCTGCTGCGGCCGAAGGCGTCGGAACCCTCGACCTGCACGATGAAGTTCAGCGACTTGTTCAGGATCAGCGGGAACGGCCGGGCCGGGTCCAGGCCGATCGGAGTGAGCAGCGGCAGCACTTCCTGCGTGAAGTAGCGCTGGATCCAGCGCTGCTGCGGCTCGGTCCACACGCCGCGCTTGTGCACGTGCACGGCTTCGGCGGCGAGCTCGGGCAGCACGACCTCGTTGAGCACGCGGTACTGCTCGTCGACCAGGCGGTGCGCCTCGGCGCCGATGCGCGCCAGCGCGTCGCGCGGCGCGAGTCCGTCCGGGCCGGCCTGCTGCACGTTGTGCGCCACCTGCTGCTTGAGGCCCGAGACGCGGATCTCGAAGAACTCGTCGAGGTTGGTGCACGAGATCGTCAGGAAGCGCAGGCGCTCCAGCAGCGGCGTCTGGCGGTCCTTGGCCTGCTCGAGCACGCGCCGGTTGAACTCGAGCAGCGACAGCTCGCGGTTCAGGTGGAGCGACGGGTCGCCCAGCGCGAGCTCGCCCGCGGGCGCGACGTCGGTGCGTTCGGGAACCATGGTGCGTACTGCAGCCTACGCGCGCCGCGTGCCGCGGCGCCAGGCAGGCTCCGATCGTGCAGCGCGACATGAAGATCGGATGAAGGCGCGTACGCCTTGATTCCTCGGGCCCGCGCCCGCGCGCGTCCGAATAGAATCGAGCGCCTTGAAGCCCTCAGCCCTTCTGCCGGTCGACGTCTGGCTCGACGATTTCGCGCGCCAGATCGAGCAGTTGCGCGCCGGCATCGAGCCCGAGGCCGTGCACCGGCTGCGCGTCTGCGCCGGCCGCCTGTCCGTGTGGCTCGAGCTCGGCGCGCGGCGCGCGTTGCGCGACGACCTGCGCGATCTGCGCCGCGCGGCGGCCGCGGTGCGCGACCTGGACGTCCTCGCCGCGCGGGCGCCCGCCGGCGCCTGGGCCGCGCTGCTGCGCGAGCAGCGCGCATCCGCCGCGACGGACCTGGGCGCCGTCGTGCGCACGGCCTGGGTCGACGACCTGCTCGGCGCGCTGTGCGTCGTGCCCGACCCGGACCCGGTGTGCGTACGCGCGGTGCTGCAGCACCTGAGGCGGCGCGTCCTGGAGGCGGGCGATCGCACCACGGACGCCAAGGATCCCGACCGCGAGCTGCACCGCCTGCGACGACGGGTGCGGCGCCTGCGCTACGCGATCGAGTGGCTGGGCGCCGACACGGGCGAGCTGCGCGCGCTGCAGGAGTCGCTGGGCGAGCTCAACAACCTCGCGGTCGAGGGCGCCCACCTGCGCGCGCACGCCGGCCACCCGGCCTCCAACGGACGCCTTCCCGAACTCGAGCGCGAGGCCGACCGGCGGCGCGAGCAGGCACGGGAGGCCTGGCGCGCGGTGCGGCCGAGCATCCGGCAACTGTGAGGATCACCATGGACCTTTGGATCGTGCGCCATGCCATCGCCGAGGACCGCTACGACGGGGACGACGCGCGGCGCGCGCTGACCGAGGAGGGCCGCCGACGGTTCGCGCGCTGCGTGCGCGGCCTGAAGCGGCTGGGCGCGGGCTTCGACCTCGTCCTGCACAGCCCGCTCCTGCGCGCGCAGGAGACCGCGGACCTCTTGCTGCCGCTCTCGCGCAAGGCGCGCATGCGCGTCACGGGCGGCCTGGCGCGCGATCCCGACGAGCAGCTCCTCGGGGAGATCCGCGGCGAGCGCGTGGCGGTCGTGGGCCACGAACCCTGGCTCTCGCAGCTCGCCGCGTGGCTGGTGTTCGGCTGGCACGTGTACGAGGACGAGGCGCAGGCGGGCCTGATCGTGCTGCGCAAGGGCGCGGTCGCGCACCTCGTGGGCGAGCCGCAGCCCGGCCGCATGAGCCTCGTCGGCCTGCATCAGCCCGCCGCGTTGCGCGCGCTGGGGCGCCGTTGACGGCTGCGCAGGGAGCGCGCCGCCAGCATGAGCGCCAGCGCGCACGCGAGGAACAGCCCGGGGATGCCGACCCAGCGCGAGAGCAGGCCGCCCAGCGGCGCGGCGACCGCGGCCGCCAGCGTGCGCGCGGAGAACACCACGCCGAAGGCCCCGCCGCGGCGCTCGACGTGCGTCTCGGCGGCGGCCAGGCCGAACGAGCACGCGGCGCTCCCCGCCAGTGCCGCGCCGAAGGCGACGCGCGCCGCGAGCAGCGCCGCGTAGAGCGGCAGCGCCTGCACCGCCAGCATCGCGCCGCCCAGGAGCGCCGAGAGCGCCAGCGCGCGCGCGTGGCCCACGCGGTCCCCCCACCGGCCCCACAGCGGCATCGCGAACAGCGTGACCAGGGCCGGCGCGCTGAACAGCACGCTGGTCCAGAAGCGCGACAGTTCGATCGGCCCTGCGACGAGGTCGCGCACGTGCAGTTCCAGGATCGGGCTCGTCGCGCCCAGCGCGAACGAGGACCAGAACACGATCGACAGGCCTGCGCGCAGCCGCGCGTTGCCCCACAGGTCGCGCAGGTCGGCGCCCGCGCCGCGCACCGCACGCACGAAGGTCGTCTCGCCCTCGGCGCGGCGCCGCACGGTCGCGTCCTCGTCGGCCAGCTGGAACACGCACACCAGCGCCAGGGCCGCGGCGACCGCCACGCCCAGGAACACCGGGCGCAGCCCCATGTGGCCGACCGCGAACCCGCCCAGCAGCGGTCCGATGACCGATCCCGCCGCCAGCGCGGTCTGCAGCGAACCGGCGACGCGTCCCTGGTCGCCGGGCGGCGCGCCGACGCTCACCAGCGTCGCGCTGGGCGCCACGAAACCCGAGAACAGGCCCTGGAGCAGGCGCAGTACGAGCAGTTCCCACGGCGACGTCGCGAACGCCATCAGGCCCACGAACAGCGCGATCGCCGCCATCGAACGCAGCACCATGAGCTTCCTGCCCCAGCGGTCGCCGAGCGCGCCCCACAACGGGCTCGTGACCGCGGCCGACAGCGGTGCCGCGCCGTACAGGACTCCGGCCCACAGCGCGATGTCGTCGCGATCGGCCAGGCCCAGGCTCTCCAGGTGGCTGGGGAAGAACGGCAGGAAGCTCTGCAGGCCGATCGCCGCGACGAAGTTCGCGCACCACACCGCCCACCAGGTCCGACGCCACGCTTCCATGGTCAGGCGTGCGTTGGACGGTGCGTGTGCGCGCGATGTGCCGGCATGGAGGACGCGCGCAGGACGGCGCGAGCGGCGCAAGGTACCGCACGGCGCGTCCGCGTTCCGGTCCCGGCCGCGGTGGGGCCCCGCGCCGGCCTCAGGCGACCGGCAGGTCGTTGACGCGGTCCGCCCAGCGACCGCGGATGCCGTCGGCGGCGCGCTCGCACGCCAGGAACGCCGCGACGACGTCGGGGTCGAAGTGCGAGCCCGAACGTTCGGTGATCCAGGCCAGCGCGCGGTCGTGCGGCCAGGCGGACTTGTAGGGGCGCTCGGTGGTCAGCGCGTCGTAGACGTCCGCCAGCGCGAGGATGCGGGCGGCGAGCGGGATGCGCTCGCCGGCGAGGCCGCGCGGGTAGCCGCTGCCGTCCCACTTCTCGTGGTGCGCCCAGGCGATGTCGCGGCCCATCACGAGGAAGCGCGTCGGCCCGGCTTCCTCGATCACGCCGTCGAGCGTCTCGCCGCCCAGGCGCGCGTGGGACTTCATGATCTCCCACTCGTCAGGGTTCAGTTGTCCGGGCTTGAGCAGGATCGAGTCGGGGATGCCGACCTTGCCGATGTCGTGCAGGGCGCTCGACAGCTCGAGGTTCCGGATCCAGTCGTCGGTCAGGGTCGCGCGGTACAGGCCGCCGTCGCGCAGGCCGACCGCCAGCAGGCGGCAGTAGGCCGCGAGGCGCTGCAGGTGCAATCCGGTCTCGTTGTCGCGCTGCTCCGCCAGGCGCGCCAGGGCCCGGATCGTGGCGTGCTGCGCACGCTCCAGGTCGCGGCGGCGGAACTCGTGGTGCGAAGCGACCGCGGTCGAGGCCGCGATCGAGGACAGGAGCGACTGCTCGACCTCGGTCAGGCGCGCGCCCCGCGGCCCCTCCAGGTCCACGACGATCGCGCCGATCCTGCCGTCGTGCGTCGACAGCGGCTCGTTCAGGAGCCGCGACGACATCTCCGGACCGGCCGCGGCCTCGATCGAGCGGCCGCCCTGCTCGTCCCAGACCTGAACGAGCACGCCGCGCTGCAGGGCGCCGTGCGCCGCGCGTGCCGCGCACTGGACGATCTCCTCCAGCGAGACCGCCGCGCACAGCTCCAGCGCGAAGCCGTGCAGGCAGTGCAATGCGCCGGCGTGCGCGGAGAGGCGCTCCTCCAGGAGCCCGGTGAACCCGGCCAGCGACTCGCTCTTGAACTCCAGCTCCAGGTAGTCGTCCTGCCGGGCGCAGCGATCGCGGTAGTGCGCGAGGCCCGACTCGATCGACTGGACCAGCGCCTCGAAGCCGCACGGCTTCCTGAGCAGTTGGTGCACGCCCGGCTCGCGCAGCGCGTCGACCGCCAGATCGAGGTCGGCGACGCCCGTCAGCAGGATGCCGAAGGTCTCGGGCACGTGCCGGTGGACCGCGCCGAGGAAGGCGATGCCGTCCATGCCGGGCAGTCCGTAGTCGCTGACGATCAGCGGGAACGGCCCTTCGCGGTCGAACACCGACACGGCTTCCTCGGCGTCGCGCACGCTACGCACCTCGAAGCGCCGCGCGAGCATCTGCGCGACGGAGGTGCGGACGGCGTCGGAGTCCTCGACGAACAGGATGCGGTCGGTCACGTGGGGAGGGCCGACCGGTCGTCGGAGACCGGCAGGTTCTTCCCTGATCGGGAGGGTCGCGGCGCGACTTGAGCCCCGCGCGGCGCGCCCCCCCCTGCAAGGGCCCGGCGGCGCGCCGCGCGGGTCAGTTCTTGTAGCCGACCAGCGGCGCGGGGATCCGGCCGCCGCGGCCGAACAAGACGCGCGCGCCGAACCGGCCGGGATCCTGCACGATCGCGGTGCCCAGCAGCCCGCCCCACTCGACCGTCTCGCCCGGACCCTTGCCGGGCACGGGGATGATGCGCACGGCGGTGGTCTTCGAGTTGATCATCCCGATCGCCATCTCGTCCGCGATCAGGCCGGCGATCACGTCGACCGACGTGTCGCCCGGGACGGCGACCATGTCGAGGCCGACCGAGCACACGCTCGACATCGCCTCGAGCTTGGCCAGCGACAGCGCGCCTTCGCGCACGGCGCGGATCATCCCTTCGTCCTCGCTGACGGGGATGAATGCGCCCGACAGGCCGCCGACGCTGCTGCTGGCCATCGCGCCGCCCTTCTTGACCGCGTCGGTCAGGAGCGCGAGCGCCGCCGTGGTGCCCGGCGCACCCGTGCGGTCGACGCCGATCAGCTCGAGGATGTCCGCCACCGAGTCGCCGATCGCCGGCGTCGGCGCCAGCGACACGTCGAGGATGCCGAACTGCGTGCCCAGGCGCCGCGCCGCCTCGCGGCCGACCAGCTCGCCCATGCGCGTGATCTTGAAGGTCGTGCGCTTGACCATCTCGGCGACGGCGAGCAGGTCCGCGTCCGGCCCCAGGCGCGCCAGCGCGGAACGCACGGCGCCGGGCCCCGAGACGCCGATGTTGACGACGGTCTCCGGTTCGCCCGGGCCGATGTGCGCGCCGGCCACGAAGGGGTTGTCCTCGACGTGGTTGCAGAAGCACACGAGCTTGGCGCAGCCCAGGCCGCCGCGCTCGGTGGTGGCGGCGGCGGTCTCCAGGACGACCTCGGAGAAGCGCTTGACCGCCTCCATGTTGATGCCGGCGCGCGTGCTGGCGAGCGAGACGGAGGAGCACACGCGCTCGGTCTGCGCCAGCGCCGAGGGGATCGAGTCGAACAGCGCGCGGTCGGCGTTGGTGAAGCCCTTGTGGACGTACGCGCTGAAGCCGCCGATGAAATCGACGCGGCACTCGCGCGCCGCGGCGTCCATCGCGCGCGCGAAGGGCACGAGATCGGACGAGCCGGTGGCCGCCGCCACGAACGAGATCGGCGTGGTGGCGATGCGCTTGTTGACGATCGGCACGCCCAGGTCGCTGGCGATGCCGGCGCCGACGTCGACCAGGTCGCGCGCGTGGTGCACGATCTTGGCGTAGACCTTCTCGCAGGCCGCCTCGACGCTGGGGTCCGCGCAGTCGAGCAGGTTGATGCCCAGGGTGATGGTGCGGATGTCGAGCGTCTCCAGCTCGACCATGCGCACGGTCTCGAGGATCTCCTGGTCGGTGAAGGACATGGCGGCGCGGCACTCTACCAGCCGCCGCCGCGGGGTGCGGAGCCAGGTTCACGCGCCGCCTCACTTGGGAGCCGGTACCCCCAGCCTGTCCACCCGCCCTCCTCGTCGAATTGCCGGATTCCGCCGACCGGCGGAGGCTCGATTCCCTGGCCCCCCCGGCTCCTTCGAGGACCTCCATGGAAACGTCGCTCGTCGCTCGTCGCTCGTCGCTCGTAGGGCGATCGGCTCGCAGTTGCATCCTCTTCGCAGGATTCTCGGCGTTCTGCGCTGAACTCCCGGCCCAGATCCAGCCGGCGGTCACGATCGCGACGCGCTCCTTCGCCGACAGCGGCTACCTCTATGCACCAGGAGAAGGCTGCCCTGGCGGGTTGGGCCATCGCGTCTACGAGACTGCGATCGCTGTGAATGGTGACTACCAGAGGGGTGCATGAGTCATGGATTCGGCGAGTTGATAGCCTCATGGCTGCGCGCCGAAGGCCATGCTTCACTCGCGGGAGATGCGCTTGTCCTGCACTCGACCGGAATGCCGCCGAATGCCACGGCGCTCTTCTTCCAAGGCACGGAACAGGTCAATGGAGGCAGTGGTGCGGTCTTCGGCGATGGCCTCCGCTGTGCCGGCGGCGCCGTCCGACGCCTGGGCACCAAGCTGGTCTCGAATGCCGGTCGCGCCGTCTTCCCCGATGTCGGAGACGCCCCGATCTCCCTCGCAGGCCAGGTCACGGGCCCCGGACTGCGCACCTACCAAGCCTGGTTCCGTGTCGCCCAGGACTTCTGCACGCCGGCCACGTTCAACCTGACGAACGGCTGGGAGATCCAGTGGACTCCCTGACCTCGACGGAGCTCGACTACTGTCCGAAGAGAGCCCTCCAGGGACAGCGTGGGGTGGAAGGGTCTATAGTCCCCTCCATTCCACGGACACGGGGGAGGCTCACACACCCTGACGCGTTCATGGCGGAGCGACTGTCCCATCTCCGTGCCCACCCCGCTGGTGCCAAGCGCAAGCGCTCGGATCAGCGAGCTTCTTGACCGAGGCCGAACACCGATGACGGCTTGGGATGCCGTACGGCCGGCTGGGACAGGTGCATTACCGCTTCCGTTCTGCCGGATGTAGGGATCAAGAGGTCCAACCTCTCCGCGACCCGACCGCCGACAGGCAGGAGCAGGATCGAAAGCTGCCCCGGTGGAACGACCGGCATCGTGTACGGACCATGCAGGTAGTCGACGGTTCTCCCCGCGATCGCATACTCCCCGGTCATTCCCGCCGGAAGGGTTTCTAGGCGTCCGACGAGGAACCTGGCACGACCGAAGTAGGGATGACCGGCTTCGTCCACCACTCGGAGCTCGACGCTGGCCGCTGTCGGCAGATCGACGTCGAGATCGGTGGTGCCCCCGGGTGTGACCCTGATCGCGCGCCACGACTGGGGAGACCCATCTACGGAGTCGGACACGGGCCACCACTGGAAGAGCGCGTCGTAGGGTCCTGGGGGGATGCTGTCGACGGTGCTGGCTCCGTTCTCGAATCGGTCGATGACATAGTCGTACTGACGACCCTCGGGCGTGCGGAGCCCGAGGACCCCCGCAGGGCAGGTCCGACCGCTCTGGTCGCTCGCGGACTTGGATCTCAGGCGGATGTGGCCGTACTCGTCGTGAAGCCTGGACAGGACGACCTCGACCGTGCCCAGTCGTTCCTCGAGCCGCGGCACCGTGGTCTCGGCGACAATTGGAGCGTACCCGGGGTAGCTCCCTCGAATTCGAATGGACCTGTCGTCCTCTCCACAGGACGCGGCCCACACGAAGACCTGCTCGTTGGAACCAGAGTCTCGACGCAACTCCGGAACTCCAGCAAGAATCCGGGCCCACATACTCGCTTTCGCCAGCCTCATGCCACCCGACCCAGGGGTCACGCTCACCCCCCACTCCATGCCCCCGACGCGATTCAGTCGAGCAGCTTCGCCAACCTCGTCAAGGATGCGAACGATGACCGCGGCCACGGGACCAACCTCCACCGTCACGGTCGAGACGTCGGCAGCCAATCGCGGCGACTCGACGATTTCAGTCCATCCGGCACCGCCGACGGCCAGGAAGACTGGCTGATTCTCCGGAACGCAGTCGATCTCGAACACGCCGTCGGGCCGCGGATTCACGATCCTCACTCGAGGATCGGCAAGCAGGTGGGAGAGACGCGGGCCTTCGAACAGGGTGTCGGGCCCCACAGCCACGTGCAGCCGTGACAGCGGCGCGTTCGGGCATGCAGACGTCACCCGGCCAGTGAGCAGCCTCCCGCGCTCCAGGCGAATGGAGATCGACTCCGGCCAGGTCGTCGGGAGGAACACCCCGTTCGAACAGTACCCCTCAGCCTGAGCAATCAGTTCGATCGCTGATGAACCCCGAGCGACCGCAAGTCGTCCGGATGCAGATGTCCTTCCGATCGCCACCCTCGTCTCGCCCTGCAGGCTGAAGACCACTGCATTCCCCACCGGTTCGTCACGGTCACCCGTCACGAGCACGGTCAGATGAGCGTCCGGCACTGGCGTTGCATCGGCATGGGCGACTGCCGGCGTCCGTGCCAAGAACGGAGATGCGTTGGGATCCGCATCGAGCGGCTGAATGGCGGTGTGTTCGGCCGACGCGAGATCCCCCGGACTCTCCGCGTGATGGACTCGAGTTCCTCGAAGCACGAGGATCAGAAGGATTGCGGCAGCCACCACGAGTGTGGCGCGTGCGAGCAGGGATCGGCTACCAGAGATCACGAACGCGACCGGGTCTCATCCGCCGCCAGGAGCGGGCTGGAAGCAGTGGCCAACCCAACCGACGATAGCTCCCTCCACCACGACGGCGAGGAGCTTGCAACTCCCACTCGGGCAGGAGCCGCCGATGCTGCAGCGCCCGACCACGTCCGGCTGAGTCTGTCCCGCGACGTAGGCGGCTTTGCAGCAGACTGCAGGAGGGCCGATGATTGCGCAGCTGCAGATCTGTCCGGAGTTCCCACTGTTGGTGTTCACCGATGTGGGTGCGCAGCCTTGTGTGCAGGGGTCGTAGCAGAGCAGAGTCGTCCCGTCTACGAGGGTGTTGCATTCCTCGCCGGCGTGCGGAATGAACGCCGAGACGAGCGGCCGTCCGAGAGCCAGACAGACCAGTGATCCGAGAGCGAGGGCCTTGATCATGATTGGGTACACGTCCGCGTGGTGCGCTCGACCGCGCTGACCCGCGGTCACCCCTGCGAACTCCGCGGAGGCACGCGGGAGCGTACACAGACAGATCCGCGGCAACGGCAACGGCAACGGCAACGGCAACAACCATAACTCATTCGTGTGAAGCCGTTTGGGACACACAGAATCCTGGCGCTTCCGGACGTCGCATGGGTGCCGAGCTGATCATCAGGCCGCCGCGCATCTCACACCGACTGGATGCGCGGCGGCCGGGAGGTCGGGGGATGGGGCTCGCGGTCGTCACGAACTCACCTCAGGCCCGGATCTCCCACGGTCCGATGTTCAAGAAGACGCGGTTCCGTTCGTCAGCGGGGAGGTAGCAATCCCCCTACCGTGCCATCTCTCGCACCCACCGATCTCGCCGCCCGTCGGCGCGGCAGGGCGCCGCGGCGCGGACCTTGCATCGCCGCCCGCCCGCGTGATGCTGTCTCCCCTGCATGAGCGAACCCCTGGCCCAGGCCCTCGCGCTGTTCGCGACCGAGGAACAGAGCCGGCCGGAGGTCCTGGCGCTCTGCTCGGGCCTGAACGCGCTGGCCGAGGCGCCCGATCCGGGCACACGCCTCGACGCGCTCGTGGCCCTCGCGCACTGGGTCGCGCAGCCCGACGGCAGCCTGCCCTGGCCGGCGGGCGAGCCCGATCCGGCCGGCGGCGACCCGCGCTTTCGGCGCCTGGGCGTGCTCGCCGCCCTGCTGGAGCGCTGCACGGCGGCGGCCGAGCCGCTGCGCACCGCGCTCGAGGCGGTCGCGCGCGACAGCCAGGGCCTGGCGCTGTACGCCGAAGCCGGCCTGCCCGAGCACCGCGGCCTGGGCGAGGAGGCGCTCGACCGCCTGCAGCGCGCCGTGCTGCCGCAGGTCCAGGACGACCGCGAGCTGGTGCAGGTGCTGGACCGCCTGTTCCCCACGCCCGAATCCGCGCGCTGGCTCGAGCGCATCCCCGCGCGGCTCCTGATGCGCTTCCTCGGCGCCGCGCGCGTCGATCCGGGCTGCCTCGCGCCGCAGCGCACCGCGGTCGAGGAGGCGTTGTGCCTGCTCGCCGCGCGCGTCGACGCCGTGGGGCTGTCGCGCTCGATGCGCGATCGGCGCGGACGCGAACCCGTGCGCACGTCGCCGTGGTACCGCATCACGCGCTCGACCGAGGTGTTGATGCAGCGCATCGAGGCCCACGCGCTGGCGCCCGACGACGACTCGCACGAGACGCAGTTTGCGGTCGCGCGCGCGTTGGTGACCTGGCGCGACGACGTCGCCGGCTGCCGCGCGGGCAACGCGCAGGTGCTGGCGCACCTGGAGGCGCAGGGCGTCAACGCCGCGCTCGTGTTCGCGATCGAGTCCAGCGGCAAGATCCTGGCGCGCATGGAGCACCTCCTGTCGGTGCTGCTCTCGCCGCAGGGCCTGGAGCGCACGGCCGCCGCGCACCGCCTGCTGGCCGAGCTGGTGCGCGCCCACCAGGCCGACGGCAGCCTGCGCCAGCTCGCGCTCGACAGCTCGCGCGTCCTGGCGCGCCGCGTGGTCGAACGCACGGCCGAGACCGGCGAGAAGTACATCGCCACCGGCGGGCGCGACTACGCGCTGATGTGGCTGTCGGCGCTGGGCGGCGGGGCGATCGCGGCGGTCATGGCGACCACCAAGCTGGCCTTGTCGCGCCTCGCGACGGCCCCGTTCGTCGGCGGCGTGCTCGGCAGCGTCAACTACACGCTGGGCTTCGTGGCGATGCAGCTCTCGCTGTGCACGCTCGCCACCAAGCAGCCGGCGATGACGGCCGCGTCGCTGGCGTCCATCCTGCGGCGCAAGCAGGGGCCCGAACGCGCCGAGGAGTTGTCCGGCTACGTCGCGCGCATCGTGCGCTCGCAGCTCGCGGCGGCGTTCGGGAACCTGGCGGCGGTGCTGGTCTGCGGCGTGCTGATCGCCTGGGCCTGGAGCGCGGCGTCGGGCCGCGCGTTCCTCTCCCCCGCCGAGGCCGAGTACGTCCTGGAGTCCGTGCACCCCTGGCGCAGCCTGACCGCGGTGTACGCGTTCTGGACAGGCATCGTGCTGTGGATGTCGAGCATCGCGGCCGGCTGGGTCGACAACTGGTTCGTGTACCGGCGGCTGCCGGCGTCCTTGCCGCAGAGCCCGCGGCTCGTGCGCTGGCTGGGCGCGGAACGCGCGTCGCGCTGGTCGGCGTGGCTTTCCGAGCGCGTCAGCGGCCTGGCCGGCAACCTCGCGCTGGGCGTGCTGCTCGGCATGAGCCCCGTGGTCGGCGCGTTCCTGGGCCTGCCGCTGGACGTTCGGCACGTCACGCTGACCAGCGGCAAGATCGCGCTCGCGCTGTCGACGCTGGGCCAGGCGGCCTGGACCGATCCGCGTCTCGTGGGCGCGCTGGGCGGGATCGCCGTCATGTTCGTGATGAACCTGGGCGTGTCGTTCGCGCTGGCGCTGTGGGTCGCGGCGCGCGCGACCGGCGTCGCCGCCGCGGACCGCCGCACGCTGGCCGCCGCGCTCCTGCGGCGCTTCGTGCGCTCGCCGCTGGAGTTCGTGTGGCCGATGGGCGAGTCGGCGCGCGCACGGACAGGTTGAGCGCGCGCGCGGATCGACGATGGCGTGCCTCCCGAAGCGGTCTCAGGGTCAAGTGACAGCCACCCACACCGGCCCTGAGTCATGTGCAGACACCAGCGAAGATCCCGGTAGAGCGTCGAATGGGGAACGAACGGCCTGGGTATCGAACCGCGAACACTGGACCATGCTCCAAGCACAGGTCATGCTTGGCGCAATCATGGTAGCCACTCGATTGCTATCGCGTTCGATGTATTGAACGCGGCGTTCGTACAAAACGGCGTCGCGTCGCGGTAGACAGCTTGGTAGACACGCGTCGCACCGCTCAGCGCACCGCCCAGCGCGGAGATGGATGCCGAGGCCGAGCCCGGGAACTCGGCGGATCCGGCGCTCGCGTGCAGCAGCGCAATGCGGCGCAGTACGCCCGTCGCGCACGCGAGTCCATCACCGAACACTTGTCCAGCGCCAAGGTGCTGCGTGCCTTGATAGACGACCACCGTGGTCGTCTGCGGCATCCCGTTCGCGTCGAGTGTGAGTGTGTCGCTGGCGATGCTCGGCACGCCGCGGGCGGTCAATTGCGCGCCTCGTCCGAGGGAGCTGCGGCAACCCTGACCACTGCCGAACGCGCTCGTGTTGCCACAGGGACAAGCGGCATTTAGGCCGTCCCCAGAGCAGAACAATGCGCCAACCCCCGGACACGCAGTCCACTGTGCGATGTTGTAGACAGATGTGTCTCCGATGCGATCGAAGTTCCCGACCAGGACCAGACGCCGCGCGCCGTTCGCGCTGTGCTGGACCAGTGCGCTCAGGGCTGGCGTGCCGATGCCCGAGACGGCACCGCTGATGATCTGCCATTGTCCGTTGCGCAATCGCCTGATGCCGCTGAAGTGAGCGGAATGGAGTTCGGTTCCATGGCCCGTGCCCTCATCGAAGCGCGCCAGTGGCCCGATCAGGTAGGGATCACCGGGAGGTGGCGACCACGTGACGCCGTCCCACACCGCTGCCGCAGGCATGGCCACACCGCCGACTTGCGTGAAGGACCCCGTCACCCATAGGTTCGTGGCACCCGCACCGCGTGTGGCGACCAGCTGCGAGACGGTTGAGTTCGGGCCAGTCAGGAACGGGGTCCAGGACGCCCCATCCCACGCCTGCAGGCCGATGAACTGCGAACCCACGTTGAATTGGCCGCCTGCGAACAGACGCGGACCCGCGCCCAGACTTGCGGACTCGAGCGCGTAGATCGTCCCGCCTGGATCCGAGGGCGCGCCGAGCGAGATCCAGCCTGATCCGTCCCAACGCGCGACGCTGCCGAACCAACCGCCTGCGTAGAGTGCGGGCCCCGTGCCGTCGTCGTGGACTGCGAAGCACAGCACCGGACCCGGGAGCATTCCCACCGGCGACCAATTCACGCCGTTCCACCGCGCGACGTTCAGCGCGGGAGTTCCGCCAGCGCTCGTGAAATCCCCGCCGACGAACAGATCGCGGCCGAGACCGTCGTCGTGGATTACCATGCAACTGGCCCAGGGGTTCAGCCCGGCTTGCTGGTGGTCGAGTCCTGAGCCGAGCGCTACGGGCCCCGCGGGCGTCCAGCGAAAGATCGCGCGCATGGCCGGGTCGGTTGTGGCTGCGCGTCCCCGCACGATCAACTCGGGTCCGCCACCCAGTCCTGCGTCGTAGGAGACCGCTCCCGAGGGAAACGCCGTAGGAAGAGCGTCGGCTGGATCCCAGTTCGCTCCGGTCCAGGCCGTCAGGTAGCCGTATCCATCCGCGTAATCCGCGTAATAGCGACCCACGAACAGCCGCGGCCCCGTGCCATCGTCGTGGAAGCGCAAGGCGCTGATCCAGGACGGGGCGTGCCGGATCGTGTTCCAGGTCGCACCGTCCCAGCGCACCGGCGCATTGCCCGTCCACTGGCCACCGGCGTACGTGAAATTGCCGCTCATCACCAGTTGCGGGACTCCGTCGATCTGAATGGTCTCCAGCACGTCGGCGCTGGGGAACTTGTTCGAGCCGCCACCCGCGAGTCCGCCGCCGAACGCGATCCACGTCGTGCCGTCCCACGCGCGCACGAGAGATTGGAATCCCCCAGCGGCAATCAACCTCGTCGGTCCCGGGCCGGCTCCATCGATGTCGAATTCATGGAGATCCGAGCAGTAGTCGACCACGATCGACGACCCGGGCAACCCCGCGCCCATGGGCGACCACATGATCCCGTCGAACGAAGCCACGTTGCGTGCGCCGACTCCTCCGACCTCCTGAAAGCGTCCGCCCACGACGAGCCGCGGGCCGGCACCCCAATCGTGAACGGCGAGGTCTCTAACGCCTGGTAGAAACTGCGGAGAGCCGCCGGTCAGCGCCCCGAGCACCACCCAAGCCGCGCCATCCCATCGCGCGACCGCGGCCACGTCCTGCTGTGGGGCTGCCAACCGCACGCCGGCATAGAGCGCTGCCCCGGGGCCGAGGTTCAGCCCGCGGATGCGGCCCACCGACGAGAATGGGTGATCGACGGCGGACCAAGTCTGACCATTCCAGCGTGCGAGTCCTGCCGCGGGAAGTCCACCTGCCCGTGTGAAGTTCCCGCTGGCGAACAGCGCGGGGCCGCTTCCGTCGTCGAACACGGTGAGCGACCACGCCTGGGTGGAACTCGAATCGCCGCCCAAGCCGAGGCCGAGCGGACGCCAGCCGGAGCCGTCCCAGCGCGCGATGTGGTTGACGCGCTGCAACGTGGCCATCGCGACGCGAAACGCTCCCACGCAGTAGAGCTCCGGACCCCCAGGCCCGGGCGGATCGAACACCTCGAAGGCGTTGACTGGGGCGTCGACACCCGGCGACGGATTGTCGCGCAACCACTCCAGGCACTGTGCTCGAGCCACTCCTCCAGCGGGCCAGAGCGCCGCGAGGGCGATGAGCGTGCAGCGCCACTTCAGCATGGGATCCTCTCCTTCCGTGTGGTCGCGCACGTGCAGCAGTATGCCACGCCTGAACCGAGTCGGACGTCTGCGCGGCAGCACGAAACCCAGAGCGGCGCGCTCCTGCGCCTGCTGAGGGAGCAAGTCACGACCTTCCTTCCCAGGACCAGCGCGCCGGCTGCCCCCCCCGGGCGGCCGTGCTTCGTCGCGCGCGAGCTGCGGCGCTTCGTGCGCTCGCCGCTGGAGTTCGTGTGGCCGATGGGCGAGTCGGCGCGCGCGCGCGCCGGTTGACGGATCGGCGCGCGCCCGGTCCCATGCGGGCATGAACCACGCCGCGCTCGTCCTCGCCGGCCTCGCGCTGGCGTTCTCCGCCGCGCAGTCGAAGTCCCCCGCCGGCCCGCTGCTGCGCGCGCCGGCTCCGGTCGACGACGGCCGATCCGAGGAACTGGAGGGCTGGCGCGACGTCTCGTGCGCGCGCTGCCACGAGGACATCGCGCGCGAGTGGTCGACGTCGCTGCACGCGCGCGCGTGGGTCGACGCCCCCTACCGCGAAGAGTTGGAGGAGGTGCGCCGGCAGGAGAGCTGCCACGGCTGCCACATCCCCGAGCCCTTGCACCCCGCCGCCGAGGACGGGCGGCTGCCGCAGAAGCCCAAGCCGCGCGATCTCGCCGCGAAGTCGGGCGCCGAACGCGACCTCGACGCGCACTTCGGCGTGTCGTGCGAGAGCTGCCACCGCGCGGCGGACGGTGCCATCCTGGGTCCGTGGGGTGCCGAGACCCCCGCGCACGCATCGCGCAAGCACGCGTCGTTCCTGCCCGAGTCCGACTCGGCGCTGTGCATCGCCTGCCACGCGACCAACGTCGGGCCGGTGATCGGCATCGCCAAGGACTTCACGAGCACGGACCCGGCCACGGGCGGCCGCGGCTGCGTCGACTGCCACATGCAGGCGCTCGAGCGTTCGGCCGCGCGCGAGCCCGGCCAGGAACCCGGGCCCGTGCGCGCCGGCCGCAGCCACGCGCTGCAGACGCCGCGCGATCCCGCGTTCCTGGCGCAGGCGCTGGAGATCGGCGCGCGGGAGCGCGGCGGCGCCGTCGTCGTGAGCGTGCGCAACGCCGCCGGCCACCGCGTGCCGGGCCGGATCGGGCGCAAGCTCGCGCTGCGCGCCGAGCTGCTCGACGCGGCGGGCGCGGTCGTCGCGCACGCCGAGCACGTGATCGAGACGCGGCGCCCGCTGGCCGCCGGCGAGACGATCGCGCTCGAGCTCGCCGGCACGGGCGCTCGGGTGCGCGTCACGGGCCTGCACGACTCGCCCGCGCTGCCCGCCGAGATGCCCTTCCTCGACCTCGACCTCGCGATCGAACCGGCCGCGCGGTAGTGCCGCCCCGGGCGGCGGGTAGGCTCTGCCACGCATGCCCGCGCGCCGGCTCCTGCTCCTCTTCCTGTGCTGCCTCGCCGCCGCGCTGCCGGCGCGCGCGGAGCGCGCGGATTCGGTCGCCCGCCTGGACGAGCGCCTGCAGCGCCTGCGCGCCGGCCGGATCGTGCTCGACGAGCGCGTGGCGGTCGAGATGCGCGGACTGGTGGCCGACCTGCGCCTGATCTGGGCCGTCGACCCCGAGCGCGAGGCCGAGGTCGCGCGCTGCCTGCTCGACGTGATGGGCGCGTTCCTCGGCGCGGAGAGCGCGGGCCAGTCGCTCTCCAACGCGGCCGAGCTGCGCGAGCTGGCGCAGGACGCATTGCGCGCGCGCGTCGACACGCGCTTTGCCGCGTGGCTCGCGCGCGAGATCGTGGCGCCGCAACTGCAGCCCATCGACCGCCGGCTCGCGGCCATGCGGCTCTTGCACCGCCAGACCCAGCCGGCCGTGCGCCTCGCGCTCCTCTCCTGCACGCAGGAGAAGGAGCCGCGCCTGAGGCGCGAGGCGCTGGCGAGCCTGGCGGGCTGGTACGACCCGGCGGTCCACGCCGTCTTCCTGCGGGAATTGCAGCGCGAACTCTCCGGCGACGCGGCCGCGGAAGGCGCGCTCGCGGAGCAGCATTTCGCGCAGGTCGCGGCCGATCCCGACCACCGCTTCCTGGCCGAGCTCGAACCGATCGTGAAGTCGGGCCTGGTGTCCGCGCGCTGGCGCACGGCCGCGCGCGCCGCCGCGCTCTCGCGGCCGCTCGCCAACGAGGCGATCCTGCCGCACCTGATCGAGGCGCTCAGCCTGTGGCGCAGCCGCGGGCCCGACTTCGGCAACTCGCTGCGCATGCAGCTCGAGATCGGCAAGGAACTGCGCCGCCGCTCGGGCCGCTCGCTGGGCCTCGATCCCGAGACGTGGCGGCGCTGGTGGGCCGCCGTGCGCAGCGGCGCGGTGCCGCACACCAGCGGCGGGATGCAGCCGCCGCCGGCCGAGGAGACGCGCGCCAGCTTCTTCGGCCTGCGCCCGACCAGCGATCGCATCGTGTTCGTGCTCGACCGCTCCAAGAGCATGGAGGGCGCGTTCGGACCGTCGGCGAGCGGCGGCCGCTTCCGGCGGCGCTGGGACGAGGCGGTCGCGCAACTCGAGAGCTTCCTGGAGGCGTCGGGACCTGCGTGCCGCTTCGACGTCGTCCTGTTCCACGACTACGCGCAGGCGTGGAAGGGCGGCGAGCTGGTGCCCGCGGACGCCGAGAACCGCCGCAAGCTCCGGGAATGGCTCGC
>CAZKIO010000049.1:0-34965 GCA_964552795.1 uncultured Planctomycetaceae bacterium
AGCGCGAGAGACCCGCTGCGCCGCCGGAGAGAGTGCAGCGGATTGGGACAGTACTCGCCCGGCCCGCTCAAGCCTTGTCCCCCCAGCCCAGGAACGGCAGCGCGATCGAGACGGCGATCAGCAGGATGATGATCCACTCCAGGAGTTCCATGCGCCGGCCGCTCGCGTGGTCGTGCACCTTCTGATAGATGCTCTCGAGCGTCTCGAGCTTGCGCAGGATGCCCGCGTTCCACTCGCCCAGGCGGAAGCGCTGCGACGCCGTGCGGTACACGCGCGCCAGGTACTGGTCGCCGAGCAGCTTCAGCGCGTTGGAGACGCGCTCGAACAGGATCGCCCCGTCGACCTGCATCTGCGCGATGCGCCGCATCTCCGAGCGCGCGCTGCCGGAGAGGTGCAGCCAGGGCCAGGCCCGCGGCTCCTGCAGCGCCTCGTACGAGCGGTCCAGCGCGCGGTCGAGCTTGTCGTCGAGAAAGCGCATCTCCAGGAGCTGGAGGTTGGCGTACTCCAGCACCGACATGACGTCCTCGGGCTCCCTGTCGATCAGGAGCGCCGCGTTCCAGTCGAGCACGGCCAGGTCGTGCCGGCCGAAGCGCACGCGGCCGGCGAGGGCCTCCTGCACCTCCTGGTCCGACAGCGGATCCTGCTCCGCGCGCAGGAGGCGCGCCACGTCGGCGGCGTTCGCCGCGACGATCGCCTCGGGATCCTGCACCTCTGCGAACTCCGGCACGTGGAACACCAGGAGCTCCTCGTACGGCTCGGCCAGGCCGGGGCGGTCCACGTGTGCGCGGATGCGCTGGAGGAACCCGTCGAGCAGCACACGCGCGTGGTCGCGCAGACCGTGCTCGCCGCTCAGCGTGCACGACAGCGCGATCAGCTCCTCGAACGGGCCCTGGAACGGGATCGAGTAGCCGACCGACACGCCGCCGAAGTCGTACAGCAGGAGCTCGACGGCGCCCGCTGTGCTGTGCCCGCCGGGCAGCGCGAAGGGCGCGCTGTCCTGCAGGAAGCGCAGCGGCGGCGGATCGAACTGGAAGTAGCCCGGCGCGTGGCCCTTGTGGCGGATGGTGTCGTCGGGCGCCAGGCCCGCGACGTGCGCGCGCAGGTCGTCGAGGCGGACCGCGAGGCCGATGTCGAACGCGAACAGGACGCGGACGGTGCCTTCCTGGATGTGCGGGGCGGGCATGGGCGGGCCGGGAGTGTACGGGATGCCGCGCCCTCGCCGGCACGCCGCGCTCCGGCGCGGCGCCCGCGCCTGCTACGCTCGACGCTCGCGCGCCATGCCCCCGTCCGCACCCCGACAACGACGTCGCGCGCGCGCCCTCGCGCTGCTCGCCGGCCTCGTGCTGGCGCTGCTCGCCGGCGAGGGGCTGCTGCGGTTCCTGTTGTTCAGCGACGCCGAGCTGGCGCGCCGCGTCGGTCGCCCCTGGCGACGGATGGATCTCTACACGGACGCCGCGGACGCGGACTGGTGGAAGCTGCAGTGGCTGTTCCAGCGCGACCAGGTCGTGCCGCCGCCCTCGCCCGACCCGTACCTGGGCTGGACCGGTTCGATCGAGCCCGGCACGTTCGCGCACCCCGACGAGGCGCGCGTCGGCGCGCGCACGCCGGTTCTCCTGTACGGGGACTCGAACGCGGAGTGCATGACCGGCGCGGAGGCCTGCTTCCAGGGCCTGATGGAGCGCTCGGACCTGGCCGATCGCTACGCGCTGCTCAACTACGGCGTCGGCGGCTTCGGACTGGACCAGATCCAGCGCATGCTCTCGGCCTCGATCGACCGCCACGCGACGCGCGACCCGATCGTCGTGGTGAGCCTGCTCGTCGACGACGACCTGGAACGCAGCATGCTGCCGTTCCGCTGCTGGCCCAAGCCGCGCTACGGCCTCGTGGACGGCGCGCTGGTCGAGCCGGGCCCCGTCGACACCGACCCCGCGCGCTTCCTGGCCGCGAACCCGCCGCGGATCCCGAGCTACCTGTATCGCCTCGCGCGCGGCGCGTGGCGGCCGTTCGACGACGACCGGGCGCGGACGCCGGACGAGATCGCCGAGCGCAAGGCTCTCAACCGCGCGATCCTGGAGCGCATCCGCGACGAGTTGGAGCGGCGCTCCGTGCGCTACTTCTTCTTCCTGTTCCACTTCGACGGCAGCCTCGTGGGCTCGGCCACGGCGCGCTGGTCACAGGAGGTGCTCGACGAGTTCCTCGCCGCGCATCGGGTGCCGTTCGTGCCGATGAAGCCCTTCCTGGAGGCCGCCACCGGGCCGGAGTGGGCGGGACTCGATGCGCTGATCGGCCGGGACGACCCGACCCTGCTCGGCCACTACAACGACGGCGGCAACAAGCTGGCATTCGAGGCGCTGCGGCAGGGACTCGAAGGGCGCTTTGGGGCGCTCGACCTGGAGCGCGTGCGCCGCCTGGCGGCCGAGGGCGCGTTCGCGCCGGACTACGGGCGCGAGCGGCGCATGGCGGTGCTCGGCCTCGACGCGCGCTTCGAGGGACGCGCGCGCCTGCCGTGCGTGCGCTACCGGCCCGAGAACGAGGCCGGGCGGTTGCCGCGCCTCGCGTTGCGCGCGGGCGACGACGGCCGCGCGCGCCTCGCGATCGACCTCGCCGGCGGCGTCGGGCGCATCCTGGCGGACGCGCAGGCGGTCCGCGTCGGAGCAGCGCAGTGCGCGCGCGGAACACTGCGGCTCGCGACCCGCGTCGATGGCGGCACCTGGACGCGCACGGAGTTCGTGCTGGGCGAGCCCCCGGCCGCGTGGAGCATCGACACCGCGGGAGCGCGCGGGCTCGAACTGGTCGTGGAGTACGACGGCCCCGACCCCGAGTGCGCCTGGCTGGCCCTCGAGGACCTGCGCCGGGAGTGACCGGCGCCTCAGATCCAGTCGGGGCGTTCGACCGTGCGCGCGCCGCCCGCGTCGCCGGTGTTGAGCGTGGACCGCGGCTCGAACAGCAGCACACAGGCCTCGTCGTCGGCGACCGGCAGGTGCTCGACGCCGCGCGGGACGATGATCATCTCGCCCGGATCGAGGACCACCTCGCCGTCCCGCAGGCGCATCGTGAGGCGCCCCTTCAGCACCAGGAACAGCTCGTCCTCCTCGGCGTGGCTGTGCCACACGAACTCGCCGGAGAGGCGCGCGAGCTTCACGTGCATGTCGTTGACCGCGCCGACGATCCGGGGGCTCCAGGCCTCGCGGAACAGGCCGAGTTTCTCGTCCAGGTTGATCTTCTGGAGCATGCCCGTCTCAGAGCCGCCGGATCTTGACGTTGCGGAACTCGACGCGGTCGCCGTGGTCCTGCAGCGCGATGCGGCCCGTCTTGAGCTGCCCGTAACCGGGCATCCCGGCGAACTTGCTGGCCGCCACGAGCGCCTTCCACTCGGGCGTCCACAACTCGTACTCGACGATCTTCTCGCCGTTCAGCCAGTGCTCGACGTGCGGGCCGCGCACCAGGAGGCGCGCCTCGTTCCACAGGCCCAGCGGCCGCGTCACGTCGCGCGGCGGCGCGTGCAGCGCGTAGTTCGATCCGGCCGAGGTCAGCGGGTTGCGTCCGTCGACGTGGCCGTCGTTGTCGAGCACCTGCATCTCGGGACCCGTCTGCCAAACGTGCTGGGCGTCGTCGCCCACGCGGAAGAACACGCCGCTGTTGCCGCCCGCGGCGATGCGCCATTCGAGCTCCAGCTCGAAATCGGCGTAGGTCTCCTCGGTGACGATGTCGCCGCCGCTGCCGGTGCGCACCAGCGCGCCCTCGAGCGCCTCCCAGCCCTTCACGGCACCCTTCGACCCCGGATGCTTCCAGCCCGCCAGGCTGTTCCCGTCGAACAGCAGCTTCCAACCCGCCTGCGTCTCGGCCGCGCTCAGCACGTTGACCGGCCGCGGCGGCGGAGGCGGAGGCACCTCACCCGGACGGTCGCGCGGGATCCGGTTCAGCGTGTACCAGGCCTCGGTGGTCCACAGGCGCCGGCCGGCCTCGTCGCGGATCGGCCCGACGGCACGCACGTGCACGACGCGGCCCGCCTCGAGGCCATCGATCGCGAGGAACACGCGGTCGCGCGCGCCCAGGACCGAGGCGCTCTTCACCTTCAGCACGCGCTCGTCGAGCTTGGGACCGCCGTACTGCTCGGTGGGCTCGTAGCGCCAGTCCGTCACCAGCCAGTTCTCGGGCTCCCAGCCGACACCGTCCGCCAAGGGGCGTGTGAACTCCAGTTCGAAGCCGTCGGTGCGCGCGCGCACCGCGAGCAGGTCGAACACCGGCCGTCCGCTGTACGCGAGGCGCTGCAGGCCGAAGCGCTGCTTGCCCTCCTGGCCCCAGTTGCCGGTCGATCCGATGCCGCCGGCGTACAACGCGCCGTCCGGCCCGAACGAGATGCGGTTGATGCCCGCCTCGAGGCCCTGCGTCCAGCGCAGCACCGCGCCCTGCCACACGCCGTCGACGACCTCGACCACGTCGCGCTTCACGCCGCCGTGCGTCACGTCGCAGTGCGCGAGCTGGCCCGAGTACGGCCCCCACCCGTCGGGGATCAGCGCCACGTTCCCCGGGCTGTTGCCGATCTCGTTCTGCGGAAGCCACAGGACGGGCGGCGTCACCGGCAGGTCCACGGCCTTCGCGCCCAGCACCGCGCGCGAGCCGTAGAACGCGCCGGTCTCCAGGTGCAGGAGCTTGCTGGAGGGCAGCCAGTCGCCCTGGTTGTCGGTCAGGAAGATCGCGCCGTCCGCGCCCAGGCCGATGCCGTTGGGCGTGCGCAGCCCGTGCGCGACCGTCTCCCAGCGCCCGTCGTCGATGTTCACGCGCAGCACCGAGCCGCGGCCGGGAACCTGGGGCTGCGTGCTGCGGCCGCCCGGATCGATCGCGATCGCGAGGTTGAAGTACAGCCAGCGGTCCAGGTGCACGAGGCCGAAGGTGAACTCGTGGAAGTTCGGGCTGACGTCCCAGGTCGAGCACAGCGCGCGGTACTCGTCGCACACGCCGTCCTGGTCGCGGTCGATGAGCTCGGTCAGCTCCTGCTTCTGCACGACGAAGATGCGGTCGTCGGCGACGGCGACGCCCAGCGGCTCGGCCAGGCCCGCCGCGAAGCGCTGCACGCGCACCTTGGCCGGATCGCCGGTCGTCACGCCGTCGAGCAGGTACACCGCACCGAGCGCATCCCACGTCGACACGACCATGCGCCCGTCGGAGAGCCAGCCGATGCCGCCGACGCGCGGCTCGAAGCCGTCGGGGCGGATCGTCGCGAGGTCCAGCGCCGGATGCACGTCCTCCAGCGGCAGGCTGTCGCCCGGACGGCCCTTCTCCAGCGGCCGGATCACGCGTTTCCTGCCCGGCGCGGTGACGCGCACGACGCCGGCCGTGCACTCCAGCGCCTCCTTGGGCACGACCTCGAACGCTTCCGCACCCGGCCGCTTCCACGCGAGGCGCAGCAGCCAGCCGCCGTAGGCCTCGAAGTGCCAGATCTCGAGCGGATGCGACCCGGCCCTGAGATCGAGTTCGACGTCCTTGGACGTCGGCCCGTGCAAGCCGTCGTGATCGATCACGACCTGACCATCGAGCGACAGCTTCGAACCGTCGTCGCTCGCGAGGCGCAGCGTGTAGCGGCCCGCGACCGGTACGACGAGCCAGCCTTCGACGTGCGTGAGGAACGTGTCCTCGATGCCGCCCAGGTCCGCGTCCTCGAGGTCGAGCACGTCGAGGCGCCGTGCGACGTTGGGCGTCTGGCCGCCCATGAGCGGCAGGATGCGCTCCATCGGCTGGCCGGTGAAATACCACGACGCGGAGAGGCCCGGTTCGCGCGCGGGCGCTTCCTGGACCGCGGGAACCGCCGCGAGCGCCAGCGCCAGCACGTGGAAGGCGGCGATCATCGGCCGCCCTCCTTCCCGGCCGCCGGCTTCTCGGGGCTCGCGACCGGCTCGAAGAACTGGGTCAGGCTGAACCCGCGCCGCTTGGCTCCCATCAGGAGCTTGGAGTAGATCCGCGTCTCGGTCACGTTGCCCTGCGCGTCCTTCACGTCGACCATGCGCTCGCCGTGCGCGCTGCCGGCGTCGATGAAGCGGCCGCGGCTGGCGTCGGAACGCACGCCCACGGCGAGTTCGACGTCGTCGGGGATCGCCGGCGAGAACCAGCGCCGCATCAACCCGGGGAGACCCGGCTCCAGCCCCCAGTCCTCGATCTGCTCGGCGGTGAACACGCGCTCGGGCACGACGAATTCGGGCCGTTCCTGGACCTCGACGCTGCGGCCGTCGGGCAGCACGATCGAGTACAGCAGCACGGCCCCGCCGTCCTCGATCCGGTAGCCGCGCCACACGGCGCGCGGCTGGACCGGCTGGCCGGCGACGGCCGCCATCCACACGTCGCCCTCGACGCCGTCCATGTACTCGGTGCCGCGCACCGTCGGCTGCGGCCCGTGCACCGACGTGTACACGGGCCCGTCGAACTTCACGCCGCCCTTCCAGGCCTTGTAGAAGCTGCAGTGCGTGGCATCCCACGCGGCCCACAGTTCGTCGGAGAGCGCGAGCACGACCATGCGCGGATGCTGGTCGAGCACGCAGCGGAACACGAACGGGTCGCGCGGCCGCGCCGGCAGGCCCGGCCCCTGGAGCGCCTGCGCCGGCGCAGGCGCGGAGAGCAGGAGTGTGGTGAGGAGCGTCGTGATCACGGTCATCGGGCCGGCTCGCCCGCGGCGCGGGCCAGGAGTTTCTTGGAGGGGTAGAACACGAGCAGCGCCGAGAAGCAGACCAGGGCGGCCCACATCGGCGCGGAGAACAGCGCGGTGCGCTGCGCGGCGTCGGCGTAATCGAGCCTGGGCGCGTCGCCCTGCGCCCAGCGCGCCGCGACGCTCGTCGCCAGCCAGCTCCCGGCGATGATGCCGATACCGACGATCACCAGGTTGAACAGGTTCTGCGCGCTGGCGCGCACGTCCCTGGGCGTCTCCTCGTCGACGACCATGAAGGCCACGAAAATGAAGCAGCCGAAGCACAGGCCGTGCAGCGCGACGCCGACGAGCACCGCCGGCAGCGTGTCGACGTAGGCGAACAGCGCCATGCGCGCGGCGTAGGCCAGCAGGCCGATGCCCAGCAGCGCCTTGCGCGACAGCGTCTTGGCCACCAGCGGGATGAGGCCCAGGACGAGGATCTCGCTCATCTGGCCGATCGTCATCAGGCCGCCGCCGCCGACGCCGAACCACTGGTTGATCGTGTCCGCCGCCTGCGTCTGGTACGTCGAGAGGAATCCCGCGGTGTGCACGAAGTAGAACTGGTGGATGCACGAGACCGGCACCGCCAGGAAGAACAGCGTGACGAGCGGCTGCCGGCGCACGTACCGCAGCGCCTCGCCGACCGCGCTCGACTCGCCCGCGTCCTTGGCCGGCGGGGTGTGCGGCAACGACAGGCAGTAGACCCCCTGCAGGAGGCCGAGCAGCGCGCTGACACGGAACGCGTCGGCGCGCCCGGCGTCCTGCGCGGCCTGGATGGCGGCCGTGTCGCCGCCCGCGGGCGTGTGCGACAGCAGCAGCCACTGGCCGACCGCGATGCCGGCCGCGATCCAGCCGATGGTCCCCCACAGCCGCACGGGCCCGAAGTCGCGGTCGCGGTCGGGCAGGTGGTGGAACGAGAGCGAGTTGGTCAGCGCCAGCGTCGGCGCGTAGACGATGCCGTACAGCACCGAGATCGCGAAGAACGGCGCGAACTGGTCGACGCCCGCCAGGATCCACACCAGGACCGCGCCGATCAGGTGGCTCAGCGCCAGGAACCGCTCGGTCGAGAAGTAGCGGTCGGCCACCTGGCCGGCGATGAACGGCCCCACGATGGCGCCTGCCGCGCCGCCCATGAAGATCAGCGACACCTCGTCGAGGTCGAACCCGCGGTGCCCGAGCAGGAACGGGAACAGGATCGGCAGCCACGCCCCCCAGATCGCGTACTGGAGGAACATCATCACCGACAGCCGCGCCCGCAGGGCGGGAGGTGTTGCGCTCATGGGCTCTCTTGGGGGACGAGGGGGAGAGGGATCGGTCGGGACGGTCGCGCGGTCATTCGGCGAACGCCGCGTCGAAGGCGCGCTCGGAGCGCGGGAAATCCAGGCGCCGCACGAAGGCCGCGGCCTCGCGCGCGCCGTGCTCGCGGTCCATGGCGGCGTCCTCCCACTCGACGGTCAGCGGGCCGGCGTAGCCGTGGTGGTTGAGCAGGCGCACGATCCCCTCGAAGTCGACGCGGCCGCGGCCCGGCGAGCGGAAGTCCCAGTTGCGGCCGTCGCTGCCGAACTCGGTGTGGCCGCCGAAGGTGCCGGCGAGCGTGGGCGCCGCGGACCACCAGACGTCCTTGACGTGCACGTTGAACACGCGCGGGCCGAAGCGACGCAGGAACTCCAGGTAGTCGACGCCCTGGTAGCCGAAGTGCGACGGGTCGAAGTTGAAGCCGAACGCCGCGTGCCCGCCCAGCGCGGCCAGCGCGCGTTCCGTGGTCGGGATGTCGAACGCGATCTCGGTCGGGTGGACCTCCAGCGCGAACGACACCTTCAGCTTCTGGTAGGCGTCGAGGATCGGCTTCCAGCGCGCGGCGAAGTCCGCGTAGCCCTTCTCGATCGCGCCGGGAGGCAACGGCGGAAACGCGTAGGCCATGTGCCAGATCGGCGAGCCCGTGAAGCCCACGACCACCGTGCGCTGCGTGCGGTCGAGCACCGCGCGCACCGCCGTCGGCGCCGCGTCGAAGAACGCGCGCGCGGCGCGGCCCGTGTCGATCATCTCGGTCGCCGCGCGCCGGCGCACGCCCTCCGGATCGCCGTCGCCCCACACGCGCTCGGGCAGGATGCCCTTGTGCCGCTCGTCGATCGGATCGGCGACCGCCTGTCCCACGAGGTGGTTCGCGATCGCGTAGCAGGCGAGGCCGTGGTCGGCGAGGAGTTGCCAGTGGCGCTGGACGTAGTTCTTGTCCGCAAGCGCGCGCTCGACGTCGAAGTGGTCGCCCCAGCAGGCGAGCTCCAGCCCGTCGTAGCCGAGGTCCTTGGCCTTCTTGCACAGCGTCTCGAGCGGCAGGTCGGCCCATTGGCCGGTGAACAGGCAGACGGGGCGGGGCATGGTTCGCGGGACCTCCGTGGGGGCCCGGGAGGATAGTCCCCCGCCGCGCCGGCCGCGAGGACGGGACTACCGGACGTCCGACATCCGCACCGACGAGCGGTCCTTGGCCGAGAGCAAGGCCGCTTCCAGCACCCGCTGCGTCTCGTACGCGTCGGCGAAATCGGGCAGCGGCACCAGCGCCTCGCCGCCCGAGAGCACGCGCACGATGTCGGCCGCCATGTTGACGAACCCGTGTTCGTAGCCGAGCACGTGCGCGTCCGGCCACCAGTTCGCCGCGTACGGGTGCTCCCCCGCCGTCGACGTCGCCACGATCCGGCGCCAGCCCTCGGTGCGCGGGCCGAGCGTCGCGTCGTGGAACCACAGCTCGTTCATGGACTCGAACGAGAAGCGCAGCGCGCCCTTCTCGCCGTTGAGCTCGATCTGGTTGGCGTTGTGGTGCCCGGTGGCGACGCGGCTGGCCTCGAAGCTGGCGATCGCGCCGCTGCGCATGCTCGCCAGGAACAGCACCGCGTCGTCGACGTCGCTGCGGCCCGTCTTCTCCGTGCCCGGCACGGCGCGCTCGTTGACGAAGGTCCGCGCGACGGCGCCGTGCACCTCGGTGACCTCGTCGCCGGTCAGGAAGCGCGCGAGGTCCACGATGTGCGCGTTGAGGTCGCCGTGCGCTCCGCTGCCGGCCAGCTTCTTCTGGAAGCGCCACGACAGCGGCGTGGCGGGCCCGCCCCAGCTCTGCAGGTACGTCGCGCGCACGTGGTGGATGCGGCCGAGCTGGCCGGCGCGGATCATCTGCCACGCGAGGGCCACCGCCGGGCAACGCCGGTAGTTGAACCACACGAAGGTCTTCGACTTCTTGGCCTTCTTGGCCGCGTCGCGCATCGCGCGCGCCTCGGCCAGCGTGCCGGCGAGCGGCTTCTCGCAGGCCACGTGCTGCCCCGACTCCAGCGCCGCGATCGCGAGCGGCGCGTGCAGGTGGTTGGGCGTCGACACGTCCACCAGCTCGACCGCCGGATCGCCGCACAGGTCCTCCCAGCGCGTGGTGTGCGTCTTCCAGCCCCAGCGCTCGGCGAACGGCGCGAGCTCCGCGGCGTCGCGCGCGCACACGGCCTGCAGCGTCACGCGGCGCGGCAGGTCGAAGAAGCGGTTGACCTGGCCCCACGCGTTGCTGTGCGCGCGGCCCATGAATTTCTGGCCGACGAGGCCGACGGTGAGGTCGCGTTCCATGCTGCGCGTGCTCCTGGCCGGGCATTGCAACCCGCAGGCCTGCCCGCGGGCAAGGATCAGCGCGCGACGAACTGCGTGGAGCCCAGCGTGAAGTTCCCCGTCGAGTACAGCTCGTCCGCTGTCTGGAACACCGCGGCCGCGTCGTGACCCAGCTCGCGCATGGCGTCGGTGACCTCGCGCGGATCCACGAGCTGCAACTGGTCGTCGGCCCGCCCGTGGCGCCGGTAGTAGGTGAGGGTCTTCTGGAGCCCCAGCACGACCAGGACGTCGTCGGTCAGGAGCCCCAGGTCGCGGTTGTGGTGCACGAACGCGCGGCCGGGGCCTGCCCCCGCGCGCGTGAGGTCCTGCCCCAGGAACGGCGCCTTGCAGCGCACGCCTGCGAGCGACAGCAGGGTCGGCGCGAGATCGACCTGCGAGCACAGGCCCGTGATGCGCTGGCCGGCCCAGCGCGCCTCGGGCGTGAGGAACAGCGCGGGGATGCGGTAGCTCGCCACCGGGATCCGCTCCGATCCGTAGACGCGCGCGCCGTGGTCCCCGACGAGGAGCACCACGGTGTGCTCCAGCAGGCCGCGGTCGCGCGCCTGGTCGAGCCAGCGGCCCAGCGCCCAGTCCGCGTAGGCCACGGCGCCGGGGCGCGTCTTCTCGCCCTCCGGACGCTTGGTGCGGCCGGGCGGCACGGCGTAGGGCTTGTGGTTGCTGACGGAGAGCACGGTGGCGAACAGCGGCCGCCCTTCGACGCGCGCGCGCTCCTGGCGGGCCAGCAGCGCGTCGAAGATGTACTCGTCGGCGACGCCCCAGGCGGTCTGGAACGCGCCCTCGGGGAAGTCGCCCTGCTGCACGAACTCCTGCCAGCCGTTCCGGGAGGCGAACGGCTCCAGCGAATCGAACAGCCCGAAGCCGCCGTACAGGAAGCACGTGTCGTAGCCCGCCTCGCCGAACGCGGCGCCCAGCGAGGCCACGCCGCGCGTGCCGGGCCGCTTCGTGATCGAGTCCCCGGGCAGCGGGACGAACGAGCACAAGACGCCTTCCATGCCGCGCACCGTGCGGTTGCCATTCGCGACGAGGTTCTCGAGGAGCAGGCCGCGGCGGCACCATTCGTCGAAGCGCGGCGTCACCGGGTGCTCGGAACCCAGCGCGCCCACGAACTGGCTGCCCAGGCTCTCCTCCAGGACGACGACGACGTCGAGCGCGGGCGAGGCGTGCGTCAGGGTCGGCTCGATCTCGCGCTGCAGCTCGAACGCGCCGCGCGGCGCCTCGAGCGCCTCGCGCTCGGGGGCCGGGAAGCCAAGGACCCGCGCCGCGCGTTCGCGGGCCTCGGCGGGCGGCAGCGTGACGTAGTACATCGAGTAGTCCAGCTCCGCCGTGAAGAACGCGCGCAGGAGCTGGACCATGCCGTTCTGCGCGACCTCGCCCACGATGCGGTCGGGGCTGACCGAGGCCGGCAGCGCGACGAGGAGCGCCGCGCTCGCCAGGGCGGCGCCCGCCGCGGCGCCGGCCCCGCGCCAGCGCGCGCCCCAGCGCAGCTCCTCGAGGCGCACCGGACCGGAGCAGCGGATCGCCAGCCACGCGATCCCCGTCCCCAGCGCCAGCGCGCCCGCCACGATCCACGTCACCGGGTAGCTCTCCCAGATGTTCGTGAACACCTCGTGCGGGAAGAGCAGGTAGTCGAGCGCGATGTGGTTGTAGCGCGCGTTGAACTCCTCGAAGAACGCGAACTCGACCGCGCTGGAGAACACCATCGCCGCCAGGAAGAGGCTTGAGAACGCCAGCCTGGGGATCGGCCTCTCGAGGAAGCGCAGGCGCAGGAAAGCGAGCGCCAGGAGCAGCGGCGCGGCCGCGACCAGCAGTACCAGGGCGTCGACCAGCACGCCCGTGCCCAGCGCCAGCAGCGCGTCCGGAACACGGAAGGCGCCGGCGTGGAACAGGACGTAGAGCGTCCCGCGCAGCAGCGTGTCCAGCAGGAGGACCGGCAGCAGCAGGGAGAGGGCCAGCGTCGGCCGTCCTCGGCCGGAGGGGCGCAACCGCGGGAGGTTCATCGTTCCGGACCTTGTACGGTCCACCCCGCGCCGCGAAACCTGACAGGCCCGTCACGTGCGGCGGGCCGCGGGCGCGCCGGCGGCGTCCGCTCGCGACGGGGGCCGCGGCGGACCCTCCGCGGAGACCCCGTACAGCCGCCGGCGCGGCAGGCGGTCCAGCAGCGCACGTCCCATCCCCCCCGGCAGCACGCGCAACAGCGTCCGCAGCGTCCGCACGCGCGCCCGCAATCCCAGAGGTGCCGCGCCGCGCGAGCGCGCGATCCACTCGTCCGCGGCCGCCACGTCGCCGCGGCGCAGCGCGCGCCAGGCGAGATCCGCCTGGAGCCGCGCGCGCTCCCGGTCCACCCTGGCCGACTGCTCGGCGTCCAGAGCGCCCTTGCCCTGCTGCAACCGGTCGAGCACCTGGATCCATTCGAGCAGCATCGGCTCGAGGTCGTGGCTCAGGTTGCGCGCGTGCACGCGGTAGCGCGCGAGCGGACCGGCGTGGAACGCGACCTCGGTCTGCCGCGCGATCCTGAGGCACAGCTCGTAGTCCTCGAGGTAACGCAGCCCCTCGTCGCAGCCCCCCACCGCGTGGAACAGCGCGGTGCGCAGCAGCGTCGTCTCGACCGGGATGAAGTTGCCGCCCAGGAGGTCCGCGAAGATCCGGCCCTCGGCATAGCGCAGGAAGCTGCCGCGCCGGCCGCGGACGGCTCCGGCCGCGTCGATCACCCAGGCATCCGCGTAGACCAGGCCGACCTCGCCGCGCGCGACCAGGATCGGCACGAGCGTGGACAAGAGGTGCGGCTCCCACACGTCGTCGTGGTCGAGGAACGCCAGGAACTCGCCGCGTGCCTCGCTCGCGGCGCGGTTGCGCGCGGCCGCCACGCCGCGGTGCTGCTGGTGCAGCACGCGGATCCGTTCGCCGTAGGACTCCAGGATCGCGAGCGTGCCGTCGTTCGAGCCGTCGTCGCACACCAGCACCTCGCAGGGCGCATAGCGCTGCGCCAGGATGCTGTCGAGCGTCTCGCGCACGAAGGCCTCGCCGTTGTAGGTCGGCACGACGACCGAGACGAGGGGGTTCAACCGCGGCCTCCCCGCGCGATGCGCGCGCGCACCGCGCGCCACTCTCCGGCGAGCTCGCGCCGGTCGCAAAGGAGGCGCGCGAGGCCCCAGGCGAGCGCGGCGCACAGCGCCAGACCGGCGACCCGCACCGGCGCGGCCCAGGGCGACGGATTGCGCTCGATCCACACGGCCGCGGGCACGAACAACGCAGCCCACGTGACGAGGGCCAGCGCGGCGCGGCCCAGTTCCGCCGCGCCGAGGTCGGCGGCGAGCGGCAGCCGCACCGCCGCGGTGCCGAGCGCGCAGCCCGCCGACAGCGCGCGCGCGACGAGGACGCCGGCCACCACCGCCTCGAGTCCGCGCGGCAGGAACACGACGAGTGCCGCGGCCAGCAGCGCGAGGCGCAGTCCGCCGAGCCGCAGCACGGCCGCGCCCTGGCCCGCGGCCTTCAACGCGGTGACGGCCAGGAGGTCGAAGCAGCGCACCGCCGCGGCCAGCGCCAGGAGGCGGCACAGCGGCGCCGACGGATGCCAGCGTTCGGGGAAGACGGTGGTCACGAGCGGATCGGATGCCAGGGCGAGCAGGATGTGGGCGGGAACGACGAAGAGGACCGCGTAGCGCAGCGCCCGAAGATAGCTCGCGCCCAGGCCCTGCGCCCGCGCGTGGGCCGCGAGCGTCGGAAACAGCAGCCGGTCGGCGAGGCTCTGGGCGTAGCCGACCAGCAGACCGGCGAGGTTCTGCGCGTTCTCGAAGAGGCCGAGCGGCCCGCGTCCCAGCACGAATCCGACCGCGCCGCTGTCGATCCGGTCGCCGATGTAGGTCAGCACCGCCGCGCCCGTCAGGTGCGTGCCGGCGCGCCGCACCGTGGGCCAGTCCTGATCGACGGCCGTGTCGCGCGGCACGAGGTCGCGCGCGCGCCAGCTCGAGATCGCTAGCGACGCCAGCGCGTTGGCGTGCCAGCCGACGACCAGGCTCCACGCGCCGCAACCGGCCTCGGCAGACAGGATCGTGGCGGCGGTGAACGCCAGGATCGATCCCATGTCGATCAGGAAGAGGTCGCGGAAGCGCCGCTCGCGCACCAGCAGCCAGGTCGGCAGCGTGCCGCGGTTGGCGACCCACAGCATCGGCGCCAGGGCGATCAGGAGCCGGCCGAGGAACGCCTGCGACGGCGCGAGCTGCATCAGGAACCCGACGGCGATCAGGATCGCGGCGAGCCCGAGCGCGACGCGGTCCTGGTGGCGGCGCATCGAGCGCCACAGGCCGCCCGTGACGGCGCGCGCGCTGACCAGCGCCTCGTCGAGCCCGGCCACGGCGACGTGCTGCACGCCGAACACGATGAGGCCCGCCAGCGCGGCCTCGCCGAACTCCTCGATGGTGAAGAACCAGGGCAGCGCGAGCTTGGTGAGGAAGCGCACCGCCTGCGCCGAGGGATGCGCCAGCAGCGCGAAGCGCAGGCCCGGGGGTCCGGCCGGTGCGATGGATCCTGCGTCCTGCGCCATGGGTGCGGGCATTCGATGCTGCCGGCGGCCCGAGGGGAAGGACCGAGCGGCGGCGTGCGTGCGTCAGGGGCCGATCGTGAACCGGATCGCGTCCGTGAGGCCGCTGGGGAACGGGAGTGACTGGGGATCGCGCGACCAGAACTGCCCGACGACCGTCGCACCCTGGACCAGGCGCGGGTCGGTGCCCGCGGCGATCCGCGCACCCATGTCGAAGACGTACTGCCCCGAGCAGTCGCCCGGCGTCGGATTGCCTCCGGCGTTCTGGATCGGCGTGCGCGTGACCTGGCCGGCGACGCACAGCGTCCCGCCCTGGAACGGCGTCGCTGCGGGCGTGAGCCCGTAGAAGAAGACCCCGTTCTGCAGGTTGAGCACCTGCAGCGCCCGGATGGTGAAGCTGCCGGGTCCTCCCGCCGCGCTGGGCGTCCCCGTGGCGCCGACCTGCGGCGTGCAGCCCTGCGAGTTGACCTTCGCCGTGCAGTAGGTGCTCCAGGTCCCCGTGCAGGAGAGGACGCCGCGCGGCGCGGCGAGCGCGGCCTGAAGCGCGGCCTGCCCGAGCGCGGTTCCCTGGTTCGAAGCCGCGCCGCTCGCGTCGCAGCCGCCGTGCGTGTGGATCGCGATGGCGACGCCGGAGGACTCCAGCACGACCGGGCTGCCGGAGTTCCCGCCGAGCGTGTCGGCCTGGTGATACAACGCACTGCCTGCCAGACCGGTCCAGGGACCCGTCGCGGCCTGCTGTACATGGTTGGACGTGAACGGCGACTCGTCGTAGCCGTGGCCCGTCACGCGCAGCGTGGCGCCCGGCACGTGCGCGGTCGGGATCTGGAGCGCGAACGCCGCCTGCTGTCGCTGGTAAGGCGTCTGGCCGACGCTCGCGTTCGCGAAGCAACCGAAGTACGCCCAATCGGCGCCCGGACCGTTGGCCTGGTACTGCAGCGACGCGGCGTCGACCGGGAACTGGTCGGCCGGCGGCGGGTGCTGCACCGTCCCGTCGGGGAGCGAGGGCGGCACGTTGAACTGCACGGTCTGCAGATCCAGGCTCACAGCGCAGTGACCCGCACTCAAGAAGCCGTGGTTGCAGTCCTGGATCAGCCAGGCCGTGCAGCGGATCGGCATCACGCGCGCCACGCGCGGATCGTTCGACGGCGTGCGGTCGTCCGTGCCCGCGCAGATCGACAAGAGCGGCGCGGGCAAGCCGACGACGACGCGCTCGAGCACGACGCGCGCCGTGCCGGCCTCGGGCGGGCACAGCACCTCGACCAGCACGAGGTCGCCGTTGAAATACGCGCTCCGGCCGCCCCATTCGCGCGCGGATCGACGGTCGAACTCCTGAACGGCCCCGTCGCGCGCCGTGAGGCGCAGCAGCGCCCCGGCGGGCAGCTCGATCGCGGAGAAACGCACCTGCAGCCAGGGCGCGCCCGGCACATCGACCGCGAATGTTGCAGCGCTGCCCGTCGGCGCGGCGACCGGTCCCGTGTCGTGCACGCGGCGGATCTCGTAGCTCGGCACGGACATCTGGCCGCGCGCCGGCGCGGGCGCGCACAGGAACGCGGCGGCGAGAAGGAGCAGGGTGCGCATCACGCTGGGCGCGCCGGGAAGGCGCTCTCGGGATGCCCGTCGTAACCGACGCCCTCGGAAACGGTCAAGGCCGCCGCGCGCTCGGCCGGCGGCACGTAGGCCGCGAGTTCGGCGCGCGCGAAACCTCCGTCCCGGAGCCGCGCCGCGATCGCGGGCCAGCGCGACCGTGCGCTCTCGAGTTCCGCGCGGCCGACCTCGACGCGCGCGAGGTCGCCATGATCGCGCACGCGCACCTGAGAGAGGCCCAGGTCCTTGAGCCCGTCCTCGCAGGCCTCGATGCGCGCGAGCCGCTCGCGCGTGACCGCCGTGCCCACCGGCAGGCGCGAGGCGAGGCACGCCGACGCGGGCTTCTCGGCCGCGTCGAGACCGTGCTCGCGCGCGTAGCGCCGCACGTCGTCCTTGGTGAACCCCGCGGCGGAGAGCGGCGCGATCACGCCGAACTCGTGCGCCGCGCGGCGGCCGGGCCGCACGTCGAAGAGGTCGTCGGCGATCTCTCCGAAGGCCAGCGCCGCGAAGCCGTGCGCGCGCGCCCACGGCTCCAGCGCGCGGAACAGCGCCGACTTGCAGAAGTAGCAGCGATCCCCGGCGTTGGCGCGGTAGCGCGGATCGTCCAGCTCGTCGGTCGCGAGCACCTCGAGCCGCGCGCCCATCGACGACGCCGCGGCGCGCGCCAGCTCCAGCTCGCGCCGCGGGAGCGAGGGCGAGTCGGCGATGACGCCCGCCGCGCGCTCGCCCAGCGCCGCGTGCGCCGCGTGCAGCAGCACGGCGGAGTCCACGCCGCCCGAGTAGGCCACCGCGACGCTGCGCACGGCCGCGAGGCCCGCGCGCAGGTCGCACAGGCGCGCCGCGTAGGCGCCGTCCAGGGGGGAGTTCGTGCCCGAGGTCACGCCCCAATCATCCCGCGTCCGGGCCTGGTGCGCTCACAGGTACTGGCGGATCTTGCGCACGTAGTCCGCCGCGCTCTCCCGCAGGCGCCCGACCTCCTCGTCGGTGAGCGTGCGCAGGACCTTGCCCGGCACGCCGGCCACCAGCGAGCGCGGCGGCACCACGAAGCCCTCGCGCACGACCGCGCCGGCGGCGATCAGCGATTCCGCGCCGATCCGCGAGCCGCCCAGCAGGATCGCGCCCATGCCGATCAGGCAGCGGTCCTCCACGCTCGCGCCGTGCAGCACGCAGCGGTGGCCGATCGTAACCTCGCTGCCGATCCGGTTGGGCACGCCGGTGTCGGCGTGGATCATCGTGAGGTCCTGCACGTTCGTGCGCGGCCCCACGCTGAGCGGCGCGTCGTCGCCGCGCAGGACGCACCCGAACCACACGCCGGCGTCCTCGCCCAGCGTCACGTCGCCGGTGATCACGGCGTTCGACGCGGCGAAGGCACCGCCGGGCAGCGCGCGGAACAGCCCCTGGCGCGGAAACGCGGTCATGCGCCACCTCCCATCCCGGCGATCTCGGGATACGCGAACAGCACGGCGAACATCATCCCGTTGTGCAGCGCGTGCACGGCCCAGGTGGCCGCGACGCGCTGCGTGCGCAGCATGATCGCGCCCAGGAGGCAGCTCAAGGCGAAGATCGGCAGCAGGGCTCCGACGCCGTGCAGCGCGGCGAACACCAGCGAGGTGACGGCGATCCCGATCTTGTCGCGCAGGTTCTGCACCAGGAGCGGCTGCAGGAAGGCGCGGAACAGGAGCTCCTCGCACAGCGGGATCAGCGCGGTGCCGATCAGCACCGGGACCAGGCGTTCGCCCGGCTCCAACGCCGCGAACCGCGGGACCAGGTCCTGCGCCTCGTAGCCGACGCCGGTCCATTCGAGGAACCACACCCACACCAGCGCGACGCCCAGGAGGCCCGGCAGCGCGACGACGTACGCCAGGAGCGCCGCGCCGATCGCGCGCAACTGGCCGCCGCCCCACACGCCGAGCGAACGCCAGCCCTCCGGGTCCAGGCGCACCGCGATCGAGACGAGCAGCAGCACCGCGCAGGTCTGCGGAAGGACGCCGTACACGAGCAGGTCGGTGATCAGGTCCTCGCCCGGGACCGGGCCGACCAGCGGCAACGCCGCCCCCAGCGCCACGACGAGCAGCAGCACCTGGCCGACGTGGCTGAAGCCCCAGCGCACGAACACGATGTTGCGCCCGGGGACCATGCGGCGCACCGCCATCCACAGGAGCGGCAGCAGGGCCAGCGTGCCGATCACCAGCACCGCGCCGACCTGGGCGCGCGCGCTCCAGGTGATCTGGGCGGCGACTTCGACCGCCTCGCTGGACTGGATCACGCCGTGCCGGGCCGGCCGGCTCCCTGGATCGTGCCGTCGAGCGGCGAGGATGCGTTGGCGTACAGCCGGCGCGGGATGCGCCCGGCGAGGTACGCCTGCCGTCCCGCGCTGCACGCGTCGCGCATCGCGGCGGCCATGCGCAGCGGCTCCCGCGCCGCGGCGATGCCGGTGTTGAGCAGCACGCCGTGCGCGCCCAGCTCCATCGCGATCGCCACGTCGGATGCCGTGCCCACGCCGGCGTCGACGATCACGGGCACGTCCACCAGCTCCAGCAGGATGCGGATCGCGTGCGGGTTGAGCACGCCCTGTCCCGAGCCGATCGGCGAACCGGCGGGCATGACGCTCTTCGCGCCCAGCTCCGCCAGGCGCACGCCCAGCCGCGGATCGTCGGACGTGTACACCAGGACGTCGAAGCCCTGCTTCACGAGCTCCTTCGTCGCCTCCAGCGTGCCGACGGGGTCCGGCAGCAGCGTCTTGGGATCGCCCAGCACCTCGAGCTTCACCAGCTCGGTGCCGAGCACGTCGCGCGCCAGCTCGGCGGTGCGGACGGCGCTCTTCGCATCGAAGCAGCCCGCGGTGTTGGGCAGGATCACGTAGCGCTCGCGGTCGATCGCGTCGAGCAGCGACGGCCCGGCCTTGTGGTCCAGGTTCACGCGCCGCACGGCGACGGTGACGCACTGCGTGCCGCTGATCTCCAGCGCCCGTCGCGTCTCCTCGTGGTCCTTGTACTTGCCCGTGCCGACGAACAGGCGCGAGGTGAACGAGTGCCGGCCGATCACGAGCGGCGCGTCGGCCGTCCAGGGCGCCGCGTCACTCGCCAGGCTGTCGCGTGTGAGGGTCATCTTCGCTCCTAGCCCCCGCCGACCAGGGTCACGACCTCGACCCGGTCGCCGGGTGCGATCTCGCGGCGCGCGTGCTGCGCGCGCGGCACGAGATCCTGGTTGACCTCGACGGCGACGACTTCGGGGCGCAGCCCGAGCTGCTCGATGAGCCCCGCGACGCTCGTTCCCGCGCGCAGCTCGCGCGGATCGCCGTTGAGTTCGATGCGGATGGTGGCCGTCGCGGGCATGTCCGGGCGCGGACTCCGTTCCGCGCAAGCGCGAGAGTATTCCAGAATCGGGGCCGCGGAGCCACGGGCGCGCGCCGCGCTCAGGCGCGGATGCGGCTCCCGCCGTCCGCCGGCGCCGCCGACTGCGGACCTCCGCGCGCGAACAGGCCCAGGTCGTGGCTGGTCGTGACGCTGCGCGCGTCCAACGCCGCCAGCCGCAGGCTCTGGCGCGCGCGCGCCATGCGGTAGGTGACCGCGGCGAGGCGCGCGAGGTCCGGCGCTTCCAGGCGCACCTGGGCCCGGGCCGCGCGCCGCTCCACGAGCCGGAAGGCGGCGCCGAGTTCCTCCTCCACGGCGCCCAGGCGATCGCGCGCATGCGCCGCGCCCAGGACCTCGGCGCGCAGTTCGGCGAGGTCGTCCGGCGCCGGCACCGCGATCAGGACGTGCCCCTGCGGCCGCAGCACGCGCGCGAACTCGGCCGCGGAACGGCGCGCGGTGATCGAGAGCACGAGATCGACGCTCGCGTCCAGGATCGGCAGCCGGCGGTCGGCGTTGGCCACGATCCAGCCGCAGCCGGGGTGGCGCCGCGCGGCGGCGTCGATCGCCGAGCGCGAGAGGTCCAGGCCCCAGCCTGTGCATCGAAAGCGTCGCACGGTCGCGGCCAGGAAGTGGCCCTCGCCACAGCCGACGTCGAGCACGACCGTACCGGCGGACGGCGCGATGCTCTCGATCAACCCGGCGACGGCCTCCTCCAGCGCCGCGCCGAGTCCCGCGTCGAGCAGCGCGCGGCGCGCGGCGACGACCTCGCGCGAATCGCCCGGGTCGCGCGCGCGCGAGTCCTGCGGCCCGAGCAGGTTGACGTAGCCGCTGCGGGAGCGGTCGAAGGTGTGCCCGTGCGCGCAAACGAGCGCTGCGGCGCTCCGCTCGAGCGGAGCGCCGCAGCCGCGCACGCTGCAGGCCAGGATGGAGCCGCGCGGCGTCAGGTGCCCGACTCCGTCTCCTTCATCAACTCGGCGATCTTGGCGCTCAGGACGTCGCCATCCACGCCGACCGACTTCCAGCGGATCACGCCCTTGGCGTCGATCAGATAGGCCGTCGGCCAGCCGCGCACGTTCCAGTCGGTCGAGATCGGACCGCTGGTGCTTCCGCCGTTCCAGAACGAGCGCCAGTTCAGGCTTTTCTCGGCGATGACCGCCTTGACCTGGTCGCGGTCCGAGTCGCTGTTGACTCCGATCAGGGCGAAGGGCTTGCCGGCGTATTCTTCCACGAGCGACCGCTCGTGCGGGTACAGGGCCCGGCAGGGGCCTCACCAGTCGCCCCAGAAGTCCAGCAGCACGAGCTTGCCGCGGTAGTCCGACAGCTTGAAGGCCACGCCGTCGATGTCCTCGCCGACGATGTCGGGAGCGACCTTGCCCACGGAGAGGTGCTGGATCTCGCGCAGGTCGCCGCCCGCGGACTGGCCCAGCGTGCGGCGGCCGCGCTGGATGTCGCCGTACTGGTCGCGGATGCGCTCGAGCAGCGCCACGATCCGCGCTTCGTCCGGCGCTTCCGCGTCCTTCAGGCGCGAGACCTGCTCGTAGAGCGCGAGGCCGCGCACCTCGCGGTGCGGGCTCTCCTCGGCCAGCACTTCGAGCGGTTGCAGGTCCTCGCCCGTGCGCCCCAGCATGGGCACCAAGCCGGCGACGCGCGCGTCGGCCCGGAATCCCTCCATCAGGAACTCGCTGGCGCGCGCGCGCTGCTTGCGGTCGTTGCGCAGCAGCCAGTCGAGCGCCTGGAACGCGGCGTCGTCGCGCGCGTCGGCTTCGACCAGCGGCCAGAGCTCCTGGGCGACCAGCGCGGCGTCCGGACGCGGATGCTCGCGCGTGTACTCGCGCCGCTCGTCCGGCGTCTTGAGCGCGCGGTAGGGCGTCATCCACGCGTTCATGGCCTCGGCGTGCGCCGCGATCCGGTCGTGGACCCACCGCGCGCGCGCGTCTGCGCCGCGCGGAGCGGCCGGTGCCTCGGCGCGCGCGATCACCAGCGGGGTCGCCGGGATCGCCTGGTCGGCGGCCGGAGCGGCCTCCGCGCGCCGTGCCTCGTCGCTCGTCCGGCAGGCCGCCAGGGCCAGCACGAACACCCCTGCGTTTCTCAACACGCTCCACCTCCTCGATGGATGTCCGCGGCGGCCGCGCGCGGCACGCCGCCGCCGCCCTGCCGCCGCGGACATTGGAACCCGCGGAAGCCGGATCGTCGAGGGCGCGCAGGCGGCCCGACGAAGGAGCGGGCTGCGGTGTCCGCCGCAGCCCGCTCGAGGCTTCCCAACACGAACCGCCGGTCAGGCGCCGGCGGCCAGGCGTTCAGATCATGGGACCCATGTGACCTCGACGCCGTTCGACAGGTTGAACGTGTCGGGCGTGCAGAAGCTGGGGTCCGCGTTGCGGTACCAGATCTGGTAGGTGCGCGTTCCGGGCGCCGTGACGAGGCCGCGGACGGCCACCGACAGGTCCCCCGTCGCGGGGTACTGCGAGGCGCCGGCCGAGTTGACCTTCGTGCCCAGACGCGTGACGACGCCGCCCGCGCAGCGCAGGCCGTCGCCGAAGGTGACGCCGGCGCCCAGGGCCACGGTGCCTGTGCCCTGGAAGTACAGCGCCGAGCTGTTCGGCATGCCCGAACCGCTCAGGAGGTAGGTGTCGCAGCTGATGCTGGCGACGCCCGAGCCGGCCAGGTTCGCGCCGGACGCGTTCAGGCTGTTCGGGCAGCCGTTGCCGGCCGCGCCGACGTTGCCGCACGGGCAGGCCGTGCCGCTGCCGTCGCCGAAGCAGTAGGGCGTGCTGGGCGTCGACTGCGGCAGGCAGGCGATCATGTGCACGTTCGTGCCGTCGGACAGTCCGACGCGCAGGCCGATCCGGCCGTTGTGGCCGAAGTGCAGCGCGGCGCCGTCGGTGTTGTTGAACTGGACGCCGCCGAAGCCGCTCGCGGTCTTGAACACCGCCGGGGCGACCTCGATCTGGTCACCCGGCAGGACGACCGGCATCAGGCCCAGCACCGGATCCCAGGCGAAGAGCGCGGTGCCGGTGATCGTCCCGCCGGAGAGCGAGACGTTGAAGAGCACCTGGCCCAGGTCGTTGAAGTAGATCGCCGTGCCGGAGAGGTTGCCCGCGATGCTGCCGCCGGTGCCCGGGACGACCGCGCCCTCGCGCAGGACCAGCGAGAGCGAGCCCGGGAAGCCGGCCCACACGCCGGAGTCGTCCGTTGCCGTCGAAGTGCCGCCGGAGACGGTCCCCTGGAAGCAGATCTGGCCGCTGGCGTTGTGCATCACGCTGACGTTGTTCCACACGGACCACACCGCGTCCGTGCCGGGCGCGGGCTGGCCCTTGCGCGCGACCATGGTCAGGCCCGCGGTCGTGCCGCGGTACAGGGCCCGGTCGTTGACGTTCGCGACCACGTCGCCGCCGCGGAGCTCGGTCTGGAAGATTACGGTGTCGTCGCGCAGGAACGACGCCGCGCCCGTGCCGATCGACCAGGAGTCGCCGCTGATCGCGTTGAACGTGGCGAACGTGCTCGAGAACGGGTCGAAGGTGCCCGGAGCGTCGTCGCCCTCGCGCACGAGCTTGACGCTGCCCGCGCCGGGCGTGTGCACCATGTAGGCGCGGTCGTTGGCCACGTTGGCCGCGGGAGCGCCCTGCGTGGTCGACAGGACGACCTCGTAGAAGACCTTGTTCGACGTGTTCGTCTGCACGATGAAGCCGATCGTCGCCGAGGTGTCGATCGCGACCGCGCCGCCGAGGCCGGAGACCGGATCGGACTTGCGCGCCACCAGTTCCAGCGCGCCCGGCAGGCCGGCCCAGATGCCGGCCTGGTTGTTCATGCCCGAGGTGGTCGTGACCGGCGGGACGCCCGTGCCGTTGACGAGGGTGCCCTGGAAGGCGATGTGGCCGTTGCGGTTGATCGCCGTCGTCTGCTGGCTCGGCGAGTTGAACGCCTGCGCGAAGGTCGCGCCGCCGGTGCCGGCCGCCACGTCGCCCTTCTGCACGAGCACCGTCTGCGAACCGAGGAACCCGCCGAAGATCGCCGAGTCGTTGGCCGACGTGATGTTGACGCCGCCGTCGTAGATCGTCGAACCCCAGAACGTGCGCCCGTCGGGGCCGAGGCGCGGGCTGCCGCCCAACGACGAGCTCGAGCCGGTCGTGGTGCGCAGGAGGACGCCCGACGCCAGGCCCGGCGCCTGGTCGCCGCCGCGGACGACCATGCGCAGCGTCGCGCGCGACGAGCCGTAGAAGAACGCGCGATCGTCCCAGGGGTTCAGGCTGCCGCCCGAGTCCTGGAAGCGTCCGCGGAAGAAGATGTTGCCGCTCTCGTCGAGCACGACGTTGTCGCTCAGGGCGCCGCTGCCGCCGAAGGTGAACCCCGGGATCGGCGTGCCGGTCGCGTCGGGCACCGGGTCGTCGTTGGTCGCCACGATCACGCCGCTCGTCGCCATCAGGCCCTGGGCGGACGCGGCGCCGGCGAGGCAGACCAGGCTCGAGGCCACGGCCAGCGCCTTGCCCGCGGGGAGGTTGTGCTTCTTCATCGATCGTTCCTTGGATCCCGGCCTTGCGCCGGGGGGTGAGGTGCGCGCGGCCGGGGCCGGCGTGCTGGTGGGGTTGAGGAGGTCGGGGCCGGGCTGCCTCCGCCTGGGCTCCATGTGCGAGCCCTGGCGGCGGCCGTGGTCCAGCCTGGTGGTTCCATGCTCCCCCGCTGCCGGCGGGTCTGCCATTGCACCTTCGGGCAGGGCCGCGGGGTGCTCGACCGCCCACGAACCCTATCCCGGTTCCCTCGGGCGGGCGCCGCGCACTACGCTCGTGCGCCGCGTCCCATGTCCGCCCCGCGCAAGGTTCCGCCCGCACCCCCCGACCCGTCCGCACGCGGCCGCCGCGCCGCGGCCGCCTGGGCTCTCGCTGCGTCGTGCGCGCTGCTCGCGGTCGGCCTGGCCGCGGCCCGACCCGGCGATCGCGCCGCGCGCGGCGTTCCGGTCCTCGCGCGCGACGAAGGCTACGCCGGCGCCGAGACCTGCGGCGAATGCCACGCCTCGAACCACGCGTCGTGGGCGGCGTCGTACCACAGCCGCATGACGCAGGCGGCGACGCCGGCCGCGGTGCTGGCGCCGTTCGCCGGCTCGACGCCGATCCTGGAGGGCCGAGCCTGGCGGCTCGAGCGCGAGGACCAGGCGCTCTTCGCGACGCCGACCACGCCCGCCGGCGAGGCGGCGGGTCCGCGGCGCCGCGTCGTGCTGACGACCGGTTCGCACCACTACCAGCTCTACTGGATGGAGCCCGAGGGCGAGGACGGCATGGAGCCGCTGCCGCTGGTGTGGCACGTCGCTCGCGCGCAATGGGTGCCGCGCAAGACGCTGTTCCTGATGCCGCCGACGCTGCACACCGCGTCGGAAGCAGGCCGCTGGACGCAGACGTGCATCAAGTGCCACGCGACGAACGGCACGCCCGAACACGCTTCGGACGGCGCCGTGCGCGTGGCCGACCTGGGCATCGCTTGCGAAGCCTGCCACGGCCCCGGCGCGGCGCACGTGGCGTTCCACCGCACGCCCGAGCACGAGCGCGCGCCGGACGCGGTCGAACCGACGCTGGTGGACCCGCAGCACCTCGATCACGTGCGCTCGACCGAGGTGTGCGGCCAGTGCCACGGCTTCCGGCCGCTGACCACGCCCGAACAGCGCACGCGCTGGCGCCGCGAGGGCTTCGCCTACCGGCCGGGCGAGGACGCCGAGGCCACGCGCCCGCTGCTGCGCGGGGTCGCGGAGCGCAATCCGCCGGAGGCGCGCGCGTTCCTGGAGCGCAACCCCGAGCTCCTGGCCGAGGCCTTCTGGCCCGACGGGATCGTGCGCGTCTCGGGGCGCGAGTCGAACGGACTCGTCGAGTCGCCGTGCCACCAGCGCGGCACGATGAGCTGCCTCTCGTGCCACGAGATGCATCCCTCCGCGGGCGACCCGCGCCCGCCGGCGCAGTGGGCCGACGACCAGTTGAAGCGCGGCATGGACGGGCCGGAGGCCTGCTTGCAGTGCCACGCGGACTACGGCGAGCCCGAGCGCCTGCGCGAGCACACGCGGCACGCGCCGGGTTCGTCGGGCGCGGACTGCCTGAACTGCCACATGCCGTACAACGTGTACGGCCTCACCAAGGCGATCCGCAGCCACACGATCACCAGCCCCGACGTGCGCGCGAGCGTGCTCTCCGGGCGGCCGGACGCGTGCAACCTGTGCCACCTCGACCGCAGCCTGGGCTGGACCGCGGATCGCCTGCACGCGTGGTACGGCATCGAGCGGCCGCCGCTGGATCCCGACCGCGAGACGACGTCGGCGGCGGTGCTGTGGGCGCTGGAGGGCGACGCGGGAACGCGCGCCCTGATCGCCTGGGCGCTGGGCTGGGATCCGGCGCGGGCGATCTCGGGCACCGGCTGGATGCCGTACCTGCTCAGCACGCTGCTGCAGGATCCGTACGACGCCGTGCGCTGGATCGCGGGCGCGACGCTGCGCAAGGAGCAGCGCTACGCGGACTTCGACATGGACTTCACGCAGGACTTCGAGACGCAGCGCATGGTCGTGCGCAAGGGCTTGTTGCCCGACTGGCAGCGCGAGGGTCTGATCGCGGCGCCCGATCGGCGCGGTGCGCTCTTGATCCGCGACGATGGGAAGCTCGACGAGGAACGCTTCTGGCGCCACTTCTCGCGCCGCGATCCGCGGCTCGTGCGCCTCGCGGAGTGACGCTTGCGGCCCGCAACGGACTCCTCGACCGCGCGCGCGTCCGCACCCGGCACACGGCCGGCGTGGGTCGCCCTGCTGCTGATCGCGAGCGTGACCGCGGCCGCGTTCTGGCCCGTGCTGTCGGCCGACTGGGTGCAGTGGGACGACGACCGCAACTTCACAGAGCACCACGCCTGGCGCGGGCTCTCGGGCGCGCACCTCGCGTGGATGTTCACGACGTTCCACATGGGGCACTACCAGCCGCTCTCGTGGCTGACGCTGGCGCTGGACTGGAGCGTGTGGGGTCTCGACGCGCGCGGGTTCCACGCCACGAACCTCGCGCTGCACGCCGGCACGGCGCTGGCGCTGTGGTTCCTCGCGCGGCGCCTCCTGGCGCGCGCGCTGGGCGCGGCGCCCGGTGATCCGGGCGTGTGGCTCGGCGCGACCTTCGCGGCGCTCGTCTTCGCGGTTCATCCGCTGCGCGTCGAGTCCGTGGCCTGGATCACGGAGCGGCGCGACGTGCTGGGCGGCCTGTTCTTCGTGCTCGCGACGCACGCGTGGGTGCGCCATGCCGAGGCCGACGAGGCGCGCGCGGGCCGCTGGTACGCGATCGCGCTCGCCTGCGCGCTGCTCTCGCTCCTCTCGAAGGCGTCGGCCATGGTCCTGCCGGCGCTGTTCCTCTTGATCGACGTCTACCCGCTGCGACGCTGGCCGCGCGCCGGGCGGCGCATGCTGCTCGACAAGCTCCCGTTCGTCGCGCTGACGCTGGTGTTCGCCGCGCTGGCCCTGCGCGCGCAGGCCGGCGCCGAGGACGCCCTGCTCGGTCTCGATCGCCACGGACCGCTCGAGCGCGCGCTGCAGGCCGCGTACGCGCTCGCGTTCTACCTGGGCAAGACGCTGTGGCCGAGCGACCTCGTTCCCGTGCGCGAGCTGCCGGACGCCTGGCTCGCGGCGCGGTACCTCCTCCCCGCGCTCGCGACGCTCGGCATCACGGCCGCGCTCGTCCTGCTGCGCCGGCGGTACCCGGCACTGCTCGCGGCGTGGGTCGCGTACGCCGTCATCCTGTCGCCCGTCAGCGGCGTGGCGCAGGCCGGTCCGCAACTCGTCGCCGACCGCTACTCGTACTTCGCGTGTCTGCCGTTCGCGCTGCTGGCGGGTTCCGGGCTGGTCGCGCTGGCGCGCCGACACGCCGCGGCCGCGCGCGTGGCCGGCCTCGCGATCGTGCTGGTGCTCGCGGTGGCGACACGCGCACAGGCGCGCGTGTGGCGCGACACCGAGAGCCTGTGGTCGCACGCGCTCGCCGTCGATCCCGACGCGGCGCACCCGCTGCGCAACCTGGCCTCGTGGAAGCTGGTGCGCTCGGCCGGCGCGACGGATCCGGCCGTGCGCCGCCGGCTGCTCCAGGAGGCGCGGGCCCTCTCCGAGCACGGTCTGCGCGTGGCGCCGGGTCCGGCCTTCGAGGTCAGCCTGGGGCTCGTGGCCGGGCAGATGGCGGACCTCGATACGGCGCGGCGCGCGGAGCACAAGCGCGAGGCGCTCGAGCGCATCGAACGCGCCGTGCGCCTGGGCGAGGCCGCCGGCCGCGTCGAGACCGGTTGGCGCTTCCAGCTCGGCGCGGCGCTCCTGGAAGCGGGCCGCGTGCCCGAAGCGATTCGCGAGCTCACGTCCGTCGCCGAGGTCTGGCCGCGCAGTCCGCAGGTGCACCGCGTGCTGTCGCTCGCGCACGCTTCCGAGCAGCGCTGGAGCGAGGCCGCGCGCCACGCCGGGATCGCGCTGGAACTGCAACCGGACGAACCGCTGCTGTGGCTGCGCGCGGGGACGTTTCACGCGCGCCTGGGCGAGCGCCACGCCGCGCGTGCCGCGCTCGAACGCGCGCTCGAGCTGTGCGGATCGGCTCCCGCCAGGGGCGAGATCGCGACGCAGGCGCGCGCCGAGCTCGAAGCGCTGTCCGCGCCCCGGTGAGCGTGCGCGCCTGCGGGCGGCCGATCCGCGCGGCACGGTGGTTGCGATTCCTCCCGTCCGGGCGGCGGGATCCCGTCGCCCCTCCAGCGCAGCCGCCGCCGCGAAGCTCCTCCTGCCGCAGCCGTCCCTCTCCGATCGATCCTTGAGAGAAATGAAAGGATGACCGTTCGCTTCGTCCTCGCCGGCAGTGCGCTCGTCGCGCTGATCGCTATCGCACGCTCCCAGGCCGGCGCGCTCGGCCCCCTGCCGCCGCCACCGTTCCCGCCCGGCAACCCGATCACCCCGGCCAAGGCGAACCTCGGCCGGACGCTGTTCTGGGACGAGCAGTTGTCGAGCACGAACACGACCGCCTGCGGGAGCTGCCACGTCTTCGGACACGGAGGTTCCGATCCGCGCACCTCGAGCGCGACCGCGCATCCAGGACCGGATGGAGTCGGCGGGAACGCGGACGACGTCTTCGGCTCGCCGGGCGTGCCGCGCACGGAGGCGGACGGCGTCTACGCTCTCGCGCCGTTCTTCCGGCTCGGCACGCAGATCACGCCGCGCAAGTCGCCCAGCCTGATCAACGCCGCCTACGTCCCGAACGTGCTGTGGGACGGCCGTGCCGGCACGGAGTTCCGGGATCCCGTGACGGATCGGGTCGTGCTGCCCGCGCGCGCGAGCCTCGAGAGCCAGGTGCTCCTCCCGCCGGTCAGCGACGTCGAAATGGGCCATGTCGGCCGCGATTGGGTCGAGGTCGCGGCGAAGATCGCCGGCGTCGCCCCCCTGCGGCTCTCGCCGTCGATTCCGGCGCCGCTCGCGGCGTGGATCGCCGGCCGGAGCTACCCCGAGCTGTTCCAGGAGGCCTTCGGCTCGAGCGAGGTCTCCGGCACGCGCATCGCGCTGGCGATCGCGACCTACGAGCGCACGCTGGTCTCGAACCAGGCGCCGTTCGACGTGCTGCTGGCGGGCATGGCCGACCCGTTCACGCTCACTCCACAGGAGAACGCCGGTCTGATCGTGTTCGACGGCCCGGGCCGCTGCGCGACCTGCCACAACGGTCCGCGGCTGACCAACGACCAGTTCCGCTACATCGGCGTGCGGCCGCAGGCGGACGACCCGGGGCGCTTCGCGGTCACCGGCGACGATGCGGACCGCGGCCGCATGAAGGTGCCCAGCCTGCGCAACGTGGAGTTGCGGGCGCCGTACTTCCACACGGGCCGCTTCGCGACGCTCGAACAGGTCATCGACTTCTACAACCGCGGCGGCGACTTCGACGCGCCCAACAAGGATCCGAACATCTTCCCGCTGAACTTGTCCGTGCAGCAGCGCGCCAACCTGGCGGCCTTCCTGCGCCGACCGCTCACGGATCCGCGCGTCGCGAGCGGGCAGGCGCCGTTCGACCATCCCGCGCTCAACCAGAGCTCCCCGCGCGTGCCGCAGCTCTTCGGGGTGGGCACGGCGGGGACCGGCGGCTTCGTTCCGCGACTCGTCGCGGTCGAGCCGCCTTTCCTCGGGAACCCGCGCTTCACCGTCGCGCTGGACGGCGGCCTGGCCGGCCGGCGGGCGATCCTCGCGTTCGGAGAGACCAGCGTGAGCGGTGGCGAGTTGTTCCACGGCATGCGCGCGTACCTCGACCTGCGCGGTCCGCTCGTGCTCCGGCGGATCGGGCCGCTCGGGGGCGCGGGCGCGGGCGGCGGCTTCGGCTCCGCGACGATCGCCATCCCGCACGATCCGGTCCTGATCGGCCGCACGTTCTACGCGCAGGCGTATGTGCTCGACGGCACCGCGGCCGCGCGCTTCTCGGCCACGGAAGCCGTCGCACTGACGCGGTTCTGACGCCGGTCAGCGCACCCCGACGCGCACGAACGCGCACTTCAGGTACGAGCTCTCGGGCAGCGTCAGCAGGAACGGGTGGTCGACCGGCGCCCCGCGCAGGTCCTCCAGCCGCGCCTCGACGCCGGCCGCGTGCGCAGCGCGCGCCAGGAACGACAGGAACTCGGCCGGACGCACGTTGTAGGAGCACGACGCGCTGACCAGCGCGCCGCCGTCCGCGAGCAGGGTGTACGCGCGGCGGTTCAGCTCGATGTACCCGCGCTCGGCGCCGCCGGCTTCGCGGCGGTTGCGCGCGAACGCCGGCGGGTCGACGACGACGACGCCGTAGCGCTCGCCCGCGTCCGCGCGCGCGCGCAGGTCCTGCATGCAGTTGGCGCGCTCGAAGCTCACGCGGTCGGCGACGCCGTTGCGCTCGGCGTTGCGCCGCCCGCGGTCGAGCGCGGCCTGCGCCTGGTCCAGCGCCACGACGCGGCGCGCGCCGGTGAGCGCCGCGCGGATCGCGAACAGGCCGTCGTAGCAGAACGCGTCGAGCACGTCCGCGCCTCTGGCCAGCGCGCCGGCGAGGCGACGATTCTCGCGCTGGTCGAGGTAGTGCCCGGTCTTGTGCCCGTGCACGACGTCGACCTCGTACACCAGGCCGTCGTCCTCGACCAGCAGTTCCGCCGGCGGCGTCCCGCGCAACGGACCCACCTGCGGCTCGAGCGCCTCGAGCTTGCGCGCCGCGCCGTCGGAGCGCTCGAACACGCACGCGACGGCCGTCTCGAGCTCGCGCGCGACCTCGTCCAGCACGGCGTCGCGCAGGCGGTCCGCGCCCAGCGTTCCGCTCTGCACGACGAGCACGTCCGCGTAGCGATCGACGACCAGGCCCGGGATCCCGTCCGCGTCGCCCGCGATCAGGCGGCAGGCGCCGCGCGGATCGAGCAGGCGCGCGCGGCGGCGAGACGCGATCGCGCGCCGCACGCGCCGCGACCAGAACTCCGCGTCGGGCGCGACGCCGTCGCGCGAGACGAGGCGCACAGCGATGCGCGACGCGGCGCTGTAGAGGCCGTGGCCGAGCGTCTCGCCGCCGGGCCCCACGACGGCCACGACGTCGCCCGGCTCGGCGCCCGCGGTGGCCACGTCGTCGCGGTACAGCCACGGATGCCCGCCCGCGAGCCAGCGCCGTCCCTTGCCCGTCGTGTGCACGATCCCCGTCATCACTCCCCCACCAATTCGAGGAACGCGGGATCGCCGCGCAGCGAAGCGAGGTCGGGATCCTTGCGCGCCCAGGCCTTCTGGCGCTCGCGGCCGCCGCCCGCCGCGTGGTTCTCCAGGATCTCGCGGCGCAGCATGGAGAGCGCCGCCTCGCGCTCGCCCAGGAGCGCCCACGTGCAGGCGATGTTGTAGTAGGTGCCGGGTCCCGGCTGCGTCGCGGCGAGCAGCGCACGCGCCTCCTCGGCGCGGCCCGAGCGCGCGCGGTAGCAGGCCAGCAGCGCGCGCATGAAGTCGTCCTGGCGCAGCGTCCAGGCGCGTTCGAAGTACTCCAGCGCCCGCTCGGGGCGGCGCATGCGCACGTTGGCGTTGACCGCCAGCGACACCAGCGCGCTCGCGCGCTGGCCGCGCACGATCTCGATCGAGCGCGACGGCGCGCGCCGCTCCACGAGCTCGTCCTCCAGCGCCTGCAGGCGCTCGACCGCGCGCAGGAGCTCGACCTCGGCCTTGCCCGGCTCCTCGTCGTCGGTGAACGACGCGCCGGTCGCGGCCTCGATCTCGGCCAGCATCTCCAGGCCCCACAGCCAGCGCTGCGCCGCCCCCGAGGCCTCCAGGTCGTCGCGCGCCCGCGCGAGCAGTGCGCGCGCCTCCGCGCCGCGGCCCGCGTCGCGCAGCGCGCGCGCCGTCGTGATGCACAGCCAGGAGGCGACGCGCACGTCGGCGAGCGGTTCCTCCTCGCCGCCCTGCGCCTGCGCCAGCTCGCCCCACGCGCGCTCCAGGACGAGGCGCGCCTCGAGCGCCGCGTCGCGCAGCCGCGCGGGAGGTCCGCCCGCGCGCTCGTGCCCGGCGCGTTCCGACGCCAGCGCGACGCGCGCGTAGCGCTCCTGCGCGCGGTCGAGCACCGCGCGCAGCACCTCCATCAGCAGGGAACGACGCTCGCCCGCGTGCGCGTCGGCGGCCGCCGCGCCGCGCCGTTCGCAGGGTTCGAAGCCCAGCGCCTCGCGCGGCGCGGCGGCCGCCAGCGCGCGGCCCAGCGCCAGCCGCACGGCGAGCTGGCGCGCGGGCGTCCACGCTCCGTGCGGCTCGGCGTCCAGCAGGAGCTCGACCGCCGAGTCGCCCGCGCCGAGCAGGCGGTCCAGGCCGTCCGCGGGCGACAACTCCGCGCGCAGCGCCGTGATCTGCGCCCGCAGCGCGGCGACGTGGAACGCATCGAGCGCGGCGACGGCGTCGGCGGCGTCGGGCTCGGCGCCCTGCGCCAGCACGCGCACGGCCTCGCACAGCTCGATCTGGGCCAGCTCCGACCAGGCGTTCCCGTGGGCCTGCGCCCCGGCGACGCCGGCCTGGTCCAGGCGCAGTCGCAGCAACGCCCGGGCGCGGTCGCGGGCCGCGTCGAGCCGTTCGCGCGCGGCCTGCGGCTCCTCCAGGCCGATGCGCGCGCAGGCCGCCAGCCGCGCGGCGCGGATGCGGCGCAGCTCCGCGTCCTCGGGCGCCTCCCAGGCGTGCTTGCCGCGCTCCAGCGCGTCCGCGGCGGCCAGCGCGGCCCGCGGATCGCGGGCGGAAGCCAGCGCGGCGCGCGCGCACTCCTCCTGCAGCACGGGATGTCGGATCCCGGACGCCTCCAGGCGCTGCAGTTCGCGCACGGCGCGGCCCGGATCGCCGATCTGCGCCAGGCGACGGGCGTAGCGCTCCAGCGCGAGCGCCGCCGCCGCGCGCGCCTCGGGCTCCGCGCGCCACAGCCCCGTCGCGACGAGGATCCGTTCGCGATCCGCCGCGCCCTCGGGTCCCGCCGCCAGCGCGCGCACGACGAGCGGGTGGAGCCGGGGATCGTCGCCGCGTTCGCGCAGCAGCGCGGCGGCGGGGCCCGCGGCCTCGGGCGCGTCGCCCAGGAGCGACCACGCGGCCGCGCGCTCCGCAGCGGGACCCTCGCGCGCGAAATCCGCCAGCGCGCGCGCGGCCGCGCCGCCGCCCAGCCCCGTCCAACCGCGCAGCGCGGCGGCGCGCACGGACGCTTCGGGATCCTCGCGCGCGAGTCGCCCGAGGCTCGCGAGACGGGCGTCGCGCGTGGCGGCTCCCAGATCCGTGCGCGCCAGGAAGCGCGCCAGCGTCGCGCGGACCTGCGCGTCGGGATCGTCCAGGTGCGCGAGGGCCGCGCCGACCGACCGTTCGCCGCCGGCCGCGCGCACGAGTTCCGCACGCATGCGGCGTTCGTGCGCGGAAAGACCGGCGCAGCCCTCGAGGGCCCGATCCGCCTCGGCGGACGCGCGCGCGAACGCCCGTTCGGCCGTCGCGGGGTCGCGCGCGCCGAGCTCCTCGACGGCCGGCGCACGCTGAAAACCGGCCAGGATCCACGGGAACACGAGCGCAGAGGCGCACCGGACCGCGCGAACGCGCGCGCGTCCGCGCGCACCGATTGACTCCCAAGACCGCATCGGTCACACTCCCGGGTCTCCCCGGACCCCGTCCCTTCGACTGAACGCCCGCGGAGCCCCCGGTCGCTGGGGGTGGGGGGAGGCTTTGGCCTCCCCACGCCCCGAACGCCGCACCGGAACGGCTCCCGACAACGCACACCATCCTCCCATGAACCCCGAAGACCTCCTGCGGATGATCGACATCATCCACCGCGAGAAGGACATCCCCAAGGACGTCATCTTCCGCGGCCTGGAGGAGGCCCTGGCCGCCGGCGTGCGCAAGCGCCTGGGCGTCGGCGAAGACCTCTTCGTGCAGATCGACCGCAAGACCGGCGAAGTGCGGATGGAGGACGACGAGGAGGAGTACGAGATCGAGCTGGCCGAGTTGGGCCGGATCGCCGCGCAGGCCGTCAAGCAGGGCTTCCAGCAGCGCCTGCGCGAAGCCGAGCGCGACGTGCTGTTCGAGGAGTACGAAGGTCGCGTCGGGCAGCTCGTCAACGGCGTGGTCCAGCGCTTCGAGGGCGACCACATGGTCGTGAACCTCGGGCGGGTCGAGGCCTACCTCGGCAAGGAGGATCGCGTCCGCTCCGAGAACTTCAACCCCGGAGACCGGATCCGCGCCATCATCGTCGAGGTCCGCAAGGACGGCTCGCGCGTGAAGATCCTGGTCAGCCGCACCCATCCCGACCTCGTGCGCCGGCTGTTCGAGCTGGAGGTCCCCGAGATCGCCGACGGGATCATCGAGATCAAGCGCGTGGTGCGCGAGCCCGGCTATCGCACGAAGATGGCGGTGCTGTCGGGCGACCCCAAGATCGACTCGATCGGCGCCTGCGTCGGCGTGCGCGGCTCGCGCATCAAGGCCGTGATCGACGAGTTGCGCGGCGAGCGCATCGACGTGATCAAGTGGAGCGACTCGCTCGAGACCTTGATCATGAACGGGCTGAAGCCGGCCACGATCCACCTCGACAACATCTACCCCGACATCGAGACCAAGTCGGCCGTCGTGCTCGTCGAGGAGGACCAGCAGTCGCTGGCGATCGGCAAGCGCGGCCAGAACGTGCGCCTCGCCAGCCGGCTGTGCGGCTGGGAGATCGACATCAAGACCCGCGGCGAGTACGAGATCGAGCTCG
>CAZKIO010000050.1:0-5309 GCA_964552795.1 uncultured Planctomycetaceae bacterium
CTCTTCACCTGCGCGTCCTCGGCCTTCGCGCCCGGCGGCTTGCGGCGGGACTCGAGCAGGGAAACGGCGGCGGCGCGGGCCTGCTCCGAGGACGGCAGGCGCGCCGCCAGCTCGCGCGCCGCGCGCTGCGTCTTGTTCGCTGCCGCGATCGACACGAGGACCAGCGTGATGAACCACAGCGGCGCCACGACGCCCATGAAACCGCCGCCGCTGCGCAGCTCGGGCAGGAGGCCGGCCAGCACGAACCACAGGACGGGCGGCAGGAACAGGCCCAAGAGGCAGCCGATCCGCCCGAAGCGCGACTGCTCCTTGCGCAGCCCCTCGAGCGTCCCCACGGCCAGGCTGCGCGCGACGGCCGCGTCGCGGTCGGCATCCCGGTCCGCGCGCACGGCCCGCTCGGCGCCGCGCGCGCGCGCGCTCGCGTCGACCTCGGTGGGCGCGTCCGCGGCGGCCTGGTCGAGGCGCACGTGCGGCGGCGCCGCCACGCCGTCGGCCCGCGCGAGCTCCGCGTGTCGCCGCTCGAGGTCCTCGATCCAGCGCTTGTCGAAGCGGAAGAAGTGGATCTCCGATACGACCGCGTCGTAGGTGCCGTGTTCGTTGCGCACGAAGCCCAGGTCGTCGCCGGCCGACCCGATCGACTGGCGCCGCAAGACGACGTTCGCGTTCGGCCCCAGCGGCAACCCGCGCCACGAGAGCAGCGGCGCGCCCTGCGCATGGACCTCGGCGTGCGGGAACCCGACGGCCGCGAGCGCGCCGAGCAGGTGCTTCTCGGACCACAACTGGGTCGGGACGATCCGGATGCGGGGCATGCGCGCCGCCAGGGTGCCCCCCGGGCGCGGCGACATCAACGGAGAGCGCCGCTCAGTCGCCGAGCGGCCCGATCGCGCGCGCGAGCCGCTCCAGCTCGGCCGGATCGGCGGGGGTCCCCGGCAAGGGCGGGAACTCCCCGTCCGCGTCGGTCGGCACGAGGTGCACGTGCACGTGCCGCACCTGCCAGCCGACGACCGCCACGCACACGCGTTCGCAAGGAACGCGGGCGCGCAGGTGCCGTGCGACCCGGCGCACCACCCGCCACAGCGCGTCGTACGCGTCCGACTCCATGTCGAACAGGTAGGGCTCGACGCGCTTGGGGAGCACGATCGTGTGCCCCGGCCGGATCGGGGAGGGGTTGAGGAAGGCGAGGTGCGCCTCGTCCTCGTGGATGCGCGCCACGGCGCGTTCGCCGCGGACCACGTCTTCGAAGGTCTTCATCGGGTGAGGGAGCGCACTGTGCGCGCGCGCGCCCGCAGCGTATCCTCTCGAACCCGATGCCCGCGCCCCCGCCCGACGCCCGATCCATGCGCGGAGAAGCCGTCTCCGTGCGCGCCACGGGCGATGACGGCGTCGTGTTGCGCGTCCGCACGGAGGTCGAACTGCCGCCGATCCGCGCCGCGCGCTTCTTCATGCTGCGGCGCGAGGACCGGCTCTCGCCTGCCATCCCGCGGCCGTTCTCGATCTACCGGCAGGACGGCCGTGACATCGAGTTCCTGCTGAAGGTCATGGGGCCCGGTACGGCGGCGCTGGCGGCGTGCGCGCCGGGGACCGCGCTGCGCGTGATCGGGCCGCTGGGCAACGGCTGGCCGGCGCTGGACGGCGACGGGCCGCCGTGGGTGATGCTCGCCGGCGGGATCGGCTCCGCGCCCTTCTACATGGGCATCCAGCAGGCGTTGGCCGGAATGGACGGCCGGCGCGCGGCGCGTCGCGAGCAGCTCACGTACTTGTACGGCGCTGCGCGCAAGGGGCTGCTGTACGACCTCGACGCATTCCGGAGCCTGGGCGTGCGCGTCGAGACCTGCACCGACGACGGCTCGGAGGGCTTCCGCGGCAACGTCCTGCAACTCCTCGAGCACCTGTGGAAGTCCGGCTCGCTGCCGCGCGACGTGCGCCTCCTGGCCTGCGGACCCGAGCGCATGCTCGAGGCCGTCGAACGGCTCGCGCGCGCCAAGGACCTGCGCTGCTGGCTGTCGCTGGAGACGGTGATGGGCTGCGGCGTCGGCATCTGCAACGGCTGCCCCGTGCCGACGAGACCCGAGGGTCCGATGGGGGCCTGGCCGAACGCGAAGTGCTGCGTCGAGGGTCCGGTGTTCGCGACCGACGCGGTCACGGTCGCCGGAACCCACTAGGTGCCCCTCGACGTCGTCATCGCTCTCGCCACGGCGCTGGTCGTCGTGCTGCTCCTGCATCGCGTGCGCGTGCCGACGATCGCCGGGTTCCTCATCGCCGGCGCCCTGGTCGGGCCGTCGGGCCTGGGGTGGATCTCGGATACCGAGCGCATCGAGCACCTGGCCGAGATCGGCGTGGCGCTCCTCTTGTTCACGATCGGCCTGGAGTTCTCGCTGTCCAAGCTGCGCCGCATCGCGCGCGCGGTGCTGGTCGGCGGCGGCCTGCAGGTCGGGCTGACCACCGCGGCAACGGTGCTGCTCCTGCTCGCGCTGGGGCAGACCTTCGAGCGCGGCCTCTTCTTCGGCTTCCTCGTCGCGCTCTCCAGCACCGCCATCGTCCTGAACGGCTTGAGCGAGCGCGGCGAGATCGACGCGCCGCACGGGCAGCTCATCGTCGGGATCCTCTTGTTCCAGGACCTGTGCGTCGTGCCGATGATGCTGATCGTGCCGATGCTGGCCGCGGGGGACGCCGGCATCGGACCGATCCTCGGCGCGTTGGGCCTGGCCGTGCTCGTGATGGCCGCGACCGTCGTCCTCGCGCGCTACGTCGTCCCGCCGCTCTTCGCGCGCGTGGCCAGCACGCACCGGCGCGACCTGTTCCTGCTGGCCGTGGTGCTGGCCGGCGCGGGCATCGCCTGGGCCACCGCGCAGGTCGGGCTCTCGCTCGCTCTGGGCGCGTTCCTGGCGGGCGTCGTCCTGGCCGACAGCGAGTACGGCCATCAGGCGTTGTCCGACGTGCTGCCGCTGCGCGACCTCTTCACGAGCCTGTTCTTCGTGTCGCTGGGCATGCTGCTCGACGCGGGCGCGATGGCGCGCGACCCGGTGGCCGTGCTGCTGCTCTCCTCGGGGCTCCTCGTCGGCAAGCTGCTCCTCATCCTGGTCGCGGGGCTCGTCCTGCGCGTGCCGCTGCGCGTGGCGCTGCTGGCCGGGCTGGGCCTGGCGCAGGTCGGGGAATTCAGCTTCGTCCTGGCCGCGCTGGGCGGCGAGGAAGGTCTCCTGAGCTTGACCGAACGCACGCTGTTCCTCAACGCGAGCGTCTTGACGATGTTGATCACGCCGCTGCTCCTGCGCGTGGGTCCGCACCTCGCCGCGGGCGCGAGACGCCTGAAGCGCATCGAGCGCGCGTTCGGATACCGCGTGCTGGGAACGCCTTCCTCGCGCGTGCCGCTCGAGGGCCACGTCGTCGTCCTGGGCCATGGCGTCGGCGGCGCGGCGCTGACGACCGCCCTGCGGGAGGCGGGGATCACCAGCGTGGTCGTCGACCTGGACCTGGACCGCGTGCGCGCGTCCGTCGACGCCGGGCACCTGGCCTTCTACGGCGATGCGTCGAGCCCCGAGATCCTGGAGCGTGTGCACGTCGCGCAGGCCGCCCAGGTCGCGGTGTTGCTCAACGATCCCGATGCGACCCTGCGCGCGGTGCGGGCCGTGCGGCAGTTGGCGCCGCAGGTGCCGGTCATCGCGCGCGCGCGGCACCTGGCGGACGTGCCGCGGCTGGAGGCCGGCGGCGCGACGCGTGCCGTGGCACAGGAAGTCGAGGCCTCGCTCGAGGTCGTCGAGCAGGTCCTGGCACGTGCCGGCCTGGAGCCGGCGAGGGCCGAAGCGATCGTGGCGAGCGAGCGCGACCGGCTGTGCAAGCGGCCGGAATCGGCGGCCGACGACGCGTGAGCACGGGATCCCTGCGTACAATCCGCGGCGATGACGGAATCCAGACCTGAACGCCGCCGCGCGGTCGTCACCGGCGTCGGCCCGATCAGCGCCATCGGCTGCGGCCGCAACGAGTTCTGGGACGCCTTGATCGCGGGCCGACACGGCTTCGGTCCCGTGACCGGTTGCGACGTCTCCGCATCCCCGTCGAAGATCGGCGCCGAGGTCAAGGGCTTCGACCTGGGCCGCTACCTGGAGCGCGGGGCGCAGATGGCGCGCTTCACGCCGCGTCCGACGCAGTTCGCGCTGGCCGCCGCGGTGCTCGCGCTGCACGACGCGGAAATCGACGTCGACGCCTGCGACCCCGAGCGCTTCGGCGTCCACGTCGGGACCTCGGTCGGCAATCTGGAGAGCGTGATGGAGAACCGGGCCCTGTTGGCTGCCGGTTCGCCCATCCCGCCGCACACGGCCTTCTACGCCATCCACCACTCGATCGCCTGCGTCGTCTCCTCGACGCTCAACATCCGCGGGCCGGTGCACACGACGACCTCGGGCTGCAACTCGGGGCTGGACGCGCTCGGGCAATCGCTGCGCCTGATCCAGTCCGGCGCCGTGGACCGGATGCTCGTCATCGGCACCGATTGCGAACTGCTGCCGGAGATCTTCGCCGGCCTCAACGCATCCGAGTCCCTGTGCACGCGCTGGAACGACGACCCCGGCCGGGCCTCGCGTCCCTTCGACCGTCGTCGCGACGGGAACGTGCTGGGCGAGGGCGCGGCAGCGCTCCTGCTCGAGGCCGAGGACGTCGCGCGCGCGCGCAAGGCCCGGACCTACGCGCGCCTGGCCGGCTACCACCAGGCCTCCGCCGGCTTCAACCGCCAGTACAAGCACAAGGACGCGGAGGTCGACCTGCGGCCCTGCGTGCGCGCGCTGCGCGGCGCGGTGCACGACGCGGGGTGGCACGTCGAGGAGGTCGACCTCCTCAACGCGAACGGTTCTTCCTCGGTGGCCTACGACCGCATCGAGGCACTGGCGCTGCGCGAGGTCTTCGGCGACCACCTGCCCGACGTGCCCGTGCACTCGATCAAGTCGATGCTCGGCCAGCACGGCGCGGGTTCGTCGGCCCTGCAGGCCGTCGCGACGTGCCTCTCCATCCGCCGGCGCGGGATTCCGCCGACCATCAACTGCGAGGAGCCGGATCCCGAGTGCGGACCTCTGTCCGTCGTGACGGAGGCCGTCACGCACCGCAGCACGCGCGCGCTGGTGCACGCGATCGGCATCGGCGGCATGTACTACTCCGCGGCGGCGTTCGAGAAGCCGGGCCTGGCCGCGGGCGCCGAGGACGGGACGATGACCGGGATGCTGCGCGTCGGCTGGAGTCGCGCCGCGCACCCCAGGTACAAGCCGACCGAGGAGTTCCAGGCGCCGCTGAAGCCCTGGCGTTCGGCGGAGTGACGTCGGTAC
>CAZKIO010000050.1:5409-34373 GCA_964552795.1 uncultured Planctomycetaceae bacterium
GCGTGGAAGAACTCGCCCAGCCAGCGCCACTCCAGCGAAGCGACGCGCCCGACGCGCGCGATCGGGCGGAAGTGGACCAGTTCCAGCCCGCACTCCGCGGCCAGGGCGGGCAGGCGCTCGGAGACGTCGATGTGGCCGCCGCCGTCCTTCCAACTGCGCATGCAGGCCGCGACTGCCGCGTCGAACACCTCGCTGCGCGGCATGAGCTTCATCGCCGCCCAGTCCAGGTATTCCTGCAGCACGACCTGCCCGCCGGGCCTGAGGCCGCGCGCGACGCGTTCGAGCGCCGCGCCCGGATCGGGCAGCCAGCAGAACAGCCAGCGCGCGTACGCGCCGTCCAGGCTCCCCGCGGGGAGGTCGAGTTGCTCGACGGGGCCGAGGCTGGTCTCGATCTGCGGCAACCCGCGGCGTTCGGCCTCGGCACGCAGGTACGCGAGGAACCGCGCGCTCTCGTCGCGCGCAACCACGCGGCCGTGCCGTCCCACGACTTCGGCCAACTCGAACGAGGTGAAACCGGGGCCGCAACCAAGGTCGATCCAGGACTGCCCGCCGCGCATTCCGGCGAGGTCGAACAGGGCGTAGGCCTCGCGCGCCCACGCCCGGTGCTGGAAGCGCAGACGCGCGATCTCGTCCGTGTCCGTGCCCAGGATGTACTCGGGTTCCGTCTGCATGAGCCTCGTCGTCCGCGGCCTTCCGCGGGGGCATTGTGCCGACCCGGCGCACGGGCGGCGATGGTGCTTTGCGCGCGTGCGGAGCGGGTTGGCACCATGGCGCCGGCCGCCAACCCTTGGGGAACGCGATGAAGAAGAAGGACGAGAAGCCGCGCGTCGTGACCGGACACCCCAGCGTCGAGCTCACGCCAGAGGAGTTCCGGCGCCGCTTCCTCGAGCGCCTGCACGACCCGGCCTTCGAGGGCGTCGCCGATGCGGTCGACCAGGTCGTCCAGGTCGCCTGGGACGGCTACATCGAGTACCGCCGCAACCCGCGGACGCGCCGCGCCGGGAAGGGGTTCGCGGATCCCGATGCCCGGCTGCCCGTCGAGTGGCTCGAGACGCGCGAGCGGATCCGCGCGGCCGAACGCAGGCACAAGCAGAAGGGCGCGCGCTCTCGCATCCTGGTCGTCAACGGATCGGCGCGCAGCGACCAGACCTGTCCCGGCGAGCTGTCGAAGACCTGGCGCATGGCGCAGCTCGCGCAGAAGACGATCGAGGCGCAGCGCGGGTTCGAGGTCGACCTGCTCGATCTCTCGCTGCTCGTGTCCGAATACGGCCGCGCCATCCACCCGTGCAAGGCTTGCGTGTCGACGGCGATGCCGCTGTGCAACTGGCCGTGCTCGTGCTACCCGAACCATGCGATGGGGCAGGTCAACGACTGGATGGCGGAGATCTACCCGCGCTGGGTCGAGGCGCACGGCGTCATGATCCTGACGCCCGTGAACTGGTACCAGGCGCCGAGCGTGCTGAAGCTGATGATGGACCGCCTGGTGTGCGCCGACGGCGGCAACCCCGATCCGACGTCGACCGGCGGCAAGGACCCGGCGCGCGCCAAGGCGCTGGAGTTGGCTGGCTGGGACTACCCCAAGCACCTCGCCGGCCGCGCGTTCTCGGTGGTCGTCCACGGCGACGCGGCAGGTGTCGAGAACCTGCGCCGCATCCTGGTCGACTGGTTGACGGACATGGATCTCGTGCCGGCCGGACCGAACGCGGGCGTCGGCCGCTACGTCGGCTACTTCGGCAGCTATGCGACCAGCCACGACGACCTCGACCGCGACCAGGAGTTCCAGGTCGAGGTGGTCAACGCGGCGCGCGCGCTCGCCGAGACGGTCCGCCAGATCCGCGGCGGACGCTACCGCCGGCCGGACGCGGGACTCGAAGAGCCGCGCAAGAAGTAGACGGCCCGCCGCGCAGGCCTCGGTCGGGATCGAGCGCGATCTCGACGTAGCCGAACCCGACGGCGTCGCCGTTCCCCTAGCGTTCCACGACGCGCAGCTCGATCGAGTGCCGGATTGCCGCCCGACTTCAGCGAGGGGGGAAGACCGTCAACGCGCGGAAACCCGGGCTCCCGCCCGCGCACGGCAGCCCGGGTGCGCGGCCGGGCGGAATCCGCGCGCATGCGCGGGCGGTTCCGCTAGGAAGGCGCCGCGGGCGTGGGATAGCATCCTGCGCCTTGATTCCGCACGGCCGACGACGCACCCGCCCGATCCGGCGCCCGCCGGCACGGCCGGCTTTGTGCGACCCTCCGCCGACCGGACGCCGCGCGCTCTGACGCGCGAGCACGCCATCCCTCGGCGCTCCCGGCCTCACGCGGCCAACGACGGACCACGAGATCCTGTCCTCATGCTCGAGACCAAGCAGCTCACCAAACGCTTCAACAGCCACCTGGCGGTCGATCGCCTGGACCTCTCCGTCCAGCCGGGCGAGGTGTACGCCCTGCTCGGACCCAACGGCGCGGGCAAGACGACGACCATCAACATGTTCCTGGGTTTCCTCGCGCCGGACTCGGGCGAGGCGCGCGTCAACGGCGTGAACGCGGCGTCGGATCCGATCGCGGCGCGGCGCCAACTGGCCTACATCCCCGAGCTGGTGATGCTCTACCCGCGCTTCAGCGGTCTGGAGAACCTCGACTACTTCAGCACGCTCGGCGGGCGGCGCCACACGAACGGCGAACTGCGCGAGCTGCTCGAACGCGCCGGCTTGCCGCGCGAGGCGGCGGAGCGGCGCGTGGGGACGTACTCGAAGGGCATGCGCCAGAAAGTCGGCATCGCGCTCGCGCTGGCGACCGAGGCCAAGGCGCTGCTGCTCGACGAGCCGACCTCGGGACTGGATCCCGCGGCGTCGCACGAGTTCTCGCGCGTCCTGCGCCGGCTGGCGGGCGAGGGCGTGGCGGTGCTGATGGCTACGCACGACCTGTTCCGCGTGCGCGAGGACGCCACGCGCGTCGGCATCCTGATCGGCGGGCGGCTGGCGGCCGAGTACTCGACCAAGGAGATCAAGCTCCTGGACCTGGAGCGGGCCTACCTCGAGCACCTCGAACCATGATCCTGGCGATCGCCAAGAAGGAGTTCCGCGACGCGTGGCGCGACGGCCGGTTCCGTTGGGCAGCGCTCGTGGTCGTCGGGCTGATGCTCGTGTCCCTCGTGCTGGCCTGGCAGCAGCTCGAGCGCAACCGCGCCGAACGCGACGCGGCCACCGCCATCGAGCGCGAGAACTGGCTGGGCCAGGGCGACAAGAACCCGCACGCGGCTTCGCACTACGGCGCCTACGTGTTCAAGCCGTCGTCGCCGCTCGCGCTGATCGACCGCGGCATCGAGCCCTACGTCGGCACGACGTTCTACCTCGAGGCGCACGCGCAGAACCACTCGACGCACCTGCCGGCGCAGGACGCCACGTCGCTGCGCCGCTTCGGCGATCTGACGCCGGCGACGGGCCTGCAATTGCTGGCGCCGCTGCTCGTGATCCTGCTGGCCTTCGGCGCGCTGGCCGGCGAGCGCGAGCGCGGAACGCTGCGGCAGGTGCTCGCTCTGGGCGTGCGGCCGCGCCAACTCGTGCTCGGCAAGGCGCTCGGCCTGGGCGCGGTGCTCGCGGTCCTGCTCCTGCCGGTCGCGGCCGGCGCGTTGATCGCGCTGCGCCTGCTGCCGGGCGGCGACGACGGCTGGCTGCCGCGCCTGGGGCTGATGGGGGCCGCCAGCGCGCTGTACCTCGCCGCCGTGCTGGCCCTCGCGCTGCTCGTGTCCGCGCTGGCGCCGACCTCGCGCGCGGCGCTCGCGATCCTGCTGGTCGGCTGGGCCGCGAACTGCGTGCTCGCGCCGCGGCTCGTGACCGACCTCGTGCCGCGCTTCGTGCCGACGCCGCTGCTGGCGGAGTTCGAGACCGAGCTGCGCAAGGACCTGCGCGACGGCCTGGACGGGCACGATCCGCGCAACGAGCGGCTGCAGGCCCTGATGCGCGACACGCTGAAGAAGCACAACGCGCGCAGCGTCGCGGAGCTGCCCTTCAACTTCAACGGCCTCGCCATGCTGGAGAGCGAGCGCATGAGCCACGAGGTGCTCGACCACCACTTCGGCCGCCTGTGGGACCGGCTCGCGAGGCAGGATCGCGCGGTCACCTGGGCCGGCCTCGGCGCGCCGCTCCTGGCGTTCCGCTCCGCGTCCATGGCGCTGGCGGGGACCGACCTCACGCACCACCGGCACTTCTCGACGGCCGCGGAGCAGCACCGCCGCACGTTCGTGCGCCTCCTGAACGAGGACATGATGAACAACTCGCGCTACGGCGATCACAGCTACACCGTCGGCCGCGCGCACTGGGAGAAGTTGCCGCCCTTCGACTACCGTCCGCCCGGCCTGGCCGAGGCCTGGCGCGCCGCCGCGCCCGGATTCGTGATCCTCGCGCTGTGGGCGCTGTTCGCCTGGCTGGCGCTCATCTTCGCGGGCCGTCGCTTGAGGGCCGCCTGACCATGGACCCCGTGATCCTGCGGCTCGAATTGCGTCTCTTGCTGCGCGAGCGCGCGGCGTGGGTGCTGCTGGCGCTCTTCGCGGGCGCACTTGCCTACGGCCTGTGGAACGGCGCGCAGATGGCCGAGCGCCAGCGCACCGTCAGCGCGCAGATCGAGGAGGAATCGCAGGCCTGGATGCGGCAGGTGCGCGAGGCGCTCGACCGCCAGTCGGTTGACCCGCGCTCGCTCGCCGGGCGCGCGTCGACGGCCGTCCTGCCGCCGGCGCCGATGCCGCTCCTGGCCATCGGCCAGTCCGACCTGATGCCGGGCTTCGAGGTGGTCAGCCTGTGGAAGCCGGACGCATCCACCAGCCAGAAGGCCGAGCTCGAGAATCCCTCGCTGCTCCTCACGGGGCGCTTCGATCTGGCGTTCGTGCTGGTCTGGCTGTTCCCGCTGTTCCTCCTGGGCCTGATCTACGACCTCATCGCCGGCGACCGCGAGTCGGGGACGCTGCGCATGGTGCTGGCGCAGGGCACGCGGCCGTGGGGCTGGATGTCGGCGCGTGCGCTCGTGCGCGCGGCACCGGTGATCGGCCTGGCGTTGGCCGCGACGCTGGTCGCGGTCCTGCGCGCGGAACCGAGCGCCGCTTCCGTGCACACGGCGCTCCCGTTCGCCGTCGTGCTGGCCTACGGCGCGTTCTGGATCGCGCTGGCCCTGGCGGTCAACGCCGTCGCACGCAACGCCGCGGGCGCCGCCACGGCACTGGGCGCCACCTGGGTCCTGTTCGTCCTGGTCATGCCCGCGCTCCTGAACGTGGCGGTCGAGGCGCTGTATCCCACGCCGTCGCGCGCGGAGTTGGTCGCCGAGACGCGGCGCGCGTCGGGCGACGCGGAGAAGCGCGGCAACGAGCTGCTCAACTCGTTCTACGATCTGCACCCCGAGCTGGCGCCGCCCGGCGCGCGCGGCGATCCCGCAGGACGGCTGCTGACGGTCCAGGCCGAGGTCGCGGAGGCGACGCAGCCGGTGCGCGAGCGTTTCGACGCCCAACTCGCGCTGCAGCAGGCCGCCGTCGGCCGCTGGCGCGTCGCTTCGCCGGCGATCGCGGCGCACGAGGCGCTGACGGACCTCGCCGGGACCGGTTACTGGCGCTACCGCGCCTACCGCGAGCAGGTCGCGAGCCTGCGCCGCGAGGTGGCCGATTTCTACGCGCCGCTGATCCACCGTCGCGCGCCGGTCACGAAGCCCGACTACGAGCGCCTGCCCAGGTTCGTCTTCCGCGAGGAGGACGAGCGCGGTCCGTTGAAGCGCGTCGGCATCAGCCTGGGGGGCATGCTCGCGTTGACCGGACTGTTCGGCGCGTTCGGCTGGCTGCGCCTGCGCCCGGGACGCCGGGACGGCTCGCCGGTCTGAGCGCGTCAGCGTGCGACGCGCAGCCGGCGCGGCACGGGGCCCGCGCTCGTCCACTCGAACGACGACCACCCGCTGCGATCGGCCGTGTCGCGGTCCAGGCCCTCCTCGAGCGCGGTCACCGCATAGCTGCCCAGCGGCAGGAGGAGCTCCAGCCGTCCGCCGGTTCCCACGCGCACCTGCTGGGTCCATTGGAGTTCCAGTCCCGCGAGGCTGCCGACCTCCACCACGCCGGCCTGCAGCGGACCGTCCTCCCGCGCGTCGAGCAGCTCGAGCGTCGCGCGAGCGAACTCGGCGTCGATCACGACCTCCGTGCGCGCGGCCGCGAACACGTGAACGGGCGCGGGCGGTCGCATGCGCCACGGGCCGATGCGCGGGAGCAGCACGCTGACGTCCCAGGATCCCGGCAGGAGCGGCGCGATCTCGATCGGTTCGCCCAGGACGCCGTCCACGCTGCGCGACTCGACGACGCGCTGCTCGTCGAGCGGCTCGACGCGCGCGCGTACGCGCTGCTCGGACAGGCCCGGCGGCAGCATGCAGCGAAACACGACGCGGATCGAGCCCGGGAAGCCGGCGCGCAGGTCGAGGTCGTGCCCGGTCTCGCCCGGGGGCAGGTAGAGATCGCCGGCGGGGATCGAGTTCCCCGCGACCGGCCGCGTCCTCTCGCGCGACGTCGCACCCGCATCGAGCGCGATCGCGAGCGTGTGGAAGCCGGGCCTGGCCGGGCCGAGTCGGTAGCGGCCCTCGGCATCCGCCCGGCAGCGCAGGACCGCGCCGCCGAGCAGCGTGTCGGGGTGCCACGGGCTCACGGCTTCTCCGTTCGCGCGCAACTCGACCCACACCGCGTCGAAGTCCGCGCCCTCGGGCGCGAGGATGCGTCCGCCGACCCACGCGGCTGCCGGCAGCTCGACCAGGAGGTCGGTGCGCGACACGCCCTCGAGCAGCACGAACGGGGGCGTCGCCGCGCACAGGAGCGGTCCACGGTCCGCGCGCAGCACCCAGGTGCCGGGCTCGGAGACCTCGAAGTGGAAGCGACCCTCCTCGTCGGCCCGCGTCCACGATCGCACGATCCTGAGGCGCGACGCATCATCGGAGTTCGCGGCCTCGGCGGGCGCGAACGCGCTCGCGTCGCCGTCGGACTCGGCCGCGGGCCGGAACAGGCCCACCAGCGCGTGCACGCCCGGCGTTCCGTCCGCGTGGCGCACGCTGCCCGCGATCCGCGGCGCGTCCACGAACAGCGGCAGGCGCGCGGCCTCGGCGTCCGCGCCGCCGATCGGGTGCGCCGGCGCCTCGGCGGCGCGCGCGGCCTCGGCCCCGGCCAGCGACTGCGCTCCGGCTTGCGCCGCGGAGAAGTCCGCGGCCGGCGCGGGCCCTTCGCCGCCGGGATGCTCCGCGCCGCCCGTGCCGATCCAGAGCCACGCGCAGAGTGCGACGGCGGCGGCGATCAGGGCGGCGAGGATGCGCACCACGTCACTTCTCCGCGCGCAACTCCTCGATCCGCATGCGCAGCATGTCGAGCGGCTGCTGCAAGGTGCGGTCGGTCGCGGCGGCCTTCTCCAGGATCCCGAGCGCGATCTCGAGGTGCCGCAACGCGCCGTCGCGGTCGCCCATCTCCATCAAGAGGCCCGCCATCGAATCGTGCAGCGCGAAGTTGTCGGGCATCCGCTCGCACGCGCGCGTCCAGGCCGCGAGCGCGCCCGCGTTGTCGCCCTTGCGCTTGAGCATGCCGCCCTTCAGGTACAGCGCGCTCCCGTGGTCGGGCGCGAGCACCAGCGCGTCGTCCAGCCAGGCGAGCGCGCTGTCGTACAACCCGCGGTCCGCGTCGGCCGTCGCGAGCAGCGTGAACACCTCCGGCGAGGCGAGCGGCAGGTTGCGGATGGTCGTCGCCAGCGTCTCGCCGGCCGGGCCCGGCGGCCGATGCTCGTAGGCGCGGATGAGGTACGGCATCGCCTGCGGCACGCCCTCCAGCGCGAGCAGCAGCGCGCCGGCGTTGTAGTTGGCCTCGAACGAGAGCGGCGCGAGGTCGGACGCGCGCTGGAAGGAGGCCAGTGCGCCGTGCCTTTCGCCGCGCGCCGCCTGCACCTTGCCCTTCGCCAGGTGGGCTTCGGCGTTCGACGCGTCCAGGTCGATCGCGCGCTCCAGCTCGCGCGCGGCGCGTTCGAGGTCCCCGCCCTTGGCCGCCAGGAGGGCCTGATGCACGCGCGGCCGCGCGTCGCGGGGGGCCAGCGCCGCGGCGCGATCGAAGTTGCGCGCCGCGCCGGCGTCGTCGCCTTCCGCTTCCAGGGCCGATCCGAGCAGCAGCAACGAATCCGGCTGGTCGGGCTGCCAGCGCAGCGCCGCTTCGAACGACGCGCGCGCGCGCGCCGGATCGCCGCGCTGCATCCACAACCGGCCGAGGTTGCGGTGGGCCTCCACGAACCGTTCGTTCTCGGCCAGCGCGCGTTCGAGCGCCTTGCGCGCCTCGTCCAGGTTGCCGCGCGCGAGCTCGGCCACGCCCAGCCCGGTCCAGGCCTCCTCGCTGCCGGGATAGCGGCTGGTCACGAGGCGGAACACGTCGGCGGCCGGGCCGAAGTCGCGCTCGCCCTCCAGCTCGGCGCGATACAGGAGGACCCAGCCGATGCCGACGTTGGCCTGCACGTGGTCCTCGCGCACCGCGAAGATCGAGCCGTCGCCGCCCTGCGCCGCCGTCAGGAGCTCGAGGGCGGCGGCGAACTCGCGATCCGCGCCCTCGAGGAAGCGGACGTCGCCGCTCGCGCGGTACTGCTCGAGCAGGATGCGTCCGTGTTCCCAGCGCACGTACGGCACCCGCGGACTGGCGGCGGCGGCCGTGCGGAAGAGCGTCTGTTCGTCGCTCCACGTTCGCGCCTGGACGTGCGCGCGCGCGCCGTACGCGGTCGCGACGAGGAGCAGCGCCGCGGTGGCGAGTCCGCGCGGAAGGATCCGCGGCAGCGCGGCCGCGCACAGGAGCGCGACGCCGAGCACGGGCAGGTACAGATAGCGCTCGGAGAGCGGGAACGTGCCCAGCGCCTCGATGCGCACGAGGATCGCGAGCAGCGGGACGACCGCGAGCAGCGCCGCCGCCAGCAGCAGCCGCTCGCCCCGCGCGTGGAGCCAGGCGCAGGCGCCCGCCCAGGCCGCGAGGACGGCCAGGGGCAGCAGCAGTCCCGCCTGCCCCGCATCGGGGACGAACGGGTGGAACAGGCGCAGGTCGGCCGGCCAGGCCATCAACCAGAGCGCATCGCCCAGGATCTCGCCGCGCAGCAGGAGGAGCCGCAGGTGCGGCACGCCGAACCCGGTCGTCGTGCGGTCGAGGCCGGCCAGCACGTCCTGGAAGACGAGCGCGCGAGCGGCCCAGTACAGCGCGATCGCCGCCAGGTACGGCGTCCAGGCGCGCCAGCGGAACGGCCGCGCGCCCACGGCGAGGTCGACGAGCGGGATGCACAGGAGCGCACCGACGGCCAGCTCCTTGGCGAGCAGCGCGCACACGAGGAGCACGCCGGCCGCCCACGGCGCACCCGGCGATCCACGCAGGCGCCAGGCCGCGTGACGTTCGAGCGCGAGCAGCGCCAGCAGGCCGTAGAGGGGGTCGCCCAGCGCGCTGATCCACGCCGTGCTCTCGACGTGCACGGGGTGCAGTCCGAACAGGATCGCCGCCCACCAGCCCAGTGCGTCGCTGCGCGTCAGCCGCCGCACGAGTGCCCAGGCCGCTGCGCAGGCCGCGAGGTGCAGTCCCACGGACAGCGCGTGGAACGGAAGCGGCGACGGACCGGCGGCCTGGTAGGTGAGCGACAAGAGCAGCGTCGCCAACGGCCGCCAATAGCCGACGGAGTGCTCGGCCTCGGGGCTGTAGAACGCCCACATCGGCTGCGAAGCGATCGCCCGAAGGTCGGCGCCGGCCACGGCCGGGTTGCGCAGGACGACGAGCCGGTCGTCGTAGACGAACCCCGCGGAGAAGACCGGCCACAACGCCAGAGAGACCAGGAACGCGAGGCCGGCGAGCCCCGCGAGCCGGCGTGCCCGCGACCACTCGCTCGCGCCGGGGACGGTCGCCGCGCTCTCCACAGGGCGAGGTCTACCCGCGCGCCCCCCGGGTGGCAACGCGGCGCGCGCCGCCGACCGCGGCGAATCCCCCGAACGCGCGAGGGAGGCGCCCCGAGCGGGTGCCTCCCTCGCGAGAGCGGCCTGCGGGCGCCGGATTCAGGTCGGGGTCACGGGCAGAACGGCACCCCCAGCGCATCGCTGAGGTTGAAGCCCGCGCCGCCGCCCGCCGGGTTGCGGTACCAGAACTGGAAGTACTTGGTGTCGCCGGAGTTGATCTGTCCGCCCGGCGGCAGCGAGTTCAGGTTCAGGGCACGCACGGCGTCGCCGAAGATGTTCACGTTGAGGATCGCGGTCCGGAACACCGGGCTCGCGACGCAGCGGAACCCGTTGCCGAACGTGGCGAACGTCTCGTTGGCGCCGTAGTAGAAGATGCCGGCCGCGCCGGGCGGGCAGCCCGAGGCGATCAGGATGAAGTCGTTATTGGCCACCGACTGCGATCCGGCGTAGCCCATGATCGCGCCGACCGGGTCGACCGAGTTGGGCGAGGTGAAGCACGTGTTCCAGGGCGGGAAGCACGGCGGGCCGGTGTCGGGCGCGAACGGATACGCGTTCGACAGCCGGTCGTGTCCGGCGCCGGGGATGCGCACCAGGAGGTCGCCCGGGCCTGCGCCGACGGGGACCGCGACCGTGATCACGACGCCGTTCGAGCTGACCCCGGTGACCTTGACCGGGTCGCCGTTGCCGCCCGTGCCGGTCTTCGTGAACCAGACCTCGTTGTTGGAGGAGGCGAAGTTCGCGCCGTTGATCGTCACCTGCCCCAGCGAGGGGAAGATCGAGGTGATGATCGGCTTGGCGGCCGAGGCCACGCCGTAGATGAACTGCACGCCGGCGATGTCGTCGGAGTTGATCGAACGCTGCGCGACGCCCGAGCCGACCACCGCCGGCGTCATGGTCGCGTTGCCGTCGGCCGAGTGCCCCAGGCCGAGCGCGTGCCCGAACTCGTGGCAGGCGACGCCCTGGATGTCGATCTGGCTGCCCGGGACCCCGGTTCCGGGGCCGTCCTGCCAGGTCCAGCACTCGTAGAACATGATCCGCCAGCCGTCGGAGATCGGCGTCTCGCAGAACGCCAGCGTGCCGCCCGAGCAGCCCGACAGTTGCGAGGCGATGTTGTCGTTCGTGCCCCCGGAGCTGGTGGCCAGGCCCTGCCAGGACGGGTCGAAGTTCGCGCCGCCCGAGCCCAGGCCGCTGGGCTGCGAGGGGTCGCCGTTGCCGCTGCCGTGCAGGCGGCTGCCCCACTCGATGAAGCCCTTCCAGATGGCCATCGGGGCGCCCGTGTAGCCGGGGAAGTTCGAGTCGGCCAGCGTGTTGTCGTTGGCCGTCGCGGCCGTGAAGTTGTTGAAGACGCGGAAGTGGCGCTCGCCGAGGCCGAGGCTTCCGCCGATCGTCGTGAAGGCGTCCGTGTTCGTGGGGACGAGCAGGCTGGCCGCAAGGCCGAGCGCGACCGCAGAACCGAGGATGTGCTGGGGTTTCATCTGGGTGCTCCTCACTTCTGCTTGGGGGTCTTCACGGCCGCCAGCGCCTTGACCTGGGCGTCCAGGTCCACGAGGCGCACGTTGGTCGGGACGGCGTAGCCGTTCCCGCGTCCCTGCACGATCGTGCCCTGCCGCGACTCGAAGGTGCGGTAGAGGCCGCCGTGCCAGGCCACCAGGCCGTTGCCGGAGAGGTCGCCGCCCATGTTCTCCTCGTGCGCGTAGAACGCGACGACCTGGTTGCCGATGCGCTGGTCGTCCATCGAGGGGGCCTCGGAGTTGAAGACGCCCTCGGTCTCGTTGATGAAGCCGCCGCCGAACCAGACGTCGACCACGGTGGGCTGGTTGGTCGAGAGCGAGCGCCCCTCGATCGTCAGCGAGGTGAAGTACAACTCCGGTCCGTCGACCGGGTGATCGATCCGGATCACGGTGCGGTTGACGATCGTCCCGATCAGGCCGTCGTCGGACTTCTGCACCATCTGGGCGAGGTCGAGGCGTTCGATCTGCGCCGTCCCCAGGACGGCCGCGATCGCCAGCGCCGCTCCTCCAGAGAGCAGCACGGAGAGGGTCTTCTTCATCATCGAGAGAGTTCCTTGGCTGAGAGAGTCGGTCGCGCCGCCGGCCGGCCGGGGAGGCCTGCCGGACCCCCCGCGCCACCGGACGAAGCTTCGTGACCGTGGATGGGACGGCCTCTGGACCCCTGAGGTTCCAGGCCATCCCGGCGGAATCGGATTGAGAGTGGCGCCGCCAAAGGGCGCGCATGGCCGCGGGAGGCGGATCCCAGGCGGCTCAAGATTGCTCAATCATAGCCTATTCCTCACCGAGGATGGGCCGCGTCGGGCGTGTATCCGTCCGCCGGAGGCGGCCAGGGCCCTGGGCCCAGGAAGAGTTCCAGCTCCTCGTCGTGCGGCTCGACGGCGAGCAGCTCGCGCACAATGGAAACTCCTTCCGGATCGCCTGCGCGGACGAGCGCCATGGCCAGGCGGCGCCGGACCCAGCGGTCGTCCCGGCGCCGCTCGAGGGCGCGTCGCCAGGCCTCGATCGCGCCGGGAGCGTCGCCCACGGCCTCGCGCGCTGCGCCCAGCAGCGACCAGACATCGAACGACGTGTCGCCGCGGCGGACCAGCGCGTCGAGACGTTCCCGGGCGCGCGGCGCATCGAGCGCCTCGAGGTCCGCGCGCGCCAGCGCGACCTCCAGCGCCGGCCACGGCGCCCAGCGCTCGGCCAGCGACTCGACGTAGTGGAAGAGCGCTCCGACGTCGCGCTTGCCGACCAGGGTCCGCGCGGCCCACTCCCACATCTGCTGGACAAAGGCCGAAGGCGGCGCGGCCTGGGCCGCGTCCCACAGGAAGTCGAGCGTCGAGGTTTCGAGCTCGATGCGCTCCGCCTCGGTCTCGTAGGGCGAACTGGGCCGCTGCGCCGCCGCGAAGTCCTCGAGGGCGCGCGTCAGGGGCCGCGGGTCCTGGCGCGCGAGTTCGCGGGCGAGAGCGAGGCGCGTCGCGTCCGTGCGGAAGATCTTGCGCAGCAGCAGCCGCTGCAACGGGCCGGGCTGGGCCGGCCGGCCCGAGAAACGCGCGAACTCCGCACGGCCGGGCGCGTCGGAGGCGGGCGACCGGCCGTGGGTCACCACGCCCAGGAACGTCTGGTCGAGCCCGCCGCCGGCCAGGACGTGCGTGGGGCCGGTCGCGCCGTCGGCGAACGTCGAGGCCGGCAGCCCGCGGTGGATCGGGACGTCCAGCGCGACCCAGCGCACGAGCACCGTCGCCGCCGGAACGGACCCGGCGGAACGCCACAGGGGGGCGTCGCCGGACACGCTCGGACAGACCACGAGGTCGTAGGCGCCCGACGCCACGCGCCGCGCCGCCTCCGCCGGATCGAGCACCTCGCCCGCCGGCCGCGGCAGGTCCTGGAAGAGCTCCGCTTCCATCCGCGGCATCGACAGGTGCCACGCGCCGGTGCGGTCGATGCTGGCCGCGCCCAGGTCGCCGAGCCACGCGGCGCGCAGCGCCGTCAGCTGCCCCACGAGGAGCACGCGCACCGCGCCGCGCTCGCGCACCTCGGGGTTCAGGCACAGGAACGCGGTCCGCAACTGCTCGCGATCGGCGCCGACGCCGGTCAAGCCCGGCGACAAGAGGCGCCGGTCGAGCGTGGCGAGCTTGAGCCCGCCCGCGCCCGGCTCGACCGTGGCGAGGCCTTCGGGCGTCTCGAACGCGACGAACGGCAGGATCAGGCGCTTCTCCCACGGCGAGAGGATCAGCACGGGGCGCGGCGTCACCAGCAGGATCGGCAGGCCCAGCGGCAGCACGGCCGCGAACGCGATCCAGCGCGCGCGCGCCGTGCGCCCGGGCACCGAGAGCAGCGCGAGGCCCGCGCCCAGGAGCGCCGCCATCAAGCCGAACGGCAGGTACTGCGCGCTGAACAGCTCCTCCTGCGCCGTCGAAACGGCGGGGTCCCGCGCCAGCAGCGCGGGGATCGCCGCGAGGCCGGCGCCCGCGCCGAGCAGCGTGCTCGAGAGGCTGCCCGCGCCGCGCGCGGAGCACAGCGCGAGGCCGAGCAGGAAGGCCGGCAGGACGAACACGGATCCGGCGATCAGCGCGTCGGCCTGCAGGGTTCCGTGCCACGTGCGGTCGAGGCCGTAGCGGTCGAGGAATGCCGCGAACGTGTTGGGCTGCGCCAGGCCCTTCACGATCGAGAGGCTGGCGAAGCCCGCCGCGGCAACCGCGGCCAGCAGGAACGGCAGGGCCCAGCGCTCCACCGACCGCGGTCTCGTGATCCATCCGAAGCACGCCGCACCGACCGCGACCAGCACGGCGAACGAGACCGCGAACGCGGCGTCGTCCTGGATCTCGGCATCGCCCAGGAGCCGCACGTGCCGCGCGATCAACTCCAGCACGAGCGCGGCGCCGGCCCCCGCCAGGAAGAGGCCGATGCGTTCGCCCACGGCCGCGCGCGGCGGCGGGTCGGGCTCTTCGCCGCGCTTGCCCATCCAGCCCGCGAAGCCCAGCACGGCACCGACGAGCAGGATGTCCCACAAGGGCGCGCCCAGCGGCCGAGGCAGGAGCAATCCGTGCAGCGCCAGGCCCGCCGCGACCGCCGCAAGGAACAGCGCGCCGACCCCGCGCGCTGCGGGTCCGATCGCGAACCCCGCGAAGGCGATGGCGGCCGCGCGCGTGAACAGCGCGTCGGCGCCGTCGGCGACGGGACCGTCGAGCCAGGCGTGCCCCGGCGCGAGCCGCAGGCGCGACAAGAGCCAGCCCAAGGCGAGTCCCAGGAGGATCTGTCCGGCGCGGCGCATGACGTGCAGTCCTACGCGCGGCCGGGGGGCACACTCAAGCATCAACCAACGTCCGCGCGCCGGCCGGCGCCGGTTCCGCTACTCTGCGTGCGTGGCGCAGGCCCAGAGACCTCCGCGGCGCACGGCCCCCGACGGGAGCGTCGCGCTGCGCACCGGCTTGATCCGCTGGTTCCGCGCCGCCCGCCGCGACCTGCCGTGGCGCCGCAACCGCGATCCGTACCGCGTGTGGATCAGCGAGGCGATGCTCCAGCAGACGCGCGTCGAAGCCGTCGTGCCGTACTTCGAACGCTTCGTCGCGCGCTTCCCGAACGTCGACGCGCTGGCCGCCGCCGCCGAGGAGGACGTCGTCGCGGCCTGGAGCGGCCTGGGCTACTACCGTCGGGCGCGCGCGTTGCACGCCGCCGCGCGGAGCATTGTTGCGGTCCACGGCGGCCGCTTCCCGTCGACGCGCGCGGCCCTGACGGAGCTTGCGGGGATCGGGCCGTACACGGCGGGCGCGATCCTGAGCATCGCGTTCGACCAGCCCGAGGCGCTCGTCGACGGCAACGTCGCGCGCGTGCTCGCGCGCCTCTTCGCGACCCACGAGGACGCGTGGCCGCTCGCGCGCGCGCTGGCGGATCCGCCGGCGCCCGCGCCCGGGGAGGCGCACGACGCGTTCGGGCCGGGCACCCGCGCGGAGTGGAGCGAGGCGCTCATGGAACTGGGCGCGACGGTCTGCCTGCCGCGCGAACCGCGCTGCGGCGCATGCCCGGTGCGCGACGCGTGCCGGGCCCGAGAGAGCGGGACCGTGCCCGAATTCCCGCGGCCGCGCGCCCGACCGGCGCCGTTGGACGTGGAGTTGCGCGTGTACCTCGTCGAGGAGGACGGCCGCGTGTTGCTGGAACGGCGCCCGTCCGACGGCCGCATGGCGGGCATGTGGCAGCTTCCGACGGTCGAACCGTCGGGCGCGGGGCTGCTGCACCCCGCCGGAATCGGCTGGCGGGAGGCCGCGAGCGTGCTGGACGAGCGGCCGGACGAGGGCTGGGAGGTCCGGCACACGATCACCCGCCACCGGATCCGCGCGCACGTCGTGCCGGCGCGCTGGATCGGCGGCGAGATCCAGGCGCCGCTCGGTTGGAACGGGCGCGACGCACTGGAGCGGCTCGCGCTGACGGGCCTGTCCCGCAAGGCACTCCGCGCAGCCGCGACGGGGCGCGAACGTTGAAGGCCGCGTCCTGGCATGGCATGAAGTCCGCCGCGATCCACCGGGAGAGCCCCATCGAGCGAACGAACACGGAGCCGGCCACCAGTCGCGGCGTGACCATCGTCGTGCCGGCCTACGACGAGGAAGGCGGGATCACGGGCGTGGTCGAGCGTCTCGCGGGCCTGACGCTGGACCGTCCGGTGGAGATCCTGGTCGTCGACGACGGCTCGACGGACGGGACGGCGCGCGTGCTGGAGGGGCTGACGGCGCGCTTCCCCGCGTTGCGCGTCGTGCGGCACCCGGCGAACAAGGGCTACGGCGCGGCGCTGAAGACCGGGTTCGTGCGCGCGCGCAGCGAGGTGGTCGTGATCACCGACGCCGACGGGACCTACCCCGAGGCGCGCATCGGCGAACTGCTCGCGTGCATCGACGACGGCGCGGACATGGCGGTCGGGTCGCGCACGGGCGCCGACGTGAACGTGCCGCTGGTGCGCCGGCCGGCCAAGGCCTGCCTGCGCTGGCTCGCGAGCTACCTGGCCGGCACGCGGATACCTGACCTGAACTCGGGGCTGCGCGCCATCCGCCGCGACCTCGTCGTGCGCTACCGGCCGATCCTGCCCGACGGGTTCAGCTTCACGACCACGATCACGCTGGCGGCGCTGACCAACGAGCACCGCGTCGACTACGTGCCGATCGACTACGCCAAGCGCTCGGGGCGCAGCAAGATCCGGCCGATCCGCGACACGCTGGGGTTCGCGCAGTTGATCGTCAGGACCGTGCTGTACTTCAACCCGCTGAAGGTGATCTACCCCGTCGCGGCGGTCGTGCTGCTGGGCCTCCTGGCGTCGCTGTACTACGACGTCGTCGTCCTGGATCCGCCCAACCTGGGCGACAAGACCACGCTCCTGTTCATCGCGATGATGTTCGTGCTGTCGGTCGGGCTCCTGGCGGACCTGATCGACAAGCGCTCGCGGCTCTGAGCGCGCGGTCTGCGCCGGACGCGGCTGTCACGCGGCGCCCGCGGGCGTAGAATCGCCGCCTCGACACGAGGAGGCGCGATGGGCAAGAAGAAGGACAAGAAGGAATCGGGTGCGGGCGGCGGACAGGGCGTGGACGGCAAGGAGGTGCTGCGCGTCCTGAACCGGATCCTGGAGCTCGAGCTCGCCGGCGTGGTGCGTTACATGCACTACTCGTTCATGATCTTCGGGCACCACCGGATCCCGATCGTCAAGTGGCTGCGCGGGCAGGCCGACGAGTCGCTGGCCCACGCGACCGCGGCGGGCGAGCACGTGACCAGCCTGGGCGGCCATCCGAGCCTGCGCATCGGCGAACTGCTCGAGACGCACAAGCACGGGATCGAGGAGATCCTCGAGGAGTGCATCCAGCACGAAGGCGAGGGGCTGGCGGCCTACGAGGAGCTGCTCGCCCTCGTCGAGGGCCGCGACGTGATGCTCGAGGAGTACGCGCGCTCGATGGTCGCGGCCGAGCAGGGACACCTGCACGAGATCCGCAAGATGCGGCGCCGGCCCGCCTGAGCGGCGTCAGGCCGACACGGCCCGCACCACGCGGCGCAGGAAGTGCTCGAGCTCGCGCCGGTCGGTCGTGTCGGGGCGCACGCGCGCGCCGATCGCCGGCACGCAGGCGCGGCCGTCGGCGTCGCAGGCCACGCTGGCGCGCAGGTCGCGCCGCGCCCCGCCCGAGGGGTCGGTGACGCTCATCACGAGGCCCACGTCGTTCCAGCCCAGCTCGAGCGTGCGCTCGACGCCGTCGGCGCCGCGCAGGAGGTAGCGCACGCCGGCCTCGGCCGGTGCGTCGATCGAGAGGCAGCCGGAGATGGTGACGCGGGAATCCCGCGTCAACGCGACCGGCCCGGCGACCAGGTTCAGGTCGCGCAGGCGCCGCAGGAGGGTGCGTGCACGGTCGGGGGAGAGCATGGTGGCGTCCGCGGGGAGCACGTGGAGGGTGTCCGATCGGGTGGGACGGCCTAGGAGGCCGCGGGGATCCGCCCACGGGGCGTGGGAGAGGGGCTATCGACCCGCGCCCCGGAAAAGTTGACGGGTCCGGCGGGTACGCTTCTGATCCCTCGCGCGAGCCCCGCCGTCCTCCCCGGATCGATCCAGAGTGAGAAACATGTTCCGCATCCTCGGTGTCCTCTCCCTGGCCCTGGCCACGGTCTTCGGCGGCGTGCTCCCCGCGCAGGACGCGCAGGGCACCGCCGACAAGGCCGCCGAGCTGATCGCCAAGATCAAGGCCGACGGCGATCGCGTGAAGGTCGAGGTCGTCGCCGAACTCGGCGGCCTGCGCACGCGCAAGGCGCTCGACGGCCTGCTGGAGGTCTACGACTACTTCCAGACCGTGTTCATGAAGCGCGAGGTCGTCCGCGCGCTGCGCCTGTTCGACGGCGTCACGGAAGCCGAGCAACCCGCGCTGAAGCGGCTGACCGACGAGGCCACGGCCTCGCCCGAGCGCGAGCTGCGCGACGCCGCCGTCGACGCCCTGGCTTCGTGCACCGTCAGCGGCAAGACGTGGTTGAAGCTGATCGTGGCCTCGCCCGCCGAGGACGCCGTGCGCGAGCGCGCGCTGGCGGCGCACGTCGCCATGGCCGCCGACGCGGACAACGCGTGGTACCGCGAGCTGTGGAAGGCCAAGCGGGACGAGAACGAGGAGGACAAGGGCAAGAACAAGCCGAAGGTCAGGAAGGCCGGCAAGAAGGGCGAGAAGGACGAGGAGGAGGCCAAGCCGCGGGCCGGCGTGATCCTCAACTCGATGCGCCTGACCGCGTTCCGCGCGCTGGCGCCCAAGCTGACCATCGACGAGCTCTCGGAGGCCGCCACGAAGGAGGGCTACGCGCGCATCCGCAAGGCGGCGCTCGAGGAGCTGGCCGACCGCGGCGAGAAGAAGACGCTGGAGTTCGCCACCGACGTCTTCAAGAACCCGCAGGAGCAGGGCGAGAACCGCGTGGTCGCGGCGCGCATCCTGGCCAAGATCGAGGGTGTCAAGGCCGCGCCCGAGTTCATGAAGCGCGCGACCAACGTGGACACGCCGGTCGAGCTGCGGCGCGGGCTGGCCGAGATCCTGATCGGCTTCAACGACCCGGGCGTCAACCGCGACCTGATCAACCAGCTCGGCAAGGGGCGCGCGCACGAGAAGCTGTTCACGATGTACGCCGTGCGCGCGATGCAGGACGAGCGCGTGGACAAGGCGCTGATGAAGATGCTCTCCGACAAGGAGGAGGAGGTCATCGCGGCCGCCGCGCGACTGCTCGGCGAGCGCCGGCACCAGGAGGCCAACGCCCCGCTCAAGCGGCTCTTCGAGAAGTCCAAGGTGGCGGACGTGCGGCGCGCCGCTCTGGATGCCCTGGCGCACATCCGCGTGGGCGACAAGGCCTGGGTGGAGGAGCTCGTCCAGTTGACGAAGAGCGACGACCCCGAGGTGCGCAACCTGGCGCTGACCCAGCTCGGCCGGACCACGGATCTGACGCACCTGGAGCGGCTGGTCGCGGCGCTGGAGGACAAGAACTGGTCCACGCGCCTCGCCGCGCTGGAAGCGCTGGAGAAGATGCGCATCAAGGAGGGCGTCAGCGCGATCGTCGCGCGCATGGGCCAGGAGGAGGGCCGCATGCTCTCCGAATTCGCGCGCGCGCTGTGGCGCCTGACCGGCCAGCCGTTCCAGGAGGACGCCAAGTCGTGGGTCGCCTGGTGGGGCGAGGTGAAGGACCGCTTCCAGCTCCTGTCCGACGTCGACCTGGAGAAGGTGCGTTCGGGCGAGGAGGAGTGGCGCCTGCGCCAGACCACGCGCGTGAAGACCGAGTTCTTCGGCATCAAGATCATCAGCCACCGCGTGATCTTCGTGATCGACGTGTCGGGCTCGATGGATTGGAAGCTGGCCAACGACTACAAGGGCAAGCCGGGCTGGAACCGCATGGAGGTGGCCAAGTCCGAGCTCAAGAAGTGCCTGGAGAACATGGATCCGGGCGCCTTCTTCAACATCGTGATCTTCTCCAGCGGCGTCGAGCGCTGGACCGAGGGCCCGCTGGCGCCGGCCGACGAGAAGCACCGCGCCGACGCCTTGGCCTACGTCGACAAGCTGTCCGCGTTCGGCGGCACGAACCTGTACGACGCGCTGAAGGAGGCCTTCGCGGACCCCGACGTCGACACGATCTTCGTCATGTCGGACGGCGAGCCCTCGGCCGGCGAGGTCGTCGAGCCGGTGATGATCCGCGAGCACGTCGCGACCTGGAACGAGAACCGCCGGATCGCCATCCACACGATCGCCGTGGGCGGACAGTTCAGCATCCTGGAGTGGTTGGCCGAAGATTCCGGCGGGACGCACGTCAAGTTCGAGTGAGTCCCGTACCACGACATCGACACGCCGCGTCCGGCCGGCTCGCGTGAGCCCCAGCCGGACGCGGTTCTACAGCGTGGCCCGTCCCGCATGAGCACACCCGCGCGCGTCGCGCTCTCGGTCGCCGTCGCCGCGGCGTTGACCGCGCTGATCCTGCGCTGGGGCGGCGTGTCGCTGGGCGACTGTCTGGCGGTGCTGTCGCGCCTGTCCCTGGCCGCGTGGGCGCCGGTGTTCGCGCTGCACCTCCTGCTCTACCTGCTGCGCGCGCTGCGCTTCGCGGCGCTGATGCCGCCCGCCGCGCGCCCGCGCTTCGGCCCGTTCGTGGGCGTCAACCTGTCCTACACGCTGGCCTCGTTCGTGCTGCCGGCCAAGATCGGCGAGGCCGCGTTCGTGCTGTACTCGCAGCGCGTCTGCGCCGTGCCCGCGACGGTCGGGTTCGCGGCGCTGGTCGTCTCGCGGCTGCTCGACCTGGCCGTGCTCTCCGCCGGCTTCGCGCTGGCCTGCTTCGCGCTGGCGGCGTCGGACGCCTTCCCCGCGATCGGCTGGTTCGTGCCGTTGGGCGCGGGCCTCGCGCTGGTCTCGACCGTCGTGTTCTGGCTGAGCGCGCGCAGCGACCTCCTGGCGTTCCTGCTGGGCGGCGCGCTGCGCGTGCTGGGCCTGGGGCGCACGCACCTGGGCGGACGGATCGCGACGCGGATCGGCTCGGTGGCCGGCGCGTTGCGCGCGGCCGGCGGCGAGGGTCGCCTCGCGCGAGCCGCGCTGCTGTCCGTTCCGATCTGGATCGTGATCTTCCTCTTCTGCGCGCTCCTGGCGCGCGCGCTCGGGCTGCCGGCGGAGACGACGCTGGCCGAAGCGACGTTCGGTTCGAGCCTCGCGATCCTGACGAGCATGATCCCGGTCAGCGCGTTCGCGAACTTCGGCACGCTGGAGCTGGGTTGGGTGCTGGGCTTCGGCATCCTGGGCGTGCCGCGCGACCTGGCGACGGCGACGGGTCTGGGACTGCACACCGTGCAACTGGTCCACGTCGTCGGCCTGGGGTTGCTGGGGCACGCGCTGATGGCGCGCGGTTCCGGCAACCGCTGAAGTCCAGGATCAGGAGCGCACGCTCGCGGTCGCGTCCGCGCCGCGCGGCGTGGACTGCGCCTCGGCCAGCGCCTCGGCCACCATCTCGCCGACCAGCTTGCAGCCCGCCGGCGTGTTGTGCGTCTCGTCGTACCAGGCCGTGAAGTCGGCCGGGATGCGCGACATCAGCTCGACCTGGTGCGCGCCCAGTCGCCGCGCGACCTCCGACGCCTTGGCGTCGACCGCGCGCAGGAGCTGCCAGGCGACCTCGTGCGCGAAGTAGCGCGTCACGCGTTCCTGGTAGGGCCGGCCCATGCCGTAGCTCCACAACTGGCGTTCTTCCTGGGGCGTGAACTGCTTCTCGAGCCAGGGCTGGCGCACGACCAGGACCGTGCGCGCCTTCGTCTGCGCGCGGCGCACCAGCCGTTCGAACCAGCGCTCGAAGTGCTGCACGAGCGGCGCGGGATCGGGGGCCGTCGTCACGATCTCCTGCGCGGCCTGGCGCATGGCCCGCACCTCCTTGAGGCGCTTGCCGGCCTTCTCGCGCACCTCGATCGGCCGCATCAGGCGGTTGCGCAGCACGCTGGCGATGCGCCGCAGTGCCAGCGTGCGCGGGCTCCAGCCGAAGGGCGGCTCGGGGTTGCGCGCGAAGAGGTCCGTCGCCGCGATCGGGGATTCCTCGATGCGCGCAGGCGCGCCGCGTTCCATCCAGTGCACGACGTCGCTGGCGCCGACCATGAACACGATCGCGTCGAGCTTCTCGTAGCGCGGCAGGATGCGTTCCAGGATCCCGTCGATGTGCCGGCACGTGACCAGCGAGCGCGCCACGTTGCCTACGTGGACGCGTTCGGCGCCCAGGCGCCGCAGGTTCTCCGGGCGCGAAAGCGCGTCCTGCAGGCGGCTCGGCCAGGAACTCCGCTGGTCGAGAAAGTAGCACTCGGCCGCGCTGCCGCCGGCGACCAACACGCGGTACGTCCCCTGCGCGTCCTTGGGCGGCTCGTCGCCGCGCTCGCCGTCGCGGTTGATCCAGTGCTCCGCGACCGGCTCGAGCGCGGGCAACGCTTCGCCGTCGATCAAGAGGCGCATGCGCGAGCCGGGCGTCCACACGAAGTAGCGCCCGAAGGCATGCAGCCCGGCGCGCGCCGCCAGCTCCGCCAGCACGAACACCAGCGCCGCGGCGGCGACCATCACCACGGTCCACTCGATCCAGCTCATCGCGGCGCCCCCCGGGCCCCCAGGCCGACGCGCGCAAGCAGCGGCCGCACGTCCACGTGGCGGTCGCCGCGGTAGACGAAGAACACCCAGACCAGCGCGAACACGGCCGTCGAGCCCACTCCGGACGCGATCAGGAGCGGCATGTCGCGCGGCGCGACGCCCAGGTGGACGGCCAGCAGGAAAGCCGCCGGGACGAGCGCGCCCGCGGCGGCGCGGACCACGACGTAGCCGACGTACTCGCCGATCGGGATCGCGAGCTCGCGGCAGGCCAGCACCAGCACGTAGGCGGCGAACGCGACGTTCGGGATCGCCGTGCCCAGCGCCACGCCCAGGATCCCCAGCGGCCCGACCAGCGCGACGCTGACGATCAGGTTGACGGCGCCCATGACGAGGAATGCCAGCGCCGCCGCGCGCGGCTTGCCCACGCCGAACAGCACCGCGATCGCCACGCCGCGCACCGGCAGCCAGAAGAGGAACGACGCCATCAGGACCTGCAGCACGCGGCCCGAGGGCTCGACGAAGCGCTCGCCGACCCACGCGCCCAGGAAGGCGGGGCCCAGCACCAGGAGGTAGACGCCGACGACCAGCGCGATCGAGAGGCAGATCTTCGACCACTTCAGGAACACGTCGCGCAGCTTGCCCAGTTCGCCCGTGGCCTGCATGCGGGTGGCCGTCGGCATCACCACGCCGCTGACGGCGATCATCAGCGCGGTCAGCGGGTCGAAGAACTTGTTGCCCACGTCGAACTGAGTGGCGGCCTCGGCCGGCAGGTGCGCGCCGATCACCAGCGCATCGATGCGGAACGACAGGAGCGCGCCGACGTTGAGCAGGAGTGCCCAGACGCTGAACGCCAGGATGCTGCGCACGAGCCCGCGATCGAACGCCGCCAGCGAGAAGCGCACGCCCGGATGGCGCGCGCGCAGGACCCACATGGCCGCGGCGAACTCGACGACCGAGCTTGCGACCAGGACTCCGGCCAGCGCGGGCAGGGTCGGACTCCAGGCCAGCACCGCGATCGTCAACGCGAAGCGCAGCACGATCTCGCCCGCCATGATCGCGTTGCGCGCGACGAAGTCCTGATGCGCGTCGAGGATGCCGAAGGGCAGGCGCAGCACGAAGCCCAGCGCGACCTGCAGCACCACCACGGCGAAGGCGATGCGCGCGCCGTCCAGGCTGGCGGCGTCGACGCCCGCGGCCAGTTCGCCCGACAGGTAGCGCGCGTCGAACACCCACCACAAGAACGCGCCCGCGACCAGCGCCGCCGCGCCGAGGCCCACGCAGATCCCCAGGCACGTGGCGACGGCCTGGTTGGTGCGTCGCGCGTCCTGGCGCGCGACGGCCTCCGCCACGAAGCGCACCGAGGCCATCGGCACGCCCAGGATCAGGAGGCCCAAGAGGCCGGTGAACGAAACCACCGTGACCCACAGGCCGTTCGGCCCGTCGCCCAGCTTGCCGATCACGTAGGGGGCCAGGATGAGCACGGACGCGATCTGCAGCACGTTCAGGATCCAGGTGCTGCCGATGCTCTTGAACATGCCGGGTGCCGGACGGTTGCGCGATTGTGCCCGATCGGGGGAGCGGGCGCGAAGCCCGCGCGGCGGGGGAGAACCCTCATCGGCGCGGCCGCGCGGCCGCCTCCAGCGCGGCGGCGCGCGGTTCAGCCGTCGAGCAGATCGCCGACCGGTCCGGCCAGCGCGCGCAAGCGTCCGGCCAGGAGGTCGTAGCCCGCCTCGGAGAGGTGGATGCCGTCCGAGGAAAGGCTTTCCACCAGCGCTCCGCCGGCATCGGCGAGCGGCGGATCGCACAGGCGCAGGTGCGCGTAACCCCGCCGCAGCGCGAGGTCGGCGAGACCGGCGTCGATGCGTTCGAGGGCCCGCGCCTCGGCGCCGCGGGTGCGCGTGCTGGGCAGGAGGCCGAGCACGAGAACGGGCACGCCGGGCAGGGCGGAGTGCACGGCGCCGATCAGGCGGTCCGCGGCCGAGAGGACGCGCCCGGTGTCGAGCGGCGTCGCCAGGCGGTCCGGTCCGGCCGCGTAGAGCACGACGGCGGCCGGCCGCGCCGCGGGCAGCACTCGATCCAGATGCGCCACGATCTCGTCGGCGCGCGCGCCGGAGATGCCGCGGTTGACGCACCGACGGCCGGGGAACAGCCGCTCGAGCGGGAAGCGCTCGATGGTGGAGGAACCCAGGAACACGATCGCGCCCTCGGGCACCGCCTCGGCGGCGAACGCGCGCAATCGCGCGGCCATGTGCAGCGCGCGCTCCTGCGCCTCGCGCTCGGCGTGCGGCTCCACGAGGCCGCGCAGGCGCCATCCGCCGGGCAGGACGTCGGTCCAGGCGAGGGCCAGGCACGCTGCGCAGGCCGCTGCGGTCCAGGCCAAGGCGGCCCGGACGCGTCCCGCTCGTTCCCGCGCTGCGTGCCGGATCAGGTTGCGCATGCCGTTCCCGTCAAGGTACATCGGCATCGGGACGGCGCGCGCGCTAGACTTCCCGGCTCGCTTCGCGCATGGGGAACTCGAACGCCGACGCCCAGATCGAGCTGCACCGCGCGCTGGCCCCGCGTTACGCCTACCGGTACGGCTTCGAGTTCTCGCGGCTGTTCCAGCAGGACTGGCACGCGGTGATGATCCGCGAGGCGCCGGCCGGGGCGCGCGGCGTGCTCGACATCGGCTGCGGCACGGGCTTCTTCCTGGCCGAGCTCGACGCCGTGCACCCGGGCGCCGTGGGCCTGGACATCAGCCACGACATGCTCAAGGTCAGCGAGCAGTACGTGCCGGGCGCGCGCCTCGTCACCGGCGACGCCGAGCGTCTGCCCTTCCAGGACGGCGCGTTCGAGGTCGTGTTCTGCAAGGGCAGCCTGCATCACACGCGCGACCACGTCGGGTTCCTCGCGAACTGCCGGCGGACGCTGCGGCCGGGCGGCGTGCTGGTCATGAGCGAGCCGTGCAACGACAACCCGCTCATCCGGTTCGCGCGCTGGGTGCTGTACAAGAAGAGCCCGCACTTCGACGTCGGCGACCAGGGCTTCACGCGCAAGGGGATCATCGAACTGTGCGAGCGCGCCGGGTTCGAGGTCACTCGTGTGTACAAGTACGGCGTGTTCGCCTACGTGTTCGCGGGCTTCCCCGACCACCTGGGGCTGCTGAAGCACATCCCGGGCAATGCCTGGATCACGCGTGCGCTGATCCGGATCGATCGCGTGCTGTGCGCGATCCCCGTGGTCTCGCTGCTGGGATTCCACGTCGTGATCGTGGGGCGTTCACCCCGCGGACCGTCGGGTTGAGCGCGGGCGCGGCGCCCTAGTGCGCGCTGCGTCCGCGGCTACGATGGAGGCATGCACGCTCGCGCCTCGATCTGGCTCGCGCTGGCGCTGCTCCCGGTCGCGGCCCGGGCGCAGACCTGCACGCTCGTGCGGGCCAGCGTGGACGCGACCGGCGCGGAGGCGGACGGCGGTTCGGTGCTCTCCGCGATCACGCCCGACGGACGGCTGCTCGTGTTCGCATCGAGCGCGACGAACCTCGTGGCGGGGGACACGAACCAGCGCGACGACATCTTCCTGCGCGACCTCCTCAGCGGGAGCGTCGAGCGCGTGAGCCTGCCGCAGGGCGGCGGCGAGTCCAACGGCACGTCGAGCTACCCGACGATCTCCGACGACGGACGCTTCGTCGTGTTCAGCTCGGTGGCCACCAACCTCGTTCCCGGCGACGCGAACGCGCACATCGACGTGTTCGTGCGCGACCGGCTGCTGGGCACGACCGAGCGCGTCAGCGTGGGCGCCGGAGGGATCGAGGGCAACGCGCCCTCGTTCGGCGGTACGGTCTCGGCGGACGGCCGCTACGTCGTGTTCGCCAGCCTGGCGGACAACCTCGTCGCGAACGACACGAACCAGCAGCGCGACGTGTTCCTGCGCGACCGGTCGACGGGCGTCACCGAGCGCATCAGCGTGTCCGGCGCCGGCGTGGAGGGCGATTCGACCTCCGGCGGGGGCACGCTGCTCTCGCGCGCCAGCGCCGACGGCCGCTTCGTGGCGTTCGCCAGCTTCGCGTCGAATCTCGTGGCGGGGGACACCAACGACAAGCAGGACGTGTTCCTGCGCGACCGCGTGCTGGGTACGACGGAGCGCATCGTCCTGGGCGTCGGCGGCGCGCAGCCCGACGGCGACACCGACGTCACCGCCATGACGTCCGACGCGCGCTTCCTGGCGCTGATGAGCACGGCCTCGAACCTCGTGTCAGGCGACCAGAACAACCTCTTCGACGCCTTCGTGCTCGACCGCTCGACCGGCGCCGTCGACCGCGTCAGCGTCTCGAGCTCCGGCGCCGAGGGCGACGGCGCCTCGCTGGCGACCGTCGTGTCCCACGACGGCCGCTACGCGCTGTTCACCAGCGTCGCGACCAACCTCGTGCCCGGCGATCTCAACGAGAAGCGCGACGTGTTCCGCCGCGATCGCTGGGCGGGCACGACGCAGATCCTGTCGCTCGGCACGGCCGGCGCGCAGACCGACGCGGACTGCTACGGCCTGACCGTCGCGGCCTCGGGCGAGCGCGTGGTGTACGCCAGCGCGGCCACCGGCCTCGTGCCGGGCGACTCCAACGGCGCGTCGGACGTCTTCGTGCTCACGTGCCTGCCCGGCACGGTGTTCTGCACCGGCGACGGGACGGGCGCGGCCTGCCCGTGCGGCAACGCGGGAGCGTGGGACGCCGGTTGCGCCAACTCCGTTTCGACGGGCGCGGCGCTGGCGGCCGAGGGCGTCGCGCGTACGAGCGCGGATACGCTGACGCTGGTGGTCCGGGGCGTGCCGCCCGGCGCGCCGACCTTGTTCTTCCAGGGCACGACGCCACTGGGCGGCGTGGCGTTCGGCGACGGGCTGCGCTGCATCGGCGGGACGATCACGCGCCTGGGAACCGTGCCCGCCGCGGGCGGATCGGCCGCGTGGGGGTTCGGCGTGAGCGGCTCGCCGCTGCTCTCGGTACAGGGCAACGTGCCCGCCGGCGGCGACTTCCGCTACTACCAGGCCTGGTACCGCAACGCCGCGGAGTTCTGCCTGCCGCTGACCTTCAACCTCAGCAACGGGTTCGAGGTCGTGTGGGGCCCCTAAGATGGATGGACCCTCGATCGGGGCCCCCCCAAGGAGAGAGATGGAACCCGGCCGGGTCTCGCGGCCGTCCCACCCTGTCGGCGAGTCGGCGGAGCGATCGATCCGCAACGGAAACCGGTGCGGGGGAGACCGCTAGCTGGCAAAGGTTCCAAGATTCCCGAGACTTCTGGCGAAGCCACAGACGCATCGTCCGATGGGAGGCCCCCTCATGCATCGCAGCTCTTCCTGTTTCGCGGTCGTCCTGGCCCTCGGGTCGCCGGCCGCGGCCCAGACTTCGGCAGTCAGCCAGATCAGGCCCGTGACGGCGACGGTCCGCGACGCCGGTACGCTGCACCTCGTGACGAACACGTGGACCCGCAAGGCCAGCGCCGCCCACATCGGCGCGGACGTCATCTACGACAACACCTGTTCGAGCGGGTACTTCTCGCCGTTGTCGCTCAGCACCTTCGTGGACGAGGGCCGCATCCCGAGCACGACCTCGCCGACGAACCTGGCCAGCCGACCGGGATGTGAAAACAGCTACACGATCGACGGCTTCCAGGTCGCGTACTGCACCGACCAGACGGCCGGCGCTCTCGGCACGTACACGATCAACTTCTACCAGTCGTACGTTCCATGCTCGACCACCGTCGGGGTGACGCCGACGGCGGGCTTCGCGATCGGCGGCCTGCCGGCCTCGGCGACGCCGGGCACGCTGGCCTGCTGGGTGGTGACGATCGACCTCGACAGCCCGCCGCAGTCCGCGAGCCTGGCGTTCGTCATGCAAGCGGACGGCGACGGTACGTGGGCTGCGCCGGACAACACGAACCTGTTCGGCTGGTCGATGGCCAGCACTGCGCCGGGGACATCGACGGGGCCATTCATCGCGGGCGACCCGAACGTGTGCCAGCACTTCGACGGAACCCGCTGGGATTCCCCGGTCAATTACGCCGAGGCCGGCACGGGGATGGGATCGCTCAACCAGTTCCGCGTGCAGGCCGTGCCCCCTTCCTACACGGGCTGCTTCTTCTTCGGCGGTTCGCCCTTCGCGAGCTTCCACCTCGAGCTGTACGCCGACGCCTGCGGGCCGACCACCACGCCGGGCTCGAGCTTCTGCTTCGGCGACGGCGCGGCGGGCAACACGCCCTGCCCCTGCGCGAACCACAGCGCCACGGCGGCGGCGGCCGGTTGCCTCAACTCGTTCGGGACGGCGGGGACCCTGCGTGCGAGCGGCGTGCCCAGCCTCTCCGCGGACACCGTCGTCCTGAGCGCGGGCGGCCTGCCGGCCTCGAGCGTGCTGTTCTTCCAGGGCACGACCCGTCAGACGTCCGGCGGGCTCAACGGATCGCTCTTCGGCGACGGCTTGCGCTGCGCGGGCGGC
>CAZKIO010000051.1:0-32155 GCA_964552795.1 uncultured Planctomycetaceae bacterium
GGCTCACGCGACCCCAGGGTCGCGTGAGCCGTAGGTTGCGCTCTCGGCCCTGACTCCGTACGCGCAAGTGCCCGCGGCCGGCGCGGTTCCGCGCGGAACCCGAAACCACGGAGCGCCTCGTCCGGTCGTGGGCTTGGACGGCCCGCGCGGGTGCAACGAGAACCCGGGCGCCGATGTGTGGGAACGGCGGCGCCCGGGTGGGGAGGCCGCGGGCCGTCCGATTCCCTCGACCCCGGGGCTCAGCGCTGCGCGCCGGCGGGCGCCGATCGCGGACGGCGCTGCGCCAGGAACCTGCCCAGGCGCTCCAGGGCGCGCTCGATCGTGGAGAGGCTGGTCGCGTAGCTGAAGCGCACGTAGCCGTCCAGGCCGAAGGCCGAGCCGGGCACGAGCGCCAGCTCCTGCTCGGAGAGGATGTCCTCGCACAATCCGTCCGAGCCGCGCTCGTCGCAGAAGGCGCGCATCTGGGGAAACACGTAGAACGCCCCGCGCGGCGTGGCGCATTCGAGGCCCAGCGAGCGCAGGCCGGCGACCAGGACGTCGCGCCGCTTCTGGAACTGCGCGCACATGGCCCCGACTTCCGGCGGCTCGACGCGCAGCGCGGCTTCGAACGCCGCCATCGACACGCCGTTGGGGCAGCCGGTGAGCTGGCTGTGCAGCCGGCCGATCGCGGCGGCGATCTCCACCGGCGCCGCCGCGTAGCCGATGCGGTAGCCGGTCATCGCGAAGGCCTTGCTGGCGCCGTCGATGATCACGGTGCGCGCGCGCAGCGCGGGCGAGATCGACACCGGGCTGTAGTTGGGCTCGCCCTCGTACACGAGGCGCCGGTAGATCTCGTCGGTGACGATCCACAGGTCGCGGCGCTCGCACACGGCGGCGATCGCGCGCACTTCGGCCTCGGTCATCGTGTAGCCCGAGGGATTGCACGGCGAGTTGAGCAGGAGTCCGCGCGTGCGCGGGCCGATGGCGGCCTCGATCGCGGCGAGGTCGGGCCCCATGTCGGCGCGCGGGTTCACGCCGACGGGCACGCCCCCGGCGTAGCGCACGATCTCCATGTAGCTGACCCACGCGGGCAGGAGGCACAGCACCTCGTCGCCCGGCTCGATCAGCGTCAGGAGCGCGCCGGACAGCGCGTGCTTGGCGCTGTGGCAGACCGTGATCTCCTGGTGCGTGAACGGCACGCCGCGCGTCGCGCCGATGTGCTCGGCGATCGCCTTGCGCAGCGAGGTCGTGCCCTCGACCGGCGTGTAGCGCACCTCGCCCGTGCGCACCTTGGCGATCGCGGCCTCGGCGGCCGCGGCGGGGGCCGCGAAGTCGGGCTCGCCGACGGACATGTTGATCACGTCGCGGCCCTGGGCCATCAACGCCTTCGCCCGCGTGTCGAGCGCGAGCGTGGTCGAGAGCGCGATGGCGGAAACTCGTGCGTTCGGCCGCATCCGATGGATTCTCCGGGGGCAGGGGGTCAGATCAAGGGACCAAGGGAAGATCGGCCGGGGCGCCGCGTCCGCCGTACCGAAACCGGGGACCCGGCCGGCCCGCACGCCCCGGCGCGCGGCAGCCGGCCGCTGCGCAGCGCGAGCGCGCCGCGTGCATCGCCGGTGCCGTTCGGGTATCGAACCTGATCCCACCGCCGCCCGCCGCCGCCCGTACACGCACCGATGAGCCTCAAGTCCCGCCTGCTGCGCATCACCCTGATCACGCTCCTGGTCGTGCTGTTCGCGGGCTACTTCGCCTTCTCGACCCTGTTCTTCAGCCCGACCGAGAGCGACCTCGAGGTGGACGTGGCCGCGCTGGCGCCGCGCGACGTCGACTTCTTCGCCGCGCGCGCCGATCTGGCGGAGGCCTTCGACGGGTTCCCGCGGCTCGCGCTGCAGGACCGGCTCGACGGCAACCCGGGCTGGAAGGCCTGGATCGCGAGCCCCGAGTACGCCGAGCTCGACCGCGACCTCGGGATCGAGCGGTCGCTGCAGGCGCTGCGCGAGCTCTCGGCGCAGATGCCCCTGGGCAGCGACCCCCTGAGCGTCGCGGGCGGGCGCGATCTGGCGGTCGCCGGCTACTTCCGCGGGCGCGGCCTGGAGAACGCCGACTGGGCCGTCTACGCGCGCGCCAACTGGATGGGCAAGCTGGCGGTGTCGGCGCTGTTCCGCCCCACGTGGTTCGGCCTCGCCGAGCGCGGCCTGACGGTCACGATCCAGGACAACGTCGCGGCGATCGAGAGCCGCGACCTGCCGCGCAAGCTCTTCGTGACGCGCGTCCAGGACGTGGTCATCGCGGCGACGACCATGGAGCTGGCCAAGGCGGCGCACGACCTGAAGGCGCGCGCCTTCACGGACTCGATGTTCCAGAGCGCGTTCTACTTCGACCACGTCCAGCGCGCGCCGCAGCGCACCAAGGAACGCGACGAGCTGGAGGTCGTGGTCGACGTGCGCAAGCTGTGCGAGGCGATCGAGCTTCCCGCACCCTGGCCGGACACGCGCGCGCAGGACTTCCTGCCGGCGTTCCTGGGCCGCCTGTTCCAGGCCGGAGCGGTCAAGAACCTGGGCGGCGTCGTCGAGGTGGAGAGCGGGATCGTGGCGGACCTCCACGGCGAGCTGAACTCGGAGCAGACGACGGCCGCGATGCAGCGCATCTACCGCTCGCGCGGCTTCTCGCGCGACGACCTGCTCAGCCAGGCGGCGGCGATGGCGCCGTCAGACACGGGCCTGTTCGTCTACTTCCACGCCGGCATCGGCGACCTGCTCAAGCTGGCGCGCGACGCGGCCGAGCCGGCGCTGCGCGCGAACATCGAGGACACCTTCCGCAACACGGGCCAGTATCCGACGCTGGACGCCCTGATCGCGCATCTCGACGGCGCGTTGAAGGACCGCGCGGCGCTGATCGTGCGCCCCAACGACTATCCGATCGATCCGCAGGGCCCGCCGCACGACGACACGCCGGTGCCGGCCTGGGCGGTGGTGCTGTGGCCCAAGAACGTCGAGGCGATCGTCAGCCTGCGCGAGACGATCGGCACCAAGGGCTCGATGTTCGGCCTGCAGGGGCGCCAGCCGGGCGAGCCGGGCTTCTTCAAGAACACCGAGTCGGGTTTCGAGATCCGCGAGTACTGGTCGCCGCTGATCCCCGGCACCGGCATGATCGCCACCTGCAACGCGAACGAGCTGACGATCGTCACCAACAGCTTCCGGATGCTGGGCCACATCCTGAAGACCAGCACGCAGGGCGGGGAGCGCTACCCGCGCCTCTCGGACGACCCCACGTTCCAGGCGCTGGTGCGCTCGTCGATCCCCGGCGGCAACCTGTTCGCGTGGGCCAACCCGCGCTCGATCGCGCCGATCCTGCGCGCCAGCGCGCGGCGGCGCGCGGAGGAGTCCATCGTCATCGACTGGAGGTCCGAGCGGCAGCGCCTCGAGGACCAGGCGCTGCGCGAGAAGTTCCCCGGCGTGCGCCGGCCGCTCTCGGCCGAGAACCAGGCGGCCCTGGACGCGGTGGTCGACCCGCAGGTCGAGAGCCTGAGCCGGCGCATCAAGGCCGAGCAGGTGCCCGCGATCATGGCGCGGGAGGAGCGCTGGATCACCTACGCCGAGCAGGTCTCGGCCGCGATGATGATCGTGGCGCTGAACCCCAAGAGCATCGATCTCTCGCTGCGCGTGCTGGCGCCGCTGGAGAAGCGCTGATTCGCGCGAGGCTGCGCCGTGCGAGGGGAAGTGCGCCGCGCGAGGGGAAGTTGGTGCCCCGGACTGGGGTCGAACCAGCAAGGGTGATTAGCCCACAGGCACCTCAAGCCTGCGCGTCTGCCAATTCCGCCACCGGGGCACCGAAGGGGCGGGGAGTCTAGTGGGGGGCCGCGCGGGCTGCAAGGGCGCGGCATGCCGGGGTCGGCCTCGGATCCGGTCCCCGCGCGAGCTAGTCTGCGGCGCGTGGTGAGAGCATGAGTCCGAGCGCGGGAACGGTGATGATCGGGCAGGCCGGCGGGCCGACCGCCGTGTTCAACCAGAGCCTCGTCGGGGTCGTCGAGACCTGCACGGCGGACGCGCGCGTGGGTCGCGTGCTGGGTGCGCTGCACGGCATCGCCGGCATCCTCGACGCGCGCTTCGTGGACCTTTCGCGCGAGAAGCGGCGCACGCTGGAGGCCGTGGCGCGCACGCCGGGCGCGGCGCTGCGCTCCGTGCGCCACAAGCCCACGCTGGAGGAGTGCGAGCGGATCGTCGAGGCCTTCCGCGCGCACGACGTGCGCTGGTTCTTCTACCTGGGCGGCAACGACTCGGCCGAGACGATGGAGCTGATCGCGCGCGCCGCGCGCGCGCTGGACGTGGACGTGCGCCTGTTCCACGTGCCCAAGACCGTCGACAACGACCTGGCCGGCTCGGACCACTGTCCCGGCTATCCCTCCGCCGCGCGCTTCGTGGCGCTGGCCGCGCGCGGCCAGGACCTGGATCTGAGGAGCCTGCCCGGCGTGCAGATCCTGGTGATCATGGGGCGGCACGCCGGCTGGCTGACGGCGGCCAGCGCGCTGGCGCGCACGCGCGACGGCGACGGTCCGCACCTCGTCTACGTGCCCGAGCGCGCGTTCACGCACCAGGCGTTCATCGGCGGCGTCGAGCGCAGCCTGGCGCGCCACGGCCGCTGCCTCGTGGCGCTCTCGGAGGGCGCGCACCTGCCCGACGGGCGCCTCGTGATCGAGAGCGCAGAGAAGGACAGCCACGGCAACGTGCAGCTCTCGGGCAGCGGGGCGCTGGGCGACTACCTGGCGGAGTACGTCAAGGTGACGCTGGGGCGCAAGCTGCGCGTGCGCGCCGACACGCTGGGCTACGTGCAGCGCAGCTTCCCCGGGTGCGTGTCGCCCGTGGACGTGCGCGAGGCGCGCGAGGTCGGGCGCTTCGCGGCCCGCGCGGCGCTGGACGGCGAGGCCGACGCGGGCTCGGTCGCGATCCAGCGCGAGCCCGGGCGGACCTACGCCGCGCGCTACGTCGTCCTTGCGCTCTCGGACGTCGCCCACAAGACGCGGACGCTGGAGGAACACTACCTGGAGGGGGACGACGACGTAACTCCCGCGTTCAACGCGTGGCTGCGGCCGCTGGCGGGCGCGCTGCCGCGTCCCGGCCACCTCGCGGAGTACACGTTCGGCGCGCCTCGGCCGGGCTCCCTGTATCCTGTGCGCCGCTGACGAGGATCCCGATGATGAACCTGAACGCTCTGTTCCTGCTGTGCCTGCCGCTCCTCTCCGCCGCCGAGCCGACGGTCACCGGCCGCGTCGTGTTCGACGGCAAGCGCCCCGAGACGAAGCTCCTGCCCGGCACGCCCGAGCAGACCAAGGGCTGCTGCCCCGACGGCAAGAGCGTCGACCTCGCCGACCCGCGCCTCCTGATCGACGAGAAGGGCGGCCTCGCCAACGTGGTGGTCACCGTCGAGGTCGAGGGGCAGAAAGCCGAGCCGTCCAAGGACCCGCTGGTGATCGACCAGAAGGCCTGCATCTTCGATCCGCACGTCGCCGTGCTCCACGCCGGCGGAACCGTGCGCTTCCTGAACAGCGACAAGGTCACGCACAACGTGCGCGCGTTCAGCATGCGCAACGAGGCCTTCAACAACGTGATGGCGCCCGGCGGCAAGGACGACATCGTCCTGGAGAAGCCCGACAAGGTCACGATCACCTGCGACTACCACCCGTGGATGAGCATGGTGATCTTCGTGACCGATACGCCTTTCCACGCGGTGACGAAGCCCGACGGGACCTTCAGCATCGCCGGTCTCAAGCCCGGGACGCACAAGGTCAAGCTGTGGCACGAACTGCTCGGCCGCGCCGAGGCCGAGGTGGTGATCCAGCCCGACGGCTCGAGCGCACCGCTGGAAGTGCGCATGGCCGAGAAGAAGAAGAAGCAGTGAGCGAGGCCTCGACCGTGAAGACCATGCACAACCTGATCCCGATCTCCGCATTGTTGCTCGCGGCCGCGGCGCTCCCCGCCGAGCGGCCGCGCCTCTCCGCCGAGGCCGGCACCGAGGTCAAGCGCAGCTACCACAGCTCGACCGACCTCAAGTCCGAGTCGATGCGCATGACGGTCGACGGCGAGGACCTGCCTGGCGACAGCCACCCCGAGATCTCGCTGCTCATCAAGGACCGGCGCACGGTCGTGTTCACCGACACGTACAAGAGGGTCGAGGACGGTCGCGTGATCGGCCTGGTTCGGGCCTACGACGAGATCCAGGCCGAAGGCAAGGAGACGTCGAAGGTCACGCCCCCCGGCGGCGAGGAACGCGAGCAGGAGAAGAGCCTCTCGCGCGTCTCCAAGCTGAGCGGCAAGACGGTCAAGTTCACCTGGAACGCGGCGGAGGAGGAGCACGACGTCGCCTTCGACGGCGAGAAGGGCGACAGCGACCTGCTCGAGGGCCTGCGCGCGGACGCCGACATGACCGGGTTCCTGCCCAAGAACGACGTCGAGGAGGGCGCTGAGTGGAACCTCCCCGCCAGGCTGTTCGCGTTCCTCGACGAGCCCGGCGGCGAGTTGCACCTCGTCGTGGAGGGGGAGGAGAAGGAGCCCAGCGTCTCCGAGTCGATGAACGACCAGATCGACGCGAACATGACCGGGGACGCGACGGCCACGTGGCGCGGCGTGCGCGAGGTCGACGGCCAGAGGCTCGGCGTGATCGCCGTGCGCGCCAAGCTCAGCTCGCACGCCGAGCAGGAGTCCGACGAGGGCTCGGCCGCGCGCTCGGTGCGCCTCGACGTCGAGTACGAAGGCGAGATCCTGTGGAACATGGCCGCCGGGCACCTGGCCGGGTACGACCTGGGCGGGCCGGCCGAAGCCGTGTACGCGACCGTGCGCGAGATCGAGACGCCCAAGGGCAAGGTCGAGTTCCGCCAGGAGTTCCACCTCAGCGGCGAGACGCGGCACCGGCTCGACTGACCGGCCGCGCCGCAAGGGTCACTCGCTGCGCCGGTCCAGGCTCGACCCCAGGTCGAGCATGCCCTCCGACGGGCTCCACGTGTGCAGCACGCGCGCGACCGCGACCAGCGTCCGGTCGGCGGCCCGCCGCTCCTGCACGCCGCTGCTCAGGGCGTCGGCGCGCTCGGCCAGGGCCTCGTCCACGAGCCTGAGGAGGCGGTCGCGGGAGGCGTCGACCGACGCCAGCGCCTTGCGGACCAGGGGCAGGAAGGCCGCCCCCGCTTCGGGCGGCAATCCGTGACGCGCGCACAGGGCGCGAATGAGTTCATCGGCACTCATGGGACAGGCTGGGGGCTCCGGGACATTCGAAGGCTATCCCAGGCCGCGGAGGGGGGCGAACCGGGCGTGCGTTCGATTCGAGGGATCCGGGAAGGGCCGCCGTCGGCGCGGCGGACCGACGAAAAACGCCGTGGAAGCGGCCCTTTTCGCGACGCGCGGCGGCGGGCGCAGGCGCGGCGCGCGCCCCCGTCGCGGCCGGGGCCCGGCATCCCTTTCCCATCCCGTTCAAGCGCGGTCCGCGCGGGGGTCGAAGGCCACCCCGTGCCCGGCATCCCCGCCGGGGGCTGACCCGACCTCTCGAAATCCTCATGCGCTGGATCCTGACCGCCACCGGTTGCGTGGCCCTCGCCCTCGTCTGCTCGCTGTTCGTGCCGCACGCGCAGGTCCACGCCGGCACCGCGCAGCGCTTCGGCCTGGCCGAGCTGGCGCAGCGCGCGGACCTCGCCGTCGAAGGCCGCGTGCTGGGTGCCTGGGCGCGCCGCGGCGTGGGCGGTCGCATCGAGACGGAGTACACGCTGGCCGTCGCGCGCACCTTCGTCGGCGAGCCCTGCGGCCTCGCGATCGTGCGCCTGCCCGGCGGCGTCCTGCCGGACGGGACGGGCCTGGCGATCGCGGGCATGCCGCGCCTGGAGGTGGGCGAGGACGTGCTGCTGTTCCTCTCGGCCGAGGGCACGCGCGGGACGCGCATGCCGGTCGGCCTCGCGCAGGGCAAGTTGCGCGTCGCGGTGCAGCCCGACGGCAGCCGCCGCCTCTTCGGCGACGCGACCGGCCTGGACCTCGTCGGTCCGGCGGGCACGGCGGCGCCGGCCGCGGGCGGCATCGACTACGTGACCGCGCTGGCCGAGATCGACGCCGGCCTCGCGGCGCGCGCCGCGGGAGAACGCCGATGAGCCGCCCGCGCACGAGCCGGTGGATCGGACGCCGCGCGGCGCGGCGCATGGTCGCGGCGACGCTCGCCGCCGGCCTGCTCCTGGGGACCGTCGCGGCGCACGTGCGCCTGATCCATCCCTCGAACGGCAACCTGCTGCGCTGGACCAGCCCCTCCAGCATCTCGATCGTGATCAACTCGGCGGGCTCCGCCGACCTGCCCGACCTCTCCCACTTCCCGGCGCTGCGCCTCGCGATCCGCGCCTGGAACGAGGTCGAAGGCACGACGATGCAACTGGTCGAGGACACGCGGCCGGCCCAGCAGGCGCGCACGGACTGGGAGTCCTCGAGCCTGCACATGATCCTCTTCGACGAGGACAACGACTCGGGCTACTTCCCCGGCGGCACTGGCATCGTGGCCTTGACGCCGGTGTGGTTCACCAGCGGCGGCACGATCACGGACGCCGACATCCTGTTCAACGGATCGAGCTTCGAGTTCACGACCAGCGGCGTGCTGAACCGCTTCGACGTCCAGGACGTCGGCGCGCACGAGCTGGGGCACCTCTTGGGCCTCGACCACACGGGCTGGGCCGGCGCGACGATGTACCCGTACGTCGATCCCGTCGTGATCCTGCACCGCAGCCTGTCGCAGGACGAGCACGGCGGCATGCGCGACGCGTATCCGTCGGGGACCTGGTCGACGATCAGCGGTCGCGTGCGCCGCGCATCGGACGGCTCGGCCGTGGCCGGCGCCCACGTCGTGGCGCGCAACGCGGCCGGTCGCACCTTCGCCGGCACGCTCTCGGACGCGAGCGGCAACTACCTGCTCAAGGGGCTGCCCGCGGACACCTACACGGTCAGCGCGACGCCGCTGGACCAGCCCGTCTCGGCCGCCAACCTGGGCGGCGGGCGGACGATCGTCACGAACTTCCAGTCGACGGAGCTGGCGACCGCGGCCGTGCCCGGCTCGGGCACGACGGGCGTGGGCGACGGGAACGTGGACGCCGACGTGGCGATCGCGCTGGGCCGCAACACGGACGAGTTCCCGCTGCGCGCGAACCCGGGCGAGACGCCGGTGTTCTCGGTGCGCGGCACGAACCTCGCCATCGGCTCGACGCTGACCGCCGCCGATCCGTCGCTGGGCATCACCGTCCTGTCGTGGATGAACACCGTGGTCACGTTCGGGGTGACCGTCCCCGCCAACGCGACGCCCGGGCACGTCGACCTGCTCGCGACCAGTTCCACCGGCGAGCGCAGCCTGCTCCCGGCGGCGATCGAGATCGCGGCGCCGGATCCGACCGTCGGCAGCGTGGCGCCGAACACCGCCTCGATCTCGGGCGGGACGGCGCTCACGATCACGGGCACGAACTTCCGGCCCGGTGCGCGCGTGATCCTGGCGAACCAGATCTACTACGACGGCGAGGGCGGCGGCTGCGTCGTGGTCAACGCCACGACCATCACGCTCACCGCGCTCCCCAGCGCGGCCGGCACGTGGGACGTCGTGGTCCAGGACGCGACGGGCGTCGAGGGCCGGGCCGCGAACGCGCTGACCTTCGCCGCGGTTCCCACGATCAGCCAGGTCTTCCCGACCAGCGGCTGGGCCGGCGGCGGCACCGTGGTGCACGTGCGCGGCAGCGATTTCGTGTCGGGCATGACCGTGCACATCGACGGCGCGATGCAATCGGGCGTGACGGTGATCGACGCCGGCACGCTGCGCTTCACGTCCGCGGCGGGCGTCGCCGGCGGACCGTACGTGCTGGAGGTCGAGACGCCCGGCGGCCAGACGGCGAGCTCGGCGTTCACCTACCAGAGCGATCCCGACCCGCTGATCACCGAGCTCACGCCGGCGCAGGGCCGGACCTCGGGCGGCCAGCTCGTGACCGTCCTGGGCGCCAACTTCACCGCCGACGTCGAGGTCGTGTTCGGCGCCGACGCGATCACCGGCACCGGCGGGACGCCCGGCACAGACCTCGTCCGGATCGACGCGAACACGCTCCAGGTCCTGACGCCCCCGGGTTCCGCCGGACCGACGAACGTCCTGGTGCGCGCGCTGCTCACCGAGCAGGCCAGCGTCGCGCCGGCCGCGTTCTCGTTCGTCAGCCCCTCCGGCGGCGGTGGCGGCGGCTGCTCGGTGGCGCCGCTCGACCGCGGCCCGTTCGACGGCTGGGCCGGCTGCGCGCCGATCCTGGCGGCCGCGGCATGGCTGCTCCTGCGCCGGCAGCGCCGACCGGCGCGCGCCGCTTGCTCCTGAGTCCGCGCCGGGCGATGCTCCCGCCGCCATGGCGGGCCAGCCCACGATCGCCTACGACATCGAGGTCGCCGGCTACCTCTGGGAGGAGGTGGACGAGTCGACGCGCGGCTACCTGCTGAACCGCGCCAAGAACGAGAAGGACCGCGAGGCGGTGCCCGAGAAGACGGCGCTGTTCCCCGGCCTGGGCAAGATCATCACGATCGGCCTGTGGCTGGTGCACGAGGACCGGGGCCTGGCCCTGCTCGAGGGCGAGCCGCACGCGCCGCGCGAGTGGGAGAAGGTCCCCGGCTCCAAGATCTTCCGCGGGAGCGAGAAGGACCTGCTCGAGAAGTTCTGGGAGACGGTCGGGCCGCAGAAGAACGGCCGACTGCCGCGCCTCGTCAGCTTCAACGGGCGCGGCTACGACGGTCCGATGCTGATGGTGCGCTCGGCGCAGCACGGCGTACGCGCCTCGCGGCACATGGTCGGACCGCGCTACACGATCGCGGAGCACTGCGACCTGGCCGAGGTGTTCAACTTCCAGGGCGCGACGCGCGAGAACTACTCGCTGGAGTACTGGTGCCGGCGCTTCGACGTCGAGAGCCCCAAGGGCTCGATCGACGGCTCGCAGGTCTCGCGCGTGTACCGCGAGGGCCGCATCGACGACATCGGCGAGTACTGCCTGCGCGACGTGCGCGCGACGGCGCAGGTGTACCGGCGGCTCGAGGACACGATCCTGCCCTTGTTCGCCGGCGGCGCGAGCTGACGCGCGCGAGCCGGCCGCGCGGCGCCCCACGGCAGCGGTTGGAGGATTGCCAGCCGTGGGACGCGGCGCGTCCGATCCGCGTTCCGGCGTCGGATCGCTTTCGTGTCGAGCCGCGCCGGGACCCCGCGCGGGGCCCGCGGACACGGACACGAGAGCCGCGCGGATCGGTTGCGAACGCGGCCGGACTGAGTGTCGCTCGCAGCGGGCGGCGGCCTGCTAGACTGCCCGATTCGATGAACAGCCAGCAGAAGTTCCCCACACCGGGGCCGGCGGGTTCCACGGCTTCCGAGAGGCCCGGCGAGCCGGCGAACCTCGACGTCCTGCGCATCGATCGCGACGGAGCGGACCGGCCCGCGCGCGGGCGCCGCCGGCGTCGCGGCTGGGTCAAGTGGGTCGTGATCCTACTGCTCCTCGCCGCGGCGGCTGTCGTGTTCCGCGAGCCGTTGCGCCAGATGGGGCTGCCCGCGGTGCGCGTCGAGAAGGTGGCCGAGCGCAGCGCCGCGGCGGTGGCGGCCGCGACGGGCACCTCGGCCAACGGCTACGTGGTCGCGCGCACGCGCGCGGCGCTGTCGGCCGACACGCCGGGCCGCATCGTGGAGATGAACGTGGTCGAGGGCGCGGTCGTGCGCGCGGGCGACGTCGTGGCGCGCCTCTTCGCCGACGAGTACGCCGCCGCGCTGCGCCGCGCGGAGGCCGAGGTGGGACTGGCCGAACGCGGCGCCGAGCGCGCGCGTGCCGAGGTGGTCGCGGCCGAGCGCGAGCTGGAGACGCTCGCGGCCAACGTGCAGGCCGTGCTGGCCGACGTCGAGCAGGCCCGGGCCACGCTCACCTGGTCGACGACCAGCTTCGAGCGCGCGCGCACCCTGCTGGAGCAGCGCGTCGACACGCAGGACCGGGTCGACTTCGCGCAGCGCGAACTGCACGTCGCGCAGGCGGCGCTCCAGGCCTCCGAAGCGCGGCGCGAAGCGGCCCGCAAGGCCGTGGCGCAGGGCGAGGCGCGCGTGCTCGTGGCGCGCGCGGGCGTGCAGCAGGCCCAGGCGCAGGTCGCCGCCGCGACCGCCGCGCGCGACCTGGCGCAGGCCACGCTCGACAAGACCGCGGTGCGCGCGCCCTTCGACGGCGTCGTGGTGCTGAAGGACGCCGAGGTCGGCGAGGTGGTCAGCCCCAACTCGCAGGGCGGATCGAGCGCGCGCGGTTCCGTCGTCACGATGGTCGACTTCGCGACGCTGGAGGTGCAGGCCGAGGTCCCCGAGACGACGCTGTCGTCGGTGTCCATCGGCGCGAGCGCCAACATCTACCTCGACGCCTGGCCCGAGAAGCCCTACCCCGGACGCGTCGACCGCATCTGGCCCACCGCGAACCGCACCAAGGCCACGGTCGAGGTGCGCGTGGTGTTCCTGGAGCGCGACGAGCGGCTGCGGCCGGAGATGGGCGTGCGCGTGGTGTTCGGCCCCGCGGGCGACCTCGCGCGGGCGCCGGACGAGGCGCGGATCCTGATCCCCGCCGGCGCGCTCGCCGCGCGCGACGGCGCGCCGGGCGTGTTCGTGCTGGACGCGGGCCGCGTGCGCTGGCGCGCCGTGAAGAAGGGCGACGAGCGCGCGGGCAAGGTCGCGATCCTCGAGGGACTGTCCCCGGGGGAGGAGTTCGCCGTGCAGCCGGGCGAGGACCTGGCCGACGGCGCCGAGGTGCGCGTCCTGCGCGCCGATGCCTGAGGCGGGGAGCGCATGCCGACCAGCGAGCCGATGATCCGGGTGCGCGGCGTCACGAAGACGTACACGCGCGGCGGCGAGTCGCTGGCGGTGCTGGACCGTCTCGACCTCGACATGGAGGAGGGCGGGTTCTTCGCGCTGATGGGGCCGTCGGGCTCGGGCAAGACGACGTTGCTCAACCTGGTCGGCGGGCTGGATCGCGCCGACGCGGGCGAGGTGATCGTGCGCGGCGAGGACATCACGCAGTTCTCGGGGCCCGAGCTGGCCGCGTGGCGCTCGGAGAACGTCGGGTTCGTGTTCCAGGGCTTCAACCTGATCCCGGTCCTCACCGCGCAGGAGAACGTGGAGCTGCCGCTCCTGCTCACACACCTCTCCGCGCGCGAGCGCCGCGAGCACGCGCGCACGGCGCTCGCCCTGGTGGGGCTCGACGACCGCCGCAAGCACCGGCCTTCGCAGCTCTCCGGCGGCCAGGAGCAGCGCGTGGCGATCGCGCGGGCGCTGGTGACCGATCCGCGCCTCGTGCTGGCCGACGAGCCGACCGGGGACCTCGACCGCAAGTCGGCCGAGGACGTGCTGGCGCTGCTGACGCGCCTCAACCGCGAGTTCCAGAAGACCATCCTGATGGTCACGCACGACCCGCACGCGGCCGAGCGCGCCACGGTGATCGTCCAGCTCGACAAGGGCCGCCTGGGCCGGATCGAGCGCCAGGGCGGCGCCGCCCGGGTCTGAAGTCATGCTCCCGCTGCGCCTCGTCCGCAAGAACCTGTTCAAGCACAAGCTGCGCTTCACGCTCACGGTGCTGTCGCTGGCCGTGGCGATCTTCCTGCTGTGCGTGCTGCGCTCGCTGGTCGTCGCGCTCGACGCCGGCGTGCGCGCCGCCGCGATCAACCGCGTGGTCGTGCAGTCGCGCGTGAGCCTGTTCGTGTACCTGCCGCAGTCCTACGGCCAGAAGATCCGGCAGGTCGAGGGCGTCGAGGAGCTCACGCGCTGGAACTGGTTCGGCGGCTACTACCAGACGCCGGCCAACTTCTTCGCGCAGTTCGCCACGGACGCCGACAAGCTGCTCGACGTCTACCCCGAGATCGAGATCGTCGAGGGTTCGGCCGAGGAGTTCCTGCGCGACCGCAAGGCCTGCCTGGTCGGCGCCGAGACCGCGCTGAAGTACGGCAAGAAGGTGGGGGACTCGTTCCCGATCATCGGCGCGCTGTTCCCGCGCCTGGACGGCGAGCCCTGGGACTTCCAGGTCGCCGGGATCTACCGCTCCAAGAAGAAGACCATCGACGACGCCACGATGTTCTTCCACTGGGAGTACGTCGACAAGGCGATCGACGCCGGCGACGCCAGCGGACCGCAGGGCGTCGGCATCTACGTCGCGCGCATCGCGCCGGACGCCGACCCGGCCGTCGTCATGTCGCAGATCGACGCGCTGTTCGAGAACGGGCCGCAGGTGGTGCAGTCGACCACCGAGGCCGAGTTCCAGGCGCAGTTCGTCTCGATGGTCGGCAACATCCCGCTGTTCGTGTCGTCGATCGGCGGCGGCGTGATGATCGCCATCCTGCTGGCGGCGCTGAACACGATGCTCATGTCGGCGCGCGAGCAGACGCGCGACGTCGGCGTGCTCAAGGCCCTGGGGTTCTCGAACGGCACGGTGTTCGGCCTGCTTCTGCTGCAGGCAGTGACCATGTGCAGCCTGGGCGGCGCGCTGGGCGTGTTCCTGGCCAAGGCCAGCGAACCGGGCATGACGCGCTTCCTGAGCACGATGTTCCCCGGCTACGCGATCGGCACCGAAACGCTGATCGAGGCCGGCGCCATCACGCTCGTGATCGGCGTGCTCGCGGGTCTCGCGCCGGCGCTGCGCGCGCGCGGCCTGTCGGTCGTCGCGGCCTTGCGGAGCGTGCGCTGACACCATGGCCCTCGTCCCCCTGACCTACAACCTGCGGAGCCTGGCCGTGCGCTGGTCGGCGACCCTGCTGACGGTGTCCGGCATCGGCGCCACGGTCGCGGTGCTGGCCGGCGTCCTGGCGCTGCAGCAGGGCTTCGAGACCTTGTTCACCGAGCACGGGCGCGAGGACATCGTCGTGTTCCTGCGGCAGGGCGCGACCAACGAGGGCGACAGCGTGTTCTCGCTGGAGCGCGAGCGCATCCTCTCCAAGTCGCTGCCCGACGTGGTCTGGCCGGAGGAGGAGGCGCCGCTGGTCTCGGCCGAGATGTTCCTGGCCGTGCGGCGCAACAAGCTGGGCGGCGGCGAGACCAACGTGCCGATCCGCGGCGTGCAGCCGCGCAGCTTCGACATCTACGGCGACGACGTGCGCATCGTCGAGGGACGCCGCTTCGTGCCCGGCGCGGACGAGGTGATCGTGGGCCGCAAGCTGCCGGGGCGGATCGAGAACTGCCGCGTGGGCGACACGCTGCAGCTCAACACCACGCCGTTCCGCGTCGTCGGCGTGTTCGACCACGACGGATCGTTCAAGTCCGAGGTCTGGGGCGACCGCGACCGTCTGGCGGAGGCGCTCGACCGGCCGATCTACAACCGCGTGATCGCGATCCTGCAGCCGGGCACCGACCTCGAGGCGCTGAAGAAGCGCATGGACGCCGATCCGCAGGTGCCCGCCAAGGTGATGACCGAGCGCGAGTACCTCACGTCGCAGACGCAGGCGATGTCGTTCATCCTGCGCGGCCTGGGGTTCTTCCTGGCGGTGGTGATGGGCGTCGCGGCCGTGTTCACCGCGACCAACACCATGCTGGCGGCGCTGGCGGCGCGCACCTACGAGATCGGGATCCTGCTGAGCCTGGGGTTCCGGCCCTACGCCATCTTCCTGTCGTTCCTGTTCGAGTCCCTGCTGCTGGGACTCCTGGGCGGAGCGGTCGGCTGCCTGATGGCGCTGCCTCTGAACGGCATCGACACGGGAGCGACGAACTTCCAGACGTTCACCGAGGTCGCGTTCGCGTTCCGCGTGACGCCCGACGTGCTGGCCGCGGCGGTCGGCTTCTCGCTCGTCCTGGGCCTCGCCGGCGGCACCTGGCCGGCGCTGCGCGCCGCGCTCATGCGGCCGACCGAGGCGATGCGCCGCCAGTGACCGGTCAGCTGCCGCGCTCGACGCGCGTCATCAGCGCGGCGAGGCGCGAGGGATCCGAGCTCTCGGCGTAGCTCTCGCGGCCGCGCGCCACGTACGCGCGCGCGCCCTCGCCCGCCCTGGGCGCAGGCAACTCGGAGCGCTCGAGCAGCTCGGCATCGCGCGAGGGATCGATCACCTGCACGATGCGGCTGGCGACGTAGGGCCGGAGCGCCGCCGCGACCAGGGCGCGCACGTCCGCCGCGTCGCGCGGGCCGACCACGCTCACGTGGATCGGCTCGTGGAACAGGAGGTCCACGGCGCGGGCGTAGCCGGCGGTGAAGTGGCCGAAGCGCTTGTAGTCGTTGGCGAACGCGGCCAGCGCGTCGCGGCCGGCCTCGGCGTAGTCGGAGAGGCGCGCCAGGGCGCCCAGGCGCAGGAGCGCCTCGGCCATCACCGAGTTCTCCAGGATCGAGCTCTCGCGGCGCCGCAGCCCGCCGCGCGCGCTGGGGTCGTAGGCCGTGTCGTAGAAGCCGCCGGTCGGGCCGGCGAGGTGCTCGATCGTCGCGTCCGCGATCTGCATCGCGGGCTTCAGGTAGCGGTTCTCGCCGGCGTGCTGCACCGCGTCGAGCAGCGCGCGCAGCATGTAGGCCTGATCGCCCAGGAGCCCGGGCAGGTGGTAGCCGCCGTCCCAGTAGTGGTACATGCCGCGCACCGGGTCGAAGAGCTCGGCCAGCAGGAAGTCGAGCGTCGCCAGCGCCTGCTCGGTGTGCCGCGGCTCCTGGAGCACCGACGCGGCCTTCAACAGCGCGCTGACGGCGATCGCGTTCTGGTTGGTGAAGATCGTGGGATCGCAGGCCGGCGCGCCGCGGCGCAGGCGCTCCTCGGCGGTCGGCAGGTTGGCGTAGACCGCGTCGGCGTCCTGGCTGCCGCGGAAGGCGCGCGTCTTGGGATCCAGCAGCGTGCGCTGCAGGAACGCGAGCACGCCGCGCGCGGTGGCCAGGAACGACTCCTCGCCCAGCACCTGCCAGGCCTCCAGGTAGTTGAAGAGGCGCTGCGCGTTGCCGTCGAGCACCTTCTCGTGGTGCGGCGCGCTCCAGTCCGCGCGCGTCGCGTAGCGGTAGAAGCCGCCCTCGACGCGGTCGTGGATCTGGCCCTCCTGCATGCCGCGCAGCGTGCGCACGACGACCTGCAGCATCTCGGCGTCGCCCGTCTGCGACCAGCGGATCAGCGCGAAGTCGATGGCCTCGGCGTGCGGGAACTTGTGGTCGCGGCCCCAGCCGCCGTGCACCGGATCGGCCGTCTCCAGGATCGTGCGCGCCACGTGCTCCACGATCTCGAGCGACGCCTGGCCGCGGCGCGCCTGCCCGGCGCGTTCCTCGGCCTCGAGGTCGCGCTGCAGCTCGGCGATGCGCGCGCGGATCGTGTCGCGGTTGCGCGCGCAGTAGTCCGACACGACCTCCAGCCGCTTCACCAGGTCGCCGACCTCCAGGTAGGTGTCCGACGCCAGCATCTCGCCCGAGTCGTCGAGCCAGGCCAGCGTGGGCCAGCCGCCCTTGGAGTAGCGCGCGTCGATGTCGGGGCGCCGGTCCTTGTCGACGCGGATGCACACGAAGCGCTCCTCGAGCAGGCGTTCCACGCGCGGATCCGCGAGCACCTGCCGCTCCATCTCGCTGCACCAGCGGCACCAGTGGGCGCGGATGAAGAGCAGGACCGGGACGCCGCGCGCGCGGGCCTGGGAGAAGGCCGCGTCGCTCCAATCGTGCCACTGCATGGTGCCGAGAGCCTAGCAGCCCGTGGAGCAACTCCCTACCCCGGCGGCGTCGGGCTCGCCGGGCCGTCGTCGCGCTCGTCGAGTCGCGAACTGCGGCCGGGCAGGCCGCTACCGCCGCCGCGCGACGGGACTTCCTCGACGCGCTGATCGGCGCACGCCGATCCGGCCCCAGGGAATCCGGGCGCGCGCGCAGCGGCCGCGCCGGCGCCGGCTCAGCCGGCGTTGCTGGCCCGCGTGAGCTGGGGCACGGCGACCCCGCGCCAGTCGAGCTCGGGGCACTCGGAGTAGAGCTGGTCGAGCGCGTAGTACTCGCGCGCCTCGGGCTGCAGCACGTGGACCACCACGTCGACGTAGTCGGCCAGGATCCACCAGCCCAGGTCCTCGCCCTCGACGTGGCCGTGCTTCTCGCCGAGCGCCTTCAAGCGCACGTGAAGTTCCTCGTAGATCGCCCGCACGTGGGGCCGCGAGGTGCCGCTGATGATCACGAAGAAGTCGGCGACCTTGATGTGCTCGGCGACGTCGTAGACGCGGATGTCGACGGCCTTCTTGGCGTCCGCCAGTTGGGCGGCCAGTGCCGCCAGGACCTTGGGTTCGATGGTGCGTGTCCTCGGGTCGAGAAGTGAGCTGGGGGCCTGCCGACCCCGTCCGGCCCCGATTCTAGCACCCCGCGTCGGCACGGGGAGGCCGGATCAACCCTCGGCCTTCGTCGGTCCGGCCGCGTCCGGGGGCGCCGCTTGCGGCGCCGCGGTCCCGGCCGTCGGGGCCGCTTCCGCCCGCCGGCGCCGGACCCGGCGCCACAGGATGAAGCCGACGAGGCCCACCGCGACCACCAGCAGGACGATGTGGTTGAACTCGGACACGGCGGCGGCGGCGCCGTCGAGGTGCTCGCCGAACTCGCGGAAGAACAGGTACGCGACCCAGATCGACGTCGGCACCGAGACCGCGACGCCGATCAGGTCGATGATCACGAAGCGCGTGTAGCTCATCCCCAGCGTGCCGGCCATGAAGTAACCGGGGATGCGCAGGCCCGGCAGGAACCGGCAGGTGAAGATCGCCCAGTTGCCGTTGGCCGCGAACTTGCGCTCCAGCTTGGCGAAGCGCTCGGGGTGCAGGATGCGCGCCACCCAGCGCAGCTTCAGGGCCGAGAGGCCCCAGCGCCGCCCCAGCCAGTAGGGGATGGAATCGCCCAAGAGGATCGCCGCCGTGCACACCAACGTGATCTGCACGAAGCCGACGTGCCCCTGCGCGAGCAGCAGCCCCGAGCCGATCAGCGTCACCTCCTCCGGCAACGGCAGCCCCAGGCCGCACAGGAGCAGCACGGTGAACGGCGCCAGGTAGTGGAAGCGCGTGAACCAGCCCGCCAGGTACTCGAGGGACTCCGCAAAGAAACCGTCGGCCAGGAGGAACACTGGGGCGATCGTAGCGACCGGCGGCGCGCTTCCGAAGGGACGCCGCGTTCATCCGCCTGCGGAAGCGGCCGCAGCCTCGCGCGCGAGGTGCGCGGCCTCGGCGGCGATCGGCTCCCCGGCGGCGTCGGCGCGTTCGAAGGCCTCGGCCGCGGCCGTCCAGGCCTCCCGGCGCGTGATCGGCAGCCAGCGGTTCCCGTCCGCCTGCGCCGCCAGCGACAGGAAGACCACGCCGCGCTTGAAGGCCACCCGGCCCGGCTCGCGCGCCGCGCGTTCGCCGCGTTCCAGGAGGTCGAGTCCGGTCCGGACCCAGCGCTCGCGCTCGCGGGCGTCGGGTTCGCGGCGCGGCGCGGCGCGCTCGTAGACCGCGTGGTGGGCGAGGTGGATCCAGCCGCCGGCCGCACCCGGGTCGAGCGCCAGTGCGCGGTCGGCGTGCACGTAGGCGGCGCGCTCGTCGCCGCGGCGCCACGCGGCCTCGAACCGACCCCATTCCACCAGGGCGATGCCTTCCGCGAAGGGCCCCAGCAAGCGTCCTGCGAGCGAACGCGACGCGTCCGGCGCGTTCTCGGCCGGCGCGCGCGCCGCGCCGAACCACGCCAGCCAGGCGGCGGCGGCGACGAGGAGGACGCGCGCGGCGGCGTTCATGCGCGCGGCCTCGCTCGGCGGGGCGCCAGCACGAGCGCGGCTGCCACGCACGCCGACGCGGCCGCGATGCCGCGCAGGCCGACCGGCGCGGGAGCGCGGCCCGCCTCGGCCAGCGCGATCGCGGCGAAGAGGTCGGCACCCGGCAGCCAGGCGAGGAGCGCCGCGCCCGACCAGGCCGGCACCCACAGCGCGAGCAGCAGGAACACCGTCGTCACGGGTCGCAACCAGGACGCGAGCAGCACCGCGAGCGCGGCCCACGCTGCCAGCGCCAGCGCGGCGCGCGCGGCCAGCCCTCGCGCGGCGCTCGCGGCCGGCGCGGGGCGCCACAACGTGAGCTCCGGGCCCAGCACGAAGCCGCGCGCGCCGGTCTCCGGCAGCGACAGTTCGAACGCGACCGCGCCCGATCCGGGCGGCAGCGCGACCTCGACGCCGCCGCGCGGCGCGAGGTGCGCGCGCGCCTCGCGCCGTTCCGCGCCGCGTGTGGCGCACAGGAGCACGTCGCTGCCGCCGCCGGGGCTGAGCTCGAGCGACAGTTCCAGGCGCGCGGACGCCGCTTCGCCGGGGATCCGGTCGCTGCTCCACGAGAGCGGCGCGCGCGCGTCGACCAGCACTTCCGCGGGGCCCGGCGCGCGTCCCACCAGGGCCGGGACCGGCGGATCGCCGGTGCGGGCCATGCGCGGCAGGAACGCGGCCGACCACGCGCCGGCGACGAGCAGCGCGGCGAGCACCGCGCCGGCGACCGCGGATCGCGCGGCTCCCGCCGGACCGATGCGCGCCGATTCGACCCACGCGGCCTCGCGGGCCGGCCGCGCCAGCGCCGCGTGCAGCACCAGGAGCGGCGCGACGAGGACGACGAGCGTGCTCCACGCCGATCCGATCCACAGGCCGCGCAGAGCCTCGGCGTCGTGCAGCGCGCCGGCCGCGGGCGTGCTCCACGCCGACCACGCGGCGAGCAGGAGCGCCGCGATCACCACCGGTCCGGCGGTGCGGCGCAGGGCGAGCGCTGCGAGGCGCGCGTTCACGGCGCGACGCCGGCCGCGCGCCGGTACGCGCCCAGGAGGCCGCCGTCCGCGAGCACGTCGCGCGGTGCGCCGCGCACGCGGATCCGGCCGCCGAGCACCACGGCCAGCTCGTCGCAGCGGTCGGTCAGGTCGCTCGCGAGGTGCGAGGAGAGGACCACGGCCGTGCCGCGCGCGCGCGCCTCGTCGAGCAGAGCCGCGAGGACCCCGAAGCCCTCGGCGTCCAGGCCGGCGGTCGGTTCGTCGAGCAGCACGAGCGCCGGCTCGTGCAACCAGGCCTGCGCCAGACCGAAGCGGCGCAGCATGCCGCGCGAGCAGCGGGCGATGCGTCTCGTCGCGTTCGCGGAGAGGCCCACGCGGCCCAGCAGCGCGTCGGCGCGCTGGTGGAGATCGCGGCCTGCGAGACCCTGGATCGAGCCCGAGAGGCGCAGCGCCGCGCGCAGCGAGAGCTCGGGCGGCCAGATCGCGTCCTCCGGCAGCCAGCCGACGATCCCGCGGGCCGCCGCGGCGCGCGGCGGGAGGCCGGACACCTCGATCGACCCCGCGCTCGGGCGTTCGATGCCGGTGCACAAGCGCAGCAGGGTCGTCTTGCCCGAGCCGTTCGGCCCGGCCAGCCCGAGCACGCCTCCGCGCTCGAGCCTGAGGTCGATGCCGCAGAGGACCCGCGTCGAGCGCAGGCCCAGGTGCGTGCGGTAGCGCTGCTCGACCCCCGCGAGCAGGAGCGCGGGGGCGCCGGAGGAGTACGTCGTCATGGCGCGCGGCGGGCCGGCCGCGCGCCCCAGGTTCCCGCCCGCGCGCGGCCAAGTCGAGCCCGCCCGCGCGGATTCGACGTGCGCGGGGTCAGGGCGCGAACACGATGCTGACGGCGTCCGAGGTGTTGAACCCGAATCCCGAGGACCCCTGGTCCAGGAACGCGAACTGGAAGTGCCAGGTCGACCCGGGCGCGATGACCCCGGCCGGATCGGTCTGCGCGCCGTACTGCACCGGAAGGAAGCCCGAACCGATCGCGTTGGTGTCGAGGAAGCGCAGGCCGAACACCGTGCCGCCGACGCACTGGACGCCGTCGCCGAACGGGATCTGCACCTGCGTGGGCCCGTACAGGAAGCGCCCGCGCGCGTTCGCCGGTGCGCCGTCGACGCACAGCTTCAGGCGGTTGTTGGTCACGCTGGCGTCCCCCAGCGCCAGGATCGAGGCCGCGCGGCCGGAGGAGTTGGGGTTCGCGGTGCAGTAGCGCGCGGCGAACGGCGCGGTGTTCGCGACGGCGATCCAGCCGTTCTGGGCCTGCCACTGGCCGAATCCGGCGGCGCGGTTGGCGCTGGCGACGGCGCCGTCGCACCACTGGAAGAAGTTGTGGGCGCCGACCGGCTTCACCTCGAACGAGCGGCTGCCCGTGCCCAGGTGGAACACCGAGAGGCTGGAGTTGCCGCTGACCACGGCCGTGCGCAGGCCGGGCGCGATCACGACGTCGGTCGGCCGCGAGTTCGTGATGGTCGTCTTGGAGAGGAACGCGAGGTGGCCGCGGGCGATGCTCCAGAACCAGGCCTCCGTGTCGCGCTGGTTCGAGGCGCTGGTCAGCGTGACCGCGACCTCGTCGGACAGCGCGACCGAGTCGAGCCCCGCGAGGTACTGCGTGTTGGCCGAGGGCGCGGGCAGGTACTCGACCACGGGCCACGCCGGAAGTGCCGCGAGGTCGAAAAGGGCCACGCCGGCGCTGGTGCGCACGGCGAGGCGCGTGCCGTCGGGCGTGATCGCCAGGTCGTGCGGCCGGCCGGACAGGCGGTGGACGTGGTGACCGCCCGCGAACGTGAACACGTCCACCTGCGTGCGCAGGCCGGCGGGCAGCGCCGGGTTGGTCACGTTGCTGAGCGTGACGGCGAGCGTGTCCGTGACCTCGACCGAGTCCAGCGCCTGGTCGTCGAACATCCCCGGATTCTCGGCGAGGCCGCTGGCGAGGACGCGCGCGGCCGTCGCGCCGTTCAGCGTCCAGACCGCGAGCGACCCCTCCGACCGCACGACGAGGCGCGTGCCGTCGGGCGTGATCGCGAGGTCGTGCGGCGCGCCGCGCAGGTCGAGCTCGGCGGGCGTCCCGGTCTCGAGGATCACGGCCGGCATCGCGCCGGGGCCCGGGTGCAGGTCCCAGATCGTCACGCGCGTGGTCGGCGTCGACGTGCTTCCGTTGACGATCGAGAGCATCGCCGCGTGCCGGTTCGTGACCGCCACGCTGTCGGTGTCGAACGAGTAGTTGATCGTGCCGGAGTAGTCGTAGAGCGGCGGCTCGCCCGGGTGGAACCCGATCTGCGCGCCGCCGGCGAGGTCGAACAGGTACTGCCCGCCCACCGCGCTGCCGGACGTACGCCCGCCGCGCACCGCCGCGATCGTGCCGTCGGGCGTGATCGCCACGTCGTTGGGCCGGAACCCGACGTGCGGCGTCGCGAGCACGGGCGACGCGATGTTGTTGAGGTCGAGGATCGTGCAGGTGACCCCGCCGAGGACGATGCCGCGGTCGTTGGTCACCGCGACGGCGTCGAGCACCTCGCCGCAGAACTCGACGAAGGTGCCCACCGGCGGCGCCGCGGCGAGCAGACCCGTCGCGAGGTCGTACACGCGCACGTACCCGTCGGAGCGATTCTGGCGCACGACCAGGAAGCGTTCGTCGGGCGTGATCTCGGCGTCGTCGATGGCCAGAAGCGCAGAGGTGGCCTGCTGCAGGGTCTGGGCTTCGGAAAGGGTGGCCAGCGCGCACACGAAGGCGGCCGGGAGGGCACGGCAAAATACGGACATGGATGGCCTCGGGGGGAGGGGTACGATGATACGCGTCGATGGGCCGCCAGGTCCGCCGACCTAGCGCCGCCGGACGGACCGGTCACAGGGGCGCGACGTGCTTCTCCAGGAACGCGCGCACGGTCTCCCGCCACTCCGGCCGCTGGAGGAACCCGCCGGCGTTGTGCGGCCCGGCGGTCTCGAGGAACTCCTTCGGCCCCGGGTGGGCGTCGAACAGGCGCCGGCCGTGGCGGATCGGCACGATCTCGTCCGCCGGGCTGTGGCCGACCAGCAGCGGGATCCCGCGCGCGCCGACCTCCGGCATCTTGGCGACGGAGTCGTAGCGCGTCCGCAAGAGGAGGCGCACGGGCAGCCACGGGTACACGTCCGCGCCGACGTCCGCGAGGCGCGCGAACGAGGCCTCGACCGACAGCGCCGCGACGGGCCGGCGCAGCGCGAGCTCGGTCGCGACGGCGCCGCCCAGCGATTCGCCGTGCAGCACGATCCGCTCGGGCGTGAACCCGCTGGCGGCGAGGTGATCGTAGGCGGCGACCGCATCGAGGTACGTGCCCTCCTCGGACGGGCTGCCCGTGCTGCGCCCGTAGCCGCGGTAGTCGAACAGCAGCACGTCGAAGCCGGCGTTCAGGAACGCCTGCGCCAGCGGCAGCCGGCCCTCGATGTTGCCGGCGTTGCCGTGGCACACCAGCACGGCGCCGCGCGGCCGCTCGCAGCGCAAGTGCCAGGCGTGGATGCGAGCGCCGTCGCTCGTGTCCAGCACGAGGTCGTCGTAGCGCGCGCCGATCGAGGCCGGCGTCGCGGCCGGCGCAGGTCCGGGGAACCAGATCAGGCGGTCCTGCGTGAACCACACGAGGAGGCACACGCCCACGTAGACGATGGCGACGCTTCCCACGAGGAAGAGCAGCACGCGCGCCACCTCAGACATGCTCCGCCAGCGAAGGGTGCGCGCGCAGCAGCTCCGCGCGCTCGGCATCGAGGTCGCGCAGCATCTGGAAGTCGTCGAACTCGAAGCCCGGCCCGACCGCGCACGCGACGAGCGCGTACGGACCGCGGCTCTTCGCCGCCTGCCACGCGCCTGCGGGAACGACGTGCACGGGTTGCGCGCCCGGCGCGGCCAGCGGGCCGAGCAGCAAGGTGCGCGGCGCGCGCGCGCCCGGGTCCACGACGACGAGGTCGACGGTGCCGCCCTCGACCCAGTGCCAGACCTCGTCCGAGGCCACGCGGTGCAGGCGGCTGCCCGGGCCGTGCTCCAGGAGGAAGTGGATCAGCGTGAGGGCCGCGCGCTCCGGCCGTCCGTCGAGCGGCCTGACGCGCCCCTTGGAGCGGTGGATCTCGAGGAAGTGGCCGCCCTCGGGGTGCGGCGCGAGGCCGAGCCTCGTCACGAGTTCCTGCGCGCGCGGGTGCATGGCGTCCGGGTGTGGAGGACCGGGCGCATGTTGTACCGTGAGGGGCCGTGCCGCGGATCTACGTGCTCTCCGGGCCCGACCTCGGGCGGACCTACGACGTGAAGTCGGGCGACACGTTCGGCCGCAGCCCCGAGTGCGTCATCACGCTGCACGACGCGTCCGTCAGCCGGGTCCACGCGCGCCTCGAGAACTCGGACACGGGCTGGCGCGTGCTGGACGAGGGTTCGCGCAACGGCGTGCGCGTGAAGGGCGAGCGCGTCGATGTGGGCCTGCTCTCCGACGGATCGGAGTTCCAGCTCGGCGAGGTGCTGCTGCGCTTCCGCGAGCACGTCGAGGCCGTCGCCGAACCCGCGCGCGCCGCGCCGCCGGTCGCACGCGCGCCGGCCGAGCCGGAGCCGGCGGGACCGAAGATCGAGTTCCGGCCGATGGGGCCCAGCTCGGCGGCGCAACCGCCGGAGAACGAGGAGATCGAGCTGGAGGGCGAGTGGAGCGCGCCGATCGCCGCTCCCGTCCGCCCGACCGCGGACGACGACGCGCACGCACCCGCGCCGGCCGCGCGCACGCGTTCCGCCGCGGTCGACGAGCGCGCGCGCCGCATGGCGGCCGCCGGGGTGTCCGCGCGTCCCGCGCAGGCGGTCGACGCGCGCGGCGTTCTGCAGTTCCACCGCGTCGAGCAGAAGGAGGGGCTGCTGCGCGAGGAGTTCGACCAGCAGCCCGGCTGGCTGCGCGCGCTGCTCGTGCTGGTGCTGGTCGTCGCCGCCGCGGGCGTCGCGTGGCTCGTGTACTCCGGCACGCAGGCCGTGAAGGGCCGTGTGGCGGGCGAGCCGGCGGTCGACGCATCGGGCGAGTGACGCGAACTCCGGAGGGCGGCACGCGACGTCCGGTTCGGCTCCCCGCCCGTCCTCGACGGCGCCGCAGCCGGGCAGCCCATGGATTCGCCGCTTTGTTTCGTCCCGAGAGTCCTGCGCGGACAACAGCTTCCCCCCCTGCGCGGGGACGTTCACGCGTAGACTGCGACGAAGCCGACCCTACAGGAGATCGCCATGGCCCGGACCCGATACCCCTCGATCCAGCGGCACGCGCGTGCCCTCGCGCTCCCGTTCCTCGCCCTCCTGCCCTGCGCCGACCCGGCGCAGGCCCAGGGCTCGTGCTTCGAGGGTCAACCGGCGTGCCCGCTGGGCCCTACGACATGGTCCGTGTGGATGGCCGTCGGTGACATGGACAACGACGGCGATCCCGACATCGTCTCCGTCGACGACAGCGCCGACACCGTATCCGTGGTCTTGCGCGGCACGGGAAGCACGCACGGTCTCCCGACCAGCTACGGAACCGGCGACGGGCCCACTTCGGTGGCGATCGGGGATCTCGACGGCGACGGTCTGCGCGACGTCGTCACGGCGGACATCGGCACGGGCGTGAACTCCGTCTCGGTGTTCCGCAACCTCGGGGGCGGCATCCTCGGAGCGCGCGCGGCGTATTTCACCGGCAACACGCCCTTCGCGGTGGCGATCGGCGACCTGAACGGCGACGGGAGCGCGGAGATCGTCGTCGCCAACCGGGGATCGAACAACGTCGCCGTGCTCGTCAACGCCGGCAACGGCACGTTCGGAGCGCCGACCGTCTATCCGGTCGGGGCGAGCCCCGAGTCGGTGGCGCTCGCCGACCTGAACGGCGATGGGGCGCTCGACATCGCCGTCGCGAATCGCGGCGGCAACAGCGTGGCCGTCCTGCTCAATTCCGGCACGGGCACGTTCCCCTCGACGTCCCTCTACGGCACGGGCTCGACGCCGGCTTCCGTCACGATCGGCGACGTGAACGGCGACGGGCACCCGGACATCGTGACCGCGAACCGCGGATCGGCGAACGTCTCCACGCTCCTGAACCTGGGGAACGGCGCATTCGGAGCGCAGATCACCAGCGCTTGCGGCTCCGGTCCCGAGACGGTGCACGCCGGCGACGTCGACGGGGACGGCTGGGCGGACGTCGCCGTCGCGCGGTACAACGGCAAGGCTGCCGAGGTGTTGCGCAGCCTGGGGAACGGCTCCTTCACCAGCCCGGTCGTCCATCCTATGAACGGGCTCACGTTCTGCGCCGTCCTCGCCGATGCCGACGGGGACGGCGACCTCGATCTCTACGTCGACAGTCTGGGGGCGGCGGTCGTGCTCGCGAATCCGGGCAACGGCGTCTTCTCCACGGGGTCGACGCAGGCCACCGGGTCGGGTCCCGGTTCGGTGTCGGCCGCGGACCTCGACGGTGACGGGATCGCCGACCTCGTCACGGCGAACCGGCTGGGCAACACCGTGACGGTGCTGCGCGGCCTGCCGGACGGGACGTACGCAGCCGGCACGCACTTCGGCGCCGGCGCAGCGCCCATGGCCCTGGCGGTGGGCGACCTCGATCTCGACGGCGATCTCGATGTCGTGACCGCGAACAACGGCAGCGGCAACGTGTCGGTGCTGCGCAACGACGGCACGGGGACGCTGCTCGGTGCCGTCTCGTACGGGGCGTCGCCCCTGCCGCGAACCATCGCACTCGGGGACATGGACGGGGACGGCGACCTCGACATCGTGACCGCGAACATGTCCCAGTCCACGACGGGCACCGTTGCGTTGCTGAGGAACAACGGGAACGCGACGTTCGCGCCCGCGATCGCCTACACCCTCTTCTCGACCGGCTGGCTGTCCGCAGCGCTCGGGGATGTCGACGCCGACGGAGACCTCGACGTCGTCGTGTCGGGGACGATCCAGCAGTTCCTCGTCTACAAGAACGACGGCAGCGGCATGCTAGGCACGCCGCAGAGTCTCGCCTTCGGAGGCAGCGGTCCGTTCGCGCTCGCGCTCGGCGACGTCGACGGGGATGGGGACACCGACGCCGTGGGAGCGAACGCGCAGTCGAGTGGAGTGCAGATCTTCCTGAACGACGGCTCGGGCGTTTTCGCAGGCCCTTCGACCCACCCGGTGGGAGGCTACACCACGTCCATCGTGCTCGCGGACGTCGACGCCGACGGCCTCCTCGACATCCTCTGCAATCCGAGCGGGACGCATTCGGTGTCTCGCGGCCTCGGGGGTGGAGCCTTCGCCGCGCCGGTGTCGACCGGTTTCGGACTCCCGGGAGCGACGTCGCTGGCTGCGGGGGATCTCGATTCCGACGGCGACCTGGACGTGGTCGGCGGGCTCGAGGCCCTGAACCTGGTGTCGACGCTGCGCAACTGCACGACGAGCGGCGTGCCCTTCTGCGCTGGGGACGGGAGCGCGACGGCCTGCCCCTGCGGCAACACGAGCGCTGCCGGCAGCAACACCGGCTGCCTGAACTCCCTCGGACTGGGTGGGCGGTTGCGCGCTTCGGGGTCCGCGACGATCTCGTACGACGCCCTCGTGCTCGCGGGAGCCCAGATGCCGAACTCTGCGGCGCTCTACTTCCAGGGCACCACCGGGCAGAGCGGCGGGTCCGGGAGTGTCTTCGGCGACGGTCTGCGCTGCGCGGCGGGTGCGATCCTCCGACTTGGGACGAAGATGAACGCGGGCGGCGCATCGCAGTATCCCGGGGCCGGCGATCCGCCCGTGTCCGTGCGCGGATCCGTGACGGCGCCCGGCTCGCGCACGTACCAGGTCTGGTACCGCAATGCCGCAGCGTTCTGCACGCCTTCGACGTTCAACCTGTCGAACGGCCTGAGCCTGATCTGGCGACCGTGACGGCTGGAGCGCGCGGCTAGGACGCGCGCTTGTGGAGCGCGTTCACCACCTCGGTCGGGTCGGGCCAGCCGCCGCCGAACAAGGAGCTCATCAGGCCCTTCTTGCGCTGCGCGATCACCTTCCCGTCGGCGATCACGTCGAACTGGCCCGTCGAGCCCTTCCGGATCTCGACGTCGATGCCGAGTTCCTCCTTGATGTGCGCGGCGAGACCCGCCGCGCGCCGCTCGTAGCCTCAAGCCGTGCAGTAGAGGATCTGGACCTTCATGGATGCTCCTTCCCCGGAGTGTAGGCGATCCGCGGCGCAGCGAGAAGGCGCGCGCCTCACGCGCGCGCGTGCGCTTCGCACCAGCCCTCGAACCACGCCTCTGCGGCGCGATCCCAGGTGAACGTGCCCGCGCGCGCGCGGTCGTGCTCCAGCTCCGCGAGCGGGCGCGCCAGCGCCGCGTGGATCGCCGCGGCGCAGGCCTCGGGATCGTCGGGGGCGAACGCCGGCACGCCCCTGCCCGCGACCTCGGGCAGTGCGCCGGCGCTGGCGATCGCGACCGGCGCGAGCGCGCGCTGCGCTTCCATCACGGGGATACCGAAGCCCTCCAGCGTCGACGGCATCACCAGCGCGGAGCACTCCGAGAGGATGCGCGGCAGCGCGGACTCGTCGTAGGGGCCGCGCAGGCGCACGCGGTCGGCCACACCCAGCTCATGCGCGATCTTCCGGACGCGCTCGTCCTCGCCGGGCTTTGCCGCGCCCCACAGCTCGAGGTCCGGCAGCCCCGGATCGAGCGCCAGCGCGCGCACCACGAGGTCGAGGTTCTTGCGCGGCTCGATGTGCCCCAGGTGCACGAGCGGCGCGTTGGCGCGCGGCGACCGCGGGAGCGGCGCGAAATGGTCGCAGCCGTTGCCGATCACGCGCACGGCGGGCGCGCGCAGGCGCTGTTCCAGCTCGCGCGCGACGGTCTCGCTGACGGCGAACACCTGCGCCGCACGCCGCACCGCTCCGCCGATCACGTGGTCGGCCAGCAGGCGCCGCGACATGGGCGAGTGCTGCATCGAGAGCGCGCGCAGGTCGTGCACGGTCAGCGTGAACGGCACGGGCAGCGACCGCGGCACGGGGAAGTGGGCCGTGTGGACCAGGTCGAAGGGCCGGCCGCGCTCGCGCGCGGCGGCCAGTGCGGCGCGCAGCGCCTGGCCCTCGCTGCCGGCGCGCGCGATCGGCGGGCCGGCGGGGACCGCGCTCGGCAGGATCTCGATCGTCTTGGGCAGCTCGAACGGGATCGCCTGCGCGCCGGTCATCACGGCGAGGTGGCCGTTGTGCGCGCGCAGGAGCCTGGCGACGCGCGGCAGGAGCTCGGCGTTGTGGCGGCGCACGCCGCCCATGGGCTGTCCCAGCACGACGCCGGAGACCAGCACGCGCGGCGCCTTCACGAGCCCAGCTCCAGCCACAGCATCTCGACACCGGCCGCGCAGCGGTCCCACGAGAACTCCGCGGCGCGCGCGACGCAGGCCGCGCGCTGCTCCGGCGTCGCGGCCAGCGCGCGCGCGAACCCGCCGGCCAGCGACTCGGGATCGCGCGTGTCGACGGCGATGCCGGCCGCGCCCGCGACCTCGGCCTGCGCGCCGCCCGCGCGCACGACGACCGGAGTGCCCGACGCGAACGACTCCAGCACGGGCAGGCCGAAACCCTCCGAGCGCGCGAGCACGGCCGTGGCGGCCGCGTGCCGGTACAGCGCCGCGAGCTCGCCGTCGTCCAGCTCGCCGAGCAGCGTGAGCCCGCCCGACATGACCGCGTCGAGCTGCGCCTGCCCGGTCACCGCGATCGCGAGGCACGGACCGCCGCGGCGCGCCAGGGCCGCGGCGCCGGCCAGCGCGTCCTCGGGCCGCTTCTTCGCGCGGCCCGCGCCGGGGCACAGGACGTAGCCGCGCGCGGTGAGGCCGTGGCGCGCCAAAATCGCCGCGTCGTCCGGCCGAGCCTGGGGCGTGAACACCGGATCGACGCCCCACGGCACGACGTGCACGCGCGTGGCGCGCGCGCCCGAGTACGCGCGCACGTCGCGCGCGGTCGCCTCGGTGGCGGTCAGCACGACGTCGGCGCGCAGGGGACCGATGCGCGCCCACAAGCGGTGGCGCCACCCCGCGTTCTCGGCGACGCCGTGCAGCCAGGGCAGCTCGTGGATCGTCTGCACGCGCCGGCCGCGGCCCGAGAGGGGGAAGGACGAGAGGCACGAGTGGATGCCGGCGAGGCCCGCGCGCGCCTCGAAGCGCGGCAGCTCGACCTGCCGCCAGCGCGCAAGGTGGGCGTCGCGCTTGGGCGCGAGGCGCACGACCTCGATGCGCCCGCGCCGCTCGAGCGCGTCGGTCAGGCCGCGGACGGCGCGCACGATGCCGCGCGGGTGGGGGCGGTGCAGCACGGAGACGTCGAAGCCAACACGCATCGGCCCCGCTACGCTAGCGACCTTGCGCGCCGCCTTCTCCATCGACGCACGGGAACCGGGCCGGGAACGCGGCGCGCGCGCCGCCGGGACGATGGCGGCGCTCGTGCTGGGCAGCCTGTTCACGCTGCTGGCGCCGGTCCCGTTCCTGTCGGAGGACTGGACGCAGCTCGCCGCGATGGGCGCCGTGCCGACGCTGTTCGAGGCTTTCGATCCCGCGCGCGAACCGCTGCGGCCGCTGCAGCACGCGTTCTTCTGGGTGCTGGCGCACACGGGCCTGGATCCGGCCGGCGCGTGGCTGCCGGCGTGGGCGCGCGCGTTCGCGTTCCTCCTGCACGCGGGCGCGTGCCTCGCCGTGCTGGGCCTCGCGCGCGCCGCGGGCCTGGGCCTGCGCGCCTCGGCCGGCGCGCTGCTGCTCTTCGCCGTGTTCCCGAACGTGAAGATGCTGTCGTGGGCCGCCGCGATCGGCAGCCCGGGCCGCGTCCCGTTCGAGCTGGCCGCGATCCTGTTCCTGGTGCGGCGCCTGCGCGGCGGCGGCACGGCGACCGGCGCGGCGGGCGTCGCCGCGCTCGTCGTCGCGCTCGGCTTCCACGAGAGCGCGTTCCTCACGCCGCTCCTCGTCCTCGCGTGGGTCGCGTGCGTCGGCGCGGGCACGCTGGGCGCGGGCCTGCTGCGCGCGCGCCGCGCGCTGGCCGATCCGTTCCTGGCGAGCGCGCTCGTGATCGCGGGCGCGCACGTCGTCTACCTCGCGTTCCTGCGGCCCGAGCGGCACCACGGCCTCAAGGACCTCGCGTCGATTCCCGCCAACGTCGTCAAGGCCGCGTTCGCGCTGGCGCCCGAGGGCGTGCGCACGATCGCGGTCGAGGGGTTCCGCGGCAACGCGGGCACGCTGGGCTGGATCGCGGCCGGCGCGGCGTTCGCGGCCGTGTGCGCGATCGCCGTCTACGCGCTGCGACGTGGCGGGTTGCTGCGCTTCGCGGTGATCGGCATCGCGCTCGACCTGGGCCTCGCGGTGGCGGGCGCGGGGTTCGTGCAGCGCTACGCGTGCCTCGCGTCGGCGCTGTGCGCGCTGGCCGTCGCGCGCTGGGCGACGACGCGCACCCGGTCGGCGTTCGCGGTGCTGATCGGCGCCGCGTGGGCCGCGAACGCGCTCACGGACGCGCTGGAGATCCGCCG
>CAZKIO010000052.1:0-31340 GCA_964552795.1 uncultured Planctomycetaceae bacterium
GTCCCGATCGACGTGCGCGAGGGCACGTGGATGAACCTGGACGTCAGCCCCGACGGCAAGGAGATCGTCTTCGACCTCCTGGGCGACTTGTACCTGCTGCCGATCGCCGGCGGCGACGCGCGGCCGCTCGTCACCGGCGTCGCGTGGCAGATGCAGCCGCGCTTCAGCCCCGACGGCCAGTGGATCGCGTTCACCAGCGACCAGGGCGGCGGCGACAACATCTGGGTCGTGAAGCGCGACGGGACGGGCGCGCGGCAGGTCACCAAGGAGACGTTCCGGCTGCTGAACAGCCCGGCCTGGTCGCCGGACGGGCAGTGGATCGCGGCGCACAAGCACTTCACGTCGCGCCGGTCGCTGGGCGCGGGCGAGATCTGGCTCTACCACGTGTCGGGCGGCGAGGGCCTGCAGCTCACGACGCGCGCGAACGAGCAGAAGGACCTGGGCGAGCCGGCGTTCTCGCCGGACGGGCGCTACGTCTACTTCAGCTACGATTCCACGCCCGGCGACACCTTCGAATACAGCAAGGACTCGACCGGGCAGATCTACGCCGTCGACCGCCTCGACCGCGTCACGGGCGAGCGCACGCCGTTCCTGACCGGCCCGGGCGGCGCGTGCCGGCCGACGCCGTCGCGCGACGGCAGGCAGATCGCCTTCGTGCGCCGCGTGCGCTTCGAGACCACGCTCTTCGTGGCGGACGTCGCCTCGGGCGCGGCGCGGCCTGTGTACGCGCCGCTGGAACGCGACATGCAGGAGACCTGGGCCATCCACGGCGTGTATCCGACCTTCGCCTGGCTCCCGGGCGACACGGGACTCGTGTTCTACGCGCGCGGCGGGCTGCACAGGCTCGACTTCGCGAGCGGGAAGGCCGCGGCGATCCCGTTCCGCGTGAAGGACACGCGACGCATGCAGGACGTCGTGCGCTTCCAGGTCGACGTGTGCCCCGACGAGTTCGAGGTCAAGACGCTGCGCAGCGTGCAGGTGTCGCCGCGCGGCGACCAGGTCGCGTACCAGGCCCTCGGTCACGTCTGGCTGCGCGCGCTGCCCGACGGCGCGCCGCGGCGCCTGACGGACGGCGAGCGCTTCGAGTTCGAGCCGGCGTTCAGCCGCGACGGCGCGTGGATCGCGTACACGACCTGGGACGACGAGGCGCTGGGCAGCGTGCACGTGCGCAACCTCGCGAGCGGCGAGACGCGCACCCTCACGCGGGAACCCGGCCACTACGTCGAGCCGGTCTTCACGCCCGACGGCACGGAAGTCGTGTGGCGCAAGACCGCCGGCGGTGGCATCACGTCGCCATTGTGGTCGCGCGAACCGGGCATCTGGCGGGCGCCGGTGGCCGGCGGCGAGCCGGTGTTCGTCACGCGCAAGGGCGCGCGGCCGCAGTTCGGCGCCGATCCACGGCGCGTGTACCTGACCTCGGAGGAGCAGCAGAAAGAGGCGGACCGGCGCACGCTGTGGAGCGTCGGCCTCGACGGCGAGGAGCCGCGCACGCACCTCGTCAGCGAGTGGGCCACGCAGTTCGCGCTGTCTCCCGACGGGCGCTGGGTCGCGTTCTGCGAGCGCTGGAACGCGTACATCGCGCCGTTCGAGCCGACGGGGCGCGAGGTCTCGATCGGGCCCAAGTCGAAGGCGCTGCCCGTGGCGCGGGTGTCGCGCGACGCGGGCGAGAACCTGCAGTTCGCGGGCGACTCGAAGCGCGTCCATTGGTCGCTGGGACCCGAGCTCTACGAGCGCGAGCTGAAGGACGCGTTCGCGTTCCTGGACGGTGCGCCCGCGGAGCTGCCCGGTCCCGCGGAGACCGGGCGCAACATCTCGTTCCGCGCGCGCCACCCCGCGCCGACCGGCACGATCGCGCTGGTCGGCGCGCGCATCGTGACCATGAAGGCGGACGAGGTCATCGAGGACGGCACGATCGTCGTGCGCGGCAACCGCATAGAGTCGGTCGGCCGCCGCGCCGACGTGGCGATCCCGGCCGGCGCGCGCGTCGTGCAGTCGGAAGGCCTGACCATCCTGCCGGGCCTGATCGACGTGCACGCGCACGGTCCGCAGGCCGTCAACGGCATCACGCCGCGGAACAACTGGTTCAGCCACGCGAACCTGGCCTTCGGCGTCACGACGATCCACGACCCGTCGCACGACACCAACTCGATCTTCGCGGCCAGCGAACTGCAGAAGGCCGGGCTCGTGCTCGCGCCGCGCACGTTCTCGACCGGCACGATCCTGTACGGCGCGCAGGGCGACTTCAAGGCGGAGGTCGACTCGCTCGACGACGCGAAGAGCCACCTGCGGCGGCTCAAGGCCGTCGGCGCGTTCAGCGTCAAGAGCTACAACCAGCCGCGGCGCGACCAGCGCCAGCAGGTGATCCAGGCCGCGCGCGAGGTCGGGATGATGGTCGTGCCCGAGGGCGGATCGCTCCTGCAGCACAACCTCTCGATGGTCGTCGACGGGCACACCGGCGTGGAGCACTCGTTGCCCTGCGAGCGCGTGTACCGCGACGTGCAGCAGTTGTGGGGGCCGAGCGGAACGGGCTACACGCCCACGCTCGTCGTCGGCTACGGCGGCATCTGGGGCGAGAACTACTGGTACCAGCACGGCGAAGTGTGGCGCAACGAGCGCCTGATGACCTTCGTGCCGCGCTTCGTCGTCGACCCGCGCTCGCGCCGCCGCGAAATGGCGCCCGACGAGGACCAGAACATCCTGCGCAGCGCGGGCATCGTGAAGAGCCTGGTCGACGCCGGGGCAGAGGCGCAACTCGGCGCGCACGGCCAGCTCGCGGGCCTGGGCGCGCACTGGGAACTCTGGTTGTTGAAGCAGAGCGGCATCACCAACCACCAGGCGCTGCGCTGCGCGACGCTGTACGGCGCGCACTACGTGGGACTCGACAAGGACCTCGGCTCGCTCGAGCCGGGCAAGCTCGCGGACCTGATCGTGCTGGAGAGGAATCCGCTCGACGACATCCGGCACAGCGAATCGATCCGCTGGACGATGCTCGACGGCCGCCTGTACGACGCGCGCACGCTCGCACCGGCCGACGGCGGCGCGGGCGCGGCGCCGACCTATTTCTGGCGCGGCATGCAGGCCGGGATGCCCGCGCAGACCTTGGGCCACGCCTGCGCGGGCTGCGGCGGCTGAGCGAATCCGCGGCGCGTCAGCGCGCGACGTCGAGCACGTGCCCGGCCTGGAACGCCGTCCGCGTCCCGGCCGGGCCATCGAACTGCACGTCCACCGCGAGGCGCACCTGTGCCGCGGCGTCGTCGCCGACGCGGAACGGCACGATCCAGCTCGTCACGTCGTAGCGCTGGCCGTCGGCGCCCTCGACGCTGCGCGTCGCGGCGGCCCAGGCCTCGCCCAGCGCGAACTCGGGCTGCGTGCGCAGCGCGACGGGGCCGCTCGCCGACTTGCGCGGGCGCGCGAGGTCGAGCACCGCGAACACTTCGTCGCCGGCGCGCACCGCGCCGCGCTCGACGGTGAGACGGCTCGCATACCCGCCGGACCCGATGCGCTCGCAGTCCGCTGCGTCGGGTTTCCATTCCTGCGTCGCGCTCGGGCCCGGGGCGCCGTCGGCCGCGACCTTGAAGGAGACCTCGAGGTCCAGGCCCTGCGGCGGCAGACAGCCCGCGGCATCGCACACGACCCAGGTCGTGCGCGCGCCGAAGCGCACGCGGCCCGCGGGCTGGTTCGCGGGCACGTGGACGCGCTGGCGCAGCTCGCCCGACCCCGAGAGGTGCTCGAGCGCGCCGAAGACCGGGTCCTGGCGCGCGTCGCCGGCGGGCGCGCGCAACGCGCCGGAGGTGCGGAAGCCGGCCGGCATGTCGAGCGCGAGGCGCACGCGCGGGCCGCCGCGCGAGAGCGGCGACGTGGTGCCCCAGCCCGCCTCGAACTCGTACACGATCACGATGTCGACCCAGCCGCCGGGCCGCACGATGGACGGCTCGCAGCGCGCACTGACGACGATCTTCTCGCCGGTGCCGAAGAACGAGAGAGCCGCCAGGAACGTCGCGAGCATCGATCACCTCCTCCCGAACACGTGTCCCGTGCGGGCGCGCGGCGCGCCGGCGCGGGACGCGGGCTCGTCCACGCGCCATTCGAAACCGCCGCGGTCCGTGAAGTACAGGAACGGACGCGCGCGATCGTACCAGGAGCGCAGTTCCTGCGCCGGCAATCCGCGTGCGGACGGCGCGTAGCGCTGCAGCAGGCCCTGCGCATGCGCGTCGGTCGGATCGGCCTCGAGGCGCGCGATCAACTCCGGCAGGAAGCGCGCGTCGCGGTTGCCCACCGAGAGGCGCAGGCACGCCTCGTCGAGTTCGTAACCCTGGCCCTGCGCGGGGATCAGGAACTCCAGGTTCCCGCGGTAGTACGCCAGCGTGCGCTCCGGATCGAGCGCGGTGGCCTGGACGACGCTCGGGGGGAAGCGCCGCTGGAACGCCGCGCGGTCGGCATCCTGCACGAGACCGAGGTAGTGCGCGCTGAGCAGCGCGTGCTCGCGCCCGCCGAGCAGGCCGCGTTCCTTCGATCGCGTGACCAGCGGCGCGACGCCGTCGAACTGGTCCATGTACGCGATCGCGTTGACCAGCACCGCGCGTGCGCTGTCGGTCAGCTCCGACGGCGCCGCCGCGAAGCCCCACAGGAACAGGTTGGCCTGGCGGCCGAGCGCCATCGCGGTCGGGCCCTTGGAGTTCAGCCCGCCGCTGATCCACTCGCTGTCGGGCGAGTCCTCGAAGCCGTAGGCATCGCTCACGAGGCCGGGTTCGACGTCCGGGTAGTCCGGCGTCTCGACGCGCCACGCCGCGACCTGCGCACCCAGGCCCTCCGCTTCCGGGTACAGGCGGTAGTTGTCGGGCGTCGGCGCGAGGTGCGTCGCGATCGCGACCGGCAGGGGGCCCTGGAAGATCGGGTGATCGAGGCGCATCCCGTGCGCCTCCGAGCCCAGGCACAGTCACAACCAGCCGATCTTGCCGTGCGGGGCGATCTGGCCGCCGACCGACCCGACCATCACGACGGGCTTGTCGAAGCCGTCGGGCAGCACGTAGCCCGGCGACGAATCCTCGTTCCACTCCAGCCCGCCCTTGCTCCGCAGATAGCGCGGCCGCCAGTCGGCGACGACCACGTCGTAGCCGCTCGCCGCGGCCTGCGTCAGCGACCGCAGCCCGATCGCGTCGACGACGCGGAAGCGCTCGCGCAGGAACGCGGTCCAGTCCTGCGCGCGCTCGTGCTCGACGTCGCCGGCGTACAGGATCGCCAGATCGATCCGCTCGCGCGCGTCATCCACGCGCGGCGGGACGGCGGACGGGATCGCGGAGAGAAACGCGGCGACGATCAGAGGAAGCATCGCGGGGTGGCTCTCATCTGACGCGCGCGCGCCGATTCCCGCAAGGCGTGCGACTGCTCAACTGCGCAGGAGCTTCTTCGCGCGGTTCCACGCCAGCAGCACCACCAGCAGGAACACGACCCCCGACACGACGCTGATCCAGGGGTTGTCCAGGATCGCCGCCGCCTGGCTGCCCAGCGCGCCGGCGAGCGCGGCGAACGTGACCGACACGAGCGCTCCGCCCAGGAGCACCGCCGCGAGGCCCATCGTGCGCGTCAGCCCCAGCAACTGCCCGGCGAAGGTCCCGCCGACCGACCCCGACGCCGGCAGCGGCAGGAACACGAAGATCGTGACGCCCCAGAAGGCCATGCGCTTGAGGCGCGGGTACTCGGAGAGGGCGGTCTGCGCGCGGTCGTGGACGTTGCGCAGGGCCGGTCCCAACCCCGGCACGCGTCCCAGGGGCGCGAGGCCGACGGCGAGCGTCAGCGCCACGATCGCGTCGACGCCGATCGCCGCCACGCACAGGCCCCAGGGGCCGAGCGGGGAGGCCGCCGAGACGCCGCTGAAGATCACGTACTTCCCGGGCACCGTGGCCAGGGTGAACATCTGCAGCCACAGCCAGTTGGCGTTGTCCGGCCGCGCCAGCAGCACCCAGGCCAGCGCGCCGCCCAGCACCACGACGACGGCGCCGGCCCAGCCCACGAGCAGCCGCCGCGTCTCGCGCCGCAGCCGCTCGCGCTCGGCGGCGTCCACGACCGTGGCCGCGACGCTGACTCCTGCCTGGGTGTTCATCGAAGCGCGAGAGTGTGCCGTGCCGGGCGTCGCGCGCCCAGGGTTGCATGGCGCTGGACCGCCCCGCGGGCGCTCCGGGTTGCCGCAGGACCGTGCCGCGCTTCCAATGGGGCCTCCGCCGCCCCGGGGATCCCGCCCCATGGATCGCAAGCCCGCACCGCCGACGGACGATCTGCTCGCACGGCTCGCGCGCCACGCGCCGCGCGAGTCGCGCTACGAGGTCCGGAGCAAGCTCGGCCAGGGCGGCATGGGCGCGATCCTGGAGGCCTTCGACGTCGACCTGAGGCGGCGCCTCGCGATGAAGGTCCTGCGCCGCGACGGAACCGACGGGGCGGCGCGCGCGCCCGATCCGGCGGTCGTGCACCGCTTCCTGGAGGAGGCGCAGGTCGCGGCGCAACTCGTGCACCCGGGCGTCGTGCCCGTGCACGAGCTGGGCCTGGACGCCGAGGGCCGGGCCTTCTTCACGATGGCGCTGGTCGAGGGCAGCGACCTGGAGAGCGTGTTCGCGCTCGTGCGCGAGGGGCGCGAGGGCTGGAACCTGACGCGCGCGCTGGGTGTCCTGCAGCGCGTGTGCGAGACGATGGCCTACGCGCACAGCCGCGGCGTGATCCACCGCGACCTGAAGCCGGCGAACGTGATGGTCGGAGCGTTCGGCGAGGTGTACGTGCTGGATTGGGGCCTCGCGAAGGTGGTGGACGTGCCGTCCGCGCCGCCCTCGACGCGCACGCTCGACACCGATCGCAGGGCCGCGCTCGCCGCCGAGCCGGACACGTCGCTGGCGACGGTCGACGGTGCGGTCGTCGGGACGCCGTCGTACATGTCGCCCGAGCAGGCGCGCGGCGAGCCGCTCGACGCGCGCTCGGACGTGTACGCGGTGGGGGCGATGCTGTACACGCTCCTCGCTGGGCGCCGGCCCTACGCGTCGCCCGGCGCACCGCTCAATGCCTATCAAGTGGTCGAGGCGATCCGGCGCGGGCCGCCGAGCGCCTTGGGGCTGATCGCGCCGAGGACGTCCCCGGAGCTCGTATCGATCACCGAGCGCGCGATGGCGCGCGATCCGGCGCGGCGCTACGCGGACATGGGGGCGCTGGCGGAGGACCTGCGCGCCTACCTGGAGAACCGCGTCGTGCGCGCCCACCGCACCGGGGCATGGGCGGAGCTGAGCAAGTGGGTGCGCCGCAACCGCGGCACGGCCGCGGCGCTGGCCTCGCTGGTGGTCGCGGTCGTGGCCGGCGTCGCGATCACGGGCACCGTGCGCGCGCGCGCCGAGCGCCGCGAGCTTCTGTTCGCCGACGTGCGACTCGCGGCGGGACTGGTCGCCGACGCCGAGCGCCTGTGGCCGGCCTTGCCGGGAACGCTGCCGGCATTGCGCGCGTGGTTGAACGACGCCGAGGGTCTGATCGGCCGCCGCGACGAGCACGCCGAGTTGCTGGCGGAAGTGGGAGCCTCCGGCGATGCGCGCGCCCAGCAGCTGCGCGAACTGAACGCGACCACGATCCCGGCCGTCGCTGCGCTCTTGCCGGCGGTCGCAGAGCGCGAGACGGCAGCGGCGACAGTGGAGGAGCGCACCGTGCGCTCTCCGTCCGCGGCCGCGCGCTGGCGCGAGGCGATCGACTCGATCGCGGCAGCGCCGGCCTACCGCGGGCTCACCATCCGCCCGCAGATCGGTCTGCTGCCCATCGGCGCGGACCCCGCGAGCGGCCTGTGGGAGTTCTGGCACACGCTGTCGGGCACGGAGCCCGCGCGCGATTCCGCGACGGGGTCGCTCCTCGTGACGGGCGAGACGGGCATCGTCCTCGTGCTGCTGCCGGGCGGCACGACCGCGGTCGGCTCGCTGCCGATGCAGATGCCAGCGCGCAGGGCAGAGGCCGCGAGTTGGGCCGAGGTGTTCCAGATCGCGCGCGAGTCCAGAGAGTGGGGCGAACCCTGGCGCGACCCGGCGCACGAGTCCGACGAAGCGTTCGTCGAAGGCCTGGAACTCGATCCGTTCTTCATCGGGAAGCACGAGATGACGCAGGGCCAGTGGCTGCGCGCGACGGGCAGCAATCCCAGCCAGCACGCGCGCCTGGGCCTGGATCATCCGGTGGACACGGTCAGCCACGACGAGGCCGTGGATGCGCTGCACCGCCTCGCGCTCGTGCTGCCCACCGAAACGCAGTGGGAGCACGCCGCGCGCGGCGGCACCACTTCGCCATTCTGGACCGGCTTGGATTTCGAGTCCTTGCAGGGCGCGGCGAACATCGCCGACAGGGCCGGGGCGGCGGCGCAGGGCCCGAACCGGCCCAAGGACGTCACGGGGGAGATCGACGACGGCTTCTTGGAGCTCGCGCCCGTGTGGACGCTGCGACCCAACCCGTTCGGGTTGCACCACGTCCTGGGCAACGTGTGGGAATGGTGCGCCGACTGCTACCGCCCGGACCGGTCGCCTCGATCAGGCGACGGGCTGGACGCGCGTGCCGCGGGGTTGGGCCTGCGCGCGCGCGCGATCCGCGGCGGGAGCTTCTTCACCCCGGCCCAAGCTGCGCGCGCGGCCAACAGATTTTCGGGCTTCCTGCACAGCAACAGCGATTCGGACCTCGGGCTCCGGGCCGCGCGGCCGCTGGAACGCTGACAGGGGTGCCGCGATCGCGGCGAGCGGGGTAGGATCGGCCCCGGCGTTCGCCCCCCCCGCTCCGGGGATCTGGGACTCGATGGGAGGTCCTGCCCCGGGACTCGCTGACGCCTGGAGGACCGCGATGCTTTTCTCGAGCTCGTCGTTCGTCTGTGTTCTCGTTCGCAAGTTCGTGACGCGCGCGGTGCCGGTGCTCGCGTGTTCCGTCGTTTGCGCCGTCCACGCACGCGCGCAAGGGATCGTGACCGGCTCGGACGGTTCGGATGGCGCGTTCGCGTTCGTTCCCGACACGCCGGGCGGGAGCACGATGACGATCGACCTCGCGCTCGCCGCGAGCGGCCTCGACGGAGGCGGCATGCCGATCACGTGGCAGACGCCGAGCCCGGTGCCGGGGCGCGGCGTGTACGACCCGGCGATCTGGGCCGTGGTGTTCAAGTACAGCGCTGTCACGGTTCCAGCGAGCAAGACGGTCCGGTTCCGAAATCATCCGTCCCGGGCTCCCGTGGTCTGGCTCGTGCAGGGCAACGTCCTGCTCGACACGAATTCGTGGGTGAGGGCGGATGCGCAGGTCGAGGGTTTCCTGGGCACCTGGTTCGAGCCGGGACCCGGCGGTTTCCGCGGTTCAAGCCCCTCGCAGAATCCGGGTGGGCTCACGGGAGCAGGCTTCGGTCCGGGCGGAGGCGAGTCGGCGTCTCGGCACTACGGGAATCACGCGAGCGCCCCCAACACCTTCTACCCCGCGCCCTATGGAAGCGCGGGTGTTCAGCCCCTCTTCGGCGGTTCGGGAGGCTCCGCCCTTGGCAGTGCCAACTGGGGTGGAGCAGGCGGAGGGGCCCATTTGATCGTGGCCGGTCAGCGCTTCGAACAGCGCACCGGTGCTTGGATCTCGGCCCGGGGCGGCTTCCCATGGGGAACCGGCGCCTATCCAGGGAGCGGAGGTGCCTTGCGCGTCGTGGCGGACGTGATCGCGTTGGCCTCGGGGGCGGTGATCGACGCCACCGGGGTGGCTGGATCCGGCACCGGGCGGATCCGCCTCGAAGCCAACGCCTACGAGGGCTCGATCCTCACGACGCCGCCCGCAAGCATCAGTACGCCGGGCGCGATCCTGCCCGACGCTTCTGCGCCGTCCGTGCGCGCCGTGTCCGCTACTCGCGGCGGCACGACCGTTCCGATCTCGCCCGACCCGCGTGCGAGTTTCTCGCCGCCGCAAGCGGACGTGAACTTGACGGGTTCGGGCACCGTGACGATTCAGCTCGAGGCCCGCAACGTCGCGCCGGGACGCACGTGCAGCGTGCGCGTCGCCGACTTGTACGGAATCGTCAGTTGGTACACGTCGACCCCGCTGAGCGGGACGAGCGCGCTCTCCACGGCCAGCGTCGACGTGCCGCTGGCGACGGGCATCCACGCCATTCAAGTGAAGGTGTCGCTGTGATCGGTTCACTCCTCGTTGCGGCCTCGCTGATCCTCGCGAGCGGAACGGCCCCGCCTCCGCCGCTGAACGTGGGCTCCGACGGATCCGACGGTGCGTTCGTGTTCGTGCCGGACACGCCGGGCGGGAGCACGATGACGATCGACCTCGCGCTCGCTGCCAGCGGCCTCGACGGCGGCGGCATGCCGATCACGTGGCAGACGCCGAGCCCCGTGCCGGGCCGCGGCGTGTACGACCCGGCGATCTGGGCCGTGGTGTTCAAGTACGCCGCAGTCACGGTCCCTCCTGGTGCGACGATCCAGTTCGCGAACCATCCGGCGCGCGCACCGGTCATTTGGCTGGTGCAGACGACCTGCACTGTCCACGGTTCGATACTCCTGAGAGGACGTTCGAACTACCCCAATCGCGGCGAGCCAGGCCCTGGTGGGTTCCGAGGCGGCTGGAACTCATCCGGGGGTGGGCACGGGATGGGAGCGCCGACCGGTCCAATCGGTGCTGCCGTGCATGCCTGCCCCGCCGCCGGCTGCTATGGAGGACCTGCATGCTTCCCGCTGGTCGGAGGGTCTGGCTCGGGCGGCTACTGCAGTCTCGGGGGCGGGGGTGCGATCCTGGTGGCAGCCAATGAGCGCATCACGCTCGCCTCGTCTTCCTCTGTCGACGCCACAGGAGGCGGATGCTTCGCCGGATGGAACGGCGCCGGAGGTGCGATCCGCCTCGTGAGCGATCGGATCGACAAGTCGGACGCCTCCTACTTGTACGCTTCCGGGGGGTACATTCGGCTCGAGGCCAATACGTACAACGGGTCGCTCGCCGGCAGCCCGACCCCGACGCTTGGTAGCCCCGGACGGATCCTGCCGGACGCGACCACGGCCACGCTCAGGGTGGTCTCGATCACGGTCGGGGGGCAGACCTACCCAGTGGTAGGCGATCCGATGGCCGACGTGCGGCCGCTGAACGCTGACGTGATCACGGGATACAGCGGGAACGCGACGATCACGCTGGAGGCGCGCAACGTGATGCCCGGCCGCACCTGCACGTTGCGTGTCCTGAATACGGTGAGCACTGCCGGGGTGTACACCTCGACCGGCCTGGTGGGTACGCAGGGACTCTCCACCGCAACGGTGAACGTGTACCTGAGTCCGGCGGTCTACGCCCTACAGGCGCGGGTCGAACTCTGAGGCAAGTAATGCAATGAGACGCAAGATCCCGCAGACAATCTTCGCACCGTTGATGATCGGTCTGGTGTTCGGATGGATGGAACCCACCAAGGCACAGACGCCACCCCCGCTGAACGTGGGATCCGACGGGTCTGACGGCGTGTTCACGTTCGTCCCCGACACGCCCGGCGGGAACGTGATGACGATCGACCTCGCGCTCGCTGCCAGCGGCCTCGACGGCGGCGGCATGCCGATCACGTGGCAGACGCCGAGCCCGATGGCGGGGCGCGGCGTGTACGACCCGGCGATCTGGGCAGTGGTCTTCAAGTACAGCGAACTCACCGTCCCGGCGGGCAAGACGATCCTGTTCAGCAACCGCGCGGGCCGTCCGCCCGTCGTGTGGCTGGTGCAGGGCACATGCACGCTCGCGGGCGTCGTTTCGCTCCCCGGCATCCAGGCCAACTACGACTGGCCGGAGCCCGGGCCGGGCGGGTTCCGCGGTGGTCACGGCGCGGGAGCCTCCGCCAACGGATTCGGCTGGGGGGGCGGGATCAGCGGCTCGCTCAGCGGCCTGTACAACTACGGCTCCGCGGCATGTTTCCCGCTGATCGGCGGATCGGGCAGTCGCGCGGGCGACAGTTGCGGGGGCGTCACCAACTACTCGGCCGCGGGCGGAGGGGCGATCCTGATCGCGGCCGACGTGCGCATCGATCTGCTCGCGAACTCCGGCATCTACGCGCGCGGCGGCTTCCAGTCCTGTGGTTCGGTCAGCCCGGCCGGCTCGGGCGGTGCGATTCGCCTGGTCTCCGACGTGATCTCGAAGGACGGCTTGGCGACGCTGGACGCCGACGGCAGCGGCACACCGGGTCGCATCCGCGTCGAGGGCAATACGATCCTCGGTTTGATCACGGGTGCGCCGACACCCTCGACGGGATCTCCTGGCACGCTCCTGCCGGACGCGAGCACCGCGACGCTCCGCGTTGTCTCGATCACGATCGGCGGGCAGACCCATTCCGTTCCGTCGGATCCGGTGTCGGACACAAACGCCACGAGCGCCGATTTGATCCTGTCGGGATCGGGCAGCGCGACGTTCAACCTCGAGGCGCGCAACGTGGCGCCCGGAACGACCTGCACGCTCCGCGTGCTCGATCTGCTGGGCGCCGCGACGACGTACACATCCACCCCGCTCGTCGGGACATCCGCGCTCTCGACCGCGACGGTGACCGTCCCTCTGGGCACGCGCGTCTACGCGATCCAGGCACGCGTCGTGCTCTGAACGGATCTCCATCCAGGAACCGACATGAACAGACTCATCCTCGCCGCGAGCTTCGGGACGCTGGTACTCGGCGCGATTACAGGCACTGCGGGTGCGACGAACGGCCCGGCACCGCCGCCGCTGAACGTGGGCTCAGACGGATCCGACGGCGTGTTCACGTTCGTGCCCGACACTCCCGGCGGCAACACGATGACGATCGACCTCGCGCTCGCCGCGAGCGGCCTCGACGGAGGCGGCATGCCGATCACGTGGCAGACGCCGAGCCCCGTGCCGGGGCGCGGCGTCTACGACCCGGTGATCTGGAGCGTGGTGTTCAAGTACAGCTCGGTCACGATCCAGGACGGCCAGACCATCCGCTTCAGCAATCATCCCTCGAATGCGCCTGTCGTCTGGCTCGTCGGCGGCGTGTGCGAGGTGCGTGGCGCGATCACCTATGGCGGAAGTGTGGCGTCCTACGCCTGGTCCGTCCCAGGCCCCGGCGGGTTCCGCGGAGGAGTGACGTGGCAGGGTGGCGCCGGATCGGGAGGCTTCGGGCCCGGGGGCGGGGTGGGCGACGGCTCGGAGCCGACGTGGGGATACGGCTCGGCGACGTGCTTCCCCCTGATCGGAGGCTCGGGGAGCGGAGGCGGATCGTGCACTTCACGCAGTGGCGCCGGAGGCGGCGCGCTGCTGATCGCAGCGGACCTGGAGATCAACATCCTCGGCAACGCCAGCATCTCAGCCGCTGGAGGCAGCTACTTCTGCAGTTCGTCCGGTTGCCTGAACGTCGGCGCCGGCGGTGGAGTGCTGCGCCTCGTGTCGGATGTCGTGACGAAGTCGAACACGTCCAGCATCGCGATGCCCGGCGGGATCTGCGCTCCCGCGGGTCGGGTGCGGATCGAGGCCAACAGCTACAACGGGCTGCTGAATGGCACGCCGGTACCCACCCTGGGGCCGCCGGGGCAACTCCTTCCCGACGCATCGACTGCCAGCGTGCGCGTGGTGTCGGCCACGATCGGCGGCCAGGTCTTCCCGATCCCTGCGGATCCGCGCGCGGAGACGCTGCCGATGAGCGCCGACACGCTGATCTCGGGCACAGGCAGCGCGACGTTCCTGTTGGAGGCGCGCAACGTGGATCCCGGCCGCGTCTGCACCCTGCGCGTCCTGAACGTCGCTGGCAGCGCGGTCACCTACACCTCGACGCCGCTTGCAGGCTCGTTCGCCCTCTCGACGGCCACCGTGACCTTCAACCTCTCGACCGGGGTCTTCGCGATGCAGGCTCGCGTCGTGTTGTGAGAACTCTCGTGCGCTGAACCATGTCGCTTCCCTGATTCCCCTGGGGCTCCCCATGACTCGCACCGCCATCCACGGATTCGTCCTCTGGCTCCTCGCCGCCGCGCCGGCGACCGCATTCCAGGGACAAGTCGACGCGATCTCCCGGGAGTTCACCATCTGGGTGCGCGACCCCGAGCCGCAGCAGGTGGATGCGATCTCCCGCGAGTTCACCCTGTGGACGCGCGACCCCGAGCCGCAGCAGGCCGATGCCATCTCGCGCGAGTTCACGCTGCGCCTGCCGATGCCGGACCTCGTCGTGTCGAGCGTCAGCACGCCGGGCGCGCAGGACGTGTCCACGACCTACCAGGTCACGTGGCGCGACACGAACGTGGGGGACGGACCGGCGGCGCCGTCGTGGACGGATCGCGTGTACGCGACGATGAACACGGTCGTGGGGGACGCGGACGACGTGCTGCTCGGCAGCTTCACGTTCAGCGGCTCGATCCCGGTCGGGCAGTTCATCGATCGCACGCAGACGGTCACGCTGCCTGCCACGGCGGGGACCTGGCGCCTCGCGGTCGTGACGGACGCGACGGACGTGCTGGCCGAGTTGGAAGGAGCCAACAACAGCGCGCTGAGCGGCGTGTTCACGCTGCTGCCGACGAACCCGCCGCGTCCGGACCTCACGTCGTCGATCCAGCAGGCGCCGGCCGGCAGCGTGCTCTCGGGTTCGACGATCAGCGTCACCTACCGCGTCACGAACGGCGGCACGGCGGCGACCAACGTCGCCTCCTGGACGGATCGCCTGTACCTGACCACCAGCGGCGCCGGGGATCCGAGTTCGGGCATCGTGCTCGGTTCGTTCCCCAACGTATCGTTCCTGGCAGCGGGCGCGTTCTACGAACGCAGCGTGACCGTCAACCTGCCCGCCGATTTCAGCGGTACGCGCTTCGTCGCCGTGCGCACCGACGCGGGCGGCGCGATGAGCGAGTCGAACGAGGCCAACAACGACGGCTTCAGCGCCAGCTTCCAGGTCGACCTGGAGCCCCAGCCCGATCTCGTCGTGCAGTTCGACCCGCACGCGCCGACCATCGTGTTCTCGGGCACCTACCTCGACGGCACGGACCTGGACTGGCGCGACGTCAACCAGGGCGTGGGCGTCACCGAGGTCGGGTCGTGGAGCGACCGCGTGTGGCTGTCGCTCGACAGCAATCCGTCGATCAGCGCGGGCGACATCGACCTGGGCACCAGCGCGTACTCGGGCGGCATTCTCGGACCCGGCGGCCAGGCGCTGCGGACCGGCAGCTTCTTCCTGCCGGTCGACCTGCAAGGCACGTTCTTCGTGAAGGTCAAGGTCGACTCGGGCAACGCCGTCAGCGAGTTCGGGTTCGAGAACAACAACATCGGTGTGCGGCCCGACTCGATCCAGGTCGTGCTCGCAGTCACGCCGGACCTGTCACCGACGGCGGTGCAGCGCTTGGGCGCGGGGCCGGCGCTGGCGGGCCACGCGACGAGCTTCCAATGGTCGGTGGCCGACCTGCATCCGGGCGCGACGACGTGGGAGACCGGGATCAACTGGGTCGACCGCATCTACCTGTCGAGCGACACGGTGTGGGACGGCTCGGACGTGCAACTGTGGAGCGCCTCGCAGAGCGCGTACGTCTCGGGGTCGGCCTGGGTCGGCACCAACTACACGAAGTCGGCCAGCGCGGTGCTGCCGCAGGGAGCCGCGGCCGGCACGTGGTACCTGATCGCGCGCGTCGACGCCGACGGCGGCGTCTTCGAGCACGATGCGGGCTACGACGCAGAAGCCAACAACCGCGCCGTGTCGCCGCCGTTCCAGGTGGAGGTGCAGCCCACCGATCTCGTGATCGCGGCCAGCGCCGCCGAGAACCCGACGTCGGCCGCCGCGGGCCAGGCGCTCACGCTCAAGTTCCGCGTGTCCAACACCGGAACCGCGGGCACCAACGTCGCCTCGTGGGTCGATCGGGTGTACCTCTCGACGGACGCGGTGCTCAGCGGCGATCCGATCGTCGCCACTGCGAGCCGCTCGACCGTGCTCGGACCGTCGCCGGCGTTCTACGACGTCACGGTCAGCGGCAGCGTGCCGCTCGTGGCGGGCGGGAGCTACTTCCTGCTCTTCGCGTGCGACGCCGGCAACCAGGTGTGGGAGCTCGGCGGCGAGGGCAACAACGTGGTCGCGCTGCCGTTCACGGTGCTGCCGCAGACCGCGAACCTCGTGGCGTCGGCGGTCAACGCGCCGGACTCGGCCGTGGTGGGCGCGCCGTTCGCCGTCGGCTGGCGCGTGACGAATGCGGGGACGCTGGCGACGCCGGTGTCGCAGTGGAGCGACCGCGTCTACGTCTCGCTCGACACCGTGCTCGACGGCACCGACCTGCAGATCGGGTCGGTCACGCGCGGCTCCACGTTGGCGGCAGGAGCGTTCTACGACGGCTCAGGTTCCTTCACCGTGAACGGGCCGATCGCCGACGGGCTGTACTACGTGCTCGTCAAGACGGACGCCGCGAGCCAGGTGTACGAGGGCGACGAGAGCGACAACGTGGCCTGGGACCGCATGCGGCTCTCGGTCACCAACACGCCGCCTCCGAACCTCGTGCTCGATTCCGTCTCGGCGCCCGCCGGACCGATCACCTCCGGGCAGAGCGTGCAGGTGTCCTGGACGGGCCGCAACGCGGGCATCGGGGCCACGGGATCCTCGCAGTGGTCCGACTCCGTGTATCTCTCGCTCGACCAGAACCTGGACGTCGGCACCGACATCTATCTGGGCTTCGCGACCCACGCCGGACACCTCGCTCCCGGCGAGACGTACGCGGCCTCGCAGGCCTTCACGGTGCCGCTGGGCACGTCCGGCAACTGGTTCGCGCTGGTGCGCGCGAACAGCAACGGTGCGCTCGCGGAGTCGACCACGGTCGACAACACCCGCTCCTCGCCTACGCTCACGAACCTGGTGCTGCCGCCCAGCGTCGACCTCGCGGTGACGAGCATCACGGTTCCGGCCTCGCTGGTGCCCGGCCAGGGCGTGACCATCGACTGGACACTGACGAACGAGCAGGCTGGGAGCTCGGTCACGGGGAGTTGGACCGACACGCTCTACCTCTCCAGCGACGGATTGCTCGACGGCGGCGACGTCGTGCTCGGACAGGTCACCACCACCGTCACCGCGCTGGCGGGCGGCGGCACGCTGCCGCGCTCGGCGACGCTGACGGCACCGGCGGTGCTGCCGGGCCTGTATCGCGTGCTGATCTGGACCGACACGCTGGGACAGGTTCCCGAGACCGACGAAGGCGACAACATCGTCGCCTCGACCGGGTTCGTCGACGCCACGCTGCCCGCGCTTGCGCCGGGAGGATCGCTGGCCCTGCAACTGGGCGACGGTGCGCAGCGTTACGCGCGTCTGGACGCTCCGGTCGGACAGTCGGTGCGCGTGAACCTCGACCACGACAGTGCCGGGGCGTGGACCGAGCTCTACGTCGGCGTCGGCCGCATGCCCGCGCCGGGCGTGGCGGACTTCACGTTCGGCGCACCCGGCCACGCCTCGCAGGAGATCCTGATCCCCGTCGTCGCCGCGGCGCCGCACTACGTGCTGGCGCGCACCACGTTCGGAGCCGGTGGCACGCCCACGGGAACCCTGGCCGCTGCGTTGGTGCCCTTCGACGTGACGGCGGTCGTGCCGGGCGTCGCCGGCAGCGGTGTCGTGACGTTCGAACTGGCCGGCAGCCAGCTCGACACGCTGACGGGCGTGCAACTGCGCGCGCGCGGCGGCGCACAGACCTACACGGCCGCGCAAGTCCACACGATCGATGCGGCGCGCGCGCTGGCGAGGTTCGATCTGTCGAGTGCGACGGCGGGGCTCTACGACCTTCTCGCCTCGGGCAACGGCGCTGTGACGGTTCCGTCGGCCGTGACGATCGAACCCGCGGGACCACTGGCCGCGGGCCTCTCCGTCGAACTGGCTCCGAGCGTGAAGAAGGGTTCGACCGGCCTGGGCGCGCTGTCCATCCGCAACGCCGGAAACGTCAACCTGCCGTGGGCCGTGCTCGTGCTCGGCACGCCCGTGGACCCCGGCGCGGTCCTGTCGGCACCCTCCGCCGGTCTCTCCACGCTCGAACCGGGAACGATCGCGGCGACAGGCCTGTTCCTGATCGACGACCTGGGTCCCAGCCAGGCATCGGGTCTCGGACTCGTCGTCGCGCCCTCCGCGTCCTACGCGGCAAGCGACCTGGTGGTGGTGCTGGCGGGTCGTGCGATCGACGACGCGGAGCGCGACACGCTGGTGCTGGCGACTTCCGAGGCGCTGCGCGCGCGCGTCGCGGCCGATCCGACTTCCGACGCGGGCATCCTGGCGCTCGCCGGATCACCGGCGTCGTGGCAGGCGGCCGTGAGCGCGGGACTCGCGCCAGACCCGAGCGAACTGCACCTCCCCGGCACGGCGCCGCGCACGGGCCGCGACCTCGTGCTCGCCATCGCCGCCGCGGCGGAGTCGGGCGTGTCCGGCGGACCGAGTCCGGTTCCGCAGAGTTCGATCGACGCCGCGCTCGGCGATCTCGCCTGCCTGTGGCTCGGCGCGGCGATCGACTGCGCCACACTGGCGCGGCAGGGCTGCACGGACGGCCTCGCGCAAGGCGAGATCACCCAGGTCGCGGGCGGGAACCTCCCGGTCGAGGAGGTGTGCGTCTCGACGCCGACCTCGGACGACCCCAACGAGAAGACCCCGCCGACCGGTTTCGGCCAGCAGGGGCTCGTCGCCTCCGGCAACGGGATGGTGTACCGGGTCTACTTCGAGAACGTGGCCACGGCCGCCGCGCCCGCTGCACGGGTCGTGATCGAGGACGACCTCGAAGCCGGGCTCGTTGCGTCGACCTTCCGCGCGTTGCGGATCAAGTTCGGCGACACCCTGCTGGAGCTGCCGCAGAACACTCCCAGCTACAGCAACATCTACGACTTCTCCGCGACGCTGGGAATCCGGCTGCAGCTCGTCGCCGGCGTCGACGGTGCCACGAACCGCGCGTTCTGGATCTTCAACAGCCTCGACCCCGCGACCAACCTGCCCGTGACGGACGGCGCGCGCGGCTTCCTGCCGCCGAACGACGCCAGCGGCCGCGGCTCGGGCTACGTGGAGTTCGTCGTGGTCTCGAACCCGACCACCGCCACGGGTACGACGGTCCGCAACCGGGCCGGCGTGCGTTTCGACGTGAACCCGACGCTGCCGACCAACGAGGTCCAGAACGTCGTGGACGGCGACGATCCCGCCAGCGACATCGCGGCCAGTCCGATCGCCGGCGACGAGTACGCGTACCAGCTCTCCTGGAGCGGCCAGGATCCCGCGGGCGGCGCGGGCCTGGAGTCCTTCAGCGCCTACGTCTCGACCGACGGCGGCCCCTTCGTCCCGTTCGTGACCGACACGCAGGGGACGACGCAGCTCTTCCACGCAGAGCCGGGGCGTACGTACCGCTTCTACACCCGCGCGCGCGACCACGTCGGGAGGCGCGAGCCGGTGCCGGTGCTGCCCGACGTCGAGATCGTCACGCCGCCCGACTGCAACGAGAACGGAGTCGGCGATCCGACCGACATCTCGTCCGGCGCGAGCCTGGACTGCGACGGCAACGCCGTGCCCGACGAATGCGAGGCCGATGGCGACGGCGACGGGACGATCGACGCGTGCGACGGCTGCCCGACGGATCCGCTGAAGACCGCACCGGGCGTGTGCGGCTGCAACGTCTCGGATACCGACGGTGACGGCGACGGGACCGCGGATTGCCAGGACGGCTGCCCGACCGATCCGCTGAAGACCGCGCCCGGCCAGTGCGGCTGCGGCAATCCGGACACGGACACGGACCTCGACGGCGTCGCGGACTGCGTCGACAACTGCCCGGCTCTGCCGAACCCCGGACAGAAGGACTGCGACGGCGACGGCCTCGGCGACGTGTGCGAGTTCGCCGCCGGTGCGAAGGACTGCAACCAGAACGGCCTGCCGGACAACTGCGACATCGCTTCAGGCACGAGCAAGGACGTCAACGGGAACGGCGTGCCCGACGAGTGCGAGTCGGTGAAGCCGGTCGCGTTCTGCCTGCCGGGCCAGGCCGGCGTGGCGGCCTGTCCGTGCGGCAATCCGCCCGGGATCTCCGGCCGCGGCTGCCAGAACTCGGCCGGGACCGGCGGCGGCCTCCTGTCCTCGCAGGGCGAGGCGAGCCTGGGCGCGGACACGCTGTCCATCCGGGCGTCCGGCGTGCTGCCCAGCGCGCTGTGCATCTTCATCCAGGGCACGGCGGCGTCGAACGGCAGCCCGTTCGGCGACGGCGTGCGCTGCGTGGCCGGCGCGGTGAAGCGCTTCGGCTTGCGCGGCGCCGTCGGCGGCGCGGTGCGCTATCCGGGACTGGGCGACGTGCCCGTCTCCGTGCGCAGCGCGCAACTCGGCGACCCGATCGTGGCCGGCACGACGCGCTGGTACCAGGTGTACTACCGCGATCCCAACCCGACGTTCGGCTGCCCGGCGCCGGCGAACTTCAACCTGACGGGCGGACTGAAGGTCCTCTGGAGCCTGTGATGTCGACGAAGATGTCCTGGATCGTGGCGTGCCTGCTCGCGATGGGCACGTTCACTCACGCGCAGACGCCGATCGACGTGGGGTCGGACGGATCGGACGGCGTGTTCACGTTCGTGCCGGACACGCCGGGCGGGAGCACGATGACCGTCGATCTCGCGCTCGCGGCGAGCGGTCTCGACGGCGGCGGCCAGCCGATCACGTGGCAGACGCCGAGCCCCGTGCCCGGCCGCGGCGTGTACGACCCGTTCGTGTGGTCCGTCGTGTTCAAGTACAGCTCGGTCGACGTGCCCATCAACAAGACCGTGCAGTTCTCCAACCATCCCTCCGGCGCGCCGGTGGTCTGGCTGGTCCAGACGACGACCAACATCCAGGGGATCGTGCGGGTCGGAGCGATCAGCGGCGCTGAGCCGGTGATGAACCCGGGCGGGTTCCGGCCGGGACGGCCCACACCGTCGGGAATCGGTCACGCAGGGTTCGGACCCGGTGCTTCGCCGTTCTCCAACGAAACCCACTACGCGGGTCACGCGACGTGTGGCTCGACGGGACCCTGCTACGGGAGCGCGGCGTGCTTTCCGCTCATCGGCGGCTCGGGCGGTGGGGGCTGGAGTAGTCTCCAGGGCGCGGGTGGCGGGGCCATCCTGATCGCTTCCGGTCAGAGCCTCGCCCTGGGTGCCAGCTCCAGGCTCTCGGCGCGCGCATACAGGAACACCAACTCGACCGGCGTCGGTGGAGGATCCGGCGGAACCATCCGCCTCGTCTCGGCGCAGATCACCAAGTCGGACACTGCCGACCTGAACGCCAGGTCCTTTGCGACAGGCACGGGAGATGGTCGGATCCGCTTCGAGACCCACCAGTTCCTCGGCATCGTCGGAGGCTTCCCGACGCCGACGCTCGGCTCTCCCGGCCAGCTCCTGCCGGACGCGACGACACCCGCGGTGCGCGTCGCTTCGGTCAGCATCGGCGGCTCGGGGGTCGCGGTCCCGACGGACCCGCGAGCGGTGACCGATCCTCACGCGGCGGACGTGAGCCTGCCCTCCGCCGGGACGGCCACCGTGCTGCTCGAAGCGCGCAACGTCGCGCCCGGTCGCACCTGCACGGTCCGCGTGCTCAGCATGGTGGGAAACGCGGTCACGTACACCTCCACACCCCTGTCCGGGACGCAGGCGCTCTCCACGGCGACGGTCAGCGTCCCGCTCGCGTCGGGCGTCTACGCCATGCAGGCGCGCGTCGTGCTGTAGACCGCGCTCACCCCGCCTTCGGCGGCAACGTGCGCGCGGCGTGCTCGATCAGCGCGGCCTCGCTCCGCAGGCGCACGTCGGGCTCCGAGTACAGCTCGTTCATCCGGCCGGGCGTGAGCTGCAGGCGCTGCAGCAGGAGGTCGACGAGGTGCGTCAGCGGCACGCCCGCGGGCAGGTTCAGGAACTCCTCGCAGCGCGAGAGCAGCGCCGTCTGCACGCGCTCGCGCAGCGCGGCCTCGTCCTCGGGCGGGACGGGCACCTCGGCCAGCGGCTCGATCGCGACGTTGCGGTACAGGCGGTCGCTCTCGACCTCGCGGATGCGCACGCGGCACAGGCCGACGAGCCAGATCAGGTAGCGGCCGTCTTCCAGCTTCTCGTGGCGGCCGATCTCGCCCAGGCCGGCGACGGGGTGCACGGCGGGCGCGCCGTTCGCGGCCTTCTGGCCGTCGGCGATCGTGCCCATCACGAGGCGCCCGGGGCGGTCCAGGAGGTCCTGCACCATCTGCCGGTAGCGCGGCTCGAACACGTGCAACGGCATCACGCAACCGGGGAACAGGAACACGCCCGGCAGCGGGAACACGGGCACCACGCATGGCCCGATCGGCGGGGTTTTTCCCTGGGCGGCTCGGTCCACGCTGCCCGGCTCCCTCAGTTCGCCGCGGCGCGTGCCGCGCGGGCGGTGCTCACGGCGTCCACGATCGCGCACAGGCTCTTGTGCTCGTCCGCGCGGCCGTACTCTTGCGCGCTGCGCGCCAGGTTGGCGATCTGCCGCCGCAGGATCGAGTGCGCGTCGGCGTCGCGGAACCACGCGGCCTTGAAGCCCAGGCCGCGCGCACGCAACTGCCGCCGCAGGTCCTTCTCGCTGCGGATCTCGCCGCGGTGGTAGGGGTCGACGATCAGCGAGGTCGTCGCGCCGTGGAGGCGCAGCAGCACGTGCCCCGGCAGCGGCAGGAGCCCGACCTTCAGCCCGCTGCGCCGCGCGACCGCGGCGTAGATCGCGCACAGGGTCAGCGGGATCCCGCGGCGCTTCTCCAGCACGCGGTGCAGGTGTACGTGGTCGGGCCGGTGGAACTGGCGGCGCGCGCCGGCGAACCCGTGGCCGCGGCCCAGGATCTCGACGAGCGCGAGCGCGCGCTGCAGCGGATCCGAGCGCCGGCGCGACTTCTTCTGGACCTCCAGGGCGAACTCGTCGAGCAGCGCGCGCGGCACCCGGGCGTCGAGGTCCGGGTCCGCCAGCCGGCCCATCAGGAGCAACCCGTTCTCGAGCTCGACGTCGTCGCGCAGGAGGTACCCGAGCACGCGGCGCACGGTCGGCGCGCGGTCGAGCTCGGCCAGCAGCGCACGGGCGCGCACGCGCGTCGCCGGCGATGCGGAGCGGGCCGCGCGCGACAAGGTGGGCCGCGCGGACTTGCCCGCGCCGCGGAGCTGCCGCCGGACCTCGGTCAGCACCTGCGGCGACTCATCGTCGAGGAAGCGCGCCAGCGTCTCGAGGCGCGCCGCGGGATCGGCCGGCGCCGCCGTGGAGGTGCCGAGCACGGTCTGCTCGTCGAAGTCGCCCTGGGCGCCGGGGTCCGGTGCGCTGGCTTCTGATTCGTGGCGATCCATCTCGATGGGGCGCGGGGGCACCGGCGGGCGGCTCGCGAGGAACGCCCCCCGATCGGTCCCCGTGCCGAGTATCACCTACGTAGACTTGCACCGGAAGGATTTCGATGCCTGCCCCGCGCTCCCGTAGGGCCCTCGTCCCGGCCCGAGCGCGATTCCGCGCCTTGCGGCGCTGGGAGGCCACTCCTATCCTCGTTGCCCTCCAAAACCCGGCCAGGGCCCGCCGTCGCTCGCTCGCAGGCCCCCGGCGCGGTCCCACGCGCCCGCAACGGCCGCATCCAACCCATGTCCACACCCACGCGAACGAGCACAGCGCCGCACGTCGGCATCGGCACGCGCCGGGTCGTGGTGACGCACGCGCTGCGCACGCCGATCGGCCGCTACCTCGGCGCGTTCGCGGACCTGTCGGCCGCCGACCTGGGCACCAGCGTCGTGCGCGACCTGCTCGCCGTTGCCGCGCTCGATCCCGAGCGCGTGGGCGAGGTGGTGATCGGCAACGCGCGCCAGGCCGGCGGAGGTCCCAACGTCGCGCGCCAGATCGCCGTGCGCGCGGGCATCCCCGAGCGCGTGTGCGCCTGGACGCTGAACATGGCCTGCGGCTCGGGCCTCAAGGCCGTGCAGCTCGCCGCGGAGTCGATCCAGCTCGGCCGCTCGGACGTGGTCGTCGCCGGCGGCGTCGAGAGCATGAGCGGCCTGCCGTTCTTCCTCCCCAGGATGCGCACCGGCTACCGGCTGGGCCACGGCGAGGCCGTCGACGCGATGTACAAGGACGGCTTCGAGTGCCCTCTGGCCCAGATGCTGATGGGCGCGACGGCCGAGAAACTGGCGCAGGACATGGGAATCTCGCGCGACGAGCAGGATCGCTTCGCGCTCGACAGCCAGCGCAAGGCAGCCGCCGCGATCGAGGCCGGCCGCTTCCAGGACGAGATCGCCGCGGTGAAGGTGCCCGGCCGCAAGGGCGAGGTGACGGTCGCCGCCGACGAACACGTCCGGCCGGAGACGACGCTCGATTCGCTGAAAAAGCTGCCGCCCGTCTTCGATCGCGAGAAGGGCACGGTCAGCGCCGGAAACGCGTCGGGCATCACCGACGGCGCCGCGGCGCTGCTGGTCATGGCCGAGACGACGGCGCAGGAGCTGGGCCTCGCGCCGCTGGCCTGGATCGGCGCGTCGGCGCAGGCCGGCGTCGATCCCAGGGTCATGGGTCTGGGGCCGGTGCCGGCGATGCAGGCCCTCTCCGAGCGCACCGGACACGCGCCCGCCGACTACGACCTGATCGAGCTCAACGAGGCCTTCGCCGCGCAGGTCCTGGCCTGCCATCGCGAGCTGCCGCTGCCGATGGAGCGCCTCAACGTGAACGGCGGCTCGATCGCGCTGGGGCACCCGATCGGCGCGACCGGCGCGCGCATCGTCGTCACGCTGCTGCACGAGATGAAGCGCCGGCGCGCGCGCCGCGGCCTGGCGACCCTGTGCATCTCCGGCGGCATGGGCCTGGCGACGGCCTTCCACGCCGAGCCGGCCTGAACGAACACACCCCACCACCGAGAAGAGGAACCAAGACATGACCATCAAGAAGGTCGGCGTCATCGGCTGCGGCCTGATGGGCCACGGCATCGCGCAGGTCGCCGCGCAGGGCGGCGCGGACGTGATCGTGCTCGAAGAGAAGCAGGAGTTCCTGGACAAGGGGCTCAAGCGCATCGACGGCTCGCTGGAGAAGCTGGCCGCCAAGGCCAAGGAGAAGGGCCAGGCCTTCGACGCCGCCGCCGTGCGCGCGCGCATCCGGGGCACGCTGGCGCGCAAGGACCTCGCCGACTGCGACCTCGTCATCGAGGCGATCGTCGAGAACCTCGACGTCAAGAAGGCGCTGTTCGCCGACCTGGGCAAGCTGTGCAAGAAGGAGGCGATCTTCGCCTCGAACACGAGCTCCTTCCCGATCGGCGAGATGGCGGCCGTGTCGGGCCGTCCCGACCGCTTCGTGGGCCTGCACTTCTTCAACCCGGTCCAGCTCATGAAGCTGGTCGAGGTCGTGCGCACCGACAAGACCGGCGAGGACGTGCTGGCCCAGGCGCGCGCGTTCGGCGAGGCCTGCGGCAAGTCGCCGATCACCTGCAAGGACACGCCGGGCTTCGTCGTGAACCGCCTGCTGGTCCCGTACATGAGCGAGGCGATGAAGATGGCCGACCGCGGCGACGCCTCGATCCCCGACATCGACACCGCGATGAAGCTGGGCTGCGGCTACCCGATGGGGCCGTTCGAGCTGACCGACTACGTCGGCCTCGACACGACGCTGTTCATCCTGCAGGGCTGGGTCAAGCGGCACCCGGACGAGCCGGCGTTCCGCATCCCCAAGGTGCTCGAGCAGAAGGTCAAGGAAGGCAAGCTGGGCCGCAAGACCGGCCAGGGGTTCTACACATGGCAAGGCGACAAGCGGGTTTGATCGCGGCGCTCGCGCTGCTGGCGCCGGCTGCGCTGGCCGGCGGCCCCGACGTGAGCTGGAAGCGCGTCAGCGAGGCGCCCTTCCTGCCCGGTGTTCCGTTCCTGGTGCAGGTCGAGATCAGCGCGCCCGACGGCGGCGCCGATGTGCCGACCTGGATGCTCGAGGCCGCGGCGTTCCACGCCGACGGCAAGCCGCTGGGCAAGCGCGGCTCGAGTTCGTTGCAACTGGCTCCCGGCGCGAAGATCGCGCTGGAATTCGACCTGGGTCCCGCGCTCCAGAAGGCTGATGCCGGCGCGAGCGGCCCGTTCCAACTTGGTTTCGCCGACGACAAGCAGAAGAGCGAGGTGGTGCGCATGAATCCCGTCAAGAAAGCCGACTTCCTGAAGATGGCCCCCGAGGAGCTGGCCAAGTACCAGGTCATCATGGAGACCAACCGCGGCTCGATGACGATGGCCTTCTGGCCCGACGTCGCGCCCGATCACGTGCGCAACTTCCTCGACCTGTGCGCGACGGGCTTCTACGACGGGACCACGTTCCACCGCGTGATCCCCGGGTTCATGATCCAGGGCGGCGACCCGACCGGGACCGGCACCGGCAGCGGCCCGCGCCGGCTGAAGGCCGAGTTCAACAACAAGAAGCACGAGCCGGGCGTGCTCTCGATGGCGCGCTCGCAGGACCCGAACTCGGCCTCGTGCCAGTTCTTCGTGATGCACGCGACGTCGCCGCACCTCGACGGCCAGTACTCGGCCTTCGGCAAGCTGACCAGCGGCCTCGACGTCGTCGAGAAGATCGTCAACACGCCGCGCGGGCCGGGCGACAAGCCCAACCAGACGCAGACGATCGTCCGCGCCACGGTGGTCCTGCCCAGCGGCAAGTGAGCGCAGGCCGGCACCGATGAGCTACGAGAACCTGCTGGTCGAGACGCGCGACGGCGTCGGATTCGTCACCGTCAACCGTCCCAAGGCGCTCAACGCGCTCAATCACCGCACGCTGACCGAGCTGGCCCAGGCCTTCGATGCCCTGGAGGCCGACGCCGCGGTGCGCGCGCTGGTGATCACGGGCGCGGGCGAGAAGGCCTTCGTCGCGGGCGCCGACATCGGCGAGCTGAAGGCCATGGAGTCCGCCATGGACGCCAAGGCCCTGGCCTTCTTCGGCCAGCAGGTGTTCGGCCGCCTGGAGCGCATGACCAAGCCCTCGGTGGCGATGGTCAACGGCTTCGCGCTGGGCGGCGGCCTGGAGCTGGCGCTGGCCTGCACGCTGCGCACGGCGTCGCGCACCGCCCAGGTCGGGCTGCCCGAGGTCAAGCTCGGGATCATCCCCGGCTACGGCGGCACGCAGCGCCTGTCGCGCCTCGCCGGTCCCGGCGTCGCGCGCGAGTGGGTGCTGACCGGCGACATGTACCCGGCCGAGGAGGCCTGGCGCGTGGGCGTCGTCAACCGGCTGTTCGCCCCCGAGGAACTGCGCGAGGGCACGCTCAAGCTCGTGCAGACGATCCTGTCGCGCGCGCCGGTCGCCGTGCGCCTCGCGATGGAGACCATCCGCCGCGGCGGCAACATGAGCCAGACCGAGGGCGAGATCATCGAGTCCGACATGTTCGGCCTGGCTTCGACCACCGCCGACATGCAGGAGGGCATGGCCGCCTTCCTGGAGAAGCGTCCCGCGAAGTTCGCGGGGCGCTGAGCGCCGTCCTGTCCTAGAGAACCATCGAGGATCCATCACCATGACCCAGGACATCGTCCTCGTCGGCGGGGCACGCACCCCGATGTCGGAATACGTGGGCACGCCGGGCTACGGCAGGCTCAAGGACCTGTCGGCGATCGAGCTCGGCGCGCACGCCGCGCGCGCGGCGCTCGCGCGCTCGAAGGTCGCGCCCGAGAGCGTCGAGCACGTCGTGATGGGCAACGCCCTGCAGACCTCGATCGACGCGCTGTACGGCGCGCGGCACGTGGGCCTGAAGGCGGGCGTGCCCCAGGCCTCCGGCGCGCTGACCGTGAACCGCCTGTGCGGCTCGGGCATCCAGTCGATCGTGAATGCCGCGCAGATGATCCAGCTCGGCGAGTTCGGCACCGTGCTGGCGGGCGGCATGGAGAGCATGTCGCAGGCGCCGTTCAGCGTGTACGGCACGCGCGCGGGCGTGCCTTTCGGCGTGCAGCCGGTGATGCAGGACAGCCTGTTCGCCGCGCTGATGGACCCCGTGGCGGGTCTCTACATGGCGCAGACCGCCGAGAAGGTCGCCAAGCGCCTGGGCATCACGCGCGAGCAGCAGGACGAGTACGCGCTGCGCAGCCACGTGCTGGGCGCCAAGGCCGTCAAGGAGGGCCGCTTCGCCGCCGAGATCGAGCCGGTCACGATCAAGGGCCGCAAGGGCGACGAGGTCGTGTCCACGGACGACCACATCAAGCCCGACACGACGCTCGAGGGCCTCGCCAAGCTGCGCGCGGCCTTCGGCAAGGACGGCACGGTGACGGCCGGCAACGCCAGCGGCATCGTCGACGGCGCGGCGGCGGTCGTGCTGACCACCGCGGCGCGCGCCAAGGCCGACGGCCTCGACGTGTGGGCGACGGTGCGCGCCTGGGCCTACGTCGGCGTCGATCCGACCGAGATGGGCATCGGCCCCGTGCCGGCGATCCGCGCCTGCGTGAAGAAGGCCGGCCTCGCGCTGCATCAGATCGACCGCATCGAGATCAACGAGGCCTTCTCGGGCCAGTACCTGGGCTGCGAGAAGGAGCTGGAGCTCGATCGCGAGAAGGTCAACGTCAACGGCGGCGCGATCGCACTCGGGCATCCGCTCGGTGCGACCGGCACGCGCCTCGTGCTGACGCTGATGCACGAGCTGCGGCGCTCGAAGAAGCGCTACGGCGTCGCGTCCGCCTGCATCGGCGGCGGACAGGGCATCGCGATCCTGATCGAGAACACGCGGGCCAGCTAGCGAGCACGTGCGTTGAACCCGCTGATCCACACGCGGCCCGACGGCCGGCGCGTCGTCCGGCTGACGCCCGGAAAGCGCGTCTTGTTCCTGTTCCAGGACCACGAGCGCACCGAGGCGCAATTGCACGGCGGTCGCGACCTCCTGATGAAGGACGTCGACCCCGCCGCGCTGCTCGACGACATCAACACCGACGCGATGACGCCGGCCTGGGTCTGCTTCCGGCACCGTCCGGAGGACATCGCGCTCGACGCCTACGCCGGCCTCGTCCACAAGGGCGGCCCGCGCGACGGGCAGCGCGTATTCCCCACCCGCGCGCTGATCGACGGCAACTTCGAGGTGATCGTCTCGGGGCAGCGCAAGGGCACGGGCAGCTCGCGCGAGACCGCGCCGCAGTGCGAGAAGTGGTCCGGCATCCACCTGGTGATCGCCGCCTCGTTCGCGCCGATCCACGAACGCAACAACATCAACCTGGGCCAGTTGATGGGCACGTACGCGCAGCTCGAGCGGCTGCAGGCCGGCGAGGAGATCCCGCTCGAGGAGTTCACGGGCCAGTACGACCCGGTCACGCGCGCGATCCTGGAAGCCGGCGGCTTGTTCCCGTTCTCGGCCGAGTACAAGGCGGGCCGCATCACGATCCCCGCGCCGACGACCAGTCCGCGGCCGATGAACATGACCGAGAAGATCCTCGCGGCGCACGTGGTCGGCGCCGAGGGTCGCGCCTGCTTCCTGAAGCCCGAGGACCTGTGCCTGGTGCACGTCGACGGCGGCTACAGCCACGAGTTCACGACCGCGCAGGTGCACTACTTCCTGCAGCAGGAGTACGGCAGCGACTACACGCTGCCCAGCGCCGGCAAGTTCGCGGTGTTCGAGGACCACCTGCTGTACGCCGACGGCGTGCCGCGCATGGCGCCGTTCGCGCCGCAGATCCAGACGCTGCGCGACCTGCAGCGCGAGTTCCAGCGCCACACGGGCGTGCGCGACTACTCGGCGCGCGACGGGATCTCGCCCGGAATCTGCCACCAGGTGGCGCGCGAGAAGTTCGTCGATCCGGGCGACTTCATCCAGGCCACCGACAGCCACACCTGCATGGGCGGCGGCAGCAACGCGCTGACCTGGGGCGTGGGCGCGACCGAGTACGCGGGCCTGATCCACGCGGGATTCACCTTCGTCTCGGTGCCCGAGGCGATCCGCTTCGATCTGCGCGGCAGGCTGCGGCCGGGCTGCACCGCCAAGGATCTCATGCTCCACATCCTCGCGACCTTCGCGGTGCGCGAGGAGACCCTCGACCGCGTCATGGAATTCGGCGGGCCGGGCCTCGCGTCGCTCTCGATGGACGAGCGCGCGACCCTGTGCAACATGGCCACCGAGTGCAGCGCGAAGTCGGGCATCTGCGAGGCGGACGAGGTCGCGCTGGACTGGCTGGCCGCACGGCGGCCCAATGTCTCGCGCGACGACCTGCGCGCCCGCTGCGTGGCGCCCGATCCGGGCGCGCAGTACGCCGGCGGCGTGCACTCCATCGACCTCGACGCGATCGAGCCGATGGTGGCCGAGCCCGGCGATCCGACCTACGGCAAGGCGATCCGCGACCTGCCCGAGGTGCGCATCGACATCGCCTACGCGGGCTCGTGCACGGCCGGCAAGGAGCACGACCTGGACTTCTACGCCCAGGTACTGCGCGAGGCGGTCGAGGCCGGCCGGCGCGTCGCGCCGCACGTCCAGATGTTCATCCAGTTCGGCAGCGAGACGGTGCGCGAGTACGCGCGCGGCCGCGGCTACCTCGAGATCTTCGACCGCGCCGGCGTGAGCGTCATCGAGCCGGGCTGCGGCGCCTGCATCGGCTGCGGCCCGGGCGTCTCCGAGAAGCGCGACCAGGTCACGATCTCGGCCATCAACCGCAACTTCGCCGGCCGCAGCGGCCCGGGCCGCTTGTACCTTGCATCCCCGCTCTCGGTGGCTGCCAGCGCCGTCGAGGGCCGCATCGTCCGTTACGCCCCCGGGATGTTCCGGCGGGCCTCCCACGTCGCCGTCCAGGGCAGCTAGACATGACCGAGTACGACATCGCAGTGATCGCCGGCGACGGCATCGGCCCGGAAGTCACGCGCGAGGCCATGAAGGTCCTCGACGCGGCGGCCGAGATCTTCGGCTTCACCACGCGCAAGACGCACTACCCGTTCGGGACGGAGCACTGGCTCAAGACCAGCGAGATGCTGCCCGACGCGGCTTTCGAGGAGATCCGCCAGCGCCAGGCCATCTACCTGGGCGCCATCGGCGACCCGCGGGCGCCGGTGGGCCTGATCGAGTACGGCATCATCGCGCGCCTGCGCTTCGAGCTGGACCTGTACGTCAACCTGCGCCCCGTGCGGCTCTACGACGAGCGCCTGTGCCCGCTGAAGAACAAGGGGCCGCAGGACGTCGACATGGTCTTCGTGCGCGAGAACACCGAAGGCGCCTACTCGGGCTCCTTCGGCTACGCGCACAAGCACCTGCCGATCGAGGTCGCCACGCAGGTCATGGTCTACACGCGCGTCGCGACCGAGCGCGTCATCCGCTACGCCTTCGAACTCGCGCGCGCGCGCAACAAGCGCAAGAAGGTGACCATGATCGACAAGGCCAACGCGCTGCGCGCCCAGGACATCTGGACGCGCACGTTCGCGATCGTCGCCGCCGAGTACCCGGACATCGAGGCCGACCACGCCTACATCGACGCGGCCTGCATGTGGATGGTCAAGAACCCCGAGTGGTTCG
>CAZKIO010000053.1:0-31239 GCA_964552795.1 uncultured Planctomycetaceae bacterium
AGGAGTACTGGTCCGGCCGCTTCGCGAAGGCGGCGTCGCTGGCGCAGAGCGTCGAACGCGCCGCCGCGAAGTCAGAGGACGCCGCGGCGGAGCGGGACGCGCAGCTCCTCCAGCAGGCGGTCACGGACGCCGAGGTGGCCTGGATGCGCGAGCTGCGCGCGAGCGCGGTCCGCCAGGACGCGACGGCGTGGCTGGCGCAGGCGCGCGCGGTCGCGGCCGCCTTCCCGCGCAGCGCGGCCAGCAAGGAGGCCGACCGCATGGAGAAGGACCTCAAGAAGGAGGGCGGGTTCGCCTCGCGGCTGCGCGACGCGGGGATCTGGCTGGACCTGTGCGCGGACCGGCCGGTGCTGTTCCCCGAGCGCAAGGACGCGGCCGGGGACCGCTTCGCGGACAAGCTGGCGAGCTACGTGCGCTCGACGTCGAACTCGACCGAGGAGACGCGCACGGCGCGGGGGCTGCTGGAGCGGTACGGGGCGGCGGGGCGTTGAGCGGGGGGCTGCGGGCAGGGGCGGAGGACATTGGCGCGTGGGGGACGGGAAGTCCTACGCAGCCGTCCCCATCCGGGGCGGGGCCTGGGTGTGTTGCCGCTTGGGTCGTCAGAGCCACCTGTAGTTCGGCCAAGCGGAGCCACCACTGGGTCGTGGAAAAGCGACGTGCCGATCCGTGCTCCATCAGGCCCGGACTCGGCCGGCCGGGGGAGTCCGAGAGGGGTGCCGGGAGCGGTGACGGCTGCTCCAGGCCGCCGTGGCGGGCGGGAGAGGGGCCCGATGGACGTCCCGTGGGTGCTGTTCATCGAACGTGCCCCCCCGTCCGGGCATGAAACGTAACTCCACCCCGCTCGTCCCGATTCACGCCGGCGAGTACGAGAGGCTTGCGCCGGGCCCGGCCGGTGAGGGACCATGCTCACCCTTCCCAGAGAACCGGCATGCTCGCCATCACGCCGTTCCAGACCACACCATCGCCCGCCTCGCGCCGGCCGCACCGGCACGCATGGGCCGGCGCTTCGGTCGTCCGCGAGGCCCCCCAAGATCGTCGGCGCCGACGCGTGACGGATCCGGCCTTCATGGCGAGCCGCCTAACAAGCCCCTGCAGCGGAAGGCCATCGGCCGCCGCTGATCGGCAACCCGTTGGGCAGCCAACGGAAAGCACCTAGATCCATGACGGATGACCTAGACGACCCTCACGTCTTGCAACGAGCGATTGCTGACTTCGGGGTCTCCCCGATTCTCAAGCGCTACGGAAGCTGGGCTGTGACGACTCATGGGATTGAATGCCTGAAGACATTCTATCAATTCTCTTTTGAGCGCACTTCTGAGCTCGATTGGGTCGAGCACATGCGGTCCAAGACCTGGGTGAAGATACCCGACTTTGTTGCTGCGCTCGAATACGCGCGAGAGATTGAGGCCCAGCGACAGAAACTTCGCTTGCCAAATGGCCCACTGAGTGTCTTTCTCTGCCACGCGAAGGAAGACAGAGAGGAAATTCGAAGAGTCCATAACTACTTGGTCGCCGTGGGAACGGATCCTTGGCTGGATGAGGAGGACCTGTTGCCTGGGCAGAACTGGCAGCATGAGATCAAGCGCCAGATTCCCAAGAGCGACCTAGTCGTCGCGTTCCTCTCGAGAACTTCCGTGGGCAAGACTGGCTACGTGCAGCGCGAGCTTCGAATGGCGGTTGAAGCCGCAGAGTATCGACCAGAAGGAACGATCTACGTGATCCCGGCTCGCCTTGATGACTGTCAGCTCCCAGACTCGCTTGCTAAGTATCAAGGCGTCGACCTGTTCAAGCCGGACGGCTTGAACCGCCTACACAAGTCCCTCGTGGCCCTTTCAGCCCGCCTCACGCGGGATCAAGCGTAGGCAAATGGGACGCGTGCCCAACAACAGCATGCAGCGGACGGCGCTGCGCACCGCCGCTGATGCTGAGCGTTGGGCGTAAGTGATTCATGAGCAACAGCACAAGAGCCCTCAATTGGTCGATCGGCGGCTATATCGGGCTCAAGATCTTCGGCTACTCGAATATTATCGCGGCCGACCCGTCACTACGGATTCTATTCGTGCTCACCCCTGTTTCCTTGCTGGTGTGGCAGGCAGTTCTGCTCTACCGCCGCTTCGCCCCGCAAGATGGTGATGAAATGGAGGAGCCGTTCTATAAGCAGATTGACACGGGGGATTGGTGGCGCGTCTTCTGGCTTCTCTGGATCGGACACAGACCCTTTGCTTCAGACTATCTCTTGGGCTTCTACGTGTTCTCCGCTTTGGTTATCTCCCTTCTTGGTCTCCTCGTCTTCACGTCCTTTGTCGAATCCTTTCGTGAGAAGACGGCGACTCCGTTAGTCATCGGCTGTCTGGCCTTCGGCTACTTTCTACTTTCGTGGGAGAAGAACACGTACGTGGAACACTACGGCGTTCCAATCATTGGCCACTTCTTCGAGAAGCCCGAGTACCATGCCAAGTACCGGGTGGAGATCGAGCCAGAGAACTCACACAGGAGGTTTCAAGCTATTGCTGACATTCATGTCGAAGGCCGGACGGAAACCGAAGACTACGGAGAAGAGGACTGGTTGGGTCAAGCAATCACCCACACGTACGCATATCGCGATGTGTGGGTGAAGAAGCTGTACCTGCCTAATGGGGGGGCAGCCACTATCAATGAGCAAGACGAGCCGTTACACCTTGGCGAGTCCGTTCCTGTCACAGACTCGTATGGTCGTTCGTGGCACGTCCGGTTGTTAAATGAACCCATACCGTGAATGCCCAACAACAGCATGTAGCGGACGGCGCTGCGCGCCGCCGCTGATGCTGAGCGTTAGAAGCCTATGGATGCTGATGCGGTTGTGAGGTTTCTCCTGCAAATGGTCGCCTACGGAGGGGGATCAGCTGTCGTTGCGTACCTGCTCTTTCAATGGCTTGGAAAGACGTGGATCGAGAACAAATTTGCACAGCGCCTCGATCAGCTAAGGCACCAGCAAGCGCTCGACCTTCAGAGGTTGCGGGTGGAGATCGATGCCATGCTAAGCGGAGCGCTTAGGCTCCAAGAAAAGGAGTTCTCGGTTCTTCCAGAGGCATGGGCAAAGCTCGACGAAGCTCACGGTCTCGTTAGCTGGCTGGTCTCACCCATGCAGCAGTATGCAAACGTAGACCGCATGAACACCGAACAATTGGAGGAGTTCCTCGCCGGTACCGACTTCACCGACTCTCAGAAAAATGAGGTCCGCAATGCGCGAGACAAGGGACGCGCCTACCAGGACATTGTGTTTTGGCATCGGCTGCACAAGGTCAAGAAGGCTTTCGGCGAACTACAGACCTTCGTTGCACGAAGTGGCATCTTCCTTCCGCCCGAACTGGAGGAAAGATTCTCCAAGATCTCGGAGATGCTTTGGTCCGCAGTCATGTCTAAGGAAGTGGGTCACGAGGCAGAGGACAGGAAGATGCAGCACGAGGGATGGACGAAGATCAAGGAAGAGACCGAGCCTTTGTACAAGGAGATCAAAGCTGAGATTCAGGCCCGTCTGCAATCGCATGCACGGAAGAAGTAGGCTTCTAACTTCGGCATGCAGGGGACGCAGGCAAGCGGCGCTGCGCTTGCTTGCCTGCGCCCTTGATGCCGGTCGTTATCCAGAAGAAGGAAGACTACGATGACACGAGTTGGTCTCGACCAAGCGACGTGGGATGCCGCGAAGGCGGAGGTCCGGCGGATGTTGATCGCTCGCGCCGCGGTGCGAGGCTTGATTCCATACTCTGAGGTGACATCTCAGCTTGAGTCCGCGACCATCGATCCGCATTCGCAGACGTTTGCGCATATCCTCAGCGAGATTTCGGAGGAAGAGGACCGAGCTGGCCGAGGCATGCTTTCAGTCATCGTTGTCCACAAGGAGGGTGACATGCGTCCCGGTCCAGGGTTCTTCGAACTTGCTCAACAGTTGGGTCGCCGGGTAGGGGATCTCGACCAAACCTGGCTCCAGGAATTGGATCGCGTTCATCGCTACTGGAGTGTCGAGGCGGCCGGTGGTATCTCTGGATAACAGGCCGAGACACCGGACGGCGCTTCACGCCGCCGCTTATCGGCCAGGCGTTGGAGATGTCCCTGGTGGAGGTGCAAGTGGATAAGTACACCAAAGTGGTATTGACAGTTATCGCGGTGGCATTGACTGTTATTGCTCTAAGAATGGGGCAGCCAGAAGGCGCATACGGCAGGCTGCTCTTCGGCAGTGCTCCTACGTATGGTGATTTCCTAGCGCTGCGCGAGATAGTGGGAGACTCCGCCCGCAGGGACGCGCAGATGAAGCTGCTGCGGAACATGCCTATGGTTCGGGTGCAAGGCGGTCAGATCGATGCAGATGTTTCTGGGAGTGTACGTATAGATCGCTGAGGAGCAGATGTCCGATTACTGTCAATGTCCGGCTCCGGATAGTCGGTGCCTTGGAAGTTGAGAGTGAAGAGTGTTCGACCGGGTACGCCTTTACGAGGGTGCTGGCTTCTGACCCACATTGAGTAGGATATCGACCGTGATGCACGCAGCGGTGGTTGTCTTGGGAGTCTCTGCGCTTCTCGTCGCCCTTGAGGATCCCGCGGCCAGCCTGCTGCGATCGAGTCTCTTCCAGGCCGCACCGGGTATCGACGCGCCCACCTGGCTCGGCACCGACCCGTCCAAGACCGGCTCGAAGGTCGTCAGCGACGCCTCTGGCCGCAACTCCCGGCGCGCTCGCAAGCTCTCCGAACTCCGCGACCACGTCGTGCTCGTCCACGCCACCCCGCTCGCGGACGCCGACACAGCCGAGCGCGCGCTCGCGCTCGTGCGCGACCTCGTCGCGGCCAACCAGGACCGGCGCATCGCGGCGATCGGTTTCCTCGGCGCGCCCGACGCCACCGCGGCGCAGGACTTCGCGCAGCGCGTCGGCCTCGATCATCCGCTCGCGCTCGCCGCCGGCCCGTCGCCGTACGCGGACCTCGACGCGCACCCCGCTGGCTGCGTCCACGTGATCGGCCGCGGCGGCGGCGTGCTGTGGCACGGCGACGCCGCGCGCGACACGAAGGCGTTCCTGGAGAGCGTGGACCGCGCGCTCGCCGCGCCCGACGTGCCGCCGCTCGAACGGCGCCTCGACGCGCGGCTCGAGAAGGCGCTGGAGGAGTACTGGTCCGGCCGCTTCGCGAAGGCGGCGTCGCTGGCGCAGAGCGTCGAACGCGCCGCCGCGAAGTCAGAGGACGCCGCGGCGGAGCGGGACGCGCAGCTCCTCCAGCAGGCGGTCACGGACGCCGAGGTGGCCTGGATGCGCGAGCTGCGCGCGAGCGCGGTCCGCCAGGACGCGACGGCGTGGCTGGCGCAGGCGCGCGCGGTCGCGGCCGCCTTCCCGCGCAGCGCGGCCAGCAAGGAGGCCGACCGCATGGAGAAGGACCTCAAGAAGGAGGGCGGGTTCGCCTCGCGGCTGCGCGACGCGGGGATCTGGCTGGACCTGTGCGCGGACCGGCCGGTGCTGTTCCCCGAGCGCAAGGACGCGGCCGGGGACCGCTTCGCGGACAAGCTGGCGAGCTACGTGCGCTCGACGTCGAACTCGACCGAGGAGACGCGCACGGCGCGGGCGCTGCTGGAGCGGTACGGGGCGGCGGGGCGTTGAGCGGGGGCTGCTGCCAGGGGGCGGAAGACCAGGTGTCAAGGCTCGGCTGATCGGAGCCACCTCCAGTTCGGCCAAGCGGAGCCACCTCTGGGTCGTGGAAAGGCGGCGCGCGGATCCATGCGCCACAGGTCCGGAGTCGGGAGGCGGGGGGAGTCCGACAGGGGTGCCGGGAGCGGTGACGGCTGCTCCAAGCCGCTGTGCCCGGCGGGAGAGGGGCCCGATGAACGCCCAGTGGGTGCCGGTCATAGAACGTGCACCCCCAGTCCGGGCATGAAGCGTGACCCTACCCCGCTCGTCCTGATTCCCGCCGGCGAGTACGGGAGGCTTGCGCTCGTCCAGGGCGGTGAGGGACCATGATCACCCTTCCCAGAGAACCGGCATGCTCGCCATCACGCCGTTCCAGACCAAACCTTCGCCCGCCTCGCGCTGGCCGCACTGGCACGCATGGGCTGGCGCTTCGGTCGTCCGCGAGGCCCCCCAAGACCGTTGGCGCCGACGCGTGACGGATCCGGCCTTCGTGGCGAGCCGCCCAACAAGCCCCTACAGCGGACGGCCCTCAGCCGCCGCTGATCGGCAACCCGCTTGCCGCCTGATGAAAGACCGTGCAAGGCCACTCGAGTCCGACGAGATCGAACGATGGGCGCTCTCGGGATTGGAACCGCGCACATGATCCCAGAGGAGCAATGGTGACCACAAAAGCCGACCAAGCCAATCGACCCATTCCGCTGTTCGGGGCGCGCAAGATGGCGCGCGCACTCCTTGCAGAGGTTGACTCTCTTAGGGCGCAGTGTGGCCAGTCGAGAGAGCAGCTCGCGAGGCTGGGAGCGCTTTCCGTGATTCAGCTTGAAGCGAAGCGAGCCGACCTTGAGCGCGAGATCGCTGAGCAAGAAGCGCGACTTCAACGAGAGCGCGCGGATGCTGCAGAAGCGCTTCGCGCAGTCGGCGCGCAGCTTGATGAGGCGCGGAAGACGATTGTCGCGACGGAAGATCTAGCGCTGCTGCAAGAGGCTGGCGTATACCGGTATAGACATCCGTTGACTGATGCGGTCGCTTACCAGAAAGAGATTGCTAGCATCGAGGAGACCATCAAGGCAATGGTGCGAAAGGACGGCGGTGCGGTGCTCGCCACGACGGACTGGACCGTCAACGGGTCGGCAGCGCAAGGTCGCGTGATGGTCCGGGACTTCTCCAAGCTGCTGCTGCGCGCATTCAATGCAGAGGCGGACAACCTCGTCAGAGGGCTAAAACCTTACAAGCTCGAAGCGGCCATCGAGAGGCTCACGAAAGTCGCAGAAGTCATCGAGCGCCTTGGCAAGACGATGCAAATCAAGATATCGGCGCCATACTTCACCGTACGCGTGCGCGAACTGGAGCTGACCGCTGATTTCCTGCAGAAACAGGCTGAAGAGAAGGAAGCTGAGCGCGTCGAGCGAGAACGTCTACGCGAAGAGCGGAAGGTGCAGCAGGAGATTGAGAGAGAGCGCGCGCGCCTTGAGAAGGAGCGCCAACACTATTCCAATGCGCTCGAAGTTCTAGTGGCGAAAGGCGACGACGCCGGAGCGGCACGGCTCCGCGAGCAGCTGGGTGACGTCCAGCGAGCTATCGAGGACGTAGACTACCGTGCGGCCAATATCCGCGCCGGTTACGTATACGTAATCTCGAATCTCGGTTCATTCGGTGGGGAGGTGGTCAAGGTTGGAATGACGCGCCGACTGGATCCAATGGACAGAATCCGTGAACTCAGCGACGCTTCGGTCCCGTTCAACTTTGACATTCACGCGTTGTTCTTCTCGAAGGATGCCGTCGGGATCGAGTCCGCGATGCACGAGCGGCTGGCCGCTCGACGGGTAAACCTAGTCAATCTGCGACGCGAGTTCTTCCGGGCAACTCCTCTGGAGGCAAAGGCTCACCTCGCAGAACTGGCAGGCGAGTTGCTGCAGTTTCAGGACGTGCCTGAGGCACTCGAGTACCGTGAGAGTCTTACGCAATCGCAGCGGTCGGTAGCGAGTGCGCGGGCTACGGCAGGTGCGGTCTAACGTGCCGCGGCGCGAGGTAGTCTTGCGGCAGCCAAGAAAAACCGGTTGCAGCGGACGATCCGCTGCGCGGCCCGCCGCTGAACCGGAGCGTTAGCCAGAGAAGTGAGCGAATGAACCGAGGACTCACCTACGATCCAGGCCCTCTGCCGACCATGCCGACGCCGCAGCCGGGCGACGCCATCGAACTCAGGGTCTCCGGCCTCCCTCCTTTCAAGGACTCGTCGTCCTCGATCAGGAACCCAAAGCACAAGCACCACGAGCGATTCATGGCGCTTCGCACTGCGGCGATCGAGGCCATGGCAGGGCGGACCTGGTCGCATGACGCAATCGGGCTGGATCTCGATGTCCACGCTCCGAGGCTGGAGCCGAACTGCGCGCTGGTTGACTACCTCGGGGGCGTGATGGACACGTTGGACGGCTCGCACGGTCCGCACTTCACGTACCTTCCGATTGCCTACAACGACGACTGTCAGGTGTGCGATAGTGCAACAAGCTTCCACCGCTCAGAGGACGAGTGGTATCTCGTGCGAGTTAGGTTCCTGGCCGACAAGCCGCTGCAGCCGACCAGCTTCGCCGGCGGCTGAGCGGCAAGACGGTTGAGGCAAGCCCGTTCAGGGGTAGCAGTGGCTGTAGTTCGGCAAGACTGATCAATCAGCCCTGTCCATCGAGTAGCTCTCGGCGGTAGCTGGGGTATGGTCTCCATGCCAACGCGAGCCAGGATGCCAGACCCTATGCATCTCGTCGTCAACATCCTCGCGATCCTTACCGGGGTCACCGCCCAGCAGGATCCCGTGACCGCCGCGCCGCGACCGGACCTGTTCCAGCCCGCGCCGGAGATCGACGCGACCACCTGGCTCGGCGCCGACCCGTCCAAGTCCGGCTCGAAGGTCGTCAGCGACGCCTCCGGCCGCAACTCCCGGCGCGCTCGCAAGCTCTCCGAACTTCGCGACCACGTCGTGCTCGTCCACGCCACCCCGCTCGCGGACGCCGACACAGCCGAGCGCGCGCTCGCGCTCGTGCGCGACCTCGTCGCGGCCAACCAGGACCGGCGCATCGCGGCGATCGGTTTCCTCGGCGCGCCCGACGCCACCGCGGCGCAGGACTTCGCGCAGCGCGTCGGCCTCGATCATCCGCTCGCGCTCGCCGCCGGCCCGTCGCCGTACGCGGACCTCGACGCGCACCCCGCTGGCTGCGTCCACGTGATCGGCCGCGGCGGCGGCGTGCTGTGGCACGGCGACGCCGCGCGCGACACGAAGGCGTTCCTGGAGAGCGTGGACCGCGCGCTCGCCGCGCCCGACGTGCCGCCGCTCGAACGGCGCCTCGACGCGCGGCTCGAGAAGGCGCTGGAGGAGTACTGGTCCGGCCGCTTCGCGAAGGCGGCGTCGCTGGCGCAGAGCGTCGAACGCGCCGCCGCGAAGTCAGAGGACGCCGCGGCGGAGCGGGACGCGCAGCTCCTCCAGCAGGCGGTCACGGACGCCGAGGTGGCCTGGATGCGCGAGCTGCGCGCGAGCGCGGTCCGCCAGGACGCGACGGCGTGGCTGGCGCAGGCGCGCGCGGTCGCGGCCGCCTTCCCGCGCAGCGCGGCCAGCAAGGAGGCCGACCGCATGGAGAAGGACCTCAAGAAGGAGGGCGGGTTCGCCTCGCGGCTGCGCGACGCGGGGATCTGGCTGGACCTGTGCGCGGACCGGCCGGTGCTGTTCCCCGAGCGCAAGGACGCGGCCGGGGACCGCTTCGCGGACAAGCTGGCGAGCTACGTGCGCTCGACGTCGAACTCGACCGAGGAGACGCGCACGGCGCGGGCGCTGCTGGAGCGGTACGGGGCGGCGGGGCGCTGAGCGGGGGGCTGCGGCCAGGGGCGGAGAACCTTGGCGGATGGGGGACGGAGAGTCCTCTGAGTGCGGCCCGATCCGGGGCGGCGAGTGGGCGTCCACGCGCGGGTCTGGGAGTGTCGGCGCTCGCCTGGTCGGGGCCACCTCCGGATCGGCCCGACGGAGCCACGTCCGGGTCCGCGGAAAGGCGGCACCCGCGAACCCGGGAGGGTGGCCGGGCGAGGATGCGACGCGCCAGGCCGCTGTGCCAGGCGGGAGGGGGGCGGGCGAATGCTCCGAGGGTGGCGGTCATCGAACGTGCCCCCCTCCCTGACCGAGCCGCGTGCGGCGAGACCCCGGGCTTGCGCCCTTCCTGGGGCCTGTGGACGATGCCCGAGCCCCCCAGAGGACCGGCATGCTCGCACTCACGCCGTTCGACATGGATCCGACTTTCTCCTCTGGTTGGCCGCGGCCGCGGGCGGGCAGGCACTCCGTCCGGGTACGGTTCGCCCTGGACGGCACCACCATCGACACCAACGTGCCTGCCGAGACCCGAGGGGCCGATGCAGGAAGGGGCTTGGGCATCGCGCTGCGTTCAGGCACCGGCAAGCGGGCGGGTGTGCGATGCTGATGTCGCTCGCGCCGCGCTCGCGTCGAAGGGTCCAACACGGGTCGAGCGGCCGTGGCGAGGTTCGATGCGAACGAGAAGGCTCAAGCATGCCGCGGACACGATCTGCCAGATCTTCTGCGGCTGGCGTCTCATCAACAGCAAAGCACAGCTCGTCGAACTCGGATCCGGAACGATCCGGATCGACGTGCTGTCGGGGGACTGCTTGTGGGATGGTCGGCCCGTTCCGTCGCTGTCCATTGCAGGCGAGGTGCACCTGTGGTTCCTCGCCGATCTCGAAGCCAACGGCATCCCGGTCGAGGCGATCACTCGGGCTGTCCTGGAGGCGAAGCTCTCCTTCAGCACGATTCCACGGGGCGACGGCGTCACTGGCGAGGAGCACTTCAGCGATGGGCGCCTCGTGTGGTCCGACACCGTGCAGCGCTGTGTCATCCGCTGCGAATGCGAGATTGCAACGGACGAGCACGTCTACAGGTCCCAGGTCGATGACGTTGAGGAGTGGCCCGTTGGCTGGCCGCATGCCTGACCACGGAGTGCACGCCCGGTCGGTTTGCAGCCCGCCGCTGAACTGGAACGCTAGACGAAGCCCTTGAAGTACGAGCTGGTCGGTACCCCACCGCAGTCGGATGCGATCGCCGCGGTTCGACGAGACTTCGAGGCGTTGATTGAAGATCTCGAAGCGTCGCCAACGAAGCGCGTCAGCGTCGTTTTCGGATGTGCATGGGGCAACGACATCTACGAGCGAGACTGGCTGGCGCTGGAGGTGAGCGGAGCCGAGCTCCGTGCTCGTGTCGCCGCGGCAGAGGCAGGAGGTCTCGGTCGAATCGGTTCGGACGACCTTCACATCACGCTTCCAGATGTCGGCGTCGAGCGAATGTACTGCCACGAGGCGGACATTCATGTCATCGCCCCTGCGGAAACGCACCCCTACCTTGATGCCCAACGAAAGGCGTGGATTCGGAGCGGATGGCAGGTCCATGAGGGCGAACTCACCTAGCAAGCATGTGCGCCCGGTGCCCAAGCCGAGACTTGGTGCTGTGGGACTCTGCACCCCGCTCCATCCGGGGGGTGTGGAGGAAGGTCACCGATGCGATCGACAGCGACTCCGGACCGTTACGCCGGGGCGCAGAGGAGAGTGGACGTGCCGATCCATCTAGAAGACGGGTTCCTCGTGACCGAGGACGTGTGGAATGGAGCCAGCTTGTCCGTCGGCATCCAGAGTGATCGCATGACGGAATGCGTCGAGCGCATCAGACGTGACCGCGTTACGAGCGTGTTCGGGAGTCCGCTGTTCGGTTTTCACGGCAGGGATCTGGACTTCCTCCGCGACATGCCGTGGGTCGAGTCGGTGTGGTTCTGGGAGGTGAAGTTGAAAAGCATCGATGGCCTCTACGCCCTCGGCAGGCTGCGCTACTTCGGAGTGAGCCCTACGCGACCGGGGATCGACTTCAGCCGGTTCCCGCAGCTTCGAGGTGCGGTCGTGGAGCCGCGGGCGAAGGACCACGGGCTCGATGCTTGTGCGGAGTTGAAGCGCCTGCACGTGTGGCGGCATCCTTCCAAGGGCAAGCCATTCTCACTGGCCCTCCCCACGGGGGTGGACGACTTGAGGCTGCTCTGGTCGTCGCTGACGTCGCTCGATGATCTGCCCGCACTGCCTCTCCTGCGGAAGCTGTGGGTCGCACGATGCCGTAACCTGGAATCCCTCGGTGATCTCGGCGCCAGGTTCCCGAAGCTCGAGCACCTGGTGATCACGGCCTGCGGAAGGGTGAGGGATGGTGAGGGACGGCGGGTGTCCCGTGACCTGCCGCATCTCACGCACGCCTGGGTGCGCAATGAGAAGGTCGTGTAGTCTGGATCGCCCGACCCGCTCATGCAGCCGATGACAGGTGCTTGGCGCTGTCTTCTTGCGCGAACACCGCTGAGATCGTCGCTTCGCGACGGCCGCGTTCGCGCGTGATCCACCATCCAACTCGCGGCCATGGAGCGCATCCTCACCATCGTCCAGGAACCCAGGGACGAGACCTACCGGGCGCTGCTGCGGTTCGCAGCACGGCTCCGTTCGAGGTTCTCGCTCGTCTGGCGCGAGCAGGCCAAGTTCGACGAGACGGCTCTGGAGATCGTCGGACTCTTCGGGCCGGATCTGGTCGCGGAATCGAGGACGGACGAGTGGCCAGGAACGCGTCTGTGCAGGGACTTCGCGATCGTCCGGACCTATCAGCTGTCCGACCGTGCACTGTCGATCCTCTTGGGCGCACACGGCCTCTACGACTGGCTGGCCCCAGCGCGACCGGAGGACATCGCGTTCTACACGTCCAACGGTCGCATCTGGCTCGGATCGATCGCGCACGAGCGCGATGCTTTCGTCGATCCGGCCACGATCGATCTCGAGACACTCACCACTCACGTTCGAGGACTGATGCTGGCCGATTCGTGCTGAGCGGTCCGGCGCGTGACTCGTGACGCCCGTGCTTCATCTCCTCGCCGTAGCGCTCGATCGTCGAGTTGCCGAGTCCACGTGATCGTCCCCGCGCGTGCGGGCGCGGTCCGCCAGGACGCGGCGGCGTGGCTGGCGCTGGCGCGCGCGGTCGCGGCCGCCTTCCCGCGCAGCGCGGCCAGCAAGGAGGCCGACCGCATGGAGAAGGACCTCAAGAAGGAGGGCGGGTTCGCCTCGCGGCTGCGCGACGCGGGGATCTGGCTGGACCTGTGCGCGGACCGGCCGGTGCTGTTCCCCGAGCGCAAGGACGCGGCCGGGGACCGCTTCGCGGACAAGCTGGCGAGCTACGTGCGCTCGACGTCGAACTCGACCGAGGAGACGCGCACGGCGCGGGCGCTGCTGGAGCGGTACGGGGCGGCGGGGCGTTGAGCGGGGGCTGCTGCCAGGGGGCGGAAGACCAGGTGTCAAGGCTCGGCTGATCGGAGCCACCTCCAGTTCGGCCAAGCGGAGCCACCTCTGGGTCGTGGAAAGGCGGCGCGCGGATCCATGCGCCATCAGGTCCGGAGTCGTGAGCCGGGGGAGTCCGACAGGGGTGCCGGGAGCGGTGACGGCTGCTCCAAGCGGCTGTGCCCGGCGGGAGAGGGGCCCGATGGACGCCCAGTGGGTGCCGGTCATCGAACGTGCAACCCCAGTCCGGGCATGAAACGTGACCCCGCTCCGCTCGTCCCGATTCCCGCCGGCGAGTACGGGAGGCTTGCGCCCGTCCAGGGCGGTGAGGGACCATGCTCACCCTTCCCAGAGAACCGGCATGCTCGCCATCACGCCGTTCCAGACCGATCCGTCGCCTGCGTCACGCTGGCCGCACCGGCACACATGGTGCCGGCGTTTCGGTCGTCCGCAGGTCCCCCCAAGACCGTCGGCGCCGACGCGTGACGGATCCGGCCTTCGTGGCGAGCCGCCCAACAAGCCCCTACAGCGGACGGCGGTGCGCCGCCGCTGATGCTGAACGCCCGCCAGGCCGAGATTGCGGAATGGGAGAGACCATGCCTCTGGATGTGGAGATTCTCGCAGATCAGATCCGTCGAGCCTTTTGGGGCGAGTCCTGGCATGGGCCCTCCGTCCGCGAGGTGCTGGCGGGTGTGTCGGCGGAAGACGCCGCAGCCCATCCGATAGCCGGCGCTCACAGCATTTGGGAGATCGTCCTTCACCTTACCGGTGGATACAGGTTGGTTCTTCGGCGGGTTCGTGGCGAGCCTGCGCAGCTCTCGCCGGAGGAGGAGTGGCCTCCAGTGCTGGAGTCTAGTCCGGAGGCCTGGCGCGAGAACCAGCACACGTTGGACGAACTGAATCAGCAGCTCCAGGGCGCCGTGCGTGCTTTCCCCGCGGAGCGCCTTTCGCAGAAGCTGGGTTCCGAGTACTCGGCGTACACTCAGTTTTGCGGCACCCCTCAGCACGACCTCTACCATGCGGGCCAGATCGTTCTTCTCAAGAAGGCACTCTCGGCGTCGCGAGGGGTGGCCTGACAACCGATTGCAGCGGACGGTACGCTACTCGGCCCGCCGCTGAACCGGAACGTTAGGCGGCAGGGAGCAACACCGTGGAGATCCGTGAACTACGGCGTGAGGAGCGTGGCCAGTGGCTTCACCTCCGCCAGCTCCTTTGGCCCGACTCGCCCCGAGAAACCCTCGCGGAAGAGCAGGAGGAGATTATCGCGGATCCGGAAGCGAACAGCGTGCTCGTGGCAGCGCTCCCGGGTGGCGAGCTTGTTGGCTTCGTCGAAGTCGCACTTCGCAACTGGGCCGAGGGGTGCAGTACGCGCCCTGTCGGCTACATCGAGGCCTGGTACGTGAAGCCCGAGCAGCGGCGTTCGGGCCTCGGACGGCTTCTGATGCGCGCCGCAGAGCGCTGGGCGCTGTCGCGGCGTTGTTCGGAGCTCGGCTCCGATGCCGAGCTCAAGAACGAGGTCAGCCACGAAGCACATCGAGCCGTTGGGTTCGTTGAAGTCACTCGCCTCGTCCTCTTCGCCAAGCGGCTCGGGCCATGAGTGGCCTTCCGCCCAACCCGCCGATGAAGCCGATCGGCCTCGCCGGCGGCTGAGCGGCAGGATGTTGGGCAGACGAAGCTCATGTCGCCCGCCGAGGTAGTTGGAGTCAACGCCGTCGACGCGCCTGAGCCGTGCTGCCTGATTGAGCTGCGCATCGTCCCCGCCCGCGCGCGTCCGCGAGGCGAGCCCATGGGTCTGGGCCAGTCCCCACGCAGGCCTCAGTCGGACTCGCCGGTCAACCGCCACGCCGCCCAGTCCGCGACGCCGTAGAGCGGCAGACCCTCGGCCGTGCGCGCATCGCGCAGGGATCGCTGCGCCTCCCACAGCGCGCGGTCCTTCGCGAGCCGGCGCTCCCACAGGCCGCGGTAGAACGCGATCATCAGCGCACGCGTGGCGTCGTCGGGGACCTTCCAGAGCGACGTGACGACGCTGCGCGCGCCGGCCATGTGCAGGGCGCGCTGGAGCGAGTGGACGCCCTGACCGGCGGCGCGCACACCCACGCTGGTGTCGCAAGCGGAGAGCACGGCCAGCTCGCAGTCGGAGAGATCGAGGCCGGCCAGCTCCTCGGCGGTCGCCGCCCCCGCCACGCAGCCGAACTCGTCGGGCGGTGCGTTCGCCCCCGCGAGCGCCAACCCGCAGAGCGCCATGGGCGAGACGCCGGTCACGAACTCGGACGGCGACATGCGCTCGCCGACGCCGAGTCGCGCATCGAGGGGAGCATCGGACCCTGGACGCCCGGACACCGACTCGGGCGAGAACCACCCGTGCGTCGCGAGGTGCAACCAGCGTGCGGACCCCGCGAGCCCGAACAGGGCCTCGCGCGTCGCTTCCGCGCCGGAACGCAGCGCGGCGTCCTGCCGCGGAAAGGCCGCAGCAAAGAGGGCGCCGATTTGCCGCACTTCCTCGCCGGTCCCGGGCAGCGGCGCGAAGCCGGCGCTCGCCGCGCCGCGCAATCTGCGGACCGAACCGCCGGCGGGCTCGACTCGCGCGAGGACCGGCGCCGCGGGTCGCACGCTCGGCCCGTCGTCGCCCTCGTCGTCGCCCTCCGGCTCGAATCGGATGCCGCCGAAGGCCACCAGGCGTCCGCCCACCGACTCCGCAGATCGCCGCGGGAGGGCCAGCTCGATCAGGCTCGAGCGCACTTCGATCGCCAGCCGATCCCCCAGGCGCCCGTCCGCTTCGGGCAGCGCCCCGAGCGGGCACGCGAGCAGCGCACCGTCGAGCGCGACGACGATCCGGTCCACGCCGACCAGCGCGCCGGCCAGCGGCGCGAGCACTCGCGCGCGGAGCGCCTCGCCGGCAAGGCGCTCGCCGCTCGTGTCCCGCGTCGCTTCCGCGTCGAGCCCGCGCAGCCCGCCAGCGCCGGCTCCGATCGCGCGCAGCCAGCCCGAGGCGTCGTCCTCGACGGCGCGCGCCGCGCCGAGCTCGACGCGCGCGAGCACGCCTTCGCTGCGCAGGACGAAGGCGAGGAGCGCCGGTTCCGCCTTCGCGCGGGGCTCGAACGGCGGCCCGGGCTCGTAGGTCCAGCAGGCGACGAGCGCCTCGCCCGGTTTCAGGTCGCGGGACAGCCGCTCGGGCGTCGGGTCCACGCGCAGCGCCTCCGCGGTGCCGGGTTCGAGCCGCTGGATCGCATCGCGCCGCAGCGCTTCGAGCTCGCGGCGCGTCCGCGCGAGCTCGTCCGCCGAGCTGCCCGAGCGCGCGAGGTACGCGAGGCGCGCACGGAGCTCCGCCTCCTCCGCACGCTGGGCCGGGGTCCGGGGCTCTCCGCCCGCGCGCCGCGCGACGAGGGCCGCGATGAGCTCGGACGAGCGCAGGGCCTCGATCGCGGCGAATGCGCTGCGATCGAGAGCGGACTGCGCGCCAGCGTCGAAGCCGGCGGCGGCGAATGCGAGCAGGGCGCTGGCGGTCGGCGCCAGATTGCGTGCGAGCCCTTCCATTTCGCGCGGGGAGAGGCGTGCAGCGCTCTCGCGCACGCAAGCGCGCAGGTCGTGGGAGGCCTGCTCGGCGAGCCGCTGCGCCTCGTCCCGCCGACCCTGGCGCACGCGCATCCACGCGAGCTCCATGCGCGCGCGCAGCACCCAGGGGTGGCCAGCCGGGTAGACCGCCTCGAAGCCGGCCAGCGCGGCCTCGAGGTGTCCTGCCGCCGCCTCGTCCTGGCCCAGGACCGCCAGCAGGCGTCCGTAGGTCGCGCGCGCCGCCAACCCGAACGGACGCAGCGTCTGACCGCTCGTCCGGTGCACCTCGATGACCGCTGCGAGCAGCTCGGCGGCACGCGCGTGCTCGCCCAGCGCCTCGTACAGCTGGGCGAGGTTGACGCGCTGGAGCTGGACCGAGCGATGGTCGTGGGGCAGCACCGTGAGCAGCGTTGCCAGTGCGGGCTCGAGCAGGAGGCGCGCGGACTCCAGCTCCTGCATCTGGATCAGCGTCCCCGCCAGGTTCATGCGCTCGATCTGGAGGCTCTGCGCGTCGGGCGGGAGGAGACGCGACGCCGTCGCGAGCACGGACTCCTGCAGGGCGCGCGCGCCGTGCAGGTCGCCCATCCTCCGCAGGGTCTCGGCCAGCGCGCTGCGGGCGGAGCGCAGGTCGGCGTGGTCCGCAGGGAGCTGCGCCTCCAGATGAACGACCGCGCGTTCGAGCACCTCGCGCGCCTCCGCCTCGCGGCCGTGCTCCGCCAGCAGCCAGCCGCGCTCGATGCTCACCCGCGCCACATCGACGTGGTCGCCCGGCCGCGTCGCGCGGTAGCGCCGGATCACGTCATCGACGAGCGCCAGGGCCTCCGGCGTGCGCCCGACCTCCTCGTACGCGCGCACCAGCCTCCGGCGCGCCTGCTGCAGGTAGTAGGAATCGTTCGAGTCGGTCGAGTGCTCGAGCTCGCGGTAGGCGTGTTCGGCGACCTCGACCGCGCGTCGGATGTTCCCCATCTCCTGCAGGAGGCCGGAGAGCTCGAGGCGCGCGGCCTGGGCCCGGGGATCCTCCGGTCCGAGCACGCGCTCGAAGGCGGAGATCACGCTCTCGAGCAGCGCGCTGGCCTCCGCGGTCTCGCCTTGCCGGGCGAGCACGGACGCGAGGCGATAGCGCGCGATGTGGACGTTCTCGCTCTCCTCGCCGTAGTGCCTCGCCAGCGGCGCGATGACCGACTCCTGGAGCCGGCGCGCGCGCGAGAGGTCGCCGATCTCCCCGAGCTCCAGCGCCAGGTTCGAGCGCTCGACCAGGATCCTGGGATGATCGGGAGGCAGGCTGCGCTCGAGATCGGCCAGGGCCTCCTCCGAGAGCCGCAACGCCAGCGAGTGGTCCTCGATGCGGCGCGCGAGGCTGGCCAACGCCGAGCGCGCCCTGGCGATCTCGGGGTGGCCCGCGGGGTGGATCCGCTGGCGAACCTCGTAGACGTCGATCAGGAGCGGCCGGGCCGCGAAGGGCTCGTCGAGCTGCCTGAGCACGACCCCCAGCACGGACTTCGCCCCCAGGAGCTGCCAGTGCTCCGCGGGAACGCGGCGCTCGAGCGCGGCGATGACGGGCTCGAGCTGCGCCCGGGCTTCGCCGTAGCGACCCAGGCGCGCGTAGGACGTGGCCAGGTTGTGGCGCGCGTTGGCCAGCTCGAGGTCGTCAGCGGGCCGCGTGCGCTCGTGCACCGCGACCACCGACTCGAGGAGCTCGGCCGCCCGCGCGTCGTTCCCGAGCATGCCGTACGTGCCTGCCAGGTTCAGGCGCGCGCGCTGGACCTCGATGTCCTCCTCGGGGCGCGTGCGCAGGACGAGAGCGAGGATGTCCTCCTGCAGCGCGAGCGCTGCCTGCTCCTCGCCCAGCTCACGCAGGCACAGCGCGAGCGGTGTGCGGACCCGACGCACCTCGTCGGCCTCCGCCGGCAACGTCCGCGAGTACAGTTCCAGCAGTTCCTCGAGCAGCGCCCGCGCCAACGCCGGCTCGTGGCTCTGGTAGAGCGCGACCGCGTACATGGAGCGCGCGTCGAGGAGGTCAGGGTGCTCCGGGGCGAGGCGCGCGCTGCGCAGCTCCACGATGCGCTCGAACGCCCGGCGCGTCAGCGCAATCGATCCGAGCTCCGCGCCGCGCAGCCCGACGCGGCTGAGTTGCTCCTCGAGCTCGGCCTCGGGAGCGCGGCCCGGCTCGCGGCTCTTCTCGATCAGCGCATCGGCCAGCGCGCCCGCCGCCTCGCGCGCGAGGTCGAGCCGACCCTCGGCGACGTGCGCCTCGATCGCGGCCCAACCCGCCTCGTACGTCTGGGTTCCCCCGGGCTGTTGCGGGCTCGAGGTGAGAAGGCATAGTAGGAGCAGCGGAGCGGCGAGCATCATCGATCGAGTGCGAGCACAGTGTAACTCGCACAGCCGCCCGCCGCAGAGCGGCAGGGCGTTGGACTACGGATCTGGCGAATCCGCGTGCCATCTGGCGACGCGGAATGAGAGGAAAGAGGAGTCGAGAATGACGAACAACGACGAGCTCGTCGAATCCCTGAGGAATGCACGCTCGGACATCAACCAGTTGCAGCGGCGGTTGGACCAGCTGCAGGCCAGAACGAATCTGGTCAGTACCAGCTTCTTGAAGCGGGCCTTCGCGGTCCTGGGGCACTACCTGGTCGCGAGCTTGATCATCTGTGTGCCCATCTACGCCCTGATCTTCGTCATCGCCATCGCTGCTGGTGCGTTTGGTCGGTAGGTTGCGAGGGACTTCCCGTCCACCACGAGCTCGGGTATCACGTGTCCTGACAAGGATCCCCCGACGACGGGCCGCAGCCAGAGTGGCCACAGGTGCCCTGCGGCCGAACGGCGCGGCGTGAGAGAGACGACTCCGAGGAGCGAGGTGATGAGCGCCGCAGCAACGATTCCGAGCTTGCTTCCGCTGATCGTGGTGCTCGCGATGCGACGCGCCGAGGCCAGGATCCACCGGCAACTCGCGGATGCTGGCGCGGTCAGCGCGCAAGCGGCGGTTGCGTTGTCCCCCGGCCGTTCGATCGACAGGCGGCGGCTGGAGGCCCTGATTCGCGGGGGTGCGGTGCGCGTGACCGCGAACAGCCGCCACTTCCTCGACGCCGACGGTTGGAACACCTACCGACAGAACCGCCGTCGGCGCGTGCTGTACGCCCTGTCCGTGGTCCTGGCGCTCCTCGGCGTCGCTGCTGCCGTGGCCCTCCTCATGCGGTGACGGCGCCTCGCGGAACGGGCGCGGTGGTCGGTCAGCTCCGGGAACGGTCGAGCGGCGCGACCTTGGGTGGTTACCGGATGAGGATCACGAACGCGCTGCTGGGTGCATGGCTCCTGGTCCTCGGCGGTTGCGCGCCGAGCGCGCTGCGGCCGCTGGTCGTCGACGGGAGGGAACTGCATGCCTCGCTCGTGACACGCAGCCTCGACGGCGCGCCGATCCGTCACGTGGAGCGCGCCGTCCTGTGCGGCAATCCCTGCCTCTCCTCGGAGCGCGCGTTCGTCGAGCAGATCGCGCGGAGTGGGTCGCAGGGGAAGCTGGATGGAGAGGGGATCCGCGCCGCGCTCTACGCTCTCTAACAGGGTGAGAACGAGTTGGGCTTCTATGGCCTCGAGGCCGCGACCACCGCCGACGCCGACCGGCTCGAGAGCGCGCTGCGTGGAATCTGGGTACACAACGACGCCCTGGGTCGCGCGCGGGTCCATCGCGGCGGCCGGGTTCTCCTGGTCGTGTGGCACGACGGCGTGTCGCCTGCGTGTTGGGACGCCGTGAATGCGGCCGTCGCGGAGCGTCTGGCTGCACGCTGAGGCGGCGCGCTGCGACCGGGCGATTCGCGCACGGTAGACTGCGGCCCGACGGGGAACACGGTCGGCTGCCGCTCCTCCCCGTCGACCTCACCTCGATAGGGAGTTCTCCATGCGCTTCTGCACTGGGCTCGTGACCGCGCTTGCGCTCCTCGCAACCCTCGGCGCGGCACTCGCATCGAACGCGCGTCCGACGCAGGCCGCGGAGTTGAGCGCGCTCGACGGCGAGTGGATCTACGTCGAGGACCGCACCGAAGGCCGCGCCCTCGAGAGGCTCGGGCCGCCCATGAGCGCGACGTTCTCGATGCGCGCTGAGGACGGCGCCGTCATTCTCGTGCGCGGCCACGGCTCGGGGCATCGCGACGTGCGCGTCGCGCTCGACGGCTCGATCACCGAGGTCTCCGAGCCGCCGAAGACCGCGCGCTACCGCGGCGCGTGGAAGGATGGCGCGTTCACGTACGAGGTCGACTTCATCCGCGGGCCGGGCCAGGAGCCCGGCGGGCTGATCCGCCGCGAGTTCCGCGTCACGGCCGACGGACTGATCGTGCGCGCCGGGTCCGGGACGGCCGCGTCGGAATCGGTCGGGCTGTATCGCCACAGGGAGGACATCGCGATGCCGACCCCGGCCAAGGCCGTGATCGGCGACCTCGCGTGGCTCGCCGGCGCGTGGGTCGGAACCCGCAGCTCGGGCTCGACGATCGAGGAGCGCTGGAGCCCCCCGCTCGGCGGCGCGATGCTCGGCGTGTCGCGCACGGTCGCGCGCGAGAAGATGTCCGCGTTCGAGTACCTGCGCATCGTCGAGCGCGACGGCGGGCTGGTCTACGTCGCGCAGCCCGGCGGCAATCCCGGGACCGAGTTCGTGTGCAGCGAATGGACCGCGACGCGCGCGGTGTTCGACAACCCGCGGCACGATTATCCCAAGCGCATCGTGTACGAGCTCTCGGCCGAGGGCGGCCTCTCCGCCACGATCGGGTTCATGAAGGGCGGCACGCCGCGGAAGTTCGAGTACCAGCGCGAGGAGAACTAGCGGCGCCGGACCCGGGCCTGGAGGAGCGGCATGACGCAGATCGCAAAGAACACGGTGTGCCTGTGGTACGAGCGCGACGCCCTCGAGGCCGCGCGCTTCTACGCCAGGACGTTTCCCGACTCGTCGGTCGGCGCGGTGCACCGCGCGCCCGGGGACTACCCGTCCGGGAAGGCGGGGGACGTGATCACGGTCGAGTTCACCGTGCTCGGCGTCGCGTGCCTCGGCCTGAACGGCGGTCCCGGCATCCCGCACAACGAGGCGTTCTCGTTCCAGGTCGCGACCGAGGATCAGGCCGAAACCGATCGCTACTGGAACGCGATCGTCGGGAACGGCGGCGAGGAGAGCCAGTGCGGGTGGTGCAAGGACAAGTGGGGCATCTCCTGGCAGATCACGCCGATCGTGCTGACCCGCGCCTACACCGACCCCGATCGCACGGCCGCCAAGCGCGCGTTCGACGCGATGATGACGATGCGGAAGATCGACGTCGCGGCGATCGAGGCGGCGTTCCGTGGGTAGGTCGGTTCGGGCGCAGGCGGGCGACATGAGCGCACCCAAGACGAGCACGCAGACCGTGGCGGAGCGACGCGCGGCCGAGGCGCAGGTGAGCGCGCTGATCGAGAAGATCGCGCCCGCGCACGTGTCGCTCGTGGGCGCGGCGCGGCGGGCGCTGCGCAAGCGGCTGCCCAGCGCTTTCGAGGTGGCGTACGAGTACCGCGACTGGATCGTCCTCAGCTTCTCGCCGAGCGAGAAGGGGTACGAGGGCGTGCTCGCGATCCGCGCGGACGCGGACGGCGTGCGCCTGTGCTTCCACGCGGGGAAGAGCCTCGCGGATCCCGAGAAGCTGCTGAAGGGCTCGGGCAGCCTGGTGCGCTGGATGGAACTGGAGAGCGCGGCCGCGCTCGCGCGTCCCGCGGTGAAGCGCCTGATCGACGCGGCCATCGCGCAGAACCGCGTGCCCTTCGCGCGCACCGGCCGCGGGCCCGTGTTGGTCCGGCCCGCGGCGGCCAGGAAGCGAACGCCGCGGCCCGGTTGACCCTGCCGGAGGACCGTGCCAGCATCCGCGTTCATGGCCGAGAACAAGACCAAGCCCACCAAGGCCAGCGTCGCGGACTACATCGCCTCGCGTGCCAACGAACAGCAGGCCAAGGACTGCCGTGCGCTGATGGCGCTGCTCAAGAAGGTCACGCGCAAGACGCCCAAGATGTGGGGGCCGAGCATCGTCGGCTACGGCTCGTACCGCTACACCTACGAGAGCGGGCGCAGCGGCGAGATGCCGCTCGTCGGCTTCGCCATCCGCGGCCGCGAGCTCGTGGTCTACGTGCTCGCGGAGGACGCGAAGCAGAAGGCGCTCCTCGCCAAGCTCGGCAAGTACAAGATGGGCAAGGTGTGCCTGTACATCAAACAGCTCGCCGACGTCGACATGGCCGTCCTGGAGAAGCTCGTCGCGGGCTCGGTCGCCGAGGTCCAGCGCCAGTACGGCAAGTCCGGTGGCGCCTGACGGCCCGCACGCGTCCGTGACGGCGGGGCCGCCGCGATGACGTCGGCCGGCTTCGACCTGGGTGCGCGGCTGCCGACACTGGATGCCGGCGCGGTGCGCCTGCGCTGGCTCACGCACAACGACGTTCCGGCCCTGTTCGGCATCTTCGGCGACCCCGAGGTCACGCGCTATTGGGGTTTCGCGACGCTGCCGGACGTGGCGGCGGCGAAGACGCTGCTCGCGAGCATCCACCGCGACTTCCGCGCCGGGACCCTGCTGCAGTGGGGGCTGGAGCGGACCGGCGGCCCGCTGGTCGGCACCTGCACGCTCGCGAACCTCGACCGCGAGAACGCGCGCGCGGAGCTCGGGTTCGCGCTGGGCCGCGCGCACTGGGGCCACGGCTACGTCCGCGCCGCGCTCCCCGTACTGCTCGACTTCGCGTTCGACCGGCTGGAGCTGCAGCGCGTCCACGCGGACACCGATCCGCGCAACCTCGCGGCGATCCGCGTGCTGGAGCGCCTGGGCTTCGCGCGCGAGGGCCTCTTGCGCCAGCACTACCGCGTGCAGGGCGAGCCGCAGGACGCCGTCGTGCACGGGCTGCTGCGGGCGGAGTGGGCGCGCGCGCGGCAGGCGGATCCGCGCACGGACTCCGTCAACGCCGCGGCCGCCACGTCGCCAGCACGACGCCCGACAGGATCGTCAGGCTCCCCGCCAGCGTCCACACCGTGAACGGCTCGCGGCCGACGAACGTGCCGAGCAGGAGCGCGATCGCGGGCGTGATGTAGGCGATCGTGGAGAGGCGCCAGGCCTCGGTGTGGCGCAGCAGCCAGAAGTACAGCGTGAACGTCGTGACCGTGCCGCCCAGCGCCAGGTACACGACGCTGGCGATCGCCCGGCCGGTCCAGACGGGTTCGGCGCCGCGCTCGAACCCGAGCGCCAGGGCGGACAGGATCAGCGCGCCGACCCACATCGCGTCGCGGTTCATCAGGGCCGAGCTGACCGTCGCTGCCTGCCGCTTGATCGCGACGGTGCCGACGCACGACACCAGCGGGCTCACGAGCAGGAGCAGCGCGGCCGGCACGCCCGCGGCGCCGAACGAGCCGATGTCGGTGGCGAACAGCAGCGCGACGCCCACGAAGCCCAGCGCGAATCCGGTCCATTGCCGCGGGCGCAGGCGCTCGCCGGTCAGGAACCAGCTCCCGCTGGCGGCCATCATCATCGGGAACACGGCCCACAGCACGCACACGATGCCGGACGGCAGCACCGTCTCCGTCCAGTAGACGATCGCGTACGACACGCCGAAGTTCAGCGAACCGGCCAGGAGCACCAGCCTCCAACCCGCGCGCGTGCCGCCCTCCTTGCGCGCGAGGAGCGGAGCGATCGCGGTCATCGCGGCGGCGGACAGGACGAAGCGCGCGGCGGCCGAGGTGAACGGCGGCAGGTCGCGCAGTCCGCCCGCGATCACGATCCACGTGCTGCCCCACACCAGGGAGAGCAGCGCGATCAGGATCACGATCAGCCCGCGCGAGGGCGGCTTCGACACCTCGTGCGTGGCCATGGAAGCGCGCGATCATGCCAGCGCGGCGCGAGCGCGGCCAATGCGCGGCGCGCTATCCGGCCGCGGCGCGTCCGGGCTGCGTGCCCGACGCGCCGCCGCGCCGGGGCTTGCCCGCCGCGCGGCGCGCCGGCGCGGCCGGGGGCGGCCTTCCCGGCTTGCCGGCCGGCCCGCCGCGCGCGAGCGGCAGGCGCACCTCGAACTCGCAGCCGCCGCCGGGCACGTTGCGCACCGCGATGCGCCCGTGGTGCAACTCGGCGACGCTGCGCGCGATCGCCAGGCCCAGGCCCGTGCCGCGGCCCTTCGAGGCCTCGCCGGGCACCTGGAAGAAGCGTTCGAAGATGCGCTCCAGGTGCTCGCGCGGGATGCCCGGTCCGCGGTCGCGCACGATGATCGACGCCTCGCCCAGGCGGCACACGATGCGCAGGTCGACCGGCTGGCCGGCGGGCGTGAAGCGCAGCGCGTTGCGCAGGAGGTTCTCGACCATCGTGCGCAGCAGTTCGGGGTCGCCCAGCAGCTCGGGCTCGCCCTCGCCCTCGGCGGCGAGGTGCAGGTTCGTCACCAGCGGCACGTCGAGGTTGCGGGCCAGCTCGCTGGCGCGCTCGGCGGACTCCAGCACGACCTCGTTCAGGCTGGTCGCTTCCTGGCGCACCAGCTCCTTGCCGTGCTCCACGCGCGCGAGCAGGAGCAGGCTCTCGACGAGGCGCGCCATCGAGCGCATCTCCTCCTCGACGTTCTCGGCGAACAGGCCCAGTTCCTCGGCGTCGCGCTTGTGGCGCAGGAGCTGCGCCTGCGAGAGCAGCACCGCGATCGGCGTCTTCAGCTCGTGGCTCACGTTGCTCAGGAACTGCCCTTGCGCGCGGTAGCCGCGCTCCAGCCGCTCGAGCGCGTCGTTGAGCTCCTTCTGCAGCCGCGCCATCTCCGAGTCGGTCGGGTCGATGTCGATCCGCCCGCGCAGGTTCGACGGCGACACCGAGCGCGCGGCGGTCGTCAGGCGCTGGATCGGGCCGACGAGGCGCCCGGCGATGATCCAGACCATGGCGCCGGCCGCGAGCGCCCCGATCGGCAGGCCCACCAGCATGGTCCACAGCGCGCTCCAGGGATCGAACGCGTCCGAGATCGGCGCGCCCAGTTGCACCCAGAAGCGCCCGCCCGGCTCGGCCACGAACGAAAGCGCGACCACGTGGATCTGGTCGATCTCCCCGTCCGCGCGCGCAACGTCGACGATGCGCGCCTCCTCGACGTCGCGCGCCAGGGGCGGCGGGATCGCGGCGCGCGCCAGCGGGCCCTCGGACGGGAAGCGCGCGACGTCCGTCCCGTCCTCGCCGCGCACGATCAGCACGCAGCGCTGCAGCGGCGAGTCCATCGCGATGTCCTCGCGCAGCGCGCGCAGCGCCGCGGGGTCCGCCAGGAGCGCGGCGTCGTCGGCGATCCGCGTGCCGACCGCGTGGACGCGCTCCCCGAGCCGGCGGTCGAGCTCCTTCAGCGCCGCCGAGCGTTCCCACACGATCCAAGCGCCCGAAGCGCCCAGGTGCAGCGCCACGAACACGCCCAGCGCGCCGAGCGTGACCTTGAACCGCAGCGGCAGGGAGGTGCGCAGCAAGTTCCTCCGCCTCCGCGCGCGCGGACCTCAGGGCTGCTCGGCCAGGCCGAAGCGGTAACCGGCCGACACGACGGTGTGGATCAGCGGCCGCACGTGGTCGCGGTCGATCTTCTTGCGCAACTGGCTGACGTACACGTCGATCACGTTGCTGGCCGGCTCGTAGCTCATGTCCCAGACCTTCTCGACGATCGTCATGCGCGGCAGCACGCGGCCGGGGTTGCGCATCAGGAACTCGAGCAGCGAGAACTCCTTGGGCGTCAGGCGGATCTTCGACCCGCTGCGCTCGCACGAGCGGCGGCTGAGGTCGAGCTCCAGGTCGTCGTAGCGCAGCTTGCGCGACTCGCTGGCCTGTCCGCGACGCAACAGCGCCCGCACGCGCGCGATCAGCTCCTCGAACTCGAACGGCTTGGCGAGGTAGTCGTCGGCGCCGGCGTCCAGGCCGCTGACCTTGTCGGCGGTGCCCGACAGGGCGGTCAGCATCAGGAGCGGCGTGCGCAGGCCGCCGCGGCGCAGGCTGCGGCACAACTCGACGCCGTCGCGATCGGGCAGCATGAGGTCGAGCACGATCGCGTCGTACTGGGACGCCTGGCAGCGTTCCTCACCCTCGAAACCCGTGTGGGCCACGTCGACGACGTAGCCCTGCTCCGTGAGGCCGCGCTGGATGGCCGAGGCCATCCGCGGATTGTCTTCGATGACGAGGATGCGCATGGTTGGGATCCCTTCAGAGCCTACGACGCGGAGGCCCGCCCTGTCGTCCCCATCGGCCGCGGAGGGGGTGCGGACCGCGGATGAGCCGGTTTTCATGCCGATTTCAGGCGCCCATCACGCCGGAGTGCGAACCTGTTTCCATCGCGCCCGGGTCGGGCGCCGGCCCGGATCCCCCCGCGGCCGGCCCAGGTACGGAGCGAGGTCCGCGCGGCAGCGCGGGCGCGGGCGGCCGCAAGCCGCTCGCACGCCAGCAACGGGACACCGCGCGGGTCGTCTCGAGGATTCGCCAGAAGGTGGGCCGGACGGTGGCAGCCGATCCGGCCCGCGCCCTTTCCCGGACCGCACTACGGCGGGCCCTCGAACACGAAAGCGCCCCACGCATGCGGCGCGCCGTCGCCGCCGCGCGCGCGGTCGGCGCGCAAGGCGTCGATCTGCGCCGCACGCAGGGCCGCGGCCGGCGCGAGGCCGTCGCGCCACAGGTGCTCGTAGAAGCCGAGCATCAGGTCCGCCGTCGCGTCGTCGGGCACGGGCCACAGCGCGCTGACCACCGCGCGCGCGCCCGCCAGGCGGAACGCGCGCCGCAAGCCCAGCATGCCCTCGCCCGGCAGCGGTCGCCCCAGGCCCGACGAGCACGCGGACAGCACGACGAGCTCGGTGGCGCGCAGGTCGAGCCAGCCGATCTCCGCCGCCGTCAGCAGGCCGTCGTCGACGGTGTCCATCTCGCTGCCCGCCGCGGCCGCGGGCCGCGAGCACACGAGGCCCGCGTGGACGTCCGCCGACAGCTCCTGCGCAGCGTGCGCGCCGGCGTCGGGAGCGGTCCGCGCCGGATCCGAGCGAGGGTTCGCGAACCCGTGCGTGGCGATGTGGGCGATCGCGGCACGCGGCAACTCGGCGCGCAGCGCGGTCTCCGTAGCCGAGGCGCCGGTCAAGGCGCGCGGCGGCATGCGCTCGCCGGGAAGCCGTCGCCAGAGTTCGTCCAGCGCGCGGATCTCGCGCGCGCTGCCGGGCAGCGGCGGCCAGCCCGAGGGCTGGCGCGGGTCGAGCTCGGTCGCCGGGCGGCCCGCGTCGTAGTCGAGGCCGCCCACGAGGAGCACGCCGCCGCCGGACGGGCCGCGCGCGGGCGGGGACGCGAGCGCGCCGGGATCGTGCAGGTACGCGAATCCGCGCTCCTCGATCAGGAACGTGCCGTCGTCGCGCGGCAGGGCGCCGAAGGAGAGGCCCGCCAGGAACCCGTCCGGCGAGATCGCCACGCCCTCGCCAGGGGCGAGGTGCGCCTCGATCGGATCCCACACGGCGCGGCGCAGGCCGCGCGCGAAGTCGAACCAGCCGGCCGCGGCGCCCTCGACGCCGACGAGTCCGCGCGCCGGGCCGGGCCGCAGCGCCGACCGCAGGGCTTCGATGGCCTCAGCGAGGGGCGCGGCCGGACCCAGCTCGATGCGTTCGGGCGTTCCGGAGTCCGCGCGTTGCACCCAGGCGACGACGTGCTCGCGCGCGGGCGTGCCGTCCGCCGTCCAGTCGTGCCGCCGGTGGATCGCGAAGTCGACGAGCGCGCAGCCGGCCGGCGGGACCGCGTGCGGCTCGTCGCCGGCGTCCACCGCGCCGGTGCTCGCCAGGCGGGTCAACTTGCGCTCCAGCTCGTCGCGCCGCGCGCGCAGCCGCTCCAGACGCGCGGAGTCCGGACCGCCCGACAACGCCGCGGCCGAGAGAGCGCTCTGGGTCGCGCGCAGGTCGGCGAGCAGCGCCTCGGACTCGGCCGACCGCGCGGAGCGCAGGCGGGCGCGATCCTGGTCCAGGCTGCGCGCGACCGCGCCCTTCGCCAGCCGCGCGGCCTGGTACGCCAGCGCCCGCTCCTGCGCCGTGCGCGCGGGAAGGCTGAGCGCGAGGTCGACGGCCCGCCGCTGCGTCGCCTGGAACTGCAGCCGTTCCTGGATCGAGAGCGCCGCGAGCGGCGCGCCCGCGCGCTCGTGATCCTGTCGGACGACGCGCTCGATGCCGGCCCAGGCCGCGTCGATCGCCCCGATGCGCGCGTGCAGCGGGACCGCGTCCAGGCGCAGTCCGCGCACCTGAGGGTTGTCGGGACCGAACCAGCGCACCAGACCCGCGCTGGCGTCCTCCAGCCCGCGCAAGGCGCCGTGCGGATCGCCCTCTGCGGCCTTCAGCCGCGACAGATGCGCCAGCGCGTTGCAGGTCAGCGGCTGGTCCCAGCCCAGGTTGCAGACCAGGTCGTTCAGCGCCTCCTCGAGCATCGCGCGCGCCTCGCGCAAGGCGCCGCGCCGGCGCAGGACGTTGGCCAGGTTGACGCGCTGCGTGCCCAGGACCTGGGCGTGGTCGCCGGCCAGGACGCGCACGAGCTCGATGGCGTGCCGCAGCTCTCGCTCGGCCTCGGGGCCGTCGACCAGCGCGATCGCGAGCGAGTTGCGCAGCGTGGCCTCGAGCACGGGATGGTCGATGCCGTTCGCCAGCAGGAGGTCCAGGCCCCGGCGCGCCATCCGCGCGGCTTCGGTCCGGTCGTCGAAGTGCTCGTAGAGGAAGAGCGCGTAGTCGTTCAACGCGCCCAGGCTCACCTCGAGCGGGACGATCGGATGGCTCGTGAACGCCAGCAACTCGTCGAGCACGGCGCGCGCGCCGCCCAGGTCTCCGCGCTCGCTGCGCAGGTCCAGCTCCACTCCCAGCGCCTCCAGTCGCGGGCCGATGGCCCCCTCCCCGGCCGCCTCGATCAGCATCCAGGCCTCGTCCAGCGCTGCGCGCGCCGCGGCGTGATCGCCGTTGACGTGGGCGGAGATCGAACGGAGGCAGGCGCCGTGCGCGCGCAACTCGACGGGCATGTCGGGCCGCTCGAACATGGCCGTGAAAAGCCGGAAGTACTCCATGGCGGCCTCGCGCTCGCGCGGATCGCGCGAGCTCATCCGCGTGAGGTCGACCGGGTTGAGGCTGTCGAACATGGTGCGCACCGCGGTCTCGCCGCCGATCACGCTGGACGCCTGCACGGGTGCGATCTCCAAGCCCAGCAGGTAGGGACCGCGCGCGGCGGGCGGTCCGGCGACCAGCACCAGGGGCGGGAACGCGGGGTCGTGGACCTCGATCGTCAGCGTCGCGTTGCCCTGCGCGTCCGAGCTCTGGCGCACGATCCCCGCTGCGGGGTCGAAGGCCAGGAGCTCGCAGCGGATCGCGGGCGAGGACAACCGCAGGTCGTAGCGCCCGGCACGCTCGACCCGCGGGCGGAAGCTGTCGACCGGCCTGCCGGCCAGGTCGTCGTAGGCGTTGCGATCGTCCGGCAGCCGGGCCTCGGAACCGTCGAACGACGCCGAGCGCGAACGCTCCAGGGGCAGCGGCGCGGCGTCCTCGACGATGCGCGGCGGCGCGGCGCGCGCCGGCGCCTGCGGCTCCGCGCGGTTCGCGCCGGACAGCAGCAACGCCGCGATCGCCGGTGCGCAGACCGCACGCATGGCTACCTGCGCCGGACCTCGTAGCGCAGCTCGATCGTCGAATCGACCATTCCGCCCAGCGGGTTGCGGGCCTTGCCCTTCATCGAGACCTGGTGCGAGGAGACGAGCGTCAGCCCGTCGGCGCGCGCCACGCGGCAGTGTCCGGACATCGCCGCGTCGGCGACGGCGAAGCCGTCACCCTGCCAGCGCATGGCGCGCTCCTCCAGGGAACCCTTGTCGCGCTCCTCGCGGGCATCGACCGGCTTGCCGCGCAGGTCGCCGACCGGCTCCTCCATGTCCGCGGCCGTCGCGTAGGCCCAGGCCGCCTCCGTGGCGCTCCATCCGGTCGCGAACGTGTCCAGCTCGAGCGGAATGTCGTGGCCGAAGAACTCGGCCGTCTGCCGCCGGTTCCAGCGCGCGTCCGGGCCGATCGGATCCTCGGGCAACAGCGGGAAAAGGACCTGGACGTCGTCCAGGAAGAACTCCTCGACCAGCGGTTGTCCGCCGATCTTGAGCATTTGCTCGACCTCGGTGCCCTTGTACGCATCGACGAAGCCGCCGATCTCGAGCACGCGGCCGCGGCGGTCGACGCGCGCGCTGAACGTGCGGCCGCTGGTCAGGAGGAACTGTCGCGCGACCGGGCCCGTCAACAGCGGGTAGGTCTTGGGAGGGTTCGCCGAGTCGAACTGGAAGCGGTCCGCCATCGGGTTCTCGATCGAGCCCTGCACGCGGCCGTAGTGGAGCGCGAAGCGTCGCGTGCCGTCGGGCTCCACGGCGCGCACTTCGATCTCGATCTCCTGGTCGGAGACGATGCGCGATCCAAGGCGCGTCTTGCCGATCACGCTGGAGTCCGTCGACTCCAGGCGCACGGTGAAGGCGAGGCGCGGACCCGGCTCGAGGGCCAGCTCGACCCGGGCCGCGGGCGGCGGCTCGGTCGGACCCGCGGGCTGCGGGTCCTGGGGCGCGAGGACGGCGGGTGCGCAGCAGGCGAGCGCACCCAGGGACGCCAGGAAGGACATGCGGGAACCTCGTTGCGAGCGGGGCGAACCCCCAGAGCCTAGCAGTCCGGCGAGGAACTCCCCACTGCTTCGGGCAGGCAGCCGCGGGCTGTTGCCCGCCCCGCCGGCGCGGGTGCGCCGCGCGGA
>CAZKIO010000054.1:0-30653 GCA_964552795.1 uncultured Planctomycetaceae bacterium
GGGGGGGGCAGGTGCATTGGGCTGGGACAGTACCCGCGCGGCGCTGCTGCTCGCGGCCTCAGCCGCGTGCAGCGTGATCCGCCACGACCTGCGCCACGCAGGCCGTCAGCTTCTTGCCGGTAGGGATGTGCAGGAACTCGTTCGGCCCGTGCGCATTGCTGTGCGGGCCGAGCACGCCCGTGATGCAGAACTGCGCCTTGGGGAACTTCTTCCCGAGCATCCCCATGAACGGGATGCTGCCGCCCTCGCCCATGTAGGCGGCGGGCTTGCCGAACTGCGCCTTGCTGGCGGCGGCCAGCGACTCCTCCAGCCACGGCGCGAGCGCGGGTGCGTTCCAGCCCGTGCTGTTCTTGTCCGGCTCGAAGCGCACCTTGGCGCCGTAGGGCGGGTTCTTCTCGAAGAGCTGCTTCAGGACCTTGGTCGCGGCGTCGGGGTCCATCGTGGGCGGCACGCGCAGCGAGATCTTCACCGCGGTCATCGGCCGCAGGACGTTGCCCGCGCTGTCGAGGTCCGGCAGTCCGCGCGCACCCGTGATCGACAATGCCGGACGCCAGGTGCGGTTGAGCATCAGCTCGGTCGTGTCCTTGGCCATCGGCTTCACGCCCTTGTGCCAGGGATACTTGGCGTAGACGTCCTTCCCGAGCACCTTCGACGCGGCCTTGGCCTGCTGCACGCGCTGCGGCGGGATCTTGGCCCACAGCGCCTTCGGCAGGACCTTGCCGGTCTTCTCGTCCTCCAGGCGCGAGAGCAGCGTCCGCAGCACGCGGAACGTCGAGGGCACGATGCCGCTGGCGTCGCCCGAGTGCACGCCCTCGCTGATCGTCTCGACGACCAGGTTGCCGGCCACGATGCCGCGCAGGCTGGTCGTGCTCCACAGCCGCTCGTAGTCGCCGCAACCCGAATCGAGGCACACCACCAGCGAGACGTCGCCGATGCGCTTCTTCAGGTGGTCGATGTAGGCCGGCAGGTCGTAGCTGCCGCTCTCCTCGCAGGCTTCGATCAGCACCACGCAGCGCGCGTGCGGGATCTTCTGCCGCTGCAGCGCCTCGATCGCGGTCAGCGACGCGAAGGCCGCATAGCCGTCGTCCGCGCCGCCGCGCCCGTAGAGCTTGTCGCCGCGCAGGACCGGCTCCCAGGGCCCCAGACCCGCGTTCCAGCCGCTGAACTCGGGCTGCTTGTCGAGGTGCCCGTAGAGCAGCACGGTGTCCTTGCCCGCCGCCGTCCCGGGGATCTCCATGAAGATCACCGGCGTGCGCTGGCCCAGCCGTACGACCTCGAGCTTCATGCCGGCGATCTCGCGCGCGCGGCACCAGGCCTCGATCAACTGGACGGCCTTCTCCATGTGGCCGTGCTTGATCCAGTCCGGATCGTAGGCCGGGGACTTGTTCGGGATCTTGATGTACTGCTGGAGCGCCGGGACGATCGATCCGTCCCAGGTCTTGTCGACGAACTGCCGCAGGCTGCGCGTATCCATGTCACGACTCCCGTTGAGGTTGAGCCGGGCAGGATAGCGCGCGAGCAGCGCCTGCGCGACGCGTTCCCGCGGTCCGCGCTCAGGCCAGGGCCGCGCGGGCCGCGTCGCGGCGCCGCGCGCGGACGAAGCACGCCACGAGCAGCACGAGGACGAGGATCGACACGAGCGGCACCAGCACCGCCAGCGTCGAGGCCAGCGACGCACCCACCAGTTCGGCGCCCGCGACCGCCGGGTTGGCGAGCCCCAGTGTGGTGACACCCGAGGCCCCGCGCACCGCGACCGTGGCGCCCTGCACCGCCGCGGCGGCCCCGCCGCCCGCGATGGCGGCGAGCATCCAGCGCACCCAGGGCTCGGCGTCGACGACGAAGCTGGCGCACACCAGCGTCCCCGCCACGACGGCCGCCGGCGTCGCGACCGTGTCGAGCGCGTGATCGACCCCCGGGATGAAGTAGGCCCCGATCTCCAGCAGCGTCGCGAGGCCCAGGGCCACCAGGACCGGGGTCGCGCCCAGCCACTCGAACCCCGCCGCGACGTCGATCGCGCCCGCGCGCACGGCGATGGCGGCGATCAGGAGCGGAACGAAAACGCGAAAGCCGCAGGCGGCGGCCAATCCCACGCCCGCGGCGACGCCCAGGACCTGCTCGTAGTCGATGTGCATGGCAACCCTCCTCGCGCCGCGGACTCCGGGCCTGCCCCGGGGGACACCGGTCCCGTCGTCCGGCACGGCGAGCGCGTCCATACGCCGCAGGAGCCCGCGCATTTCCGCGCGGCGCGCTCAGGCGCTGCGCGGGAGGTCGCAGCGGTCGAAGCGCACCGTGTTGCGGCCCGCGGCCTTGGCCGCGAAGACCGCGTTGTCGGCCGCCTTGAGCAGCTCGTCCGCGCTCCCGATGACCCGCGAACGCGAGGCCGCGCCGATGCTCACGGTGACCCGGCAGTCCCGGCCCAGGTCGCGCAGGACGTTGGATTCCACCGCGCGCCGCAGGCGCGAGGCGCACTCGCGGGCGCCGCGCTCGTCGGTGCCGGGCGCGATCACCAGGAACTCCTCTCCGCCCAGCCGGCACACGAAGTCGGAGCGCCGCGCCACCGACCTCAGCACCGTCGCGGTCGAATGCAGCACGCGATCACCGGTGTCGTGGCCGTGGACGTCGTTGACGCGCTTGAAGTGGTCGATGTCGATCACCAGCAGGGAGATCGGCCGGTCGAGCCTCACGGCGTCGGCCCACTCGATCTCCATGCGCTCCATGGCGAAGCGCCGGTTGGGCAGGCCCGTCAGCACGTCCATGACGGCCGCGGCCTGGAGCTTGCGCGTCAGGATGCCCATCTCGGCGACCTGCGCCATCCGCGCGTCGTGGTCGTCCGCGGCGTGCTGCTGCAGTTCGATCATGCGATGCCCGGCGCGCACGCGCGCCAGCAGCGTCCGCGGCTCGAACGGCTTGGTCAGGAAGTCGTCCACGCCCGCGTCGAAAGCGCTGACCAGGTGCTCGTCGCCGGCGCATGCGGTCAACAGCAGCGTGTAGATGCCGCGTCCGGCCTTGGTCTGGCGCAGGGCGCGCACCAAGTCGATGCCGTCGAGGCACGGCATGAGCCAGTCGGTGATCAGGATCTGCGGCGGGTTGGCGCGGGCCAGGCGCAGCGCCTCTTCGCCGTCGCCGGCCGTCTGCACGGAGTAGCCGGCCGTGGCGAGCTGCTCGCGCACGATGCGCAACTGGACGGCGTCGTCGTCGGCGACGAGAACGCGCAGATTGGAGCGCAGCTGTCCCCGGCCGCTGCCGGCGGGTCCCCCGGCGGCGCGGTGGGCCGGGACTCCCGCCACGGTCATCTCTCCCGAGCGCGCGGCTTCGGGATCGGCGCGTCCGATCGGCAGGCGCAGGCGTTCGCACCACTTGCGCCAGGGAACGGCGACGCGCGCGCAGTAGTCGGGCAGTTGTTCGCGGTCCAGCGACTCGGCGCGCACCGGCGCGAGCAGGCCGACCCAGTCCGGGCCGAAGCCGCGCCGCGGCTCGATCGTCAGCAGGAGCCGCTCGGCCACCAGCGCCGCGCGGCACAGACAGCTCGTCATCGGCTCCGATCGCGGGTCGATCAGGTCGGCATCGCGGCGCGAGTGGCCCAGGCCCAGCACCGCGTCCACCAGGGCGGGCGGCAGGCCCCAGTCCGCGAAGATCGCCGCGGCCACCTCCCAGTGGTGAATGTCGAACTGCCGTTGCTCCTCCGCCAGCAGGCACTCGATCGGCTTGCCGTGCGCGTTGGTGAGCACCTGGTCGTAGGACTCGGCGTGGATCGTGGCGAGCGCCAGCATCCCGACCTGCGACAGGAGACCGCAGGTGTAGGCGTGTCCCGGATCGACCTGTCCCTCGTCCTCGGCGATCGCCCGCGCCGCCAGCGCGGTGGCGAGCGCGTGCGACCAGTAGGCCTCGTGGTCGAACTGCTTGCACGCGCCGAACCGCTCGGGGTTGAAGAGCGTGAAGCCCAGGGCGGCTTGTCGGACCTGCTCGGGGTCGAGGCGCTTCGCCGCAGCATGGACGGTGCACGCCGGAGCGGTCGCGGCGGACTGGTTCGCGTTGGCGAGCCGCAGCAGGCGGCCGGTGAGCGCCGGATCGAGTTGCAGGATGCGGGTCAGCTCCTCGATGGGCATGTCCGGCCGGCGCGTCGACTGCAGCACGGCCAGGCCCAAGCCCGCAGGCGAGGGCAGGCTCCCGCAGTAGCGCAGCTCCTCGAAGCGCTTCCCGATCACAGGCTCACTCCTGCTCCGGGCCGGATTCCGTCGGCGCGGGCGCCTGGGAGCCGCGGAGCGAGCTGAACACGGCGCTCCGGTTGCGGCCCGCGGCCTTGGCCGCGTAGACGGCCTCGTCCGCGCACTTGATCAGCGCGTCGTAGGTCGGCATGTCGGCCGTGCGCTCGGCGATGCCGACGCTGATCGTCACGCTGCCCTCGTAGCCCCGCCCGCGGATGACCAGGGCCTCCACCGCCGTGCGCAGGCGCTCGCCCGCGACCAGGGCATGAGCCTCGTTGGTGTTGTTGCAGATGACGAAGAACTCCTCGCCGCCCAGGCGCGCCACCTCCTCGCCCTGGCGCGCGTTCGTGCGCAGCACGTTGGCGACCTCGCGCAGGACCAGGTCACCGACGTCGTGGCCCCAGGTGTCGTTGACGCGCTTGAAGTGGTCGATGTCGATCAGGATGGCCGACAGCGGCCGGCCGGTGCTGCGCGCGACCTCCCACTCCGACTCCAGCCGCATCATCGTGTGGCGGCGATTCGGCAGATCGGTCAGCGCGTCGGTGTGGGCCGCGTTGCGCAGCTTGCGCGTCAGCAGGCCCATCTCCGCGACCTGCTTCATGACGATGCGGCGGTTGGACTCCACCCGCTCCTGCAGCTCGATGACTCGCTGGCCGCCCTTCAGCCGGGCCACGAGCACCTTGGGATTGAGAGGCTTCACGACGTAGTCGTCGACGCCCGCGTCGAAGGCCTCGACGACGCGGTCCTCGTCGCCGCGGCCCGTGAGCAGGAGGAAGAACGTGCTGCGGCCCAGCTCGCTGCGGCGCAGCGCCTGGCACAGCTCGATCCCGTCCATCTCGGGCATCATCCAGTCCGCGATCACCGCGTGCGGGTGCTGTTCGAGCGCGATGCGCAGCGCGTCGCTGCCGTTCGTCGCGGTCAGCACCTCGTGGCCGGCCTTGCGCAGCGCCGATTCCAGCAGCTTCAGCGACACGGGCTCGTCGTCCACCGCCAGGATGCGCAGCCCCTGCAGTTCCGGCGCGGTGCCCGCTTCCAGCGCCCTCGAGATCTCCTCGGGCGAGTGCACGCCGCTGGCGCGGCGCTGGATCTCCTCGTGCGAGGCGACCTCCGGCAGCGGCAGACCGAGCAGGATGGTCCAGTCGGACCAGCCCCGTCCGATGCGATCGAAGAACGCCCCGAACGCAGTGGGGTCCAGCTCCAGGACCGCGCGCAACTCTTCCAGGCGGTCCGCGATTCGCCGCCAGTCGGCGCGGGACTGCGAGCCGGCCGCGGTCAGGGCCTCGGCCACCTGCCGGGCGTGCCGCAGGATGTAGGCCAGGCCGATCGAGTCGCCCTCGTTCGGGTCGAACGTGCGCTCCGACACCTCGCTCACGCGCAGCGCGCGCACGAGCACCGGCGGGAAGCGCCACTCCTCGAGCTGGGCGGCGCCGTGATGGCCCAGGAGCCCCAGCACGAAGGCGTCGGCCGGCGCGCCGATCACCAGATGTCGGCTGATGAACCGGGCCGCGCAGGCGCGCGCGAGTTGCAGCGAGCAGTTCGGCGCGGAGCTTGCGCCCGGACTCGCGACCGGGCAGGAGGAAAGCGCGATCACCAGCCCGCGCAGGGCCCCCACGCCGGTGGTCTGGATCGCTTCCGCGATGTTCTCGCCCGTCACCGGCCCGCCGTCGACGCGCAGCACCCGCAGGACGAGCTGCTCGATGCGCGGATCCGCGCGAACCGCGGAGAGGAGCTCGGCGGAGGCGTTCTCGGACGCCGGATCGATGGACAGCGCCGCCGCGCCGGCGCCGCTGATGAGCGGGCGCTCGTCGAACTCGGTCGCGGACGTGCCGCGCGGGTTCATGTCCTTGGGGGTGACCACGTTCCGTCTCAGCGCGGGAGCGACCTCAATGCGGACTCCACCTCCGCCAGCGTCCCGTTGCAGTCGCGCAGCAGCGCCGGGATCTCCTCGGTCGAGCGGCGCCGGGCCGTCTCCTCGATGCGCTTGCACAGGCCCGAGAGCTGCATGGCGCCGATGCTGGCGCTGGACGACTTGAGCGTGTGCGCCGCGCGCTCCAGGAGCTTGAGCTCGCCGGTGGCCAGCGCGGTCTCGATGTCCTTCAGCCGCTGCGGCGCATCCTCGAGGAACAGGCCGATCAGCTCGAGCAGGAGGCCGGGGTCGTCCTCGCCGCCCAGTTCCCTGAGGCTGGCGATCACGTTCGGATCGAGGACCGCACCGGTCCCCTCACCCGTCTTGTGTGTGCCGTCCAATCGTCGTCCTCCGGTGGGGAGCCGCGCCGCGCGGCCCCTTCGGCCGCGCCGCGTGCCCCGGTGGGTTCGCTCGGAACCACATCGGAGGGCGGGCGCTCGTAGCTTGGGAGGAATGCGGAATCAGGCCGGGCCGCCGCGGCATGCCCCGCTCCGCCGCCCCGGCCGCGGCGCGCGCCCCCGCGCGCGAGCGCGGCCCGGGACGCCCCGCGGGCCGCGCGCGCCGGCGCGGGTCAGCTCCCGGCCCCGGTCAGCTCCTCGGCAAGTTTTTCCATCCGGTAGACGCTGCGGACGGCTTCGAGGATGGCGCGCGAGTCGACGGACACGGCCCGGTTGAACGTCTCGTCGTACATCAGGTTGCCGACCAGGCTCTGGATGTTCCCGTCGAAGATCAGGCCGACGACCTCGCCGGCGCGGTTGACGACCGGCGAACCGGAGTTGCCGCCGATGATGTCGTGGGTCGCGACGAAGTTGAACGGCGTGTTGGGGTTGAGCCGGTCCTTCGCTGCCGCCCAGCTCTCGGGGATGCGGAACGGATAGACGTTGCCGCGCTCGGCGGCGCGCTGGTAGAGGCCGGCGAAGTTGGTGAACGGCGGGATGGAGCGCCCGCCTTCCTCCCAGCCCTTCACGGTGCCGTAGGACAGGCGCAGCGTGAACGTCGCGTCCGGGTACTGGTCCTCGCCGTTCACGGCGAACTGGGCGGCCGCGATCTTGGCGTAGGCCTGCTTCTCGCGCGCGTCGACCTCCTCCTCGTAGCGCGCGCGCAGCGCGCGGCTCTCGGCGTCGAGGTCGCGCGCCAGGGCGATCAGCGGATCCTCCGAGGCCGCCATGGCCGCCGCGCCGCCCTCGGCCAGGCGCCGGCGCTCGGCCACGTCCGCCAGCTTCGAACCCTGGACCAGCTCGCGCGCGCGCACGCCGGGCGACTTGCCGGCCAGCGCCTTGACGACGAGCGGATCGTTGCCGCCCAGGAGCTCCGCCATGTTCTGCAGACTCGACGCCAGGCTCTCGATCTCCAGTTCGGGATAGACCGGCGCGGGCGAGTACAGGCGCAGCTCGAACGAGTCGCGCGCGGAGTCGCGGTACTCGCGCAGGCGGTCGCCGTCGGGCTTCTGCGCCTCGTCGGCGAGGCGCATCAGGTCCTTGGCGACGCGGAACATCGTCCCGCCCAGGCTCAGGCCGGTTCCGCCCAGGGCGCTCATGCGGTCCAGGAGCTCGCCGTGCACGCGCTTGGCGTCGGCGACCATGTCCCAGGCGTCGCCCCACTGCTTCTGCCACTCGGGGTTGGCCGCGACGGCGGCGCGCAGCTTGTTCTCGGCCCCCAGCTTGGCGGCCATCAGCGCCGGATCCTGCAGTCCGGCCAGGATGCCCGTGCGCGCCTTGCGCGAGTTCTGCACGCCGAAGTAGTCGCCCTCGGCGACGCGCCGCAGCTCCTCGCTGCGGCCCGACAGCGTCGCCAGCTGCACCTCGCGGCGCCACAGGCTGCGCATCGCGGCCGGGTACTGCACGTCGCGCATGAACTCCAGGTGCGCATGCGTGTTGAGGCGCTCCGTGCGGCCGGGATGCCCGGCCACGAACACCAGCTCGCCGTCGGTGGCGCCGTTGCGGCTCCAGGCCAGCCAGTTCGCGCACTTCAGCGGCTTGCCGCCCTCGTAGATGCGGAAGAAGCACACGTCGAGGTCGTAGCGCGGGAACTCGAAGTTGTCGTTGTCGCCGCCGAAGAACGCGATGTCCTTCTCGGGCGCCATGACGAGGCGCACGTCGGTGTGGCGCTGGTAGCGGTACAGGTGGTAGCGCCCGCCCTGCCACAGCGTGACGACCTCGCTCTTGAGGCCGGTCGCGCCCTGGGATTCCTTCTCGATCGCGCCCATCACCTTGCGGCGCGCGGCGTTCTGCTCGGCCAGCGACATGCCGGCGGTGACGGCCTGCTCGACGCGCGCGGTGACGTCCTCGATCGACATGAGGACGTTCACCTCCAGGTCCGGGCAGGGCAGCTCCTCGGCGTGCGAACGCGCGAAGAAGCCGTCCTTCAGGAGGTCGCGCTCGGCCGTGGAGAGCTTCTCGATCATGTCCGACCCGACGTGGTGGTTGGTCATGACCAGGCCGTCGGGGCTGACGATCGAGCCCGAACCGCCGCTGCTGAGCCGCACGCTCGAGCGCTGCACGTGCTCGAGCCACGCCGGCGTCAGCTCGAACCCGTAGCGCGCCTTGATCTCCTTGGTCGGCGGCTTGTTGAACAGCCACATGCCCTCGTCGGCGCGCGCCGCGGGGAGGGTCAGGCACAAGGCGGCGGCGGCCGCGGTGAAGGCGCAGAGGGTCCGGTGCATGGTGTCTCCGATTCGGTTGCTTGGGGTGCGGTGCGGCAGGATACGGCGACGACCGCCGATCGCGGTAGGCGCCGCGACGGCGTTCACGCAGGCCTGACGCCGTGTGGCGCGCGGCACCCGCCCGAGCGGGGCCGGGTCGCCCGACGGAGCACGCCGAGCCCCGGCGCCTCGACCCGCGCGCCGCAGCGAGTAGATTGTGCGGCAGGAGACCGCCCATGCCCCGCCGCCCGATGACCGCTTCCCTCGCCGCGCTGGCGGCCCTGTTGCCCCTGGCCGCCTGCAACTCGATGCCCAGCGGCGGCATCGGGGGCTTCCGCACGATCTCGCGCGGCTACCAGACGGGCCTGGAGGGCTCGGATCCCTACGTGGCGCGCACCGCGGAGGAGTGGCGCTTCCTGTGGGGGCAGCACGCGTCGACCGAGGTGCCGAACGCTCCGCTCCCCGAGGTCGACTTCTCGCGCGAAATGGTCGTGTGCGTCGTGACCGGCGACCGGCCCTCGGGGGGGTACGCGGTGGAGGTCACGGAGGCGCGCTGGGACGGGCTGCGGCTCGAGCTCGTTGCGCGCGAGACGCGCCCGGCGCCGGACGCCGTCGTGCCGATGGTCGTGACGCGGCCGTACCACATGGTCGCCACCGGCCGCTCGGACGGGCCGGTGCGCATCGAAATGCGCTGACGCGCCGCGCTCCCGCGGCTACGGTCGTTCCGCGCGCAGGCGGCGGTATCCGACGCGCGACCCGCCGGTCAAGGCCGGCAGGCTGGGCAGCGGCGCCACGACGAAGTTCACGCCGCTGACGTTGCCGTCGACGGTGACCAGTGCGGGATCGTTGAGCGTCGGGTACAGGCCGCAGTACGTGTCGCCGTCGCCGCAGATGAAGCCGTCGTCGTTGTCGTCCGAGCCGCACACGATCAGGTAGTCGCCCGGCGGCAGCAGCAATCCGTTCGACGTGGTCAGCTCGTCGAGCCGGTAGGCCAGCGTGATGCTGGGGTTCACGACCCCCTCCGCGATCGTGACGAGGTCGTCGCCCGAAAGGTCCACGGCCAGGACGAACAGGTCGACGTCCAGCGGCGGCGTCGCGTCGACGGTGACGTTCACCGGGACGACGACCGTGCCTGCGCTGCTGGGGATCGTCACGTCCGAGGCGTAGTCGCCCGCCGCCGCCAGCGACGGATGGGCGCGGTTGACGGTCACGCGCAGCGCCGTGACGTTGATCGGCGAGCCCGGTGCCGCGCCGGTGGGCACGAGCGAGAGCCACGGATCGCCCGGGACCGCGCTGTTCACCGTGATCGTGCCGCCGCCGCCGTTGGACAGCGCCAGCGTGAGCTGGGTGCTGGCGGTGCCGAAGTTCAGCGCCACCGGGTTGACGACGAAGACCGGGTCGGTCGTGCCGCCCGGCGCGCCCGCCGATTGCACGGCCGCCAGCGCGTCGACCAGCCCGGCGCCGTAGATCGAGTCCTGGCCGGCCGCGCCCAGGTCGATCGCGGTCTGCTTGAGCTTCGTCTCGATCTGCGCCGGAGTCAGCGACGGATCGATGCTCTTCATCATCGCGGCCACGCCCGCCGCGTGCGGACAGGCCATCGACGTGCCCTGGTAGAACACGTAGATGGGGTTGCCGGCCGTGTTGACCAGCGTCGACAGCACGCCGTCGACGTAGCCGTCGCCGTCCTGGTCCACCGCGGTGTTCCCGCCCGGCGCACACAGGTCCACCGACGCGTGGAAGTTCGAGTACGGCGCCTTCAACGCGTTGCGGTCGACCGCGGAGACCGAGATCACGCCGGCGTAGGCCGCGGGATAGAACGCCTGCCCCGAGTTCTCGTTGCCCGCGGCGGCGAGGATCACGGCGCCCGCGTTGCGCGCCGCGGTGACGGCGTTCTGCATCGTCGAGGACGAGCCCGGTCCGCCCAGGCTCAGGTTGATCACCTGGATCGTGCCCAGGGGCAGGGTCGGGATGCCGGTGTTGGTGAGGCCGGCCGCGTAGCGCACGGCGCGCGCGATGTCGAAGTCGGAACCGCCGCCGATGCCGAGCACGCGCAGGTGCACGACCTGGACGGGGACGGGGCCGACCGCCGCCACGCCGGCGATGCCCGCACCGTTGTTCGTGACCGCTGCGATCGTCCCGGCCACGTGCGTGCCGTGGAAGCTGGAGGGTCCCAGGCCCGAGCTGTCGCCCACGTCGAACGCGTTGGAGTCCGGTCCGCCCCCGTCGCCGGCCACCGCGGCGTCGGTGATGAAGTCGTACTCGATGTCGGTGCGCGTGTTGGCGTCGAGGTCCGTGTGCGGCCTGCGGCCGGTGTCGACGACCGCCACGCGGACCTGCGTCGGCGTGGTCCCGCCGCTGAACGCGAGCAGCGACGCCCACGCCTCGGGCAGCCGCATCAGCGGGTAGTGCCACTGCAAGCCGTAGAACGAGTCGTCCGGCGTGAACGTGCCGCCGCCCTGCACGGTGCGGATCAGGTTGAGCTCGGCGTACTCGACGCGCGGGCTGGCCGCGAGCGAGCGCACGAGCGCGACGGTCGCGCGCGCGCGGTCCTCCGCGCTGCCGTCGAGCGGAAGCTGCGTCACGGCGAGGTGCGCCTCGGCGGGGATGCGGTCGCGGTCGACGAGCCCGCGCGCGGCGAGGTCGACGGCGAGGTCGGCGCCCGCGCGCGGCTTGACCAGCACCTCGCCCGCACGCGCCGGCAGCACCGTGCGCCCGTAGACCAGTTCCGCGTCGGCGCCGTTCCAGGCGGCGCGCTCGGCGTCGAGCGGCGCCACGCGCGCGAGCGCCGGCGGAGCCAAGGCCGCCGCGGCGCCGGAGGAGCGCAGGAGGACCGGGCCCGCGCACTCCAGCGCGACGCGCTGCAGCGGCGCGAGCTCGACGACGGCCGTCGCTGCGGCGGGCACCTCGGCCAGGAGCGTCGCCGGCTCCATCGAGAGGTCGAACACGCGCACGGGGCCCGCCTCCGGGGCTGCGTTCTCGACGGCAAGCGCCTGGCGCTCGGCGCTGGTGAGCTCGAAGCGCCCCGTCCCCTGCGGCGCGAGCATGCGCTGATCGCCGGCCGAGAGCGCACCGATCCAGCCGGCGCGCGCGATCGCGCCCGATGGCGCGCGCACGCGCACCGCGAGCTGGTAGGCGCCCTCGCCGTCCTCGGTCCTCACGACCAGGTCGAAGGGGCCCGCGGCATGGAACACCAGCGTGCCGTCCGCGCCGGAGCGCGCTGCCAGTGCCATGCCCAGCGGATCGAAGACCGCGAGCTCCGCGCGCAGCGCCGCGCCCGCCGCGGACTCCAGACGGGCCTCGACGGTGCCGGCTGTCGGAGCCGCGAACGCGAACGCGTCGATGCGGTCGCCGGCGCCGAGCACGCCGCGGATCGACAACGCCGCACCGGGCTGGAGGGCTCCGATCGGCTGCGCCTGGTCGACCGTGTCGTTGGGCTCGGATTCGGTGAGCGGCGTGACCACCTCGGGAACGAAGAGCACGGTTCCGGAAACCGCGCCGGCGTCGGTGGGGCCGCCGCCGACGTCGCCGTCGCCGTCGGTGCTGCAGGCGGAGATCAGCGGCAGGAGCAGCGCGCAGGGCGCGAGGACGAGCGTGATGTGGCGGATTCGGCGCATGGGAGATCCTTTCGCGCGCGCTGGGGCGCGACGGCGGCAATCGTACCGCAACGCGCGCGCGTCTTCCCGGCCGTCGCGCGCGCCGTTCAGGAGCCGCGGAGCGTTCCGGCGAGCAGATCGCGGAACCGGAGCTCGATCCGGTCCTCGACCGCGCGCGGATCGGGCGGCGTGTCGACGTGGTCGGCGAGGCGCGTCATGACGTCGGGATCCAGGCCGCACGGCTGGAACGACCGGAACTGCGCGAGGTCCGTGCTGACGTTCAGCGCGAAGCCGTGCCAGGTCACCCAGCGGCGCACCGCCACGCCGATGGAGGCGATCTTGCGCGTGCCGACCCAGACGCCCGTCAACCCCGGCTCGCGGCGGCCCTCGACGCCGAAGTCGCCGAGCGCCGCGATCAGCACCTGCTCGAGCCCGCGCAGCCAGGCGTGCAGGTCGCGGCGCCCTTCCGCGAGGAGCACGATCGGGTAGCCGACGATCTGCCCCGGTCCGTGGAACGTCGCTTCCCCCCCGCGTTCGACGGACACGACCGGGACGCGCACGTCCGCGACCGAGGCCGCGCCCGTGCCGCGCCCCACGGTCACGACCGGCTCGTGCTCGGTGAACAGGAGCAGGTCGGGGACCGCGCCCGCGATGCGCTGCTCGAGCAGCTCCTGCTGGAGCCGGTGCGCGTCCGCGTACTGCGTCCGGCCCAGCCGGCGCACCTCGAGCGCGCGACCGCCGGCCGTGCCGCTCACTTGCGCTGGAAGATGTGCACCGCCATGCCGTGCACGGCTTCGGCCGCTTCCATGACGGCCTCGGGCAGCGTCGGGTGCGCGTGGATCGTGCGCGCGAGGTCCTCCGCCGTCGCGCCCATCTCGATCGCCAGCGTCGCCTCGGCGATCAGCTCCGTGACCTCCGGTCCGACCATGTGCACGCCCAGGATCTCGTCGGTCTTGGCGTCGGCGATCACCTTCACGAAGCCCTCGGTCTCCATCAGGCTCATCGCGCGGCCCGAGGCGGCGAACGGGAAGCTGCCCGTCTTGTAGTCGAGCTTCTTCTCCTTGCACTGCTCCTCGGTCAGGCCCACCGACGCCATCTCGGGCGCCGTGAAGATCACCGCCGGCACGCAGCGCGCGTCGTACTCGTCCTTCTGGCCGGCGATCACGGCCGCCGCGATCAGCCCCTCCTTGCTGCCCTTGTGCGCCAGCATCGGCTGGCCGGCGATGTCTCCGATCGCGTACACGTTCGGCACCTTCGTGCGCATGTGCTTGTCGACCGGCAGGAACCCGCCCTTGTCGAGCGCGAGCCCGATCGACTCCAGGCCCAGGCCGGCGCTGTAGGGCTTGCGGCCGACGGTCGAGAGGATCTGGTCGCACACGACCGTGTCCGCGCCGCTCTTCGTCTGGATCTTGACGTAGCTCTTCCCGGCCTTGTGCTCGAAGCCCTGCGCGCGCGTCTCGACCAGCAGGTCGACGCCCATCTTCTTGAGGCTCTTCTCGATCACCTTGACGCAGTCGCGCTCCTGGCCGGGCAGCGCGCCGGGCGTGGCCTCCAGCACCGTGACCTTCGAGCCCAGGCGCCGGTACATGATGCCCAGCTCCAGGCCGATGTAGCCGCCGCCGATCACGACCACGTGCTCGGGCAGCTTCTTCGGCCGCAACGCGCCGGTCGACGACCAGACCTTGTCCTCGTCGAAGGCGAAGCCGGGGATCTCGATCGGCGTCGAGCCGGTCGCAATGACGATGTCGTCGCACTTCAGCGTCTTCGCGCCGTCCTTCGTCGTCGCGACGACGGTGTTCTTGTCCTGGATCTTGGCGGTCCCCATCACCACCTCGACCTTGTGGTTCTTGAGCAGGCCGCCGACGCCGCCCGTGAGCTTGGCGACGATCCCCGCCTTCCACTCGACCAGCTTTCCGACGTCCAGGCGCACGTCCTTGGCCGTGATCCCCATGGCCGACGCCTCGCCGATGCGGTGCATCAGGGACCCCGCCGCGATCATGGCCTTGGACGGGATGCAGCCGACGTTGAGGCACACGCCGCCCAGGAACTCCTTCTCGACGACGGTGACCGACTGTCCCAGCTGCGAGAGACGGATGGCGCAGACGTAGCCGGCCGGGCCGGCACCGATCACGACGACCTTGCGGGGCATGGAGATCCTTGGGTTGGGGGCGTCGGCGGGGCACCGCCGGCGATCGTGGGCCGAGCAGTCTAGCGAGCCCGGTGTCGGCGCGCTCCCCCGTCCGCGCCGCGGCGCGGTAGAGTCTGCGCCACTCCCCCCCCGCTCGCACCGCCCCGGGCCGATTCAAGGCCCGCGCTCACCATGGACGCACTCCTCGTACGCCCGCGCTCCGCCTTCGCATTCCGTTCCGCTCTCGCGCTGTTCGCGGCGTGCGCAGCCGCGTCGGCCGCGCACGCGCAGATCGCGCGCGGCGCGACGCACGTCGCCGCTGCGCGGCGTCCGCTGCCGGAGTGGCGCGTCGTCGGCAGCGGCCCCGTCAGCTCGGGCACGGTGCTGTGTCCCCAGATCCTGGTTTCGCCCGCGGGCGTTCCGACCATCGCGTACCAGGACTTCAACGCCACGTTCCACAGATTGAGCGCCAAGCGCTTCGCCAACGGCGCGTGGCAGTCGTTCGGTCCGACCGGCACGGGCAGCCTCGGCGACGCCTGGTACAACCGCATGGCGTTCGACGCGCAGGGCGCGCTGGTGGTCGCGTGCCGCGACTACGGTCTGTTCGGCGGCCTCGGAGTGCGCCGGTGCGGCACGCCGGGATCGACCTGGCAACTCGTCGGCGGCGCCGCCGCCAGCGCGGGCGAGGCGCACTACACCGACATCGTTCTGCTCGGGGACGGTTCCCCCATCGTCGCCTACCAGGACCGCACGACGACGCCGCCGGACCGCACCAGCGTCGCGCGGCTGGGCGCGAACGGCTGGGAGCAGCTCGGCCCGCCCGGCATCAGCGCCAGCAGTTCCTCGTACCAGTCGATCGCGCTCGCGCCGGACGGCACGCTGCTGTGCGCGTTCACGGACTACGCGTACGGAGGCCGCGCCGTCGCCCTGCGCTGGGACGAGACGGCGCAGGAGTGGCAATCCGTCGGGGCCCCGGGCTTCACGCCCGACATCCCCAACAACCTCGTGCTGCGCATCGCTCCGGACGGCACGCCGCACGTCGCCTACTACGTCTGGAACCAGCGCGTGATCGTGCGCCGCTTCGACGGCACGGGGTGGCCGCAGCTCGGCGCCAGCGTGACCGGCGCCGACCAGCCGACCGTCGAGACCGAGGGCTGGCGGCAGTGGCTGTCGCTCGACTTCGACCGGCTCGGCCGACCCTGGGTCGCGTATCAGGCGCAGAACCTGGGCCGCAAGGCGGTGGTCAAGCGCTGGAATGCCGACGCCGCGACCTGGGACACGGTGGGAGCACCGGCGTTCACGCCCGCGGCCGCGGACTATCTCTCCATGGATCTGGGACCGGACGACACGCCGTACGTGGTGTTCCGCGACGGCGCGACGCAGCGGGCGCTGGTGATGGCCTGGCACTAGCAGCCCGTCGAGGGAATCCCGTCGCCAGGCGGCGCGGGGTTCCTCGGGGCGAGGAAGGCGCGGGAGAGGCGGCGGAAGCGGCCTGCTCGGTCGCCGAGCACGACTCGGCGAGCCGGACGACGGCCCGGCGAACCCCACGCCGCCGGAGCAGGGAGTTTCTCACCGGGCTGCCGGGGCCGGGCGCGCTCCGGGGCCGTCGATCGGGTAGTCTTCCGCCCCCTTTCCGCAGATGGCCACCCAGACCCAGCCCCGGACGCACTGCCCGACCTGCGGCGCCAAGCTGCACCGCACCGACCTGTCGCTGTGCGCGTACTGCGCCACGCCGCTGTCGATCGCGGACGAGCCCGGCGCGATCGACGACGAGACGATCCGGCGGCTCAAGCGGTTGCGCGATCACAAGCTCTTCGGCGCGGCGTTGGCCTACACGCCGCTCGACCACGTGGTCGAGCAGCGGCGCGGCACGCTGCTGACCGTCGGGACCCTGGCGCTGCTCCTGGGCATCGGCCCCGCGCTGGCGCTCGCCTGGAACGCGATCGAGGGCGGACCCTGGATCGTCTGGGCGGCGGCGACGGCGATCTGCGCGCTGGTCGGCTTGTCCGCGCTGTGGCGTCGCGCGATGCTGCGCCGGACGGCCGGCGCGCTGGCGATGCTGCGGCGGCCGGCGCTGGTGGTGACGCGGCGCAGCGAGACCGACGCGGACGGCGCGGGCACGACCTACTTCTTCACGCTGCGCTTCGACGACGGCGCCGAGGGCGAGTTCGCGTGGCCGGCGCGCGGCGCGGCCTACGAGCCGCTGTCGAACGGCTACACCGGGATCGCCTACACGCGCGGCACGGTGCTCGTCGACTTCCGCCGGCTCACCTGAGCCGCCGCGGCGCGGCCGGCGCCCTGAGGAAGCGGAAAGCGGAACTGGAGGGCCGCCACCAGCCGCAACGGAAGCAGACGCTCCGGCCGGCGCACGGGTCCCTCCACCGTTTCGATACTCGTTGAAGTTCCGCAAGTCCGCAAGGCCCGCCGGCACGGATCGGATGTTCGATCCGCGGACGGCCGGTACTCTGGGAGCATGAGCCGAATCCAACGATCGATGCTGTTCCTGCCCCTGGCCCTCCTGGCGTGCGCCACGCCGCTGCTCCTGGGATCCGCCGCACCGGAGGCCGCCTGGGTCGCGCGGGACGGCGAGCTCGACGACTCGATGCAGGAAATGCAGGCCGGCATCAAGGGGCTCGAGCGGGCGCTGGGCGCCAAGGACGCGGCCAAGGCGCTCTCCGCCGCGTACGACATGCAGAAGGCGGTGCAGGCGGCAAAGCTGCAGAAGCCGGCCAAGGTCGACGAGATCGCGGACCCCAAGGACAAGGAGAAGTTCCTGCGCGGATTCCGGCTCAAGCTGATCGACCTGCAGCGCGCGCTGCTCGACGTCGAGGCCAACCTCGTCGAAGGCAAGATCGACGAGGCCAAGAAGCTGGCCGACACCCGACTGAAGGCGCTCAAGAAGGAAGGGCACGACACCTACAAGGACTGAGGTGCTCGCCGCCCTCGCCGTCGCGTTCGCGGTCACGGACGCCGCCGCCGAGCCCGCGGGCGGCTTCCGCGCGGAACCCGCGGCGACGATCCGCGCGTCGCTGCTCGCGCTGACATTCGCGCCGGACGGCACGGCGTTCGCGGCCGTCGAGGACGGTCCCGTCCTGTGGCTCGCGGACGGCGACGGCGACGGCACGCTGGAGTCGCAGGGCACCTGCACGGACGAGGTTCGCGGCGCGCACGGCCTCGTGTGGTGGCACGACGCGCTGTACGCCGTCGGCGCGCGCGCCGGCGTCACGGGCCTGCAGCGCATCCGCCTGGGCGGCGACGGCCGCACGGCCGCGGGCATCGAGCCGCTCGCGCGCTTCGAAACCATCAGCGCCGAGCACGGCGCGCACGGCGTCACTCCGGGCCCCGACGGCGGGTTGTACGTGTGCGTGGGGAACCTCGCGCGGCTCGCGCCGCTGCCCGAGCCGCTCCCGCCGCTGCTCGCGCGCCACGGCCGGTCGATCCTGCCCGAGCTGCCCGACCCCAGCGGCACGTCGACCGCGTCGCGCGATCCGGGCGGCGCCATCTGGCGCGTCGATCCGCGGACGGGCGAAGCCGCGTTGCACTCGACCGGCTATCGCAACCACTACCGCGCGGCGTTCGACGTGCACGGCGAGTTGTTCACCTGCGACAGCGACATGGAGCTCGACGTCGGCCTGCCCTGGTACCTGCCCGCGCGCGTCCTGCACTGCGTCCCGGGCGGCGACTACGGCGCGCGCAAGGCGGCGGGAGCCTTGCGCGTGGACGCGATCGACGTCCTGCCGCCGCTCGTGAACGTCGGACGCGCGTCCCCCACCGCCGTGGCGTCCGGGAGCGCCACGCGCTGGCCCGAGCCTTGGCGCAGCGCGCTGTTCGTCGGCGATTGGACCGGCGCGCGCGTGCTGGCCGTGCACGTCGCGGCCGAGGGAGCGACGTTCGAGGGACGCGTCGAGGTCGCGTTCGCGGGACCCGACGCGCAGGCGATCACGGATCTCGCGGCGGGGCCCGACGGGAACCTGTGGTTCACGTCGGGCGGTCGCGGCGAACGCGGCGGCGTGTGGCGCCTCGTCCCTCCCGCGGCATCGCGCCCGCCGCTGGCGCCCGAGCTGACACCGGTTCCGCGGTCCGTCTCGACCGCGCGGCGCCTGCGCGGCGCCTGCCTGCGCGACGCTCCCACGGCGGCGGAGCTCTCGGAGGCGCGCGCGCTCCTGGGCGATCCCGACCGCTGGACGCGGCACGCGGCGCGCACGGCGCTGGAGTCGGCGCCGCCGGCGGAGTTGCGCGATCTGGCACTGGCCGGGCGCGATCCGCGCAGCACCGCCGAGGCATTGCTGCTGCTGGCGCGCGCGGGAAAGAACGCCGCGACCTCTGACGAGATCGTGGACGCAGCGTTGAGCGCGCTCGCGAGGTCCCGCGAGTCGGCGGAACGCAATCCGTTGTGGCGCGTGATCCAGGTGGCGCTGCTGGAGCTGGGCGAACCCGCGGCCGGACTCCGCGCCGCGCTCGCGCAGCGTGTGCTCGCGGGGTTCGCCCACGCCGACACCGGCGAGCAGGCCTGGATCGCGGAGCTGCTCGCGCACCTTTGCCCGCCCAGCGCCGTCGCCGCGCTGACCGAAGCGCTCGCGCGTGCGCCGTCCAGCGAACACGGACTGCACCTCGTTCGATGCCTGGGCGCGTGCGCGGGCGGCTGGACGGCGGACGACGGCGTGCGCGCGCTCGCCTGGCTGGAAAAGGCCGCCGGTCGCGACGGCGCGGGCGCGAGCTACGACGCCTGGATCGAGCGCCTGGGCGCCGACGTCTTGGCGCGCCTGGATGCCGAGGACCTCGCCGGGCGGTTGCGCGACGATCCGCGCGCGCTGGGACCGCGCGCGCTCGCGCAGTTCGTCGCCGCCGCGCCGGAAGCGCTCGGCGTAGGATTGCTCCCGCTGCTCAAGGCCCGGAGCGCGTCGCAGGGATCGCTGCCCGCCGTGCTGCGGCTCCTCTCCGACGCGCGCGCGGCACCGGTGCGCGCGTGGCTGCGCGAACTGGCGGCGGCGGACGGCGCGGAAGCATCGAGCGCGCTGGCCGCGCTGGCGCGACACCCCCAGGTCGAGGACCTGCCGCTGCTCGCGCGCGGCCTGGAGTCGCGCGATCCCGTGCTGGCCGATGCCGCGGGCGTCGCGCTGGAGAAGCTCGGCGACCGGCCCGCGGATCCGGCGATCGCCGTGCGCGCATTCGTGCACGCACGCTCCGCAGGACACCTGCGCGGCTGGCGCGCGCTGGCCGCCGTCGCGCGCTGGTGCGGCGCGCCCGAGCCCGGCTTCGGACCGGTGGCGTGGCCGGACGCCGTGCGGACCACCGAGTTCGCGCTGCGCCGCACGTGGCCCGACGTCGCGATCCCGCCCGAGTCCACGGAGGAACGCCCGCGCTGGCCGCTCGAGACGGTCGCGGCGATCCTCGCGCGCAGCGCGGAGCGCACCGGCTCCGCATCGCGCGGCGCGGCGGTGTTCGAGCGCGCGACCTGCAGCCGCTGCCACGTCGCGCCGGGCGCCGCGCTCGCCCAGGATCGTTCGCCGGGCCTCGTCGGGCCCGATCTCTCCGGCCTGCACCTGCGCATGGACCGCGCGCGGATCCTCGAGTCCATCTGGGATCCCTCCGCCACCATCCCGGACCCGTTTCGCGCGTGGCTGGTCGAGACGACCGACGAGGTGCTGCACACGGGCCGCCTCGTGCGCGACGATGCGCGCGGCGTCGCGCTGCTCGACGCGGACGGACGCGTCCGCGAGATCGCGCGCGAGTCCGTCGCGGCGCTGCGTCCGTCGACGCAGTCCCCGATGCCGGCCGGGCTCCTGGCCGACGCGACGCTGGAGGACGTGCGCGATCTCCTGGCCTTCCTCGAGGGCGCCGCCGCGCCGGCCGGCGCCGCCGATACGGCCTGGTCGCGGCCATTGGAAGGGCTCTACCGCTCGGCGTGGGAAGGCGATCCGCGCCTGTGGAAGCTGGAAGCTGGCCTGCTGGAGGGCCGCGCACGGAACCTCGCGCGTTCGAGCTGGCTGGTCTCGAAGGACGAGTGGAGCGATTTCGAGCTCGAGTTCGACGTGCGCATCACGCGCGGCGGCAACAGCGGCGTGCAGTACCGCTCGCGCATCGATCCGGGTTCGGACGATCCGGTCGGCTACCAGGCGGACGTCGGACAGATCTTCTGGGGCTCGCTGTACGCCACCGACGGCCGCGGAATGCTGCACGAGCCCGACGCCTGGGCCTGGCGCAGGGTGGTCGACATCGAGGGCTGGAACCACTACCACGTGCTCGTCGACGGCGACCGGCACCGCATCGAGGTCAACGGAGCCGTGCTGACCGACGTGCGCGACACGGCGCACGCCGCGGGGCGCCTCGCGTTCCAGCTCCACGGCGACCTGGAGATGGACGTGCGCTTCGCCAACGTGCGGATCCGGCCGCTGCGCTGACCGGCGGCCAAGCGGCGCGAGACGCCGCGCGATGCCGACGGCATGCTGTGGACCTCCGTCATGGACACCGATCCGGACCGACGTCCCCGGCGGGACTGGGCACGCGGCGCCGCTTGGGGCTGGCTCGTGGCGCTGATCGCGGTCGTCGTCTCCACGTGCGTGCGCGTCGACACGGCGCTCTCCGATCCGAACTTCGCGGGCGCGCCGCTGGAGGGCGTGCTGAAGAGCGATCCGGGCCTCGCGTACTACGTCGTCGAGCGCATCGTGGAGGCGGGGGGCGGGGTGCCGGACGACTTCCGTGCCGACCCGCGCATCGAACACCCCGACCTCGTCGACATCCCGGCGCGGATGCCGGTGGGACTCCATTTCCTGGTGGCCTGGAGCCACCTCGCGTGGAACGCGAACGGCGCGCTGCTGACGACCTGCCTGTGGGTGTCCGCGGCGCTCGCGAGCTGCGTGCTCCTGGGCATCTACGGCCTCGCGCGCGAGCTCGCGGGCCGCGCGCTGCCGGCCGTGCTGGCGGTCGTGGCGGCCGCAGCCCTGTTCGCGAACCACCGCACGATCGGCAACGTGCTGGCCGACGAGGACCTGGCGTTGCCGCTCTTCGCCGCGCACCTGTGGCTCGCGGCGCGCGCGGTGCGCGTGCCGGGCGCGGCGTCGGTGGCGCTGGCGGCGCTGCCGCTCGCGGCTGCGCTCGCGAGCTGGCACGCCACCGGGTTCTTCGCGGCGCTGGAAGCGGGTGCCGTGCTCGTCTGGTTTGGCGCGCGCGGGCGCTGTCCCCTGCCGTGGGGGCGCGCGTGGCCGCTCGTGCTCGTGCTGGCGGCGGCCGGCCTGGCGGTGCCGATGCTGCGCGAGACCGGCCTCGTCTTCTCGTTCCCCATGCTCGTCGCGCTCGGACTGTGGGGAGCTTCCGGCATCGCGCGCCTGCGCGGGGGGAACGGCGAGCCGTCACGGATGCTGGGAGTCGGTTGTGTCGCCGCGCTCGTCGCGACGGCGGCGCTCGCATCGCGGATGGCGGACACGGGGCTCCAGCACCACGCGCACGTCGTGGAACTCCTGGCCAGCAAGGTGCGGCACCTGGGCGTGCTGCCCGAGGACCCGGCCGCGGTCGGCTTCGAGACGCGCCTCATGTGGCAGGGTCCGTTCGCGACGACGGGTCCTTGGGAAGCGGCGCTGCAGTTGGGTTTCCTCCTGCTGGCCCCGGCAGCGGCGACATGGAGCCTCCTGCGCGCCGGCCGCGGCGCCGACCCGCGCGTCGAGGTCGCGGTCCTCTTCGCCTGGATCTCGCTGCCGGCGGCGTGGCTGGTGATCCGCGCCCTCGTGCTGCCGGGCATGCTGCTGCCGGCGCTGCTCGCCTGGTGGGCGGCGGCGTCGCGACCGCGCGCGGTCGCTGCCGCGATCGGCGTGGCGCTGCAGGTCGCGGTGTTCGCCGCGCAGGTCGCGGACCACGCCTTGTCGTGGTATTGGCCGCACGAGCGGCAGATCGAGATCGCGCGCGTCGTTCAGGCCGTTCGGCGCCTCGTCCCCGACGGCGAGCCGGTCGCGGCCGACTTCATGACCTCGACGGCGATCCTGGCGCACACGCGGCATCCGATCGTGTTCCAGCCCAAGTGGGAAGCGCGTCCCAGCCGCGAGCGCGTGCGCCGGTTGTTCGAGACGCTCTACGGCGGCACGACCGACGACCTGCGGCGCCTCCTGCTCGACGAGTACCGCTGCCGCTACCTGGTCGTCGACCGCTACACGCTGTGGACGCTGGGACGGAACCTCGGCGGCCTGCCGCGCTCGGCGCGCGAGCCCGCCGCGGGCTCGGCGGCGCGCTCGCTCTTGTCGTGGGAGGACGAGACGCTGCGGTCGATCCCCGGGTACCGGCTGCTCTACCGCAGCCCGGGCGACCTGCGGCAACCGAACGGCGCGCCGACCGACTTCTATCGCGTGTACGAGCTCGGCCGCTGAGCGGCGCGCGCTACAGCGGGAAGGCGCCGTCGCCGGGCTGCGCATGCCCCAGGCGCTCGGCGATCGCCGCGAACCGGTTGTACTGCTTGCGCAGGTGCAGCGGCACGTCGGCGTAGACGTCCTCGACCAGCGTGCGCAACGGCATGCGCGGCGCGGCTTCCTGGCGGTGGATCTCGGCGTCGATCTCGGCCAGGAGCTCGGTCTCGATGCGCGCGCGGTCGCCTTTCGCGATGAGCTTCCTGCCCAGCAGGAGCTTCTCGAAGCGGTCGAGCGGGTCGCGCGCCGCCCAGGCCGCGACCTCCTTGTCGTCGCGGTACTTCGAGGGATCGTCCGAGCTGGAGTGCCCGAGCATGCGGTAGGTCTTCAGCACGAGCAGCGAAGGCTCGCCGCGCCGGGCCGCCGCGTGAGCGTCGCGCGACGCCTGCAGCACCGCGAGCACGTCGTTGCCGTCGACCTCGCGGCCGGGGATCCCGTACGCCGCGGCCTTGTCCGCGAAGCTCTTCGCGGCCGTCTGCTTCGACGACGCGACCGAGATCGCCCAGCCATTGTCGACGCACACGAAGTAGCAGGGCGCCTTCCACACGGCGGCGAAGTTGAGGCCGCTGTGGAAGCCGTTCGAGCTGGTCGCGCCGTCGCCGAAGTAGACGGCGTGCACCTCGTCCTTCCCCAGCACCTTGGCTGCGTAGGCCGCGCCGACGCCGTGGACGATCTGCGTGCCGATGACCGACGACCAGCTCGGGTAGTTCGACGACTTGTGCTGGAAGTGGTTGCACATCTGGCGGCCCTTGGCCGTGTCGTTCGCGTTGCAGTACATCTGCGCGATGTACTCCGCGAGCGGCAGGCCGCGCATCACGGCCGCGCCGCCCTCGCGCAGGCCGGACCACAGCCAGTCCCGGTCGCGCAGCGCGTAGGCCGAGCCGATCAGCGCCGCCTCCAGGCCCTTGGCCGTGCCAACGAATCCCACGCGGCCCGCACGCTGCAGCTTGAGCATGCGCTCGTCGATGCAGCGCACGCGCAGCATGTGCCGCAGGAGGTCGCGCATCTGGTCGGCCGACGGCTCGGCCACCTGGTGGGCCTGCTGGCCGCCGGTCTTGGCTGTCCTCGGGCTCACTGCAGATCTCCGCGCGCCGGTGCGGCCGTGATCACAAGGCCAGGAGGCCCGGGTTCTCGAGCAGCCGCTTCATGTACACCAGGAAGCGCGCGCCGTCCGCGCCGTCGGCCAGGCGGTGGTCGACGGAGCACGACAGGTTCATGTACTGGCGCACTTCGATCTTGTCGCCCTCGGGCGTCTCGACGACACCGGGGCGCTTGACGATCCGGTGCACGCCCAGGATCGCGACGTCGGGGTAGTTGATGATCGGCGTCGCCAGGATCCCGCCGATGTTGCCGGCGTTGGTGATCGAGAACGTGCTGCCCTTCAGGTCGTCGGGCTTCACCTTGCCGGCGCGCGTGCGGTCGGCGAGTTCGTTCATCTCGTGGGCGATCTGCAGCACGCCCTTGGCCTGCACTTCCTTCACGACCGGGACGATCAGGCCCTGGTCGGTGTCCATCGCGATGCCCAGGTTCACGTACGCGTAGCGCACGATCTCCTGCGCCGCCTCGTCGAGGTGCGCGTTGAGCATCGGGTACTTGGCCAGCGCCAGCGCGGTCGCCTTCATGATGAAGGGCATGTAGGTGACCTTGACGCCCTGCTCCTGGCCGAGCGCCTTGGCGGTCTCGCGCAGGCGGACCAGCTCGGTGACGTCGAGCTCCTCCACGACCGTGAAGTGCGGCGCGGTGAACTTCGAGCGCACCATCGCCTCGCTGATCTTGCGGCGCACGCCGCGGAACGGGATGCGCGTCTCGCGCTCGCCCGCGGGGATCGCGAGCGCCGGGGCTGCCGGGCGCGCGGGCGCCGACGACGGCGCCGCCGCGGTCGCGCCGGACTTCGAGAACGCCTCGACGTCCGCGCGGCGCACGACGCCGCCGCGTCCGCTGGCGGGGACCTGGCCGAGGTCGATGCCCAGTTCGCGCGCCACGCGGCGCGCGCTGGGAACGGCGAGCACCTTGCTGTCGGCGCTCGACACGCGCGCGGCGGGCGCCGAAGCGGCGCCGACGGCGGCCATCTCGCGCTTGGGCTCGGCGGCAGGCGCCTTCTGCGCGGGCGCGTGCTGCGCGGGTGCGGGCGCGGCGGCACCCGCGCCGGTCGCCAGCGAGAAGATCACGGTCCCCACGGGGACGGTCTGTCCTTCCTTGGCGTGCAGCGCGGTGATCGTGCCCGCGGCCGGCGCGGGCACCTCGACCGTCGCCTTGTCGGTCATCACCTCGACGACCGCCTGGTGCTCCTTCACCGCGTCGCCCTGCTTGACGAGCCACTTCACGATCTCGCCTTCGGCGATGCCCTCGCCGATGTCGGGCAGCTTGAACTCGATCGTGCGGCCGCCGGCGGTCTTCGCGGCCGGAGCGGGAGCGTGGCCGCCGTTGTTGGCCGAGGCGGATTCCTTGGCGGGCGCCTTGGCCGGCGCTGCGGCGCCCGTCTCCAGGACGAAGAGCACGCTGCCCACCGGCACCGTCGCGCCCTCCTTGGCCTTGAACGCGGTGACCTTGCCCGCGGCCGGCGCGGGCACCTCGACCGTCGCCTTGTCGGTCATCACCTCGACGACCGCCTGGTGCTCCTTGACCGTGTCGCCCTCCTTGACGAGCCACTTGACGATCTCGCCCTCGGCGATGCCTTCGCCGATGTCGGGCAGCTTGAATTCCAGCGTTGCCATGTGCGTGGTTCCTGCGGGTGGTTCGTGGCGGGCGGGCGATCAGTAGCCCCAGACGTGCTCGATCGCGTCGAGGACGCGCCGGTCGTCGGGCATGTAATGGTGTTCGAGCGTGTTCGGGAACGGCGTGTCGAAGCCGGTGACGCGCGCGATCGGCGCCTCCATGTACTCGATCGCGTTCTCCGCGATCAACGCGCTGATCTCGGCTCCGAAGCCGCAGAAGCGCGGCGCCTCGTGCACGACCACGACGCGGCCGGTCTGCTTGGCGGCCTCCAGCACGCCCTCCTCGTCGAGCGGCAGCAGCGTGCGCAGGTCGACGACCAGCGTCTCGATGCCCTTCTCGGCGGCCTGCGCGGCGGCCTTCTCGCACACCGGCACCATCGCGCCGTAGCAGAACACGGTCACGTTGCGGCCCTCGCGCACCGTGCGCAGCGTCGAGAGGTCGACCTTGTACTTGCCCTCGGGCACCTCGCCCTTCAGCGCGCGATACAGCGCCTTGGGTTCGAGGAACAGCACCGGATCGGGATCGTCGATCGACGCGAGCAGGAGGCCCTTGGCGTCGTACGGCGTGCTCGGGATCACGACCTTGAGGCCGGGCGTGTGGCAGAAGTACGCCTCGCCCGACTGCGAGTGGTACAGGCCGCCGCGGATGCCGCCGCCGTACGGCGTGCGGATCACCATGGGCGCGGTGTACTGGCCGCCCGAGCGGTAGCGCAGCTTCGCGGCCTCGCTGACGATCTGGTCGAAGGCCGGGAAGATGAAGTCCTGGAACTGGATCTCGGCGACGGGCTTCAGCCCGTTGACCGCCATGCCGATCGCGGTGCCGACGATGCCGTCCTCGGAGAGCGGCGTGTCGAAGCAGCGCGCCTCGCCGAACTCCTTCGTCAGGCCCTCGGTCGCCAGGAACACGCCGCCCTTGGGGCCGACGTCCTCGCCGAACACGACCACCGAGGGATCGTTGCGCATCGCCGTCTTGAGCCCGTCGTTGACGGCTTGGACCAGGGTCAGGTTCGCCATTTCGTTGGTTCCTCGTGTGCTGTGCGTCGGGTCGTCGGCGGGTCAGAGCGGGAACGCGCCGTCGCCCGCGGCGGCATCGCCCTTGCGGCGGCCCAGGTCGAACGCGGCCTGGCCTTGCTTCCGGATGTGCGCGGGCACGTCGGCGTACACGTCGCTGAAGATCGTCTCCAGGCCCGGGCGCGGCGTCGCCTCGGCCGTGCGCGCGGCCTCGCTGACCTCCTCGAAGGCCTCGGCCGACCAGCGCTCGCGCAGCTCCTCCTTCCAGAGCTTCTTCTTCTTCAGGAAGCGCTCGAAGCGCAGCACGGGGTCCTTCTTCTCCCACGCGGCGACCTCGGCCTTCGGCACGTAGCGCGTCGGATCGTCGGAGGTCGAGTGCCCGCCCATGCGGAACGTGTAGGCCTCGATCAACGTCGGCCCGCCGCCCTTGCGCGCGCGCTCGCGCGCCTCCATCACGGCGCGGCGCACGGCGAGCAGGTCGTTGCCGTCGACCTTGACGCCCGGCATGCCGTACGCCTGGGCCTTGATCGCGTAGCTCTCGCTGGCCGTCTGCTTGTCGCTCGGGCACGAGATGGCCCACTGGTTGTTCTGGCACAGGAAGATCACCGGCGACTTCCACACCGCCGCGAAGTTCAGGCCCGAGTGGAAGCCGGCGCTGCTGGTGCCGCCGTCGCCGAAGCTCGCCAGCACGACGTGCTTCTCCTTGCGCACCTGCATCGCGTAGGCCGCGCCGACCGCCTGGACGATGTGCGTGCCGATCGGCGAACTGATCGAGAAGAACTTGATCGGATCGGTGAACGAGAAGTGCACCGGCATCTGCCGGCCGCGCGCCGAGTCCGACGCGTTGCCGTACATGTTGTGCATCATGTCCAGCGGCGAGACGCCGTGGTACAGCGCCATCCCGAAGTCGCGGTAGCTCGGGAAGATCCAGTCGGTCTTCTCGACGGCGCTGGCGGCTCCGATCTGCGTGGCCTCGACGCCCTTGTTGGGGATCGAGAAGCCGATGCGGCCCGAGCGCTGCAGCTTGAGGCACACGTCGTCGAAGGCCCGCACGCGCAGCATCGTGCGGTAGCAGTGCAGGAGCTGTTCGTCCTTCAGCTTGGGATCCCAGCCGTTGACGGCGCCGTCGGACTGGATCACGGAGAGCATCTCGGTCGCGGTCATCGTGCGATCTCCTCGGCGGCGCGCGCGCGCCGTTCGCGCACGAGCCGGGCGGCGAAGAACTCGCCGGCCTTGTAGCTCGAGCGCACGAGCGGCCCGGAGGCCACGTACAGGAACCCCATGTCCCGGCCCAGGCGCTCCAGCTCGTCGAAGCGCTCGGGCGTGACGTACTCGCGCACAGGCGCGTGCTTCTTGGTCGGGCGCAGGTACTGGCCCAGAGTCAGGAAGTCGACGCCGGCCGCGCGCAGGCGCTGCATGCCGTCGAGGACCTCGTCGTTCGTCTCGCCCAGGCCGACCATCAGCGAGGACTTGGTGAACACGTCCGGATCGTGCTCCTTCGCGCCGCGCAGCGTGCAGAGCGAGCGCTCGAACGAGCAGCGCGGGTCGCGGATCTTGCGCTGCAGGCGGTCGACGACCTCGACGTTGTGCGCCAGGACGTCGGGCCGCGCCGCCATCAGCGCCGCGAGGTCGCCGTCCTGGTAGTCGGGGATCAGCGTCTCGACCACCGTGCGCGGCGCGCGCTGGCGGATCGAGCGGATGCACTCCGCGTAGTGGCCCGCGCCGCCGTCGGGGAGGTCGTCGCGGTCGACGCTGGTGATGACGACGTAGGCGAGGTTCATGGCCGCGACGGCCGTGCCCACGTGCTCCGGCTCGCCCGGGTCGGGCGGCGCCGCGCGGTCGACGGTCTTGACGGCGCAGAAGCGGCAGCGGCGCGTGCACTCGTCGCCCAGGACCATCAGGGTCATCGTGGCGTGCTCGCCCTTCCAGCACTCGCCGATGTTGGGGCAGCGCGCCTCCTCGCAGACCGTGTGCAGGTTCAGGCCGCGCGCCAGCGTCTTGAGCCGCGCGTAGCCCTCCCCCCCCGGCAGCGGCACCTTGAGCCACGGCGGCTTGGGCAGCGAGCCGTCGCGGCGCGGTTGGCGGCCGGCCGGGGCCGTCCCGGCGGGTTCGGTGGGGTGCGTCAGCGGGTCCATGTCGGGTCGGGACAAGGCCCGTGAGGATACCAACTCGCGGGGCTCCGGCGGCGCGTCGATTTGCCCTGGCAAACGTGCGTGGCGCAGCGGGGCAGGGGAGCGTGCGCGAGGCCGAGGCGGCCGCGGAGCCTGGAGGGTGCCGGGAACTCGTCCGCCGCCTCCTCGCGCTCGGCGCGGATCCGCTCCTGCCTAGTGACCACGGCGTCACGCCCGCCGAGTTCGCCCGCGCGATCGGCCGTCCGCTTCCGACCGATGGACGCCTCCCTCCCCTCGATGACACGGAGATCGCGGCTCCCATCGATATCCCCACGGAATCCGATCCGACGACAAGAGCCGGTGCGATCGGGACGGATTGCTCTCAGGAACGCGCCGGGACGATTCCACCGTGTCGCCTGCACCCGCCACGGCGCGAGAGGACCTGAACCAGTGCAGCCGCACCGCTCCACGATCGATCCTTCCGCGGACGGGCCGGCCAGCGAAGCCAGACGTGCTGCGCGCCGACGGCGCGAGCCCGAGGACGGCTCCTGCCTGGCCAGCTCCTTCACGCGCGACATTCCGGCGCGGCCGCAGTCACGCTGTTAGAGTGCCGCACGCCGCGCGCGCCACAGTGGCGGCGGATCGACCGTCCGTCGCTGCCTTCGCCGCACCGCTTCAGCCCGCCGTCCTCCTGCCCCCGTGACTGTCGATCCCGTCGTCGGTTTCTTCGTCCTCGGCCTCGTGGCCGGGCTGCTGCGATCGGACCTCAAGCTGTCGGGCGGCCTGTCCGACACGCTGAGCATCTACCTGCTGCTGGCCATCGGCTTGAAGGGCGGCATCGAGCTGGCCGGCGCCACGCTGGCCGACCTGGCGGTGCCCGTCCTCGTGGCGGTCGTGATGGGCGCCGCCACGCCGCTGATCGCCTTCCCGGTGCTGCGGCGGCTGGGCCGCCTGGCCCGGCCCGACGCGGCCTCGATCGCCGCGCACTACGGCTCGGTGTCGGTGGTCACCTTCGCCGTCGGCACCTCGTACCTCGCGCGCCAGGACGTGAGCTACGAGGGCTTCATGTCGGTGATGCTGGTGTTCCTCGAGTTCCCGGCGCTGATCATCGGCGTGATGCTCGCCAAGGGCGTGCAGCGCGACACGCGCTGGCGGCTGCTTGCGCACGAGGTGCTGGCCGGCAAGGCCATCGTGCTGCTGGTCGGCGGGCTCCTGATCGGCTGGGCCTGGGGCGCCGAGGCGAGCCAGTACCTGACGCGCTTCTACAGCGACCTGTTCAAGGGCTTCCTGTCGCTGTTCATGCTCGGCATGGGCGTGGTCACCGCGTCGCGCATCGACGATCTGCGCCGCGCCGGTGCGTTCCTGGTCGGCTTCGGGATCGTGATGCCGGTGCTGTCGGCGGTGGCGGGCGTGCTGACCGGACTGCTGCTCGGCCTGTCGCCGGGCGGCACCACGATGCTCGCGGTGCTGTACGCGAGCGCGTCCTACATCGCCGCGCCGGCGGCGATGCGCATCGCCATCCCGGAAGCCAATCCGGCGCTCTCGCTCGGCGCGTCGCTGGGCGTCACCTTCCCGTTCAACGTGGTGGTGGGCGTGCCGCTGTACCATGAGATGGTCAAGTGGGCGTACCGGTGGCAGGGGGCAGGATGAGCGGCGACAACGCGGTCAAGCTGGTGGTGCTGATCTGCGAGGAGGCGCTGGAGCACGTGATCCTGCCCGAGATCCTGGGCGCCGGCGCCAAGGGCTACACCGTGTGCGACGCGCGCGGCAGCGGCAGCCACGGCGTGCGCGACGCGCGCTGGATGTCGTCCAACGTGCGCATCGAGACGCTGTGCAGCGAGCCCGTGGCGCGGCGCATCCTCGAGATCGTCGAGACGCGATACTCGGAGAACTACGCGCTCGTGATCTACACGCACGACGTGGCGGTGATCCGCGGCCGCAAGTTCTGAGGCGC
>CAZKIO010000055.1:0-28869 GCA_964552795.1 uncultured Planctomycetaceae bacterium
GCAAGCGGAGGCGGGAGGGCCGGCCTCCCTCACGGAAAGGCTCTCTCCAGCCGGCCGGACCCTCCCGCATCCTTGCCCGACGCGGCCGAACCCCCTCAGGCCCCACCGTGCCGGGGCGCCGGCTCAGGACGACCGGCGCACGCTCCGTGAGAGCCCCGCGCCGGCGGAACGAACGTTTCAGGTACCTTGCGCAGACGCGACGCCCCGGGGCGCCGCACGAAAGGACACGCAACCTCACAGAATGGCCGCCACGTACTGGGACTACATCCGCGTCGAGGACCTCCTCTCCTTGCAGTCGGGCCTGGAGGGCGACGAAGACGCGCTCGACGACGAGGAAGTCCTGTTCATCACGGTCCACCAGGTCTTCGAGCTGTGGTTCAAGCTCGTGCTGCGCGAGGTCCGGACCGCGCGCAACCTGTTCCTGGCCGACCGCGTCGCCGAGCAGGAATTGTCGGGGGCGGTGCGCAGCCTGAAGCGCGTGGGCACCGTGCTGCGCGTCGCCGGAGTGCACTGGGAGCTGGTCGAGACCATGCCGACGCGCGAGTTCCTCGCGTTCCGCACCAAGCTCTTGCCCGCCAGCGGCTTCCAGAGCGCGCAATTGCGCCAGATCGAGATCCTGTTCGGTCTCCCGGAGGCCGAACGGATCTCGCTCGGGCCCGCGGGCGGAGCCGAGAACGGTTACCTGGCTGCGCTGCGCGCGCCCGACGGCGGCCCATCGCCGGCCCACGAGCGCGTGAAGCGCGCGCTCGCGGACCGGCCCAGCCTGCGCGAGGCGATCGACTCGTGGCTGTGGCGCACGCCGATCGACGGCTGCGACCCGCAGCATCCCGATGCCGATGCGCGGCTAGACCGTTTCGTCGAGCGCTTCCTGGAGGCGCACGCGAGCGAGATCGACGCAACGCTGGAGCACGCGCTGTCGATCGCGCCCGAGGGGCCCGCGCGGGCCGAACTGCGCGAGCGCTACGAGGCCGAGAAGGCGCAGGTGCGCGCGTTCTTCGCGCCGACTGAGGCCGAGGGCGGCGCGCGCCGCCGGCGCATCCGCGCCGCCATCCTGTTCATCGAGACGTACCGCGAGCTGCCGCTCCTGGCGTGGCCCCGCGAGCTGCTCGACGCGCTCGTGCAGGTCGAGCAGCGCTTCGTGATCTTCCGCCAGCGCCACGCGCGCATGGTCGAGCGCGTGATCGGACGCCGCACCGGGACGGGCGGCAGCAGCGGCGTGGACTACCTCGACACGACCGCGCTGAAGTACCGCGTGTTCCGCGACCTGTGGGCCATCCGCACGCTGCAGGTGCGGCGCGCGGCCGCGCCGGAGCTGGAGAACGCGGCGTTCTACGACTTCCGCAACGGCTGAGCGGCGGCCACGGGAGTCCCGGCCCCACCCCCGAGCCGGGATCGCGGGTTTGCGCTACGATTCGAGCCGCGCCCGCGCCCCGCGGAGGTCCGGCCTGCGCGCCGGCAGGGGACGGATTTCACGCCGGAGGTTCCGATGAGGCAGTGGCTGCGGATGACCTGGTTGGGCTTGTGCGGCGTGTTCCCGATCGCGGCGGGAGCGCAGGCCTCGACGCTGTACGTGAACGCGCTCGCCACGACCGGAGCCAACGACGGCTCGTCCTGGGCCGACGCCTTCCAGGGCACGCTCGGCCTGCAGAACGCGCTGGCTGCCGCCGTCTCGGGCGACTCGATCTGGGTCGCGCGCGGCACGTACCTTCCGAGCGCGACTCTGGCGCAGTCGGCCTCGTTCGCGTTGAAGAGCGGCGTCGGGATCTACGGCGGTTTCGCCGGCATCGAGACGGCGCTGGAGGAACGCGACGTCCAGGCGAACGAGACGATCCTCTCCGGGGACCTCGCCGGCGACGACGCGCTGGCGATGACGGGCGAGAACAGCAACCACGTCGTGACGGCGAACGCGGTCGCGGCCGGTGCGCGGCTCGACGGGTTCACCGTCCAGGGCGGAAACGCACGCGGCCCGTCCGTCCACGGCGGGGGGCTGGCCATGAACGGCAGCTCGCCGACGATCGCGTGGTGCCGGTTCCGCGCCAACCATGCGGACGGCAGCGGCGGGGCGATCTCGGTGACGGGCGGCATCCCGGTGATCGTCGATTGCCGTTTCGAGTCGAACTCGGCGGCGCAGTGGGGAGGCGGCGTCGTGACCTTCGCCGGGGCGGTGCCCCGGATCGACCGCTGCGTCTTCCGCGGCAACAGCGCCGGCAAGGGCACGGCGTTCTTCGCCTACAGCAACTCGGTGCCGCAGATCCACAATTCGCTGTTCTACGAGAACTTCAGCGTGCCTTCCGGGGTCGGTCAGGGCGCCGCGATCGCGCTGGAATCCGGCCAGCTCGTCGAGATCACGAACTGCACGATCGCCTTCAACACGACGGGCGGCCAGACCGGCGGGATCGAGACCCTGCACCCCGGGGCGCGCATCACCAACTGCATCGTCTTCTGGAACCAGGTGGCGATTCCCGGTCTGTTCCATCAGGTCTGTTGCGACTGGGCGGACGTGCGCTACTCGTGCGTGGCGGGCAACGCCGCGGGTGTCGGCAACACGGACACGCCGCCGGCATTCGCGAACCCCTCGGCCGGCGACTTCCGCCTCGCCTACGGCTCGCCGTGCATCGATCGCGGCGACAACTCCGCGCTGCTGATCGGGTCGCTGGACCTCGCCCGCAACGTGCGTTTCGTCGACGACCCCGACGTGGCGGACGGCGGCGCGGGATCGGCGCCCGTCATCGACATGGGCGCGTTCGAAGCCCACCCTTCGGCCAACGTCCCGTTCTGCTTCGGCGACGGCACGGGCGCGGCGTGCCCGTGCGGCAACGAGTCGATCCTGGGTTTCGGCGAGGGGTGCCTGCACTCGTTCGGCCTGGGCGGCCGGCTCGTCCCGGCCGGGAACGCGCGGATCTCGTTGGATTCCCTGGCCCTCGTGGGGACGCGCATGACGAACGCGTTCGCCCTCTACTTCCAGGGGACGCTGCCGGCGGGCGGCGGATCCGGCGTCGTGTTCGGCGACGGCCTCCTGTGCGCGAGCGGCGCGACCGTGCGATTGGGCGCAAAGCTCAACGTGTCCGGCGCGTCGCAGTATCCAGAGGCCGGCGACGTGCCGATCTCGGTGCGTACGGGCGCGCAGGCCGGCGCCACCTACGCGTACCAGACCTACTTCCGGAACATTGCCGCGTTCTGCACTCCCGCCGGCTTCAACCTCACGAACGGCGTGCTCGTCACCTGGGTCCCATGATTGCGCGGAATCAGCGTTCCACGTCGTTCAGAGCCCAATCGTATTCACGGTAGCGAACCTCGGGCGGCTGCTCCGCCTCCAGCCACGCCGCGTGTTCGGGCAAGTGGCCGGCGATCCAGTGCCGCGCGCTCTTTCCGTTCTTCTGGAAGTCCTCCCGGAACCACTCGAAGACCTTCGAGATCTCCAGGGCGCGCTTCGCCGGGTCGAACGAGTTGCGCGAACCGTCCCGCAGCCACGCCCGCACCTGTTCGTCGAGCTGCGCGTCGAGGCGCTCGGCGACGAACGCCTCGGATCGCAGGGGGGGACAGCCCACCGAGGCGCAGTTGATGGCCGCGTGCACGCGCGCGTCCCGGAACGTCGGCCGCAGGATCTGGTTCTCCACGTCGTTCAGCGTGAGCCGGGCCTTGCGCAGGTCCGGCACGAGCCGGCCGAGCGGGATGAGCTCGCGGTCCCAGACCGACAGCTTCTCGTCGCCCAGATCGCGGATGCTCTTCACCGGGTACGCGTCGACGACGCGCCGGACGGTGTAGGCGTTGTAGACGTTGATCCAGAACGCGTAGCGCTGCCGGGCTGTCCACTGCGCGAAGCGGTCGGGTTCCACGGCTTCGAGGGATGCCACGTAGCGGTCGAGCGCGCCGCGGTCCTTCTTCGAGGCGGCGTAATCGAAGCGGTCGCCGCGCACGTGCTGGCGCAGCACGGCGGTCCATGCGGCATGGCTCTGGTCGAACGCATGGTCCTCGAGGCGCAGCGCGGACTCCGCGGCGGACGGCTGCGGAAACGACGTGCGGCAGGCCATCGCGGGGGCCACGGCACAGGCTGCGACCAGGACTTGCAGCGAACCGTTGAGCAGTTTGGGCATCATGAGGTTCTCTCCGGCCGCGCTACGCAGCCGCGCGGGCCGTGGGACCGCGCGATTCGGCGGCGGCAGCGAGAATACCGCGGCGCGCGCCTGAGCCGGTGGACAGCCCGGCCCGCCAGGGCGAGACTGACTCCCCGAGCGGGGCATCGCGCGCTCCAAGGAACTTCCACTCATGTTCGACGTCGTCTTCGTGGACGCCTGGCCGTTCTGGGCGGCCGGCCTCGCGATCGGGCTGTTCGTGCCGGTGTTCGCCGCGGTCACCGGACGTGCCCTCGGCATCTCCTCGGGTTACGCGGAGGCCTGCGCGCTCGCGGCGCCCGCGGGTCCGGGCCGCTGGAAGCTGTGGTTCGCCCTCGGGCTGCCGCTGGGCGGCCTGATCGCGAACCTCGCGGACGGCGGGTTCCAGACCACGACCTCGGTCGCGGCGCTGGGGGCGATGGGCGTCGCACCAGCCGCGCAGCTCGTGCTGTTCGCGGCCGGGGGCGCGCTGATCGGCTATGGCGCGCGCGTGGCTGGCGGCTGCACCAGCGGGCACTCGATCGTCGGCATCGCCCTGGGGGCGAAGTCCAGCCTGATCGCAACGATCGGATTCATGGTCGGCGGATTCGCGGCCACTGCGGCGTTCGTCTGGGGCCTCGGCCTCGTGGGAGGCGCGCGGTGAGGAACCTCGTGTTCGTGGCGTTCGGCGCCGTCTTCGGGTTCCTGCTGTCGCGCGCGCGTGCGACGGACTTCGACGCGATCTTCGGCATGTTCCGCCTGACCGACCTGCACCTGTTCGGCGTGATCGGCGTGGCGATCGCGACGGCGGCCGCCGGCATCGCGCTGCTGAAGCGCTCGGGCGGCGGCGCGGGCCTCACCCGCAAGTCGAGCCATCGGGGCGTCTTCGCGGGCGGCGTGATCTTCGGCGTGGGCTGGGCGATCTCGGCGGCGTGTCCGGGCACGGCGCTCGCGCAGATCGGCGAAGGCAAGCTGTTCGCGATCGCGACCGTGCTCGGCATCCTGGCCGGAACGTGGCTTCGGCAGCGCAGCCCCGCGCAGGCTGCGCCGGCGAAGACCGGCACGGCGCACGCGCACTGAGGGACCGAGGCTAGATGCGGATCGTGTCGGGGTCCCAATCCGGACCGCGCTGCGCCCTTCCGTGGCCGCGCGGACCGATCCCGAAGACGTTCATCTCGCCCGGATAGGTCGTCTTCGAGAGGGTCGTCTCGACGTCGCGTGCTTCGAGCGCAACGGACAGTCCGTCCCTGCAGAACGCGAGCCACTCGTGCGAGCGGTGCGGACGGGCGAGGTACGCCTTGTTGAAGCCGCACAGGAAGAGCGCGAAGTGATCCGGGTTCGCGCGCACGTAGCGGAAAACCGCCTCGGTGATCTGCGGGTACATCCAACTGAAGAAGTCGTCGACGACGACCACCCCGTCGGCGGAGAGCAGCGAGTTCGCGACCGCCATGTCGTTCGTGACCGCATCGCCCGTGTGTTCGCCGTCGATGTGGATCCAGCGGAACGCGCGGAAGCCTTCGACCATCAGGGGATCGAGCGGCAAGCGGCGGGAATCGGTGGGCAGCAGGCGCACGGCGGACAGGTCGGCGTCCGTCCGGTTCAGGGTCTCCTCGACCCGCTCGCGCTCCATGTGCAGGTCCACCAGGACGCACGTCTCCATTGCGGTATTGAGGTGCGACGCCAGCAGGGCTGCGGACTTGCCGTGCCAGACTCCGATCTCCAGAAGGTGGCCTTCGATCCCGGCCGTCTTCTGACGGGCCAGGAGCGCATCCCAGATCGCGGCGGACTCCAGCCGGAACCAGCCCTCGGTGACCGAGTGCACGGCGAGGTAATCCTGGAACCGCCGCTCCGCGGAGCGGAACGGCGCGACGAGACCGAGGTCGGACATGGAGAGCCTCCGCTGGCCTCTTCGGGGTCTCGGGCGGCATCCTTGAGCCCGCGGGTGTCGCGATCCCAGGGGTTCCCAGGACTGGGCCGCCAAGCGCAATGCACCGCATTGCCGGCGCCGGTCGGTATGCTCGCGCGCATGCAGCGCACACACGTCTTCCTCCTCCTTCTCGGTCTGCCCCTGGCCGCGTGCAGCGCGGAGGCCCCGACCCCGGCGCCCGCGTCGACTCCTCCCGCGTCCGGCGCGGCACCCGCCGCGCAGCCGGCCGCGCCGGTCACGACGCCGGCCACGACGCCGGCCACGACGCCGGCCACCCCGCCCGAGGCCAAGGCCCCGGACGCAGCGGTGACCGCCAAGACTCCAGCCCCGGATGCGGCGCCCGGCGATCCCGCGATCGTCGCGATCCGCGCGTTCATCGCCTCGAAGTCGATCGACTCGAGCGCTCCGGGGTGGAAGACGAAGCTGCCCATGCCGCCGCAGGTCGTGTTCGACGCGCAGAGCAAGTACTACTGGGAGCTCACGACGAGCGAGGGGCCGATCCGCATCCTGCTCAACCCGTCCGTCGCGCCCATGCACGTGTCGAGCACGATCTACCTGGCCGAGCTGGGCTTCTACGACGGCCTGACCTTCCACCGTGTGATCCCGGGCTTCATGGCGCAGGGCGGTTGTCCGCTGGGCCGCGGGACGGGCAGCCCGGGCTACAAGTACGCGGGCGAGTTCTCGCCGCAGGCGCGGCACGATCGCGCGGGGCTGCTCTCGATGGCGAATGCCGGCCCCAACACCGACGGCAGCCAGTTCTTCCTGACCTTCGTGCCGACGCCCAGCTTGAACGACAAGCACACGATCTTCGGCGAGATCGTCTCGGGACAGGACACCTTGAAGGCGCTCGAGAGCTTCGGAACGCCGGGCGGCCAGACGAAGAAGCCGCTGCGGATCGAGAAGACCGTGATCGTCGTCGAGTGACGCCGTGCCGCTACCTGGGCGGCGGCGGGAGCACTTCGGCCGGCGCCTTGGCCAGCGACGCCTCCAGGGCCGCGACGGTCGTGACCGGCGCTTCGCAGGTGAAATTGCGGCAGACGTACGCCGCGGGCCGGCCGTCGACCGCGCGGAAGCTGCGCACGAACGGCGCGGTGGCCGCGATCGCCGGTTCGGATTCGTCCATCGGCACGAAGATCAGCGCGAGACGCGGACGCCAGCCGCGGCGCGCGGCGGCGATCATGGCCTCGGTCGTCTCCTCGCCGCGGCGGCCGACGATCACCACCTCGTGCGACGGCGCGAGGGCGTGGTCCAGCGCCGTGAGCATGACCGCGTAGTTGGAGGGCGACTCGGCGACGTGCTTCGCGAAGGCCTTGAACGTGCCGCGCGCCTGCTCTTCGTAGCGCGTCTCGCCCGTCAGGCGCGCGAGACGCACGAGAACGAGCGCCGCGGCGGAGTTGCCCGACGGCAGCGCGCCGTCGTAGGCCTCCTTGGTGCGCAGGATGAGCGCCTCGCCGTCACCGGGTGACGTGTAGAACCCGCCGCGCTCGGCGTCCGCGAAGCGCGCGATCATCGCGTCGGCGACGACGCGCGCCTGCGCCAGGCGCACCGGATCGAGGTCGGTGTCGAACAGCTCGACCAGGCCCCACGCCAGGAAGGCGTGGTCCTCCAGCAGGCCCAGTTCCGCGGCGTGACCGTCGCGCCAGCGCTTGAGCAGGCGGCCCTGATCGTCGCGCAGTTCCTCGAGCACGAAATCGGCGGCCGCGCGCGCCGCCTGGGCGTGGCGCGGTTCGCCCAGCACGCGCGCGCCGCGCGCCAGCGCCGCGATCATCAATCCGTTCCAGTCCGTGAGGACCTTGTCGTCCGTGATCGGCCGCGGCCGCCGCGCTCGCACCTCGAGCAGCTTCTTGCGGACGGCTTCGAGCGGCCCGTCGAGCGTGCGCCGAAGGCTCAGCACGCAGCGCCCGTCCCGCGCGCGCGCATGAGGATCGACGAAGTTCCCGTCCGCCGAGAGGCCGAAGGCTTCGAGCGCGATTTGCGCCTCCTCCGGCCTGAGCGCGTCGGCGACCTGCCGCTGCGTCCACAGGTAGAACGTTCCCTCGCCGCCCTGGCTGTCGGCGTCGATGGCGGAGTGGAACGCTCCCTCCGGACCGCGCAGTTCGCGCTGCACGAACTCGAAGATCTCCCGCGTGGTGCGCGCGAATTCGGCCTCGCCCGTCGCCTGGTAGGCGTCGATGCAGGCCAGCGCGTTCAGCGCCTGGTCGTAGAGCATCTTCTCGAAATGCGGCACGAGCCATTCGGCGTCGGTCGAGTAGCGGTGGAAGCCCAGGCCAATCTGGTCGTAGATCCCGCCCGCACGCATGGCGCGCAGCGTCGCCACCACCATGGATCGCGCCGCCGAGGCCTGCGCCGGATCCTCGATGCGCAACAAGAGGTTCAGGCGATGGGGGACCGGGAACTTGGGCGCGCGACCGAAGCCGCCGTTGTGGGCGTCGAAGTCGGCCTGCAGCTCGCTGCGCGCCTGCGCCAGCAGCTCGAGGCCGGGCAGGTCGCCGCTGCCCGCGTCGATCCGCGCGCGCAGCGAATCGAGCACCGGTGCCGCGGCGGCGAGGATCTCCGCGCGACGCGTCGTCCAGGCCTCCGTCACGGCCGGCACGAGGCCGAGCATCCCGCGCGGGCCGTCCTTGGGGAAGTAGGTGCCCGCGAAGAACGGCTTGCCGTCGGGCGCCGCGAGGATCGTCAGCGGCCAGCCGCCCGATCCCGTCGCCGCCTGGCACCAGCTCATGTAGACCTGATCGACGTCGGGGCGCTCCTCGCGATCGACCTTGATGCACACGAAGGCCGCGTTCATCAGGCGTGCGACCTCGGCGTCCTCGAACGACTCGTGCTCCATGACGTGGCACCAGTGGCACGTCGAGTAGCCGACGGACAGGAAGATCGGGCGATCGAGCCGCTTGGCTTCGGCCAGCGCAGCCGCACCCCACGGCCACCAGTCGACCGGATTGCGCGCATGCTGCAGCAGGTACGGGCTCTTCTCGAAGATCAGCCGGTTGAACTCGGGACCGCCGTCGGGCGGGAGCTGGGCGATGACCTCGGCCGCCGGCAGGGGCTTGCGGTCCTGCGTGGTCGCGAGCAGGCAGAGCGAGAGCGGCAGGAGTGCGTGGATCACGGCGGCCAGCGTAGCGCGCCCTCAGTCCAGATGCCCACGCTCCGAGTCGCCCATGGCCATGCCCGCCGGGAAGTACTCCTTCCAGCGCCGCGTGACGGTCTCCGCCGTGCGTTCGTCGCAGGCGAGCTCGGCGGGATACCCGGGCTTCATCCGCGCGTCGATCGCCACCGGCGGCGTGAAGCTCGCGTGTCCCGCGACGAGCGCGACGTCCGCCGCGTGGATGTCCGCGGCCGGATCGAAGCGCGTGAACGTGGCCCACAGGAAGTTCATGGCGCTGCGCACGTGTCGATCGGCGTCGTCGGTGATGACGAGGAGCGGCCAGCCGGAGAACGCGGTCTCGCGCGCCAGGCGCGCGGGCGCTTCGCGGTCCTCCGCGTAGCCGGCGGTCTCGAGGACCAGGCAACCCGGGCAGAAGACGCGCGCCTTGCGCACGCCGGCCGGGACCGTGCCGGTGAACTCCCCGGGGAGCTTGCGGATCGGATCGCCGGTGCCGAGCAGCACGCCCTTGCTGCCCTCGTTGATGCGCGGGCCGGCGTAGTCGAGCGAATCCATCGAGAGGTTCGCGAAGACGAACAGGTCGGTGCGGAAGTCGGCGCGCTCCAGCACGTGCGGCAGGACCGACCTGAAGTCGCGCAAGTCCACGCTGCGGTTCGTGAGCAGCAGGAACTTGGTCAGCGAGAGCTGGCCTTCGCCCAGGATCCGGAACGCGCTGACCATCGCCTCGCGCTTGTAGCGCTCGCGCACGACCGCCGCGGACAGCGAGTGGTAGCCCGTCTCGCCGTAGCTCCAGAGGTCCAGGATCTGCGGCATGACCACGGGGAACAGCGGCGACAGCAGCTCCTGCAGGAAGTCGCCGAGGAAGAAGTCCTCCTGCCGCGGCTTGCCCACGACGGTGGCCGGCCAGATCGCGTCCTTGCGGTGCAGCAGCGCGCGCACGCGCATCCACGGGTAGTCGTGCGTCTCGGAGTAGTAGCCGTAGTGGTCGCCGAACGGACCCTCGGGGCGGCGCGCGCCGGGCTGGATCTCGCCCAGCAGCGCGAACTCGCTGTCGGCGACGATCGGCAGCGGCGAGTGCGGGCTGTGGACCAGCGGCACGCGCTCGCCGAGGACGAGGCTCGTCAGCAGGAGTTCGGGCACGTTCTCGGGCAGCGGCGCGATGGCGCCCAGCATCAACGCCGGCGGTCCGCCGACGTGCACGACGACGGGCAGCGGCTCCCGGCGCTCCTCGGCCGCGGCGAGGTGGAATCCGCCGCCCTTGCCGATCTGCATGTGCACGCCGCACGCGTCGTCGTCGTGGATCTGGATGCGATACATGCCCAGGTTGGGCCCGTGCGTGACGGGATGACGCGTGGCCACGAGCGGTAGCGTGACGAAGCGTCCGCCGTCGCGCGGCCACGTCTTCAGCGCCGGCAGTTGCGAGAGGCGCGGCGGCGTGCGGACCGTCTGCAGGATCGGGCCGCGCGACTTGCGCTTCATGCCGACCTTGGCAAGCGCGAGGAACAGGCCGCGTTCGCGCCACAGCTTGCCGAAGGTGGGCGGCACGAGCTCCTCGGGCAGGCGCGCCGCCCGGCGGATCAGGTCCTGCGGCCGCGGCCCGAACGCCAGCTCGACGCGCCGCGCGGTCCCGAAGAGGTTGGTGACCACGGGGAACGGCGAGCCCTTGCAGCGCGCGAACAGGAGGGCCGGTCCGCCGGCGGCGATGACGCGCCGGTGGATCTCCGCGATCTCGAGGTCCGGATCGACCTCGGCCGCGACTTCGACGAGTTCGCTCTCGCGGCGCAGGACGTCGAGGAACGCGGGCAGATCGCGCGGGGCGGGGCGGTGATCGGGCATGCGCGCAGAGAATACGGAAGCACGGAGTCAAGGCAATCAGCGCACGTTCGCCGACCCGGACCCGCGCGCACAGGGACGGCGCATGCGGGTCCAGGTCGGCGAACGTGCGCTGATTGCCCGGACTTCGTACTCGCTCAGTCGAGGATCATCACCGCGGAGGCGTTGAACTCGTAGCCCTCGCGCGGGAAGTCGACGTTGCCGCCGGCCTCCTCGCGCAGGTGCTCGGCGTCGGACTCGCTGATCTTCTTCGGGTAGAACGAGCCCTGGATCAGCACGCGCTTGCCGGCCGCGTCCTTGGGAAACGCGTACTTGCCGCCGCAACCGCTCTCCCAGCGCACCATCGCGACCTTGCCTTCGTCGGAGACCTTCATCCAGCAGCCCTTGGTCTGGCAGACCGCTTCGATGGTGGCCTCGACCAGCAGGGTCTGCTCGAAGAACTTCGAGGGCGTGGCGTCGACGACCGCGAAGCGCCGCACGGTCTGAGGGTGCATCTCCTCGCCGATGGGGTCGCCTTTCGGCAAGGTCGGCGTGCTGGCGCAGGCGGCCGCGAGGAGGCAGATCGAGAGGGCGGAGAGGATGGCTTGGATGCGCATGGTGGTGTCGAAGGCCGGGGTCAGGCACCGGCGGTTCCCGTGCGGCATCCTAGGCGCGGCCGCGCGCTCGCGCCACGGCGGCCTGTCGAGCGAACCGAGACCGATACCTGGACGGATGGCACGGGTTGGTGGAGGCTGTCCCAGGCAGTCGTGACCGCCGCGCATCGCGCGCGGTCGCCGCGCACAGGACACCTCGGATGTTTGCCCTCACCACATTGCTCCTTCTGGCGCAATCGGCTGCGCCCGGCGGCGCCGCCCCCGCCGGCGCGATCGCTTGGGATGCGCGCGCGGCGGAGCACCTCTTGAACCGCGCCGGGTTCGGCGCCCGCGGCGCCGAGGTCGACGCGGCCGTTCAGGCCGGCCTCGACGCGACGGTCGAGCGCCTGCTGGCGCCGTCCGCGGAGTGGGAGATGCCGGCCTACGAGCCGATCGTCGAGCCGGACGCGAAGAAGATGCGGGAGCTCTCGCCGGAGGAGAAGCAGCGCATCCAGCGCGAAGTGCGCGAGCGCGACCGCCGCCAGCTCCAGGAGGGCACGGCGTGGTGGCTCTCGCGGATGCGCGACAGCGAGGACGTGCTGCTCGAGAAGATGGTGCTCTTCTGGCACGGCTTCTTCACGACGTCGGTCGAGGACGCCAAGCGCAGCTTCCTCGTGCTGCAGCAGCACGAGTTCCTGCGCCGGAATGCGCTGGGAAGCTACGCCGACCTGCTGCGCGGCATCGTGCGCGATCCGGCGATGCTGCTGTACCTGGACAACCAGGCCAATCGGAAGGGGAACCCGAACGAGAACCTGGCGCGCGAGCTGATGGAGCTGTTCAGCCTCGGCGAGGGCAACTACACCGAGGCGGACGTCAAGGAGGCCGCGCGCGCGCTGACGGGCAACGCCGCGAACCGGCTGGGCCGCTTCGAGTTCCGCGCGCGCCAGCACGACGACGGCGAGAAGACGATCCTGGGCGTGACGGGGAACGCCGATGCGGCGCGGCTCGTCGAGATCCTGCTGGCAGACGACGCGTGCCCGCGCTGGGTCGCGCGCCGGCTGCTCGCGTGGTTCGAGGGCGCGGAGCCGGACGCGGCGCGGTTGGACGAGTACGCGGCCTGCCTGCGACGGTGCGACTACGAGGTCGTGCCGTTCCTGCGCAAGCTGTTCACCGACCCGCGCTTCTACCGCGACGAGATCGTCGGCGCGCGCGTGCAGAGTCCGATCGAATACCTGGTCGGCATCAGCCGCCGGACGCGGATCGACGCGCCGCCGACGCTGCTCGGCGCCGGCGCGGCCGTCCTGGGCCAGCGCCTCTTCGCGCCGCCCAGCGTCAAGGGCTGGGAGGAGGGCTACGCCTGGATCTCGACCTCGACGCTGATGCAGCGCGGCAACCTGGCCGGATTCCTGCTCGGCGTGGTCAAGCTCGACGACGTCAGCAGCGTGGCGGACATCGAGGCTCAGATGGCCGCGGAGTCCGCGCCCGGTTCCGGCGACACGATGCAGGATGGAGAAGGCATGCGCGGCGAGGACGTGCCGCCCGAACCGGCCGCGCGGCCCGCGATGAAGAACGTGAAACCCAAGGGACCGGCGTTCGACCTCCTGCGGCGCGTCGAGAGCAGCGGCTGGGTGCCCACCATGAACCTGTGTGTTCGCGTCGCGCGCACGGGAGCGCGCAACGACGCCCAGATCGTGGACTGCATGCTCGACGAGCTCCTGGCGATCCGGGCGCCCGCGGACACGCGCGCGCGGATGCGCGCCTTCCTCGCGGCGGAGCGCAAGGAGCTGAAGATCGCGAACGGGAAGCTGCTCGACGGCGGCATGGACGCCGAGCGCATCCTGAGGCGCCTCGCTCACCTCATCCTGAGCCTGCCGGAGGCGCAACTGGGATGACGAGCCGCGAACGGCCCCTGTCGCTCGACCGGCGCAGCCTGCTGGCCGGCGGATTGGCCCTCGGCGGCGCCGCGCTCCTGGGCCGCGGCGCGGAGGCGCGCGTGCGTATGCTCGGCGGACTCGGCGACGGCACGGACGCGAACGAGGCGCGCACGCTCGTCCTGCTGCAGCTCACGGGCGGGAACGACGGGCTCTCGACGATCGTGCCGTTCGGCGACGACGCCTACGGCCGCGCGCGCACGGCGACGCGCATCGCCGCGCAGGAGGTGCTCGGCATCGATCACTACCGCGGGTTTCATCCGGCTCTGAAGGGCATGCGGCGTCACTTCGACGCCGGACGCGTGGCGCTCGTCGAGGGCTGCGGCTACCCGAACCCCGTCCGTTCGCACTTCAAGTCGTACGAGATCTGGCACGCCGCCAGCGAGCGCGGTCGCGCGCTGGGCCGCGGCTGGATCGGGCGCCTCGCCGAGACGGCGTGGAAGGCGACCGAAAGCCCCGAACTCGTCGTGCACGTCGGCGCGAACGCGCCGTTCTCCGTCTACACGCTCGCGCGGCCGCCCGTGATCTTCCAGACACCGCAGAGCTACCGCTGGGCCGGCACCGAAACGGAGGACCTGGAGGCGTACCGCAGGGCCGCCGAGGCCGACGCGCGCGCGCTGGAGGAGAGCCGCGAGCGTCAGCGCAAGGCCCGGAGCGGCAGCGCCGAGGCGATCGACCGCCTGCGCGGCGTGCTCTCCGACGCGAACGCGTCGTCGGTGCGCATCCGTCGCGCCGCCGCGACGTACCGGACGGAGACTGCCTACCCGGAGGACGACCTGGGCTCCGCGCTGCGCATCGCCGCCGCGCTGATCGATGCGCGCGTCGGATCGCGCGTGATCTCGGTCGGGCTGCCGGGGTTCGACAGCCACAACAACCAGCGTCCGCAGCACGACGACCGCATGCGCCGCCTGGACGCGGCGTTGACGGCGTTCCTCGACGATCTCCAGGGCCGGTCGTCGAAGGTGCTGATCGTCGCGTTCAGCGAGTTCGGCCGCCGCGTCCAGGAGAACGGCTCGCGCGGCACCGACCACGGCACGGCCGGTCCCATGCTGGTGCTGGGCGCGGACGTGAAGGGCGGCGTGTACGGCAAGCATCCCGCGCTCGACGAACTCGACAATGGCGATCTCGTGTTCACGACGGACTTCCGCTCGGTCTACGCGAGCGTGATCGAGCGCTGGTTCGGCGCCGATGCCGCGCCCGTGCTGGGCGCGGGTTTCGCGACGCTGCCGCTGGTCTAGCGGCCCGTCACGGCTGCCACGACACCGTCAACCCGTTGGTCAGGTTGAACGTCGCGCTGGTGCAGAACGCCGCCGCGTTGCGGTACCACACCTGATAGTGCAGGACGCCGGGTGAAGCGACCGCGCCCAGGACCGAGACCGGCGGGCTGCCCAGGCTCGGCAGCGCCGACGAACCCGCGACATTCGCACGCACGCCCAGGCGCTGCACGGCGCCGCCCGCGCAGCGCAGGCCATCGCCGAAGGCCGCACCCGCGCCGCCCGCGACGCGCGTCGTGCCCTGGAAGTAGAGCGCGGAATTGTCGGGCATCCCCGCTCCGCCGAGCACGAGCGTGTCACTGGACAACGAAGCGCCGCCCAGCGCGCGCAGCCGCCCGGCGAGGCCCAGCGAGTTGGTGCAGCCGGCCTCGTCGGCCGTCGCGCTGGCGTTGCCGCACGGACACGGCGCGCCGCTCCCGTCGCCGAAGCAGAACGCCGCGGTCAACGCGCCGCGGAAACCCTCGACCTGCGGTCCGGTCTCGTTGAGCACGCGCCACGCTTCCGCGGCGAAAGGGCTGGGCACGGCGACGCCGAGCGGCTGGCCCAGATGCGTCACCGCGGGGTTCGAGAAGATCGCGAGGCGCGTTCCCGGGGCATACGCCATGATCGTGCGCCACTGCGCGTCGGGCGTGCGATAGCCGTAGGCGTAGGTCGTCAGGCCCACGGGATAGGGTTCGTCGCGGTTGAATGCGTACACGTCGACGAGGCCGTTGGTGTCGTCGGGCTCCAGCGCTGCGACGCTCGCGAAGGCGAACACGGAGCCGTCGCCCGAGAGCGCAACGCGCGGGCCGATGCCGCCCCCGCCCGCGACCTGTGCCCCGGACGACGTGAGGCTGATGCGCTCGGTCGTGCCCGCGAAGAGGTCGCGCGCGAACACGTCGATCGATCCGTTCGTGTCGCCCGGCACGAGATCGCTCGCGAAGCTGGCGAAGGCCAGGTACCGGCCGTCGTTGGAGATCGCGGGCACCGAACCCGGCGACGAGGCACCGTTGCCGGGCGCGCCGGAGAGGCTGGCGCTGGCCAGCAGCGTGGCGCCCAGCACGCGGTCGCGCACGAACACGTCCGCCGCGCCGTTGCCGTCGCCCGCGACGACGTCCGCCGAGGCGGTGACGAACACGACGAAACGCCCGTCCGGCGAGATCGTCACGCCCGTGTCGCAGGGCCCGGCGATCTGGCTGCCCGCGGCCGAGACGCTCACGCGCTCGGTCGTTCCCGAGACGACGTCGCGCACGAACACGTCGACGGCGCCGTTCGTGTCGCCCGGGACGAGATCGCTGGCCGCGCTCCAGAACGCGACGTAGCGGCCGTCGTTCGACGCGCGCGACCCGCCCGACGCCGCGTTCGACGGTCCGCCGCCCGGCGCGGCGCTCGCCAGCACCACCGTGCCCACCGTGCGGTCGTAGGCGAACACCTGCGGCGCCGCCGCGCTGGCGCCCAGGTTCGGCGCGGCGCTCGTGAACGTGATCCAGACCTCGGTGGCCGACAGGCCCGGGTCCCAGGAGGGCCCGTCGGCCTGCACGCCTCCGGGACCCGGCGAGACGCGGATCGTGATCGGCCCCAGCAGGTCGCGGAAGAAGATGTCGGAGACGCCGTTGGTGTCGCCGGGCGCCAGGTTGCTCGCCGCGCTCGCGAACACCACGAACCGTCCGCTGGTCATCACCGGCGCGCCGATCGGCGGGCCGTCCGCCTGCACGCCCGTGCTCGACACGCTGACGCGCTGCGTCTGCAGCGACCCGCGGTCCCGCAGGAACACGTCCGCGATCCCGTTCGTGTCTCCCGCGACCAGGTTCGTGGCATCGCTGGTGAACGCCACCAGGTTCCCGTGCAGCGACACCGCCGGCGACCCGGAAGCCGCGTTGGCCTGCGTGAAGCCCTGCCCGAAGCTGGCGCGCGAGCACTTGCGGGTGGCGTTGTCGCGGTCGTGCGTCAGGCCCATGACGTGGCCGAGCTCATGCGCGAACGTGTAGTTCCCCACGGCGCACGCCCGCGAGGTGACCGCGAAAGCGTAGGGCGCGAACGCCGGCGGCGAGGTGGTCGTCATCGCGTTGGCGACGCCGCACGAGAAGCTGTTCTCGACGATCATGCACACCACGTCCGCGCCGCATGCGTCGCGCAGCGGGTGCACCCAGTCCAGCCACCCGTCGGACGGCAGGGTCAGGCGTCCCAGCTCGGTCGAGAAGCTGGACGTCTCGACGTAGCCGGTGAGCTCGGCGCGCGCGACCAGCCGCAGCCGCTGCGCGACCTGGCTGTCGGCGTAGGCCTGGTTGGTCTCGGCGACGGCGACGTCGATCAGCGCCTCGATGGCCGCCGTGCCGCCCTCGGCCGCGCGCGCGGCGGGCGTGTACACGACCAGCACGTCGATCGTGGGACCGGCCGCGGCGAGTCCCGACGTGCCCGCCGGCACCTGCGGAACGGCCGGAGCGCGCGGCAGGCCCTCCGGTTCGACCGGCGGCGTGCATTCCGGAAAGCGCCGCGGATCGATCTCCTGCACGATGCAATCCGCCGCGGATCGCGCCTGCACGCGGAACAGCGCGTGCCCCGCGCGGAGGCTCCCGGACAGGTGGCCGCGCGCGACGGCGAACGTCGCGCGTCCCTCCTCCGCGCCCACGACGTCACCGACCCACACGAAGCCGTCGGCCGTCGGTTCGCGGCGCAGGAACCGCACCACGAGGACGCGATCGTCGAACACTCCCACGCGGACGAGATCGATGCCCGGCGCGAGCGCTTCCGGATCGAATCGCGCCGTGCGCTCGCGCATCACCAGCGCGTCGGCGTGGACGCTGACGGCCGCGGATCCGGTCTGCGGCGCGAGCAGGTCGGAGACGCCCGCGCGCGCGGACTGCGGAACCGGGCCGATGAGAACGGCCGCGAGGAAGGCGAGGGGGAGCATCGCGAGGCGCCTGGAACGTCATCGTAGGCGCAAGCGGGGAATCGTGCCCGCCGCGCCGCCGGCCGGCCCCGCGGCCGTGGAGCAGGGCTGCGGCTAGGCTGCGCGCAGCAGCGTGTGCAGCCGCAGGATCGCGGCGCGGTCCAGCTCCAGCTCCAGGCTCGGGTAGGCCTCGCCGAAGTTCACCCAGCGGAAGTCGGACCAGCGCGGGTCGAGCCGCACCTCCTGGGCGCCCGCCATCGCGTGGAAGCCGTAGGTCCACTCGACGACCTCCTCGAGGCCCAGCGACCAGCGCGCCGGCATGCCCAGGTCGATCACGTCGAGTGGCCGCAGGATCCCCGTGTCGTCCAGCACCTCGCGCTGCACGGCGCTCTCGAGCTTCTCGCCGAAGCCGATCTGGCCCTGCACGGGACCCCAGCAGCTCTCCAGTCCCTGCGCCCGGCGCAGGAGCAGGTAGTGCGGCTCGGGCCCCGCCTTCTGGAACACGAAGATCTTCACCCTGTGGACGAGTTCGGTCATCGCTCGCTCGCAACCGTGGACGCTTGGGGGCGCTGGATGGTTCCCGCGCGCGCGGGGCGGCATCCATTTCCTAGATCCTATCCCGCTCCTTCGGAACGGGGACCCTGCGAGCCCAAGGGCCTCCGCCCGGATCCGCGCCGATCCGCCGCAGCGCGCGCGGCCGGGGCTTGGGTAGCGTGTGCGCGTGAGCACCGACCGCCTGGCCCGCGCCCTGGAGCGCCTCGATGCGCTCGTCGATTGGGAGCGTCGCGACCGCCGCGGCATGCGCCAGGACGTCGGGCCGATGCGCGACCTCGCGGCGCGCCTGGGCAACCCCGAGGCGCGCTTCCGCGCCGTCCACGTGACCGGCACGAAGGGCAAGGGCACGGTCAGCGCGTTGATCGCCGCCGCGCTGGCGCGCGCGGGCATCCGCACCGGTCTCTACACGTCGCCGCACGTCGAACGCGTCCACGAACGCATCCGCGTCGACGGCCTGGAGGTCGACGACGACCTGCTCGCCGACGGTCTCGAACGCGCGCTCTCGGCGCGGGACGCCGCGGTCCGGGAACGCACCGACGCCGAGGATTCCACGTGGTTCGACGTGATTACGGCCGCCGCGTTCCTGTGCTTCGCGCGCCGCGGCTGCGCGTTCGCCGTCGTCGAGGTCGGCATCGGCGGGCGCCTGGACTCCACGAACGTGGTGCGCGGCGAGGTGTGCGTGATCACGAACATCGACCTGGAGCACACGCAGGTCCTCGGCGACACGCGCGGCAAGATCGCGCGCGAGAAGGCCGGGATCCTGAAGCCCGGCTGCACGCTGGTGAGCGGCGTCGGCCTCGCCGCGGAGGTGCCCGAGCTCGACGAGGCGCGCGTCGTGATCGAGGACGCGGCGCGCGCGCTGGACGTCGCGGTGCTCCGGCCCGCGTCGCACGGGCGGACGCTGCTGGAGCGCAACGCCGCGCTGGCCGAGCTGGTCCTGGACGAACTGGGCCGCCGCGGCGTCGCCGGAGCCGGCGGGGAAAGACTTTCGCGGTCGCACCTCGACGCGCGGGCGATCGACGCGGCACGCCTGCCGGGGCGGCAGGAGCTGCGCTGGATCGGCGCCACACCGGTGCTGATCGACGGCGCGCACGTGGCCTCCAGCATCGCGGCGTTGCTGGACGAGGCCGGCGCCGACCCGCGCCTGCCGCGGCGCGCGCCGATCGTGATCCTGGCGCTGGGCCGGGACAAGGACGCCGAGGCGGTCCTCAAGACGCTCCGTGGTCGAGCCGATAGGCTCGTCTGCACCACGGCGACCTCCGGGCCGCTGCGGGCTGCGGACACCTTGGCCGAGCAAGCGCTTGGGATGGGCCTCGACGCCGAAACAGCGTCGGATCCCGCTCGCGCCCTCGCCAAGGCAGTGCAGCTTGCCGGAGACGGGGGCTGGGTGCTGGCGACGGGTTCCTTCCATCTGGCGGGGGCCCTGCGGCCGACACTCCACGTCCGACCACCCTCCACCGACGCGCGATGCTGACGATCGTCTCGGATCTGCTCCTGACGGACTCGTTCCTGATCAAGGGGAACATCGAGAGCAAGTACACCCGGCTCTCGCAGGTGCTCGACGAACATCGCAAGTACTTCCTGAAGGTGCGCGATGCGACGCTGGTGGACCTGAACTCGTGCGAGCGGATCAACACTCCGCTCCTGCACGTGAACGTGGACGAGATCCTCCTGGCGCACGAGTTCCTGGACTCGGGCGGCGACCCCGGCCAGCGCGACCTGGCCAAGAACCAGGATGCGCACCGCGTGCGCGTGTTCTACACGGGAGCGCTGAACGTCGAGCTGGGCGGCGAGGTGCGGCCGGGCTCGTACGAGGCCGACGACCGCGCGTCGCGCCGCTTCTTCATCATGCGCAACCCCGTGCTGCGCGGCTTCCAGGACCGGGGCGACCCGGACCTCAAGCTCCTGACGAAGCTGCCGTACGCGATCCTGAACAAGCTGCGCCTGTCGTACGTGTACGACTTCAACTGAGCGCGCCGCGGCTGGACCGCGAGAGGCCGCCGAGGCGATGATGGGCGGGCCGTGCCCCCGCCCGCCGAACCGATCCGCACGCAGCGCAGCGCGCGCCGCTACGAGCACTGGACGCTGCTCGGGCTGGCCCTCCTGGGCCTGGCCGCCGTGGTCGTGCTGGGAGCGTTCGTCGATCCCGATCCGCGCGGATACGGGACGCACGAGAGGCTCGGGATGGATCCGTGCCGGATGCTGCAGTGGACGGGCGTTCCGTGTCCCGGCTGCGGCGTGACGACGTCGGTGTCGCTCGCGGCGCAGGGCGAGTTCGCCGCTTCGCTGAGGAACCAGCCGTTCGGGTTCCTGCTCGCGTTCCTCGTGCCTCTGGCCGCCGTGCTGGCGCTCGTGCAGCACGCGCGCGGCCGCGACCTCGCCTCGGATCTTGCTGCCATGCGCTGGCGCTGGTGGCTGCTCGTGCTGGGCTTCGCCGCGTCCGCGGGCTGGATCTGGAAGCTCGCCTCGTTGCGCGGCTGGCTCGGGTGAGCGGCCGCCGGTAACCGCGTGGTGCGTCCGCGCGACCCGCGTCTCACTCGTCAGGGTCGCTCTCGTCGCCCTCGGACGCCTGCGCGCCGCGCGCCTCGTCCAGCATCTCGACGTAGCTGGCGTAGCGGCTGGCGGCCAGCTCGCCGCTCTCGACCGCGTCGAAGACGGCGCAATCCGGCTCGTGGTCGTGCGAACACACGGCGAACTTGCAGCGCGCCTGGAACGGCGCGAAATCGGGGAAGCAGTCGCGCAGCGAGTCCAGCGGGATGCCGTAGGGCCGGAACACGCGGATTCCCGGCGTGTCGATCACGGCGCCGCCGATGTCGAGCAGGTGGAGCTGCGAGAAGGTCGTCGTGTGCCGGCCCTGGTCCCAGTACTTGCTGATCTTGCCGACCTTGAGGCCCAGGCCCGGCTGGAGCGCGTTCAACAGGCTCGACTTGCCGGCGCCGGACGCGCCGTACACGACGCTGGTGCGCCCGCGCAGGCGCTCGCGCAGCTCGTCGATGCCGGCGGGCACGACGGCGCTGGTGGACAACACCTCGATCGGGATGCGCTCGTACGTGTCGCGGATCGCGGCGACGTCCTCCTCGTCGACGAGATCGATCTTGTTCAGGACCAGCGTGGCCGGGATGTGCTGCCAGTGGCACGCGGCCAGGATCCGGTCGGTGCGGTTGCTGGAGAAGCTGGGCTTGTCCAGCGAGCCCACGATCAGGAGCTGGTCGATGTTGGTCGCCAGGACCTGCTCGCGCGGGTCGTGCGACGATGCGACGCGCGAGAGGAAGTTGCGCCGCGACAGCACGCGCTCCAGGCTCGCCGGCGAGCTGGCGACGTCGACCTCGACCTCGTCGCCCACGGCCACCGGGTTCTTCTGGTCGCGCCGCACGCCGTCCTCGCCGTAGAGCGCGCCGCGCGGCGCGGCATGCAGGACGCGGCCCTCGACCAGGACGTGGCACACCTTGGCGTCCGTGCGCACGACGCGGCCTGTCTTCAGGTTGCTCATCGGGAGGACGGGCCGCGCATGGGGGCGCTAGACTACCCGTTCGTCGATGCGCGCCGAAGACGTCGTCCGCTCCATGCAGAACCCGCTGGTCCAGCGCGCGCGCGCCGTGCTGGCGGGCAGGGATCCCGCGGCCCTGGTGCTGCAGGGGGACCGACTCGTGGACGATGCCCTCGGAGCGGGTCTCGCGCTGGAGGTGGCGCTGGTCGCCGACGACCGCTGGGAGCGCGCCGAGGAACTCGCCCGGCGCGGCGTCGCCGTACGGGCCGTCGAGCGCGATCTGCTTCAGCGTGCGAGCTCGCTCACGACCTCGCCGGGGATCCTGGCGATCGCGCCGGTGCCCGCGGGCGTCGACCTGGCTTCCGTGCCGTGCTCCGATCGCACGCTGATCGTCGTCGTCGCCGGCGTCTCGGATCCCGGCAACCTCGGCGCGATCGCGCGCGCGGCGGAGGCCTTCGGAGCGAGCGCGCTCGCCACCGTGCGCGGCGGCGCGTCGCCCTGGAACGACAAGGCGCTGCGCGGATCGATGGGCAGCCTGTTGCGGCTGCCGGTCGCCGCGGCGGTCGAAGCGGCGGATCTCGCGCGGACACTCGCCGCGCGCGGCGTGCGCCAGGCCCGCGCCGGCACGCGCGGCGGGGCGGATCCCGCGCGGTTCGACTGGCGCGGTCCGATCGCGCTGTGGATCGGCGGCGAGACGGGCGCGCTGCCCGCGGCCGCCGAGGGCTTCGATGCCCTGACGATCCCGATCGCCGCCGGTGTCGAGTCGCTGAACGTGGCGGTCGCCGCCGCGGTCCTGCTCAGCACGAGCGGCCGTGTCGGCCGGGGAGAGAGCGGTGGCGACACGCGCTGACTCCGGCGACGGCGCGCTGTTCGACGCCGCCGATCCGTCGGCGAGGCCGCTCGCGGCGCGCATGCGCCCGCGGAAGTTGGACGAACTCGTCGGCCAGGAGCACCTGGTGGGAGCGGGGAAGCCGCTGCGGCGCGCGATCGAGGACGGCGTGCTCGGCTCCGTGATCCTGTGGGGGCCGCCGGGCACGGGCAAGACGACGCTCGGGCACCTCGTCGCGTCGGCCGGCCAGCGCGCGTTCGTGCCGTTCAGCGCGGTCAGCGAGGGCGTGCCTCGTCTGCGCGTCGTGTTCGAGGAGGCGCGCGCACGCATCGCGCGCGAGAACCGGCGCACCGTGCTGTTCGTCGACGAGATCCACCGCCTGAACAAGGCCCAGCAGGACAGCCTGCTACCCGCGGTGGAAGACGGCACCGTGACGCTCGTCGGCGCCACGACCGAGAACCCCAGCTTCGAGGTCAACGGTGCGCTGCTGTCCCGCGCGCGCGTGCTGGTGCTGAAGCCGCTGGGGCCCGAGGACATCGAGCGCGTCCTGCGCGGTGCCTTGGCGGACGCAGAACGCGGCCTGGGCGGCATGGAGCTCTCCGTCGACGACGAAGCGCTGCGCTGGATCGCCGCTCAGGCCGACGGCGATGCGCGGCGCGGGCTGACCGTGCTCGAAGCCGCGGCGCACGCCGTCGGCGCGGGCGGGCGGATCGACCGTGACCTCGCGCGCGAGGCGCTGCAACTGCGGTTCGCGCGCCACGACAAGGGCGGCGAAGTCCACTACGACCAGCTCAGCGCGTTCCACAAGTCTCTGCGCGGCAGCGACCCCGACGGCGCGCTGTACTGGGCCGCGCGCCTGATCGACGGCGGCGAGGACCCGATGGTGATCTTTCGCCGCGCGCTGGCGATGGCCGCCGAGGACATAGGCCTCGCCGATCCCGCCGCGCTGCAGATCGCGGTCGCGGCGCGCGAGGCGTTCCACGTGCTCGGTCCACCCGAGGGCTTCCTGCCGCTGGCCGAGATGGTGATCTACCTGGCGACCGCGCCCAAGTCGAACCGCGCGAAGGTCGCGCTCGGCCGCGCGTTCGAGGCCGCGCGCGAGACGCCGGGCGCGGCCGTGCCGCTGCACATCCGCAACGCCGAGACGGGCCTGATGAAGTCGCTCGGCTACGGCGCGGGCTACCGCTACGCGCACGACTCCGCGACGGGCTACGCGCCGCAGGAGTACCTGCCGGACGAGCTGCGCGGCCGCGTGTTCTACGAGCCCGGTCCGTTCGGCTTCGAGAAGGAGGTCGCCAGGCGCCTCGCGTGGTGGGCGAAGCAGCGCGCGGAATCCTCCGGATCAGGTGCCTGACGCGCCGTCACCCGGCTCGGCGACGTTCGGCCGCCGCCACAGCATGCGGCCGCCGGGCAGCAGCACCAGGATCGCGGTGGACGCCACGAGGTAGACGGAACCCGCGAGCAGCATCATCTCGCGCGGCGCGATGCGGCCCGCCATGACGAGGACGATCGAGTTGGCGGTGAGCATCCCCAGCGCCTGCAGCGGCGGCAGCAAGCCGAAGACGCGCCCGCGGTAGCCGGGCGCCACGTCCTGCTGGATGACGGTGTGCTCCTGCACGAAGTACGCGAACGCCAGGATGCCCCAGCCGAACGAGAGCCAGAACGCAGCCCACGGGCCCTCCGCCAGCCAGAACGCTGCGACCACGAGCGGCTCCACGAAGAACATCAGCACGATGGCGCGGCCCATGCCGAGAACGCGTCCGATCCATGCTCCGAGGGCGCCGCCGACGATCCCGCCCAGGCCGAAGGCCAGCCACGTGCGCGGTAGCCACAGCTCCGCGTCGACGCCCAGGTCGCGGCGCAGGTACTCGGGCACGAGCGGGAACCAGATCCCGATGAACGTGAACGCCATGAAGTAGCAGGCGATGATCCACAGGATCGGCGGGCGCTCGCGCACGTAGCGCAGGCCCGCGCCGACCTCGCGCAGGAGTTCGCGGAAGCCGCGCGCGTCGCCGCTCCAGCGCGGCAGCACGACGAGGGAGAGCGGTCCGATCGCGACCACGAACGCGCCGGCGCTGAGCCAGAAGCACGCGTCCATCGGCAGGCGCTCCAGGATCGCGCCGGCGAGGCCCGCGCCGATGACGAACACGAAGCTCGTGGTGCTCGAGGAGATCGCGTTGGCCGTCCCCGCGCGCGCCGGGCCGACGAGGTCGGGGATCGCGCTCTGCCGCGTGGGCGGGAACACGGTCGAGATGCCCGCGACCGCCATCGCCACGAGGTACAGCGGCCAGTCGGGGTCGAAGGCCGCGAGGAAGGGGACTGCCGCGGCGAGCGCGGCGAGGCACAGGTTGGCGAGCACCAGCAGGCGCCGGCGGTCGTGCCGGTCGACCAGCGCGCCGGCGAAGGGGCCCAAGAGCGCCATGGGCAGCGTCTCGGCGATCAGGATCAGCGCGTTCGCGGTCTCCGGGGTGCCCCCGCGCGCGACCGCGCGCCCGTGGATCAGGAGCAGGAACGCGACCTTGAGCACCGTCGTGCCGAGTTCCGAGACGGCGGTCGCCAGCCAGAGGCGGCGGTAGCCGCGTTCCTCGACGAGGAATCGCCACGGCCGGCCGACGCGGTTCATGTGCGCGAGAGAGCGGCGAGGAGGCGGTGCGTCAACCCGCTCTCGCGCCGCGCGACCTCGGCGTTGTCGAGAGCCATGCGCAGCGCGCGCCGCGAGCCCACCAGGATGCACAGCCGCTTCGCGCGCGTGACCGCCGTGTACAGGAGGTGGCGCTGCAGCATCATCCAGTGCTGGGGCACGAGCGGCGCGACGACGCACGGGAACTCGCCGCCCTGCGAGCGGTGCACCGTGATCGCGAAGGCCGGCTGCAGGTCGGAGATCTCGGAGCCGGCGTAACCGATCTCGCGCTCGGGGAAGCGCACGACGATGCGGCCCTCGTGGTCGATCTCGACGATGCGGCCCATGTCGCCGTTGAACACGCCCTTCTCGTAGTCGTTGCGCGTGTGGATCACGCGGTCGCCCGTGCGCCACGTGCGCGGGCCGACGCGCACCTCGCGCCCGCCGGCGCCCAGCGCCGCGCGCAGGCGCTCGTTCAGCGCGTCGACGCCGCACTCGCCGCGGTACATCGGCGCGACGACCTGCACGTCGTCGACCCACGCGAGCTTGAACGTCTCGGGAACGCGCCGCGTCACGACGTCGACCAGGAGGTCGGCCGCGCGCGCCGGATCCTCCTCGGCGAAGAAGTAGAAGTCGGCGGCATGGTCGCCGCGCGCGGGCAACTCGGGATCCTCGCCGCGCAGGATGCGGTGGGCGTTGGCGACGATCAGGCTGCCGCGCGCCTGGCGGTAGATCTCGCTCAGGCGCCAGCGCGGCACCGCATCGCACGAGAGGAGGTCGCGCAGCACGTTGCCGGGGCCGACGGACGGCAACTGGTCCGGGTCGCCCACGAACACGAGGCGCGTCGGCGGCTGCACGGCCTTCAACAAGTGGTGCGCGAGCACGACGTCGAGCATCGAGACCTCGTCGACGATCACGATGTCCGCGGCCAACGGATTGCGCGCGTCGTGCACGAAGCCCTCGGTGGCCGGGTCGTAGCCCAGGAGCCGGTGCACTGTCTGCGCCTCCATGCCGGTCGCCTCGGACAGGCGCTTGGCGGCGCGGCCGGTCGGCGAGGCCAGCAGGATCGCCGCGCCGCGCGCGCGCGCCAGCGCGACGACGAAGCGCGTGATCGTGGTCTTGCCGACGCCCGGGCCGCCGGTGAGCAGCGCGAAGGGCTCGGCGAGAAGGCCCAGGACCGCCGAACGCTGCTGATCGTGCAGGCGCACGCCCTCGCGGCGTTCCAGGCGTTCGAGGTCCGCCGCTTCGGCCAGCGCGCCGCGCGGGCCCGAACGCACCAGGTGCGCGACGTTGCCGGCGAGCTCCCGCTCGCAGTGCGCGAGGTGCGGCAGGTACACGCGCTCGCCTGGTTCCGCGTCGCGCTCGACCACGAGCGCCGATCCGCGTTCCAGCTCCGCCAGCGCCTCGCGGAAACCGGCCTCGGAGACGGCCTCCTCGACCAGCGCGCGCGCCTCGGCGATCAAGCGTTCGCTCGGAAGCAGCGAGTGCCCGTCATCCGCCGCCGACTGCAGCGCGTGCCACAGCGCCGCACGCGCGCGCCGCGGGTCGTCGGCGGCGAAGCCCAGGGCCGACGCGATCCGGTCGGCCGTCGAGAAGCCGATGCCGCGCACGCTCTGCGCCAGGCGGTACGGATCCTCGCGCACCAAGGCCTCGGCGTCGGCGCCGAGCTTGCGCACGACCGCCGCGGCCTGCACGGCACCCAGGCCGTGCCCGCGCAGGAACGCCTGCGCCTTGTGCGCGCCGAAATCGCCCGCGACCGCGGCGACGAGATTGTCGCGCACCGCCGCGCGCAGCCCGCGCACGCCGTCCAGCTTCTCGGGGTGCGCCAGCATCTCGCCCAGCGGATCGTCGCCCAGCGCCGCCACGATGCGCTCGGCCAGCGTCTCGCCGATGCCCTCGAAACGCTCGGACGCCAGGTACTTCACGAGCCCCGTCCGGCCGGCGGGGGGCAGCACCTCGACCGATTCGAACTCGAACTGCTGCCCGTGCTCGCGGTGCTCGGTCCAGCGGCCGCCCAGGCGCAGCCGCATCCCGGCCACTGGCCGGTCGATCCGGCCGACGGCGGTCACCAGCGCCGGCGCGAACGGCAGAAGGCTCGGCGGCGGCGCATAACCCTTGTCGGGAACGATCCTTAGGACCGAGTACAGGCTCGACTCGTGGGTGTAGGTCACCCGCTCGACGGCTCCGACGAGCTCCGCCCCGTCCCCCTCGCGGGGGCTGCCGCCCGTCCCTTGCACGCCGGAAGGATCCCAAGGCCGCGGGCGCGATTCCAGCGGGCTCTTGGCCTGTGCCGATCCTGCCGGTAGTCTCTTCCGCCCGCGTTTCGGAGCGTTCCCGCGTCCGGACGCCCCCGAGCCACCCCAAGGAAACCGCGTGTGATCAAGGTCCAGGTCCGAGCCAACGAATCCCTCGAGGCGGCGCTGCGTCGTTTCAAGCGCCAGTGCAACTACAGCGGCATCTTCCGCCTCGCCAAGGCCAACACCTGGCACGAGAAGCGCTCGGACAAGCGGCGCCGCGAAAGGCGCGAACGCCTGCGCGTGATCCAGAAGGCGACGCGCAAGAACGACCCGAACGCACCGAAGCGCCGCCGTCGCGCGCGCCCGGCGCGCAAGTTCTGAGCGGCCTGGTTCGCGCGCCACGCGCGACACGATCGGGAGAGGCCCGGCCCGGCGCCGGGCCGCTTCGTTTCCAGGGGCTTTCGGCGCCAGCGCGTATCCTGGTGGGCTGACATGGGGATCTTCGGACGCGACCGCGACCTGACCCAGGCGCCGCACAGCTTCGAACTGCGCGTCGACGCCAGCGCGTTCCAGCGACCGCACGACGGCTTCGAGGTGCGGCTCGATTCGTTCCTCGTGCGCCACCTGACGTGGCGGTCGCGCACGTCGATCCAGGAGCTGGTGAAGAGCGGCCACGTGCTGGTCGACGCCGCGCTGCCGGACCAGCCCGGCGGGACGGGCGCGCCGGTCGAGGAGCGCCGCCCCGGGCGCAAGCTGCGGCACGGTTCGCTGGTGGTCGTCGTGATCCCCGAGGAGTCGCGGCGCCCGATGCCCGCGCCCTCGAGCGAGGACCTCTGCGTGCTCTACGAGGACGGGCGCGTGCTCGCGGTGGACAAGCCCGCCGGCGTCACGGTGCACCCCAGCGGGCGCTACTTCCACGACACCCTGATCCAGCGTGTGCACGCGCGCTACGGCGCGGGTTTCGAGCTCGAGCAGGGCGGCGCGCCCCGGCTGTGCCATCGCCTGGATCGCGAGACGAGCGGCGTCGTGCTGGTGGGCCTCGATCCCGAGGCGCACGCGCACGTCCACGCGCAGTTCGAACGGCGCGAGATCGGGAAGGAGTACCTGGCGATCGTGTTCGGTTCACCCCAGCGTGACGCGGGCGTCGTCGACCTGCCGATCGGTCCCGCGCGCGCGTCGCGCGTCGGCCTGAAGATGACGGTCGCGGTCGACGGGCAGTCGTGCCGCACGGAATGGACGGTGCTCGAGCGCCACGCGGGCTGCGCGCTGCTCTCGTGCCGTCCGCTGACCGGGCGGCAGCACCAGATCCGCGTGCACCTCGCGGCGATCGGGCACCCGGTGGTCGGCGACAAGCTCTACGGGTTCGACGAGCTGGCGTTCGAGCGTGCGCTGGACGGCCTGCTGACGGCCGAGGACCGCGCGGCTCTGGGCATGGATCGGCACGCGCTGCACAACCACCGCATGGTGTTCCGCACGCCCGCGAACGGCGCGCTGATCGAGGTGACGAGCCCCTTGCCCGAGGACATGAGCGCGTTCCTGCG
>CAZKIO010000056.1:0-28818 GCA_964552795.1 uncultured Planctomycetaceae bacterium
ACCTCACGACGGACGTCGACTTCTACCACGTCGACCTCACGTACGACCGCAACTCCAACATCACGTCGGCCAAGGACCTGGTGCACGCCGGGTTCGACGTCAAGTACGCGATGGACGACGTGGACCGGCTGGTCGATGCGGACGAGGGGACGCTGTCGGCGGGGAGCATCACAAGCCGCACGCGGCGCCAAGAGTGGACGCTGAGCCAGACGGGGAACTGGGACCGCGACAAGCTCGACCTCAACGGGGACGGCAGCTTCACGGGCACGGGCGAGGTGGACGACTGCCGCACGCACAACGCGGTCAACGAGCTGACGGCGCGGAATACCGACTGCACGGGCGGGAACGAGTTCACGCTGGCGTACGACGCGGCGGGGAACATGACCGACGACGGCGAGCACTACGAGTACGAGTGGGACGCGTTCTATCGGCTGCGCAAGGTGAAGCGCACGGACAACCAGGCGCTCGTGGCGGAGTACCGGTACAACGGCCTGGGGTACCGCATCGCGGTGCACGAGGACACGGACACCGACGGCGATGTCGATGGCGACGACAAGTGGTACTTCGACGCGTTCGACGAGCGGTGGCGGCAGGTGGCGCGGTACCGCGAGAGCGACACAAGCCCGAAAGAGGAGTTCGTGCACCACTGCGCGGGGGACGACGGCCTCGGAGGCGCGTCGTACATCGATCTCGTGGTGTGCCGGAACAAGGACGCGAACACGGCGTGGACGTCGGCCAGCGACGGGACCCTCGAGGAGCGCGTCTACTACTGCCAGAACCAGCACGCCGACGTGTCGGCGATCGTGAGCTCCGCAGGCGGCATCCTTGAGTGGGCCAAGTACTCGGCCTACGGCGTGCCCTTCGGGCTGCCGGGCGGGGACGCGGACTCCGACGGAGATTGCGACACGGCGGACGCGACGCAGATCCAAGCGTGGATCGATGCGCCGGCTTATGACGTGCGTGGGGACCTGGATCTAGACGGCAACGCAAATGCTACTGACAAGACCAGCGCGCTAGCTGCACCGTATGCAGGAGTCGCTGCAGGACACGGTCGAAATTCGCCAATTGCTGAGTCATCACGAAGTCTAAGTGGCGCATTGTGCGGGAATCCTGACTCTACACTTCTCTTTCAGCGCAATAGACATTTGCGTGCCGTCGATGGGCGATGGATCTCTCGTGACCCCCTCGAATACTCAGAGCCTGCGAGCCTCTACAGGTTTGCCTCAGGGAATCCAGTGGCAAGAGTGGATCCAGACGGTCTCCTAGCCATTGACATCAATATTGGCCAGCCGCCACCCCCGACTCCCCTGTCATGTAAGTCACTCTATCCCTGTACAGCCGGCGACCCTGTGATCAGCACTTCGTCAAGTGCAGCCTGTTGGTTCATTAATACTGGGCCGCCGCGGAACCCACTGCCCCCGGATACACGCTCAAACGGCAGTTGTTGCACCTGTAGCGGAGCTGCTGAGCCTTGCCGATGGTTCCACCGCATAGGCATCGACATTCAGCGTAGGAATACTCCCGGGTGCCGGAACCAGAGCAATGCCGCTTGGCATGAAGGTGGACAAAGCACTGGTACACCCGTGGCCTGGGAACCATTCAGCACGCAGGGCACAACCCCAACCGCTCCTTACGGCTCCAAGGGAGGCATGCAGTGTGATGCTTCTGCAGCATGCGATAGGGTCGCCGTCTGTGGAATTGCAGTTGGCTCCCGCTACGGCACACTGACCGTACGGATTGAGTTTGGCTGTGGTTCGTGCTCGCAGTGAGGGGCAGGCAATGAGTAAGCTGGTCGCGCCTGTCGGCAAAATGCACGGTGTGTTTGCCCTCTTGCTTGCAATGACGCAACAGTTGGCAAGTTGTGCCGCGGGAAGCAGTGCTATGTTTCCCAGTTCTCGCGCAGGCGACCACATATCGGCTCAGCCATTGGCCAGTGATGAACTTCTAAGTGATGCCGGCACACTCACCGAGATCCTCGTTTACGATCACATTGACACACCCAGTCTTCTCATTGCCGGGAGCTCCCCCCCCCAGCTTATCGCTGTACCCCTTGCAGCACGCGTGCCTTCCTATCGACCGTGGGTGCTACAGGATTCACGTGCTGGTTTTATCTCAGCGGTGGCCGCATGTACTAACACGAAATGCTCCAACGCTGTTGTAGCATTAAGTACAGGAGTGGAGGAGAGCTTGCAAGGATCTTTCGCGCTGATTGATGTGCAGTCAGGCGCAAGTCTACCAGAAGCGGGCTGGGCCAGAGCTGGCACGGATTACGTTTCCTCCATAGCTCTGCTTCATGACGGCGGTGAGGAGGAAGCCTGTCATGTAGTGCTCGGCATTCCCGAGTGCAACGCGACCACCGCCAATGCGTCTTTGGGGGCCGGGCGTGTAGAGTGCCGCGACACCCTGACTGGATCGTTAAGATGGACTGCAAGAGGCGGGCGGATCGGTGATAGCTTCGGATCAAGTGTGTGCGTTGTTAATGATATTGACGCAGACGGCGTCTCGGACGTAGTCATTGGAGCGGCAAGACGTATCCCTGGAGCAACGTCTTACATTAGTCTAGTCTCTGGCCGCACAGGTACTGCAGTGTATGACATGGCTCCGGAAGTGGTAGCCGGTGAGCCGACTAATAGGACGGTCGGGGCGGCGAGTGCAGTGTCTGCCGCGTGGTCTGGTTTCTCCGAGCAGATGATGCTGGTTTCTAATGAAGGTCATGAAAACCGCGTTGAACTGCGTACAGTCAAGAGTGGGGAGTGTGTGCTCTCAATTGCCAATCCGCATCGCGACGGGGCTCGGACATCATTCGGCGCCGCTGTGGCGTTCTGTAGAGATCTGGATGGCGACGGGCTCGCAGACATCGCGGTCGGCGATCCGGCTTGTTCAACAGCAGGCAGCTACGCAGGTGCGGTGCTGCTGTTTTCCTCAGTGAGCGGACAGCTCTTGGGTGGACTGTTCGGATCCGTGAACGATGAGCTTGGGCGAAGTGTGCTTGCATACGACTGCAGTGACCCACGAGCACTGTGTGTCGTCGTTCTTGGCCGCAAGACAATCTGGTGTCTCAGGAGGTAGGCGTCCATCGCTGGTGTGTCGACCTCGCCGAATTGCACGACAAACGTCCAAGTCCGGCCACCCCTGTCAACCTCGCCGAAATGCATGACACCTTGAGCCCCTGAATGGGTGGAGAAACCGCCGCCTTCCCAAGCCCTGGACAGGGCGCACAGGTTCGGTGGCCCCGCCGACGGCCCTCTCCGGGGTCGCCTACGCCGGCTTGATTCCAGGGCACGGCCCGCGCTCGGGCGACGACCCGCTGTGCCCACGATCGCGCACGGGCCCTCTCCGGGCACGATACGGCTGCAGCGCCGAGCGGATGCCGCCGCCCCCGCGCAGGGGCAAGCGGACCTGCGTACACTCTCCGCCCGCCGACCGCGGGCAGGATGACCCGGACCCCCCTCAGCATCGAGCGCGACGCGCTCCTGGACCTGGGCCGCTCCATGAAGCTGGAGTGGCTCGAGACCGACGGCCTCGGCGGGTTCGCCTCCTCGACCGTGCTCCTGTGCCCGGCGCGGCGCTACCACGCGCTCCTCGCCTCCCCGCGGCCGGGCGGACCGCGCCGCTACGCGTGGCTCTCGCGCTTCGACGAGACCCTCGTCGTCGCCGGCCACGAACTGCCGCTCTCCATGGCGCGCTACACCGGCCTGTGGGCGCCGCTCGGCCATCAGGCGCTGGAGAGCTTCGAGCTCGTCCCCTGGCCGCGCTGGACGTGGCTGTTCGGGCGCATGCGCGTCGTCCGCGAGCTGCTCCTCGCGCGCGGCGACGGCGCGGTCCTCGTGCGCTGGAGCGTCCGCGGCACCGACGCGCCGGTCACGCTGCGCCTGCGGCCGCTCCTGCCGTTCCGCGAGGCCGACGCGCTGACCGTCGAGAACGGCGCCCTCGACCCGCGCGTCGAGCCCTTCTCGGGCGGCGTCTCGTGCCAGCCCTACGCCGAGCTGCCGCGCATCGCCCTGTGGCTGGACGGCGACCCGCGCTTCACGCGCGACCCGGTGTGGTACCGCGGCATCGAGTACCCGCTCGACCTGGAGCGCGGCTACGACGGCCACGAGGACCAGTTCAGCCCGGGCCACTTCGAGATCGAGATCGAGGACGGCGGCGACGCGCTGGCGCAGGCCAACCTGGGCGCGCCGCTGGGGGACGCGCGCGCGCGCTGGCGCCGCGAGACGGCGCGCCGCGCGGCGCAGGCGGACGAAGCCGGACCGGGCCTGCGCGGCGCGTTGTCGCTGTCGGCCGACGCCTTCCTGTACCGCGCGCCCGACGCGCGCCTGGGCGTCGTCGCCGGCTGGCCGTGGTTCCTCGAGTGGGGGCGCGACACGTTCCTCTCGCTGCCGGGCCTCCTCGCCGCGCGCGGACAGAACGATGCCTTGGGCGACGCGCTGGCGGGCGCGCTGCGCTTCCTGAAGAACGGCCTCCTGCCCAACGTGTTCGGCGCGGAGCCCGCGGACAGCCACTACGGTTCGGTCGACGCCAGCCTGTGGTTCGCGCGCGCCGTGCGGCTGCACGAGCAGGCCGGCGCGCCGACGGCCCAGGTGGCCGAGCGGTTCTTGCCGGCGCTGCTGCACATCGCGACGCACTACCGCGACGGCACGGGCCTGGGCCTGCGGGCCGATCCCAGCGGTCTGCTGCGCGCGGGCGCGCCCGAGCTCAACGCGACCTGGATGGACGCGCGCATCGACGGCGTGCCGGTCACGCCGCGCGACGGCATGGCGGTCGAGATCGAGGCGTTGTGGATCTTCCTCTTGTCGTACCTGGAGCACCTCTTCGACGCGGTCGGACGGCAGGGGGAGGCGCGGCCCTGGCGCGAACTGCGCACGCGCGCCTCGGCGGCGTTCCTGGAGCGCTTCTGGCTCGCGAAGGAGGAGCGCCTCGCCGACGTGTGGCGTCCCGACGGCCTCGACCGTGCGCTGCGGCCCAACCAGGTGATCGCGGCGGCGCTGGAGTGGAGCCCGCTGTCGCGCGCGCAGCGCGGCCTGGTCGCGCGCGCGGCGCGCGGGGCGCTGCTCACGCCGCGCGGACTGCGCACGCTGGAGCCGTCCGACCGCGCGTACCTGGGCCGCTACGGCGGCGGCACGGCCGAGCGCGACCGCGCGTACCACCAGGGCACCGTGTGGCCGTGGCTGATGGGGTTCTTCGTCGAGGCCTGGATGCGCGGCATCGGCGATGGGCCCGAGGAGCGCGCGTGGTTGCGCGCGCGCCTCGAGGACTTCGCGCCGCACCTCGCGGAGGCCGGCCTCGGGCACGTCTCGGAGGTCTTCGACGGCGACGCGCCGCACGCGCCGGGCGGCTGCTTCGCGCAGGCCTGGAGCACGGCGGAGCTCTTGCGCGCGCTGGCGCTCGTCGAGGAGCCGCTCGCGTGAGGGTGCTCATGCTGGGGTGGGAATTCCCGCCGCACATCTCCGGCGGCCTGGGCACGGCGTGCCACGGCCTGACGCAGGGCCTCGCGCGCGCCGGCGTCGACATCCTGTTCGTCGTGCCGCGCGCGCGCGGCGACGAGCACGCCGCGCACCTCGACATCGTGGGCGCCAACCAGATCCCGATCGAGGAGCGCGAGCCCTTGCCCCCGCGCCCGGTGCGGCGGCTGCGCGTCGAGCCGGTTCTGGCAGAGGCGCCGGCTGCGGTGCCGACCGCCGCGCCGTCGACCGCGCCTGCGCCGGCGGGCGCGGTCGACACCGTCGCAATCGACAGCCTCTTGTCGCCGTACCTCGACGCGCAGGCGTACCGCGCGCGCTTCGCGGCCGAGGCGCGCGCGGCCCGCGCGGCGGCGAGGAACGGCGGCCCCGCTCCGCTTGCGGACGCCGACGGCCCGGCGCCGGGCGGCGTGCGCGCCTGGATCGAGGAGACGCTGGAGCCCGGCGGCGAGCGCGTGCGCACGCGCCTGCTCGAGTTCTCGGGCGCCTACGGCCACGACCTGATGGAGGAGGTGGCGCGCTACGCGCTCGCCGTCGAGAGCCTTGCGTCACGCGAGAGGTTCGACGTGATCCACGCGCACGACTGGATGAGCGTTCCGGCGGGCATCGCCGCGCGGCGCGCGAGCGGGAAGCCCCTCGTGTTCCACGTGCACGCCTGCGAGCGCGACCGCAGCGGCGAGCGCCCCGACGCGCGCGTGGCGGGCATCGAGCAGCTCGGCCTGGACGAGGCCGACCGGGTGGTGTGCGTGAGCCACTTCACGCGCGGCGTGCTGCAGAAGAACTACCGCGTGGACGAGGCGAAGCTGCGCGTCGTGCACAACGCGCTGACGCGCGACGAGCAGCGGGAGCGCCAGCACGTCGTGAAGTCCGTGCCCGAGCCGATCGTCCTGTTCCTGGGCCGCGTGACGGCGCAGAAGGGCCCCGAGTACTTCCTGGAGGCCGCCGCGCGCGTCGCGCGCGTGCGCCCCGACGTCAAGTTCGTCATCGCCGGCAGCGGCGACCGCCTGCCGCAGACGATCGAGCTGTGCGCGCGCCTGGGCCTGGCGCGCAACGTGCACTTCACCGGCTTCCTGCAGGGCGCCGACGTCGAGCGCATGTACGCGATGGCCGACGTCTACGTGATGCCCTCGGTGTCCGAGCCCTTCGGCATCTCGCCGCTGGAGGCGATGGCGCTCGACATCCCGGTGATCATCTCGCGCCAGAGCGGCGTGTCGGAAGTGCTGCGCAACGCGCTGAAGGTCGACTACTGGGACGTGCAGGGCATCGCGGACAAGATCCTGGCCGTGCTGCGCCACCCGGGCCTCGCGCAGCAGCTCCAGGACGAGGGCCGCGCCGAGGCGCTGGCGCTGCGCTGGGACACGCCGGCGGCGCGCGTGCGCGAGGCCTACGCCGAGCTGGTGGGGGTCGCGTGACCGACGTCGTCCTGTACTTCCAGGTCCACCAGCCGTTCCGGCTGCGGCGCTACACGTTCTTCGACATCGGGACGAGCGACGCCTACTTCGACGACGCCGAGAACGAGCGCATCGTGCGGCGCGTGGCCGAGCGCTGCTACCTGCCGATGAACGCGCTGGTGCACAAGCTCGTCGAGCGGCATGGCGGAGACTTCCGCGCGTCCTATTCGGTGTCCGGCACGGTGCTGGAGCAGCTGGAACGCTGGGTGCCCGAGGCGCTGGCGAGCTTCCAGAAGCTGGCGGAGACCGGCCACGTCGAGTTCCTGGCGGAGACGTCGCATCACTCCCTGTGCGCGCTGACCGACCTCACGGAGTTCGAGGACCAGGCCGCCGCGCAGGCCGCGCGCATCGAGACCCTGTTCGGGCGCAAGCCGACGACCTTCCGCAACACCGAGCTCGTGATCGACGAGCGCATCGCGAAAAGCGTCGAGAAGCTCGGCTTCGAGGCTCTCCTGGGCGAGGGCGCCGACCACCTGCTCGTGTGGCGCAGCGCGCACCACGTGTACCGGCCCCAGGGCTGCGAACGGCTGCGCCTGCTCCTGCGCGACTACCCGCGCTCGGACGACATCGCCTTCCGGTTCAGCAACCGCACCTGGGAGGAGTGGCCGCTCTCGGCGCAGCGCTTCGCGCGCTGGGTCCACGACGCGCCGGCCGGGGACGCGTGCGTGAACCTCTTCATGGACTACGAGACCTTCGGCGAGCACCAGTGGGAGGAGACCGGCATCTTCCGGTTCTTCGAGGACCTGCCGGCGGCGGTCCTCTCCGACCCGCGCTTTCGGTTCCGCACGCCGGCCGACGTGGCCGCCCAGTACGCGCCCGTGGCCGACCTCGCGATCCCGCGGCCGGTCTCCTGGGCCGACGCCGAGCGCGACGTGACGGCCTGGCTGGGGAACCCGATGCAGCGCGCCGCCAACGAGGCGCTCTACGCCCTCTTGCCCGACGTCCGGGCCCGCGCGGCGGCGGGGGCCCCCGAGGCGCTCGCCACCTGGCGCAAGCTCTCCACCTCGGACCACCTCTACTACATGTGCACCAAGTGGTTCTCCGACGGGGACGTGCACAAGTACTTCAGCCCCTACGCCACTCCGCACGATGCGTTCATCGCCTTCATGAACGTGGTCGACGACTTCGGGCGGCGCGTTCGGCATGCTGCGCGGTCCGAGACCGGCCCCGCGGCCGCGACATCCAGAATCGAGACACCATGACGGCTCCGCTCACGCTCTTCGAAGTCAGCTGGGAGATCTGCAACAAGGTCGGCGGCATCCACACCGTGGTGTCGACCAAGGCCAAGAGCCTGAGCCGGCGGCTGGGCGACGACTACGTGGCCATCGGGCCCTGGCTGCTGACCGGGGGGCAGCCGTCGCCGGCCTTCGAGGAGGAACCGGGCGGCGCGTTCTCCGAGCGCTGCCGCGCGATGGGCATCCCGGTGCGGGTCGGCCGCTGGCGCATCCCGGGCCGGCCGCGCACCGTGCTGGTCGAGTTCTCGGGCCTGTATGCGCAGAAGGACCGCATCCTGGCGCAGCTCTGGGAGGACTGGCGCGTCGACTCGATCGAGGGCCAGTGGGACTACGTCGAGCCGGTGCTGTTCGGCTGGGCCGCGGGGCAGTTGATCGCCGCCTGGACCGACGAGCACTGCGCGCCGCGCGGCCGCGCCGCCGTCGCGCAGTTCCACGAGTGGATGACGGGCTCGGGCCTCTTGTACCTCAAGAAGGCGGCGCCGGCCGTGGGCACGATCTTCACGACGCACGCCACGATGCTGGGCCGGTCGATCGCCTCGACCGGGCGGCTGCCCACCGAGGGCCTCGCGGGGCGCGAACCCGACGAGGTCGCGCGCGAGCGCGGCGTCGAGGCCAAGCACTCGATGGAGTCGGTCTGCGCGCGCGAAGCCGACGTGTTCACGACCGTCAGCGGCGTGACCGCCGACGAGGCCGAGCGGATCCTGGGCCGCCGTGCGGAGCCCATCCTCCCCAACGGCATCGACCTGGACGTGGTCGACGAGCTGGCCGGCGCCACGCCGCGCGACGAGGTCCAGCGGCGCCTGCGCGACCTCGCCGCGCGCATGATCGGCCAGGACGTGTCCGACGCGGCGCTGATCGCCACCTCGGGGCGCTACGAGTTCCACAACAAGGGCATCGACGTCCTGCTCGAGGCGGCCGCGGTGCTCAACCGCGAGAAGGGCCGGCGCATCGTGCTGTTCGTGCTCGTGCCGGCGGGGAACTCGGGCCTGCGCTCCGAGCTGCGCGACCGTCTGGCGGAAGCCGAGCCGGGGAAGCGCGAGCCCATCGGCATCTCGACGCACAACCTGTTCGACGCCGAGAAGGACCCTGTGCAGCAGCGCTGCAAGGAGCTGGGCTTCACCAACGCGCCCGGTTCGCGCGTGTACGTCGTGCAGATCCCGATCTACCTGGCCGAGGGCGACGGGCTGTTCGACCTGCCCTACGAGGCGGTGCTGCGCGCGATGGACCTCACGGTGTTTCCCTCGTTCTACGAGCCCTGGGGCTACACGCCGCAGGAGAGCCTCGCGGTCGGCGTCCCGACGATCACCAGCGACTGCGCCGGATTCGGGCGCTGGGCCAAGGAGCGCGGCCTGGGCGCGGGCGACGGCGTGCTGGTGCTCGAACGCGAGGACAGCGTGCGCGAGGGGCGCGACGCGACCGTGCCGGCGCAGCTCGCCGGCCAGATCCAGTCGTTCCTCAGCGAGGCGCGCGACCTGCCGCACGTCATCGCGGCCTGCCGCACCACGGCGCGCATGACCTCGTGGGCCGATCTGCTCAACAACTACGACCAGTCGTTCCGCATGGCGCGCGAGGCCGCCGCGCTGCGTGCCCCGGTGCCGCAGCACGCGAGTTTCAAGATGCGCGAGACGATCCAGGTCGTCCCGCCGCAGGAGGGCCACCGCCCGCGACTCAAGCCGTTCCGCGTGTCCGCGACGCTGCCCAAGCCGCTGCGCGGCCTCGAGCGGCTCGCACGCAACATGTGGTGGAGCTGGGACAGCGAGGCCGCCGCCCTGTTCCGCGACCTCTCGCCGCAGCGCTGGGCGCTGCACAACCACAACCCGGTCACGTTCCTGCGCGACGTCTACACCGAGGACCTCGCGCGCCTCGCGGCGGACAAGGCCTACCTGCGCCGCGTCGACGCCGTCGTGGCGCGCTTCGATGCGTACATGGCCGCGGCTCCGGCGCCGATCGAGGTGGACGGCGCGCCGGCGCTCTCCGCCGAGCACCCCGTGGCCTACTTCAGCGCCGAGTTCGGCATCCACGAGCTCCTGCGCATCTACAGCGGCGGGCTGGGCATCCTGGCGGGCGACCACCTGAAGTCCGCCAGCGACCTGGGCCTGCCGCTGGTGGGCATCGGCCTGTTCTACCGCGTCGGCTACTTCACGCAGAAGCTCACGCCGGCCGGCGAGCAGATCAGCAGCGACGTGCAGAGCGTCCCGGGCGACCTGCCGATGGAGCTGGTGCGCGACGAGCAGGGCCAGCCGATCGAGCTGGAGATCCCGCTGCCGAGCTCGAAGCTGCTGCTGCAGGCCTGGAAGGTGCAGGTCGGACGCGTGCCGCTCTTCCTGCTGGACGCGGACGTGCCGGCCAACCGGCCCGAGGACCGCGAGATCACGCGCCAGCTCTACGGCGGCGACCACGAGAACCGCCTGCGGCAGGAGATCGTGCTGGGCCGCGGCGGCAAGCGCCTGCTGCAGCGCATGCGCATCCAGCCGGCGTGCTTCCACATCAACGAGGGTCACGCAGCGTTCCTGGTGCTGGAGCGCGTCAGCCGGCTGGTCAAGGAGTTCGGCCTGACCTTCGACGAGGCGCGCGAGTTCGTGCGCGCGACGACGGCGTTCACCACGCACACGCCCGTGCCGGCCGGCCACGACCGCTTCGGCGAGGACGTGATGCGCCGCTATTTCGCCGACGTGCCCGGATGGGTCGGCGTGCCGTGGGAGCGCTTCTGGGCGCTGGGCACGACCGAATCCGACCGCAGCGTGTTCAACATGACGTACCTGGCGATGAGCTTCGCCGGCTTCGTCAACGGCGTCAGCCGCCTGCACGGCCAGGTCTCGCGCAAGCTGCTGCACCCGTTCTGGCCGCGCCTCCTGGCTTCCGAGGTCCCGGTCACGTCGATCACGAACGGCATCCACCTGTCCACCTGGGTCGATCCCGAGATGCGCGCGCTCCTGGGCGCGAAGAGCGGCCTGCTGAAGGGCAAGGACTACGCGCGCCAAGGCACGCGCGCGGACGACGGCGAGCTGTGGGCGCTGCGCAAGCGCGCCAAGGGGCGCCTCGTCGACGTGCTGCGCGAGCGGATCACCGCATCCTTCGTCGCGCGCTCGGACAGCGCCAAGGTCCTGAGCCGCATGATCGACGGGCTCGACCCGGACGCGTTGTGGATCGGCTTCGCGCGCCGCTTCGCGCCCTACAAGCGCGCGCAGCTCCTCCTGCGCGAGCCCGAGCGCCTCGCCGCGCTGCTCGACCGCCCCGGCCGCCCGGTGCGCCTGGTGTTCGCCGGCAAGGCCCACCCGGCCGACAAGCACGGCCAGGAGATCCTGAAGGCGATCGTGGAGGCCACGCGCAGCGAACGCTTCCTGGGCAAGGTGTTCTTCGTCGAGGACTACGACATCGGCCTGGGCCGCACGCTGGTGCAGGGCGTGGACGTGTGGCTCAACAACCCCACGCGGCCGCTGGAGGCCAGCGGCACTTCCGGCATGAAGGTCGCCGCCAACGGCGGGCTCAACGTGTCGATCCTCGACGGCTGGTGGATCGAGGCGCAGGAGATCGACGCCCGCAACGGCTGGTCGATCGGCGCGGGTCAGGTGTATCCGACCGGCGACCTGCAGGATGACCTCGACGGCGAGATCCTGTACCGCCTGCTCGACGAGCAGGTCATCCCCCTGTGGTTCGAGCGCGAGGGCGGCGAGCCCAAGGCCTGGCTCGAGCGCGTGAAGGTGAACCTGGCGACGATCCCGCCGATGTTCGACACCGACCGCATGGTGGCCGAGTACCGCGATCGCGCCTACGCGCCGCTGGGCGCGGCCTGGCACGAGCTGCACGCGCAGCGCTTCGCGCCGGCGCGCGCCCGCGCGGAACGCGCAGCGCGCATTCGCCGCGGTTTCGAGAGCGTCACCATCCGCGCGGCGGAGATCGCCGACGTGTCGGCGCTGCACGAGGGCGACCCGATCGACGTGCGCGTCGAGGTCGACCTGGGCGCGCTCGCGCCCGAGGACGTCGTGGTCGAGCTCGTGCTGGGCCACAGCAACGGCAACGGCGACCTGGAGAACGGCGTGTTCGTCGAGCTCTCCTCTTCGCGGCCGGCCGGCACGGGGCCGCGCGTGTACGAGGGCCGGCACGTGACGGCGCGCTCGGGCGCGTATGCCTGGGGCATCCGCGTGCGCGCGCGGGCGGTCGGCGGGTTCGACCTCGCCACGCGCGACCTCGTGCTCTGGGCCTGAGCCGGGCGGAAGCGGATTCCCGGGTCGGGCCGGCGGCCGATCCGCCATTTGCGGCTTCCTCTCAAGGGCGCGATCCCGGGCGCCCGAATCGATGGCACCGCAGCCGGAACAGGCCCCGTCCGGGGCTCCGGCCGCGCCATCGAGAACAGGAGTCCAACCCGTGCATCGCAACCATTCCAAGTACCTCGCCGCGCCTCTCGCGGCGCTCGCGCTCGCCGCCTGCTCCAGCGACGGCGACGGCGGGTCGACCGAGAGCGCCGTCCTGGGCCTCTCGCTGCCCGGCCAGATCACCGTCGTCACCGTCAACGAGGGCGCCACGCCCGGCGCGCACACCGGCGCGTTGACGCCCGCCGCGACGGCCGACACCAGCGGCTTCCCGGCGACGGCGGCCTACAACACCGACGCGTCGCGCGCGCACGTGTACGACCCCTCGATGGAGGCGCTCGGCACCGTGAACATGATCCTGTGCGTCCTGAAGCAGACGGCGTACTCGGGCCTCGTCAACGAAGGCCTGTACAAGGCCCAGGTCGACATGGAGTCGTGCGAAGAGGGCGGAGACACGAGCGGCGGCGAGACCGGGCAGTCGTCGGGCGCGCAGAAGCAGTTCACGATGTGGGTCGTCGAGAGCAGTCGCGAGACCAACTCGTCCGACCAGGTCATCACGTTCTGGATCCCGCAGAACCACGGCGGGAGCGAGGGTCCGACGGAGATCCGCGCGCGGATGACGATCGCCGAGGGCGTCAGCGACGAGAACCCGTTCGGCGTCTTCGACCTCAACTGGATCGACTACTTCGCCGACTCCGGCCTGGTGCGCGGCTTCGGCAACCTGCACACGCTGGACGTCGCCGACGGCTTCATCGGCTTCTCCTTCTTCGAGGAGAGCGGCGACGTGGACTCGGTCCCGGACCCGAACACCAGCGCCTCGCGCGTGCAGGCCAACGTGACGATGACGGCCGACCAGACCGACGGCGTCGCCCACATCGTGCGCCAGGAGCGCTTCGACTTCGGCGGCGGCGACAGCGGCCTCTTGTCGAGCGAGTTCCGCGTGGCCTTCAACCCCGACAACGTGCTGCGCGCCGAGGACTCGGACCCCGAGGTGTGCCTGGCGCGCGACGAGTTCCTGCAGCGCACCTGGCGCTACAACCTGTACGACGCCACGACCGGCGCGCGCGTCGTGCGCAACTCGGGCTTCGGCTTCCGCACGCAGGACGGCGAGTACGGCTGGGTCGGCTACCACGGCCTGTGGGTGCCGAACGGCGTGACGCTGGAGAGCGGCGACACCGTGACGCGCGACACGTACGGCTCGACGGCGCCGGTGGACTACACGCTGTTCGTCGCGCCCGGCAAGCTGGTCAAGAACTCCCGCAACACGCTGGCGCTCACGGCCCTGGCCGGAGAGGTCTTCGAGTGGTGGGTCAGCCCCGGCATGGGACAGCCGCCCGCGCGCGTGCGCGTCGCCTACCAGGCGCCGAGCTGGGTCATCACCGGCGAGTGGAACGACGGCTCGCACTCCTACGATCCCGTGGAGCCGCCGGAGGTGATCGACACCTCGCTGCACGGCTTCCTCGGCATGTGGTCGCAGTCGCTGGGCGGGCCGGTCAACTTCGTGCACGGCGCGACCTCGATCACGTACTTCGCACAGGAGTACGTCACGCAGGCCAGCGACCTGTTCACGGGCGGATCGACGGTGGACCTGTACGCCTACTTCCGCGCGCTCGACACCGGGATCACCGGCGTCGAGGCCGCCAGCGGCGACATCTACCTGTCCGACTCGACCGACGTGAACACGCCGCACCACTACGTGTTCGACCGCGCCACGATGACGCTCTCGCTGGACACCGGCGGGGGCTTCTCGCCCGCGGGCCTGGCCGAGGGGGAGACGATCGCGAGCGGCCCCTACACCTGGGGCATGCAGTCGGGCGCGCTGGTCACCTCGACCGCGGGCTTCACGACGGCGTACGACATCTGGAACGCCGACGTGTTCTACACCTACGAGACCGGGCCCAACGCCTGGAACAAGTTGACGACCGTCCTCGACGGCCTGGGCGACCCGGTGGTCTTCGACGCGCCGCTGCAGTTCAGCTACACGCACACGACCGGCGACGACGCCAACGGGGACTCGGCCAACGACGGCCGCACGTTCCTGTTGCAGTACGCGGGCGCGGGCCAGTTGCACGGCATCCCGCACGAGGGCGTCGATCTCAACGGCGACAGCCAGCCCGATCGCTGGTACCCGCAGTTCAGCATCGCCGACGGCACGCTCATGGGCCCCACGGGCACCGAGTACGTCGTGCGCGCGATCGAGTCGGAGTACACGCTGCTGCCCGACGTCGGCGGCTGCGTGGGGATGGACCTCAGCGGCGCCAGCTCGCTGACGCTGCCGACCAGCGCGGACTGGACCGACCCGGCCCTGGGCGCGCTGCCGGCCGTGAGCGGACCGCCGCGCGTGATCGAGGGCGAGGTCGCCGGCTCCTGACGCCGTCCGACCCGGGAAACCACGGCGGGGCCGGAGCGTCGCGCTCCGGCCCCGCCTCGCTTGCGGCGCGCGCGGCTCAGCGATCGGGAGGCAGCGGTCCGCGCAGCACGCCCGCGACGTGCACGCCTTCGCGCGCGATCAGGACCTGACTGCCCGCGGGGACTTCGCCGAAGTCCTGCCCCGCGACGTGGATGCGGCCCGCGCGCAACTCGATCGGCCAGCCGCGCAGGACGAGCACCGTGCCGTTGCCCGTGCCCGAAGCGGCGGGCGCTGCGGCGGACCCGCGCGCCGGCAGGTCGGGCGCGATCTCGATCGACACGTCGTTCACGTGCACGACCTGCCCGCCGGCCGAGGTCTTCGTCAGCGTACCGGCCGGCGGTCCCGCGGGCGGACGCGCACCGTCGGCGGCCGGCGCGGCGGGCTCCGGCGCGCAGGCCGGAAGGGCCAGAAGCATCAGGCCGAGCGCGAGAGCGGTTCTCATCGCGGCTCGCCCTCCGCGTCGTCCAGCGCGGCGTCGCCGGACTCCCCGGACACCTCGCCCAGGGACCTCATGGCCTCCTCGAGTTCGAACTCCAGTGCCTCCAGATCGTGCATGGGCTCCTCTTCCGCCTCCTCCTCGCCGAGGATCGCGGCCAAGAGCAGGCTCGGCAGCGGTCCCATCGCGCCGAGGACGCCCGCCATCTGCACCAGCATCGAACGGTCGCTCTGCCACGTCACGAGGAGGTCCTCGCCCGCGATGCGGCCCAGCGCCACGCAGGGTTGCGCATCGCGCGCGAGCGCGGGGAGCGGGGGCACGAGCATCGGCGGCACGCGCTCGGGCGCGGCGTCGGAGGACAGGCCCTGGCTCAGGGCGGCACCCAGCATCGCGGTCAGCGGATAGCCGTCGCGCAGGAAACGCGGCGTGTCGAGGAACGCGAGCGAGACGAGATCGTCGAGCCGACCCGGAGCCTGCGCGCGGAATCCGGGATGATCGAGCAGCGAGCGGTTCGGCCGCGCGGCCTGGTCGAGCGCCGCGGCGATGCCCTGCGTGCTCGGCGCGGCGACGAGCCAACCGTCGTGCACGGTGTAGGACAGCTCGAGCGGCAGCGGCAGGCCGGGCAGCGCGAACGTCGCGATCCGCGCGCCGCCGTGGATCCAATGGCGCACGCGGATCGTGGGCACCTCGTCGTCCTCGTCGGCCAACTCCTCGATCATGCGTTCCATGCGCGCAAGCGCCTCGGACAGCAGCTCCTCGTCCTCGACTTCCAGGAACGCGACGGCCGAGTAGAGGCCGCCGCCGCCGGTCGAGTCCGCGAGGTAGACGCCGTAGCTCTCGCCCAGCGCATCGAGGAGGTCGCGTTCGAGGTCGAACCCCGTCAGCGTCGCCAGGATCTCGATCGGGTCCGTGCCCTCGGGCAGGTCGATCTCGGCGGCGTCGAGCTGCACGATCCGGCGCAGCATGCGCGGGATCCAGCCCATGTCGGCGCGTCCCACCCACGCGGCCGTCGCGTCGGCGGGGATCCGGTCGAAGACCGCGCGCGGAAGGCTGCCTCCGGGCAGCGAACCGTTCGCACGCGCGCTCGGGACCCAGCCGAGGGTGCGCAGCGCGCCGTAGGTGCGATCGCTCCCGTGGGCCAGCCCGCCCTGCATCACCGTGCGGTCCAGCCCGACGAGCGACAGCAGGGAGGCGACGTCCTCGCCGCCGAACGTCGCCAGGATCCGCTGCAGCCCGCGTGCGTCGCACTTGAACGCGAGCGCGGGCTCGACGCCCGCCGGCAGGTCGAGCGTGCCCAGGTCCGGCGCCTCCGTCCGCAGCCCGTGGAACGCGACGAAGAGCGTGCGCGGGTCCGCGCCGCGCGCGATCCCGTGGTGGACCACCTCGGGGCCGATCGGCACGACGCGCAGGCCGTGGAAGGCCTCGTCGACGCCCAGCGAGGGGATCTCGAACTCGGTGAGCACCGCGCCGAACTGCTCGGCGCGCGCGCGCGCCGCTTCGGCGGTCGGCGACTGCACCGCCAGTTGCGCCCAGACCGGCAAGCGGCCCGGCGCCGCTGGCTCGAGCGTGCCGACGCGCAGGCACATCGGACCCATCAACGCGCCGGCCGCGAGGTGCACGGCCTGCGCCGGCAGATCGGGATCGTCGAGCTCCTCGGGCAGCTCGAGGATCCGTGCTTCCACATGGCGCAGCGCTGCGCGCAGGCCTGCGTCGCGGGGATCCGGCAGGCAGGCGTCGATGCCCGCCGACCAGACGAGAAGGGTCTCGTCTCCGGCGATCGGACGGAACGGATCGCGCGGCGGCTCGACCGCGCGCCGTCCGGAGGACGCGCAGGCGGCGAGGCTCAGGAGCACGGCGAGCGAACCCAGGCAACGGGGGATGGGGGCCATGGCCCGCATCGTACGGATCGGACGGCCGCGCGATCAGGGGCGGAGGATCGACACGGGGGCGGGCACCCGAGTAGCTTGCGCGCGGGGCGAAGTCCCCGCGGAAACCCGGTCCCACCGCGCCTCGAGGCGCGAATCGTCATCGAGACGCCCAGCGACAGCACCCGCTCGCGCGCCGCTCCCGCGACCCCGGCCGGGGACGTGGCGGCCGAGGAACGGGATCCGGCCTTCCTCGCGCGCCTCGTGGCGCGGGAGCGGGAGGCCCTGGGCCGTTTCTACGAGTTGTACTTCGAGAGGATCTACGGATACGTGCGGCGCATGGTCGGCGACGACACCCGGGCGGAGGACGTGACGCAGGAGGTGTTCCTGCAGTTGCAGCGGTCGTTCGCCACGTACGATCCCGCGCGCGACCTGGCCCCGTGGGTGTTCACGATCGCCACCAACAAGGTGCGCGACCTGTGGCGCTCGCGGAAGCACCGCGACGAGAGCCGGGTCGCGAGCCTGGACGCCGGCGAGGACGGCGGGATCGACCCGCCCGACGCCAGCCCCGGTCCGCTGCCGGCGCTGCAGCAGGCCGAGCTGCGCCGCGCGCTGTCGCGCGCGATCGACGAGCTGCCCGAGGGTTTGCGCGCCGCGTTCGTCCTGCGCTGGCACGAGGGCCTGGAGTTCGAGCAGATCGGGGCCGTGATCGACCGCAACGAGACGGCGGCCCGCAAGCGCTACTCGCGCGCGCTGGCGCACCTGCGCCAGAGCCTGGAGCGCTCGGTGCGCGCGGCGGGAGGCGAGGCATGAACGCCGGATTCGACCCCGAGCTGGAACGCGCGCTGCGCGGCGTGGAGCGTCCGTCCGCGCGGCCGGAGTTCCGCGCGGCGCTGAAGCAGCGCTTCGTGGCGTCCGACGAGGCCGCGCCGGCGCCGGAACCGGCCCCGCGGCGGCGCTTCGGACTCGTGCTCCTGGGCGGCGCGCTGGCCGCTGCCGCGGCGATCGTTCTCGTGTTCCTGCTGAAGCGCGCGCCCGAGCCGACGTGGGTGGTGCTGGACGGCAGCGGCACGGGCTCCGTGCGGATCGACGGCCGGCCCTTCGACGGCGCGGACCGCCAGGGCGTCGCCGACGCGCTGCTCTCCGCGCGCGAGATCGAGACCTCGACGACGCCGCTGCGCGTCCTGTTGCGCGACGAGATGGTGCTGGAGCTGGGGCCGCGCACGCGCCTGTCGCAGGTGCGCCTCGCCGCGGCGGGCGCCTGGTCGCTGCGCGCCGACGCCGGATCGCTGCGCGTGGCCACCGGGCCGCGCTTTGGCGGCCGGGGCCTCGCCGTGCACACGGCCGACCTCGCGCTCGACGTCACCGGGACGATCTTCGCGGTCGACGTCGACGACCACGGCAGCTGCGTGTGCTGCCTGGAAGGCTCGGTGGCCTGCAAGCCCGACGGCAGCGACGCCGCGCGCCCGGTGGAGAGCGGCCGCATGTGCTTCGCCTACCGCGACCGCTCGGCCCCCTCGTGGGGGGCGGGCTACGAGCCGCACGGCCGGCCTCTGGCGGCGCTGCAGGCCTGGGCGCGGGAACGCTGGCGTTAACACGCGCGGGCGCCGCGCGTCGTGGCATCCTCGGGCGCCAGGACTTCGCGCCAGGATGTCGAGTTCCCAGCCAACGCAGGCGCCCGGCCGGACCGCTGCCGGAGAGGCTCCGGAGGCGCTGCTCGCGCGCGCCGCGCGCGCGGGCGACCGCGGCGCGTTCGCGGGCCTCTACGAGCGGCTCGCGCCGGCCGTGCACGGCGTGCTCCTGGCCCACGCGAACGAGACGGATGTGCGCGATCTCCTGCAGGACGTGTTCTTGAAGGCCCTGAAGTCGATCCGGACGCTCGACGATCCCGCGCGCGTGGGGGCGTGGCTGTTCGCGATCGCGCGCAACCGCGCGCGCGACCTGGCGCGGCGGCCGCGTCCGCGCGCGCTGGAGACGTTCGAGGAGCCGGCGGCGGAGCCCGCGCCGGACGCGGAGGGCGACGCCGAGGAATCGCGCCGCGCGCTGGAGGCGATCCGCTCCCTGCCCGAGGCCTACCGCGAGACGCTCGTGCTGCGCCTCGTCGAGGGGCTCACGGGGCCCGAGATCGCCGCGCACACGGGCCTGACGCACGGGTCGGTGCGCGTGAACCTGCACCGCGGGATGAAGCTCCTGCGCGAACGCCTGGAACAAGGAGGCGCGGCATGAGCGGCGGCGACTGGCTGTGGGACAAGAGCGGCGCGCCGGACCCCGAGGTCCAGCGGCTGGAGCGCGCGCTGGCGCGCTACCGGCACGTCCCCGAGCCGTTGCGGGTCCCGCGTTCGCGCGCGCCGCTCCTGGCGCTCGCGGCCGCGCTGCTCGCCGTGCTGGGCGGCGCCGTGTGGTGGTGGCTCGCATCCGCGCGGCCCGAGCGCGCGGGAGCGTCGTCCTCCGGCTACGTCGTGCACGGGGTGCCCGGCACCGAGCGGCTGGGTCGCGGCGAGCGCCTCGAGACGCGCGGCGCCGAGAGCGCGCGCATCGAGCTGGGCGCGATCGGGCACGTCGACGTCGCGCCCGGCAGCGCGCTGCGCGTCGAGGCGATCGATCCCGCCGCGCATCACCTGTACCTCGAGCGCGGACGCATCGAGGCGCAGGTGATCGCCCAGCCGCGCCTGTTCCAGGTGGGCACGCCGTCGGGCCGCTCGATCGACCTGGGCTGCGCCTACGTGCTGACCGTCGACGAGGACGGGCGCAGCCGCCTGCGCGTGACGAGCGGGCAGGTGGCGTTCGTCCACGGCGACCGCGAGGTGTACGTGCCCACGTCCGCCGTGCTGACCGCGGATCCCGCGCGGGGACCCGACGCGCCGGTGTTCGAGGACGCGAACCCGGCGTTCGTGCAGGCGCTCGCGATGCTGTCGACCAAGGGCAAGCTGGATCCGGTGTCGGTCGCCTACACGCTGGTCGAGGCGGCCGAGCGCGAGGATTCGCTCACGCTCTGGCACCTGTTCGACGACCCGCGCACGGACCCGTTGGTGGCGAAGATCCTCCTCGACAAGCTGTTGCAGGCCTTCCCGCTGCCGCCCGGGGTGACCGAGGAGGGCGTGTACGCCGGCGACCGCGCGATGCGCGACGCGTGGAAGCGTTCGATCGAGCCGGCGTGGCGTCGGCAGGGCTGAACGGCCGGTCGCACGGCTTGACAGCCGTCCGGGCCGCCGCGGAGCATGCCGCGCGTGCCCCACGTGCTGCGCGGCGACGTGCCGCGTCGCGTGCCCCGCCGGGACCCGGACCGGACGTCGATCCGAGGAGCGAACGATGCTGTTCATGGTGATCGAGCGATTCCGTCCGGGCCGGGTCGAGGACGTCTACCGGCGCTTCCGCGAGCGCGGCCGGCTGGCACCCCAGGAGGTGCGCTACGTCTCGAGTTGGGTCGACCTCGAGTTCCAGCGCTGCTTCCAGGTGATGGAGGCGCCGGGCGAGGCCTCGATCGCCGAGTGGACCGCCCGCTGGAGCGACCTCGTCGAGTTCGAGGTCGTCCCGGTGCGCACGTCGGAGCAGGCCGCGGACGTCATGCGCCCCAGGCTCTGACCGCGCGGAGCGCGTGCGCCCGGGAGGTGCCTGCGGTAGAACGGCCGCTCCATGGAGACCACACCGCAGCTGACCGCCGCGCAGGCCGTGTCGATGATGGTCATGCCGACGCTGTTCCTGGTCGCGCTGGCGTTGTTCGTCACGCAGGTCCTGCGCGGCATCGCGCGCGCGCGCATCGGGCGCGAGCAGGTCGCCGACCGCAGCGGGACGCGCGCGCGCCGGATGTTGATGACGCTCCCGGCGCTGGCGGTGATGGCGTGGATCCTCGCGTCTGGCGAGGTGTGGTTCCTGCCGCCGGCCCTGTGCCTGGGCACGACGCTGCTCCTGGTGTGGGTGACGCCCGGCGCGCACGACGCCGTGCTGGGCGAGGCGGGCGTGCAGCGCGGCTGGCATGCGCGGCGTTTCGAATCGCTGGAGGAGTGGCGCCTCGCCGGAGACCACCTGCGCTTCCGGCTGTTCGGCGAGTGGGTGTCCGTGCCCTGCCCGCCCGCGCGGCAGCCCGAACTGCGCGCGAAGCTGCTGGCGCTGGTGCCCGACCGCGAGAGTCCGTTCCAGGACTGAGACCCCGCGTCCGCGAGCGGATCCGCCCGGGGCGGCGGAGCGGGACTGCGCCAACTTGAATCGGCAGTCTTTCGCGGACCTCGATCGCACTGCTCGCGGCGGTGAGCCGCACGCCCGGCGGGCCGGGCCTCCCGCGCGCGCTCAGGCCAAGGCCGCGCGCTCCGCCTGGTAGTGCTCGAGCCAGCCTGCGATCTCCGCGCCCTCCAGCCGGCCGGCGCAGCCGCGCGTGAAGCACGCGAGGTCGTAGCGCAGCGGACGCAGTTGCGGCGGCGGCCCGCCGGCCCACGCGTCGAGGAACACGACGCGCGAGAGACCGCCCGGCGGCAGCACCATCAGGTTGCGCGGCCACAGGTCGTGGTGCAGGAAGTGCAGTGCGTGCATCCGCGCCACCTCGCGGGCGATCTCCTCGAGCACGACCGCGCGCTCGCGCGCGTCGGCCGCCGGCAGCCAGGCCTCGAACGGCACGGCGTCCGCCACGCGCCGCGTCACCAGGAACTGCCAGCGCGGGATCCCGGCCCGCACGAACGCGCCGGCGACGAGCGGCACCGGCGTCAGGAAGAGCCGTTCCGTCAGCCACGCCAGGTTCCGGTGCTCGTTCACGCGCGGCAGGCGGCGGCGGAACACGACGTGCTTGAGGCCCCAGCGCAGCGCCGCCTTGCCGCGCAGCGGGCTGCACTTCAGCACCGCGTCCTCGCCCGCGAGCGTGACGCCGTGGATGCCCGTGCGGGCCGCGCGCGCCCATTCCAGCGCGAGCGTCGCCGCGGCCTCCAGCAGGTCGGGGCGCTCGCCCACGACGTGCAGCGCGCCGAGCGCGGTCCTACGATCCAGCCGGGCCAAGCGTTCCCGGGGCGCGGGGCAGCTCCAGCTCGAACATCCGGCCGCGCGCCTCGCGCGCCTCGCGCACGCCGACCGGCGCGCGCTTGCGCGCGACCGCGAAGGCCTGCTGCGAGACGAAGCGGAACGAGTGGTGGAACTCGATCACCTCCGCGCCGGCCTCCTCGAACACGCGGCGCAGGACGCGCTTGCTGACCGCGCGCCGGCCGTGGGCGCCCTCGCCGCGGCGCAGGCCGACGCGGCGGCGCCAGGCGTGCCACGAGGCCGAATCCCAGAACGAAACGACGACCATGCGGTGGCTGACGCGCACGAGCTCGGCCACGACGCGCGCGAGCAGCTCCTCGTCGTGCAGGTGGTGCAGCAGGCGGCAGCACACGACGACGTCGAACGAGTCGTCCTGGAACGGCAGGCGCTCGACGTCGGCCATCAGGAGGTCCGAACCTTCGGCGCGCGCCGCCTCGGCCAGCATCGAACGCGAAGCGTCGAGCCCGATGTAGCGCATGCCGCGCCGTTCCAGCACGCCGCGCAGGCGGCCGGTGCCGCAGGGCGCGTCGAGCACCGGACGCACCGCCGGGCGCACGCCGTGCAGGTCGAGGATGCGCTCGACGATCATCGGATCGCGCAGCGCCGCGCGGCGGCTGCCGAAGCGGCGGCGGTCGTAGCGCTCGCCCGCGTCGGGGGCGCGCCAGCGGCCGCGCACCGAGGCGCGCGCGTCCTGGGTCCGATCCGGCTGCATGCGCCGGATCCTAGCTCCCCGCACGGCGGACGGGCCACAGATCGCGGCGTGCGGGCCTCGGGAACGCGCGGGCTGCACGCGCATCAGGGTGCGGACAGGTCCTGGAGCATGCGCGCCAGGATCCGCGCCAGGGTCGCGGAGCGGTAGCGCGCGGTCGAGCGCACGTCGTCGCGCGGTCGTGCGTCGCGTTCGACCGCGCGCGTGCAGGCGACGGCGATGCGCTGACGGCCGGGGTCGTCGGCGGCGAGCGTCCGGCCCGACAGCTCCTGCTGAAGAGTCGGCAGCAGCACGGTGCGCTCGGCGACCGAACCCGCAGCCGCGCGCAGGCTGCGCACCCTGCCGTCGTCGAGATCGAACGCGACCGCCGCCACCAGCTTGCTGATCGACTGCGCGCGGCGCGTGCCGACCTTGCGGAATCCGCGGCGCTCGCCCGCCGGACGGCGGGGAACGAACACGCTCTCGATCAGCTCGTCGGGCCGCCGCGCGGTCGCGCGGTAGCCGGTGACGAACTCCTCGACCGGCAGCTCGCGCGCGCCGCGCCGCGAGCACAGGCGCACGCGGGCGCCCAGCACGAAGAGCACCGGGTTCAGGTCGGCGGCCGGCGACGCCGTGCCCAGGTTGCCGCCGAGCGTGGCGCGGTTCTGGATCTGCACCGCGCCGACCTCGCGCGCGGCCTGCGCCAGGATGTCGGCGTGCGCGGCGACCGCCGGCGAGCGCACGAGATCGCTGCACGTCGCCAGCGCCCCGATCGCCAGGCCCGCGTCGGTCGCCTCGATGCCGCGCAGGCCTGCCACGCGCCACACGTCGACCACGAGATCGGGGTGCGTACGCCCCGACTCCATCTCGACGAGCAGATCCGTCCCGCCGGCGAGCAGCCGCGCGCCGGGCCCCGCGCCGTCGAGCGCGGCCAGCGCCTCGTCGAGCGTGCGCGCGACGACGACCTTCACGAACTCACCTGGGCGGCGGCGAGCACGCTCGCCAGGATCGCGCCGTAGCCCGTGCAGCGGCACAGGTTGCCGGCCAGCGCCGTGCGCGCGCCCTCCTCGCTCGGCTCGACGCCGTCGCGTGCGCATTGGGCGAGCCACGCGCGCGTCATCACGATCATGCCGGGCGTGCAGATGCCGCACTGCGCGCCGCCTTCGGCAAGGAAGCCGTCCTGGATGCGCTCGTGGCCCGCGCCCTCGATGGTCAGCACCTCGGCGTCCTGCGCCTGGCAGGCGGAGACGAGGCACGACAGCACCGCCTCGCCGTCGAGCAGCACGGTGCACGCGCCGCATTCGCCCTCACCGCAGCCCTCCTTCGTGCCCGTGAGCGCGAGGTCCTCGCGCAGCACGTCGAGCAGTCGGCGCAGCGGCGGCACGCGCAGCGTGCGCGCGTCGCCGTTGACGCGCACCGTGAGTTCGATCGGCTGGGCCTCCTCGAAGTACGACCTCACGCGCGGACCTCCGCGGCTTGCCGCGTGGACTGTTCCTGGATCCGCTCGGGCGTGGCCGGCACGTGCGCCAGATGGACGCCGATCGCGTCCTCGATCGCGCCGAGGACCGCCGGCGCGCCGCCGTCCATGGGCAACTCGCCGACGCCCTTCGCGCCGAACGGCCCGTGCGGATAGGGAACTTCGACCAGCGTCACGTCGAAGCGCGGCGCATCGAGCGACGTCGGGATGATGCAGGTCGCCAGCCGGTCCTGCTCGGTGCGCCCGTCGCGGGTCGTGACCACCTCGCGGTGCGCCCAGCCCACGGCCTGCAGCGAGCCGCCCTCGATCTGCCCGATCACGAGCTTGGGCTGGATCGCCTTGCCGACGTCGACCGCGCTCCAGAAGCGCAGCACCTCGACCTCGAACGTGTCGAGATCGACCTCGACCTCGGCCACGTCGGCGGCCCAGCCGTACACCGGATACGCGTCGCCCCGGTACGTCGCGTCGTCCCACACGATTCCGGCGGGCGAGCGGTAGCCGACCGTCACCAGCGCGTCCCCGCCGCGCGCGAGGAAGCGCCGCGCGCGCTCGCGCCACGGCTCCGCGCCGTCGCCGACGCGCGTGCGCAGTTCCTGGCAGGCCTGCGCGAGCACTCCGCCGACCACCATGCACGTCCGCGAGGCCACGGTGGGCCCCGAATCGGGCACGTGCGCCGTGTCGGGCGTCGCGACCACGACGTCGGCGCTGTCGACGCCCAGCGCGTCGGCCGCGATCGCCGTGAACAGCGCGTTCGTGCCCTGGCCGATCTCGGTCGAGCCGGCCAGCACCTCGGCGCGCCCGTCGGGAAGCAGCGCGACGCGCACGCGGCCCTTCAGCATCGCCTCGCCCGAGCCCGTGAACCCCGCGCCGTGGAAGAAGAACGACATGCCCAGTCCGCGCGCCTTCGCGCCGCGCACGCGCCCTGGACGCGCCGGCGCGCACCAGGGATGACGGTCGAACCGCGACGTGCGCGCGATCGCGGCGAGCACCTCGCGCGAGCCGACGCTGTGCTCCAGCTTCTGCCCGGTGGCCGTCGTGTCGCCGGCCACCAGCGCGTTGCGGCTGCGCAGCTCGAACGGGTGCATGCCGATCGCGCGCGCGATCCGGTCCATCTGGCGCTCGACCGCGAAGCACGTCTGCGGCGCGCCGAAGCCGCGGAACGCCCCGTAGGGCACGTGGTTCGTGGCCACGACGCGCCCGCGGATGCGCACGTTCGGGCAGCGGTACGCGCCGGCCGCGTGGATGCAGCCGCGCGACAGCACGACGGGCGACAGCGTCGTGTACGCGCCGCCGTCGAACAGGACGTCGACGTCCATGGCGAGCAGGCGGCCCTCGCCGTCCACGACCGTGCGGTGGCGCACGCGCGAGGGATGGCGCTTGGGCGTGAACGCGAGATCCTCGTGGCGGTCGTAGATCATCCGCACCGGACGGCCGGCCGCGCGGGCGAGCAGCGCCGCGTGGCAGGCGATCACGGACGGGTACTCCTCCTTGCCGCCGAAGCCGCCGCCGGTCTCCATCTGGATCACGCGCGCCTTGTCGGCGGGGATGCCCAGGCAGCGCACCAGCGCCTTCTGCACGTAGTGCGGGCACTGCAGCGAGCCGCGCACCGTGACCGTGCCGTCCGTCTCGGGCGGCCACGCGATGCAGCCTTGCGGCTCGATGTAGAGCTGCTCCTGGCTCTCGGTGCGGTACGTCGCCTCGTGCACCTCGCGCGCGGCGGCGAACACGGCGTCGACGTCGCCCTTGTCGATGCCGATCGCCTTCAGCACCACGGTCGAGAGCTCCGCGTCGAACACCGGCGGCAAGGGGTCGATGCGCGGGCGGATGGCGGCCAGCGCGGCCTCCAGGGTCGGCGCGTCCGGCGCCGCGACGAGCAGCAGCGGCTCGCCGACGTGGCGCACGACGTCGCGCGCGAGCACCGGCTGGTCGTCGACGATCAGGGCCTGGACGTTCTCGCCGGGGATGTCGTCCGGACCGACGACGACTGCGCGGCTCCAGTCGAAGCGCGGGTCGCGTTCGAAGCCGCGCAACCGTCCGTGCGCCGCGTCCGAGCGCACCGTCCCGCCGTGCCAGGCGCCCGGCACGGCGAGGTCGGCGACGTAGCGCGCGCTCCCGCGGACCTTCGACGGTCCGTCGGGACGGGTGACTTCGCTGCCCACGTAGCGCGGCATGGCGCCGACCATCGCCTGCGGCCGCGCGCCGCGCAAGCGGCATCAGCGGTCGGAGGGCTCGCGAATCCGCCAGATCTCGATCGGCGATCCGAGCCGCTGCGTCGACAGGAGGCGCCACGCGTAGCGGCGGATGGCCTGGTAGTGCAGGACGCCCAGGGCTTCGACGCCGGGCGCCTCGCCGCCCGTCTGGTAGACCAGGTCGCCGCGTTCGTGGATCCAACGGCGCAGTTCCAGGCCGCCCGGCAGGAACTGGTTGCGCGCCGAGCGTTCGAACACGACGAGTCCGGGCCGGTTCGCGTCGAGCCATGCGCGCAGGTCTCCCGGCGCGCCCTGCGCCAGCGCGGCGGGGATGTTGATCACGCCGAGGGCCGGGCCGGGGACGCCGGGTTCGGGCAGCGCGCCCTGGTACTGCGTCCAGACCTGCGAGCGGCCGAAGCTGTCCTCCAGGTTCCGGCGCAGCGTCTCGCGCTCGTAGGGCACGGGCAGCACGAGGCCGGGGCTGCCCAGCACGCGCTGCTCCGCGGCGTCGGGTTGCTCGAGCAGCCAGCGCGCCGCCAGTTGCAGGCTGTCCGGCGCGATCGACACGGTGACGAACCGCGCCAGCGCGAGGCACGGGAACAGGAGCACCGCGAACGACGCCGCGGCGAACACGCCGGGGCCCAGACGGCGCACGAGGCCGGCGATCGCGGCCGCGCCGAGGATCGCGAGCCACGGCAGGAGCGGGACGCCGAAGCGGTCGAGCACCTCGGGCAGGGAGCCGACCACGCACAGGTACGGGAGCACGTACCCGCACGCGATCGTCGCGTCGGGGTCGCGCACGACGGCGCGCGCGCTCGCGCGGATCGTCGCCACGGCGAGCGCGACCGCGACGACGGCGAGGGCGCACAAGGTCGGGTCGTAGTCGGCGAGCCAGCCGGCGAGCAGGCCGAACCCGGACAGGTCGGCGTTGGCCCACACGATCTCGTGTCCGCCGCTGCCGCCCAGGCGCACGCCGCCGGCGCCCCAGTTGAGCTCGAACGGATACGCCCACAGCGCTCCGAGCACGGCCAGCACCGGGAGCACGACGGCGCGCAGCGCGCGTGCGCGCCACGTTCCGCCCGCGAGCCACGCCGCCAGCGCCAAGGGCGGCAGCGTGGCGGCGCCGATCTGCAGGCTGGCGAGCGCCAGCGAGGCCAGCAGCGCGGCAGCGGCGCAGCGGCCGAGGCTGGGCCGTTCGGCCATGCGCATCGCGAGCCACACGGCGGCCAGCGCGAGCGCCGCCTGAGGCCCGTGCGGCCGCGCCTGCGTCGAGAACAAGGCGTGCATCAGCGAAGTCGCCATCAACGCGCTCGCCAGCCATGCCGCGCGCTCGCCCGCCAGGCGCCGGCCGACGACCCACGTGAGAGGGACGGAAGCGATCGAGAGCAGGAGGACCCACCAGCGTCCCGCGAGGTAGGGACCCGACGCTGCGCGCAGGTGCGCCTGGGCTGCTTCGGCGACCGGCCCCGCGTCGGGCAAACCCGGCCAGGGCAAGAGCGCGAGCGTGCGCGCGAGCAGCGTCGGGTAGCGCTGCGCGTAGTCGACGTGCTGGACGAGCGCCGGATCGCCGCGCAGGTCCTGCGCGAGGTGCACGACGTACGCGTCGGGCTCGGGCGCGTGCGGGAGGAGCCGCGGCACGGCCGCCGCGCGGATCCCGAACGCCGCGAGCGTCAGCAGCGCGAGCAGCAGCCACGCGCGCGGCGCGACGGAACCGGGAGCGGACGGCGGCATGACGCGCCATTCTCATGGGTCGCGGGCATCCGTTCCACGGTTCCGTTCCCGGCATGTCCGCGCGCGGTGTACGGTGGGGGCGCCTCGGAGGTCGGCCGACGATGAAGCGGACTGCGAACGTGCTGAGTGCCTTGCCGCTGTTCCTGGCGGCGTGCAGCTTGTCGAGCGAGAACCGCCTCCCGGGCACCGCCGAGGCGGTCCTGCGCGAGGCGACGAGCCTCGAGATCCTCGCTCTCGATCCCACGCCGTTGTCGATGCGGGGCGAGAGCGCGCCTCCCGCCGAGGCCTTCCACGGCTACGCGATCCAGGGACGCGCGACGCTCACCGACGCGAAGGCCTGCGCGGAACTGGCCGTCCTCGTGCTGCGGGCCGTGCGCGAGAGCGACGGCACGGTCGCGGCCTGCTTCAACCCGCGCCACGGACTGCGCGCCGCGCACGGCGGCGAGACGCTCGAGCTCGTGATCTGCTTCGAATGCCTCTCGATGCACGTGCGCGGCAGCGCCTTGCCTGCCGGCATGCCGGTGTCCAGCGTGCCGATCTCGTCGGCTGTCGAGGCCGCGGTGAGC
>CAZKIO010000057.1:0-28420 GCA_964552795.1 uncultured Planctomycetaceae bacterium
AGATCCAGGTGACGCCGCAGATCGCGCAGGGCGATCAGGTCTTCTTGGACTACACGGTCTCGATCAGCACGTTCGTGGGCAGCGCGCCGAGTCCATCTCTCCCGCCGCCGCGGCAAGAAACGCAGCTCAAGAGCGCGGCCACCGTGCCGGATGGGTTCGTGGTGGCGGTCGGAGGGCTTTCGATCGAGTCGGACGGGAAGGGGCGCTCGCAGGTGCCGCTCCTTGGGAGCATTCCCCTGATCGGGGAGTTGTTCGGGACGCGCACGATCGACCAGAGCCGGACGAGGTTCTACGTGTTCCTGCGGGGGACGGTCATGCGGGCCGAGGGGTTTGAGGACCTGAAGTACGCGAGTGGCCGCGTGCTGGACGAGGCCGGGCTCGACGATGGCTGGCCCAGGCTCGAGCCGAGGATCATCCGGTGAGGGGCTTGGCGCGGAAGGTCGTGGTGCTCGGCGCGTTGGCGATGGCGTCCGCATGCCGGACGGGTCAGGTCGGGCCGTACGCGCCGGTCGATGGGGTCTCGCGCTCGACGGTCGAGGCCGAGGCTCTGAACCGGCGCGCGGCCGACTTGATCACCAGCGATCCGGCGCGCGCGGAGGAGCTGCTGCGCGAGGCGCTCACGAAGGACCTCTTCTTCGGACCCGCGCACAACAACCTGGGCGTCGTCTACTTCAAGCAGAAGAAGCTCTACGAGGCCGCGAACGAGTTCGAGTGGGCCCGCAAGCTCCTGCCCGGCAACCCGGACCCGCGCATCAACCTGGCACTGGTGCTGGAGGCGGCCGGGCGGACGGACGAGGCGTTGAAGGCGTACGAGGCGGCGCTGGAGGTCGCGCCCGAGTGCGTCGCGGCGATGCAGGGGGCAGCGAGTCTCACGCTGCGCGCGGGGCGGCAGGACGCGCGGCTCCAACGGTGGCTCGACGAGGTGGCGCTGCGCGGGGAAGCGGCTGGCTGGCGACACTGGGCGCAAGGCCGTGCGGCCCAGTAGACGGGCCCTCGAGGCAAGCGGGGCCGAGCGAGCCCGCAGAGATTCTCGACAGCCCCTCACCGAGCCGTCGTTCGCGCGCGGCGCTCACCTGTACCGATGGCGAGCGGCCTGGGAGGATCTGCCGCTTGGCGTACCGACGTCGCTCAGAACCCCAGACGGGTCGACCGCCCGGGCGTGCCGACCCATCCGCGCAGGCTGACGCTCAAGGCGTCCACAAAATCTCGACGCCGTTGGTCAGGTTGAACACGGCGCTCGTGCAGTACGCGGCCGCGTTGCGGTACCACAACTGGTACGTCCGCAACCCGCCCGCCGCCGGCACCAGGCCCTGCGTGTGCACCGGGACCGTGCTGCCGCCGTCGATCCCGTTCGCGCCGCCGTAGCCGGTCGCCGCGACGCCCGCCACCACGCCGAACTGCGACATCCGCACCGCCGTCCCGCCCGCGCAGCGCAGGCCGTCGCCGAACACGGTGCCCGCGCCGCCGTTCTCGCGCAGCGTTCCCTGGAAGAACACCGCCGACGTCGCCGGCGGCAGGCCCGTGGCGATCAGCGTCACCTGGTCGTTCCCCACCCGCGCCAACCCCGTCGCGCGCAGGAACCCGCCGCCCTGGCCGGCGGAGTTCTCGCAGCCCGCGCCGTTCAGGCCCGCGTTGCCGCACGGGCACGTCGACGGCGTCCCGGCGCAGAACGTCGTGTGGTTCTCGACGCCCATGTCGCGCACGAACACGTCCGTGCGCAGGTTCGTGTCCTGCGGCACGAGGTTCGTCGAAGAGCTCTGGAACGCGACCAGCGCGCCCGAGGACGTCACGCGCGAGTAGATCGACTCGCCGTTGCCCGTGCTGCTCGCGCCGCGGCTGACCAGCTTGGTCGTCAGGCCGATGCGGTCGCGCAGGTACACGTCGCTCTGCAGGTTCGTGTCCAGCGGGTCCAGGTTCGTGCTGAAGCTCTGGAACGAGATGTACCGTCCGTCGTCGGACACCGACGGGTCGTACGAGCTCTGGTCGGCCGCGACCCCGCTGGAGTTCACCGAGATGCGGAACGTCTGCGCCAGAAGCGCGTCGTGCAGGAAGATGTCGTAGCTGGCCGCGAACTCGCCCGGAGCCAGGTTCGAGGCCGCCGAGCTGAACGCGACGTAGCGGCCGTCGCCGGACATCGAGCACTCGGTGAACGTCGAGCCATTGGCCTGCGCGCCCGCGCTGCTGACGCTCACGCGCAGCGTCGTCCCCGTCGCGAGGTCGCGCCGGAAGCAGTCGGGCACGAAGTTCGTGTCGCCCGCGACCAGGTTGCTCGCCGTGCTGACGAACGCCACGTAGCGGCCGTCCTGGGACACGCCGCCGTTCCACGAGAACCCGTTGCCCGAGTCGCCCGCGGTCGACGCGCTGACGAGCCGCGTGACGCCCATCTGCATGTCGCGCACGAACACCTGGTAGCCGCTGGTGAACACGCCCGGCAGCAGGTTGGATGCCGAGCCCTCGAACGACACGTGGCGCCCGTCGGCCGAGATGCGCGGCCGGTGACAGTCGCCGTTGGAGCCGAAACCGCTGGGCGGGCGCGTCACGATCGTCGTCGTGCGCAGCACGCGGTCGTGCAGGAAGATGTCGCGGCTCGTGTTCGCCGGGACGTCCGTCACCAGGTTGTTGGCGTGGCTCGCGAACGCGACGTAGCGGCCGTCGTTCGACAGCGCCGGATCCGAGCTGTCGCCGTCGCCCTGCGCGCCGCTGCTCGACACGCTCACGCGTTCGACGGCGCCCGTCCAGCGGTCGCGCACGAACACGTCCGTCTTGCCGTTCGTGTCGCCCGGGACGAGGTTCGTCGCGGCGCTGCGGAAGGCCACGAACCGGCCGTCGCCCGAGATCGCCACGGTGTCCGAGTCGCCGGTCGCCTGCGCGGCCCCGATGCCCAGGCTGGAGCGCTCGGTCGCCGCCGCCTGCGCGCGGGCCGACCCGCTCACCGAGGGCACGCTCAGCACCAGGCCGATCACCCCCCAAACGCCGCTCCTTCCAAGGAGCCCCGCTCTGCCCGCCAACAGCTTCGATGCCATGAAGATCTTCCGTTGGACCGTATGCCGGCCCCCCGGATCCCGCAAGATGACCCATGGGGAAGTCCCGGCTGGGTGTCGCCATTCACCCGCTGCCGAGGCCGGGGTTCCCTCTGGGGGGATTCTCGGACACCCCCCCCGTCCGGTCTTCAGCCCGATCGCGGAGAATCGTCGGCGCGCGCGCGCGCGGCCGGCGGACGGCCCAGGAAGAACCCGTCGACGCCCTGTCCCTGGTAGCGCGGCATCAGGAGCGTGCCCGACCACGGCGCGCGCACCTCCGAGGCAAGGCCCGGACCCTCGTGGGCCAGGAGCGCCCCGCGCTCGACCGCCTGCAGGTTGCCCAGGCCCGCGATCATCCGGAAATCCGTGCCGGGCTCGACGTGGTGGCGGTACGCGACCTCGAGCTCGGGCGGCAGGCCGCGCACGGCGGCGTCGAGGCGCTCGCGGTGGAATGCGAACTCCGGCACGTGGCGCCGCTCGATCACGCCCGCCTGCGCGAGCGCGACCCACAGCGCCGATTCGTGGCGGTCGACCGTCGCGGGCGCGTCGCACATTCCGCCCTCGACCACCAGCGCCGCGTGGCCGCGCGCGCTGCTCCACTCGATGAACGTCCCGGCGACGAGCTCCTCCAGGCCCAGGATCAGCGGCACGCCCAGCTCGCGGCCGGCGTCGCGGCTCGGCCCGGGCCGCGCGATCACGGTGAAGGGCGGACCGCCGCCGGAGGTCGAGTGCAGGTCGAGGTGCAGCACGCGCTCGTTCGGCCGGTCGAGCTCGCGCTCCACGAGGTCCAGCAGCTCGCGCAGTTCGCGCTGCTCGGAGTTGTCGCCGGCCGCCGGCGCGGCGCGCAGGGCGCGGATCGCGTCCGGCTTCCACACGCGGTTCATGTCCTCGTCGACGAAGCGCCGGCCGGCGAGCAGCGCCGCGCGGTTCCCGACGAACGCGGCCAGGCGCCCCGCGAACGGCGGCCGCTCGCGGTCGAGACGCGCGAGAACGCGCTCGAGCGCGAAGAGTCCGTCGGGCTCGTTGCCGTGCAGGCCGACGCTCACGAGCAGCAGCGGCCCGCCGTCGACGCCGCGCGGCAGCGGCCCCGGCACGCGGGCGGGCAGCGCCCGGATCGGGGCGCGCGCCGTTTCCGGCCGCGCCTGCGCATCGCGCCCCGCGCCCATCCTCAGCTCCGCGCGTGATGCGCGGCGGACACGAACGCGCGCGGCCTCATGCGTCCTTGAGCCAGCGCTCGAGCAGGTGGCCCGTGACCTCGAAGAAGTCGTGCTCGGTCACGATGCCGACGAGGCGCCCTTCCTTGACCACGGGCAGGCAGCCGATCTTCTTCTCGCGCATCAGCTTGATCGCCTCGAGCGTGCCCGTCTCGGGCGTGCAGGTGATCGGGTTCTTCTCCATGATCTCGCCGACCGTGACCGGCGGATCGCTGGGCCGGCGGCGCGAGAAGTTGCGCATCAGCACGCGGTGCGACACGAGGCCCAGGAGATGCCCCTCTTCGTCCTCGACCGGCACGTGCCGCAGGTGCTCCCACTCCATCAGCGACACCGCCAGGTCGACGATGTCGTCGGCGTTCACCGTGAAGAGGTCCGTGGTCATGATCTGGCTGATCGTGCGGAAGCTGTCGCGGTCGCCGGTCTCGCCGGTGGCCGAGGCCAGGTCCCAGGTGTGCACGGGCTTGTTCTCTTCCTGGTTGCGCAGCATGGCCGCCGCCAGCGAACGGTAGCGGTCGGAGGCGCGCCCGCGCTCGCCCATGGCGGCCAGCGAGTCGAGCGCCCACTGCGCGCCGGTCAAGCCGCTCTGCACGCGCGCCTCGAGCACGCCCAGGTACGTGTCGGCGTCGGCGGAATCGATGCCCTGCGACACGAGGCCCGCGCGCGCCAGCGGGAGCAGGTGCTGGAGCACGAGCTGGTCCGCGCCGTGCGCCTTGCCGTCGACCCAGCGGAAGCGCGCGTGCAGTCCGTAGCGCGCGCCGGCCACGAAGTTGGAGCGCGCGTCGTCGAACTTCATGCGGCGCGTGACGTCGCCGTACTCGCCCGGCAGCGCCGCCATCAGGCCGTAGAAGAAGGCCGCGTTCGCCACCTCGTCGCGCACCGAGGGGCCCGCCGGCAGCACGCGGCACTCGATGCGCAGGTGCGCCTGTCCCTCGTGGATGCCGTAGCAGGGCCGGTTCCAGCGGTACACCGTGCCGTTGTGCAGCCTGAGCGCACGCAGCGGCGGGATTTCGCCGCGGTCCAGCACCGCGAGCGGGGATTCGTCGCTGGCTGCCGTGATCAGCGAGCGGAAGCGCGCGATGTCGTCGCGGTAGATCTCCAGGATCGACTGCTCGACCCAGCGGTCGCCGAAGCTCACGCGCTGGCGCGCGCCGCGCGCCGCCTTGTGCTCGTGGCGCGTGTCGAGCGACTGCTGGAACAGCGCCACGCGCGTCTCGTGCCACAGCCGGTGCTTGAGCAGCACGGGCGAGTTCGCGCCCACGGCGAGCAGCGGCGCGACGATCACCTGCGCCAGGTTGTAGAGCTGCGCGAACTCCGGCGCCGCGACCTGGTAGTGCAGTTGGAAGCTCGTATTGCAGGCCTCCAGCATCACGTTGTCGTGCACCATCTGCAGCTCGTCCAGGCCCTTGATGTAGGCCTGGAAGCGCCCGCCGCGCTGCTCGGTCATCAGCCGGTTGAGCTGCAGGTAGCGCGGGATCGGCGTCATCGCGTCCAGGCCCAGGTGGCTCTTGTCGAGCGTGGGCAGGATCCCGCACATCACGATGCGCGTGCCGTGCGTTGCCGCGGCCGCGCGCACCTGCGCGATCAGGCCCAGCAGCTCGGCTTCCAGGCGCGAGAGGCAGCGGCCCTCGAACAAGAGCGGCGTGAGGTTGGCCTCGAGGTTGAACTGCGCGAGCTCGGTGGTGAACGAGGCCGGCGGCAGGCTCTCCAGCACCTTGAGGACCATGTTCGCCGGCTGCAGCGTGCGATCGACGAGGAACAGCTCCTGCTCCGCGCCGATGCGGCGCACGCCGGACTCGATGCGTCCCTCGTCGAGCATGCGCTCGAGCGCGCGGACGTCCTCCAGCACCGAACGCACGAACTGGCGCCGCTGGGCTTCGTCCGGGAGCGTGTTGATCTCTTGCTTGGCCATGCGTCGGGCTCGGGGAGCGGGCGGAGTCTAGCGACCCGCTCGCCCCATTGGCAGACGACGCTGGCGGCAGGAGCGCCGGCCGGGCATCCTGGTCCGCGGGGGGCAAGCGAGCCGCGCATGGAAAGCACCTACCTGACCCAGGAACTCAAGGAAACGCTGACCTTCATCCTGGCGGGAGGGCAGGGGGAACGGCTCAAGCCGCTGACGATCCAGCGCGCCAAGCCGGCCGTGCCGTTCGGCGGGTCCTACCGGATCATCGACTTCACCCTCTCGAACTGCATCCACTCCGGCCTGCGGCGCATCTACGTGCTGACGCAGTACCAGGCGCGCAGCCTGGAGGAGCACATCCGCTTCGGCTGGAACTTCCTGCCGCGGCGGCTGGAGCAGTTCATCAGCGTCAGCCCCCCCCACCACGCCACCGTGGGCCAGTGGTACCAGGGCACGGCGGACGCGATCTACCAGAACCTCGACATGGTGGTCGAGGGCGGCGCCAAGCACGTGCTGATCCTGTCGGGCGACCACATCTACAAGATGGATTACGGCCTGATGCTGCGGCAGCACATCCGGACGGGCGCCAAGCTGACGATCGGCGCCGTGCGCATCCCGGCCGCGGAATCGGACCGCTTCGGGGTGCTGGAGATCGACGCCGACCTGTGCGTGAAGGGCTTCCAGGAGAAGCCCAAGCAGGGGCGCGAGATCCCCGGCCAGCCGGGCTACTGCCTGGGGTCGATGGGCATCTACATCTTCGACACGAAGGAGCTCATCGCGCGCCTGCGCGCCGACGCCGAGCTGGGCGAGGCGTCGAGCCACGACTTCGGCAAGGACGTCATCCCGGCGATGATCGACGAGAAGTCGGTGTTCGCGCACTTCTTCGTCGACCGCGACGGCGCGGCGGACCCGTACTGGCGCGACGTCGGCACCATCGACGCGTACTTCGAGGCCAACCACGACCTGATCTCGGTGGCGCCGAAGTTCAACCTGTACGACTTCGACTGGCCGATCTACTCCCTGTGGCACGCGGACCCGCCGGCCAAGACGGTGTTCGACCAGGACGGGCGCCGGTCGAACGTGGTCGACTCGCTGCTGTGCCCGGGCGTGGTGGTCTCGGGCGCCACGGTGCGCCGGTCGATCCTGTCCAACCGCGTGTTCGTGGACGAGCACGCCGAGCTGGAGGACGCGATCCTGTTCGGCGGCGTGCGCGTGGGCAAGGGCGCGCGCGTGCGCCGGGCGATCGTCGACAAGTGGACCGAGATCCCCGACGGTGCGCGCATCGGCTATGACCGGGCCGAGGACGAGCGCCGCTTCACGGTGACGCCCAGCGGCATCGTGGTCGTGCCCTCGCGCGCGTTCGACGGCGTCAGGGTCCCGGGCGAGCACCAGCGCTGACCGGCGGCGACGACGCGCGTCCGAAGTTGCGCGTCAGGCCGATCAGGAACAGGAAGTCCGGCGCGTCGCTGCTCAGGCCGGCGACGACGGCCGCGTCGAACACGAGGTCGGGCTCGGGTGCCCAGGCGGCGCCCACGGTCAAGAGGCCGATCGAGATGTCCTGCGAGGGCACGAAGATGCCGGCCAGCTCGGCGAAACCCGTCCAGCGGTCGGCAACCGGCGTGCTGGCGACCAGCGCGAAGGTCTGTCCCAGGTCCGTGCCGCCGCGCGGGTCGCCGACGAAGTCCAGGCCCGCCTGCGCGACGTAGCTCATGCGGCCGGCGGTCTTGGAGAAGATCGCGGCCGCGCCGAAGTCGAACTCGCCCGTGCCCAGGCCCTTGTCGTCGTCGGCCGTCGGGACCTTGGCGGCGACCAGGGCGGCGATCGCCGGCTCGCTCTCGGTCTCCTCGTGGAAGCGGTGGCGCGCGCCGATCACCAGGTCGCCTACGCCGTACTCGTTGTCGCCGGGCCGGTCGACCCAGCGCAGGGGCGAGAAGCCCAGGGCTAGATCCGTGCGGTGATCGAGGCCGTACTTCAGCATGAACGGCAGGTCGCCCGCGTCGCCCGGATCGATCGCCGCGCCGGCCTCGAGCTCCAGCGTGCCCTCGGCGGTGGTCGACGTGTCGTTGGAGACGGTCGGCCGCTGAGGCGTCGCCGGCTTGCCGGTGCCGGGCGTGACGCAGGCCGCGGGGACGAGAATCAGGCCGACGGACAGGAAGAAGGAGCGCATGACCGGATGGTAGGCTCGCGCCGCGCCCCAAGGAAGCGCAGCCCATGAACGTCCGCACGATCGCCGGGATCCTGCTCGTGACCGCCTTGGTGGTCTTCATCGCCGCCAACGCGGAGACCACGCGGGTCTGGCTGTTCGGGATCCGGGTCGAGATGCCGCTGGCCCTGGTGGTGTTCTTCTCGGCGGCGCTGGGCGCTGCGGCGGCGCTCTTGTTCGGGTGGATCAGCCGGCGGCGCGGCAGCGGGCCCGCTGCCTGATCGACGGATCGCGAAGTACCGTGCCAGAGCACCTCGACCGCGTTCGACAGGTTGAACGTGTCCGGGGTGCAGAAGGACGCCGCGTTGCGGTACCAGATCTGGTAGGTCCGCAGCGTGGCGGGCACGTTCAGGCCGCGCACCGAGATCGACAGGTCGGCGCCCACCGGATACTGCGAAGCTCCGCCGGAGTTGATCTTGGTGCCCAGGCGGATGATCGAGCCGCCGGCGCAGCGCAGGCCGTCGCCGAACGTGGTGCCCGCGCCGCCCGCGATGCGGGTCGTGCCCTGGAAGTACAGCGCCGAGCTGTTCGGCATGTTCGTGCCGAGGAGCGCCAGCGTGTCGTTGCTGATGCTCGACGAGCCCGTGGCCGCCAGGTTGGCGCCCGCCGCGCTGATCGAGTGCGCGCAGCCGTTGCCGGCCGCGCCCGAGTTGCCGCACGGGCAGGCCGTGCCGCTGCCGTCGCCGAAGCAGAAGGCCTCGGGCGCCTTGCGCACCTGCATGCGCACGAACGCTCCCGGAGTGCCGAAGCCGGCGCCGTTCAGATCCGCGCCTGCACCGTTGCGCAGGTTGACGATGCCGTAGATCCAGCCGTCGTCGGTGATGATCCAGTCGTTGGCGTCGAACGCGGTCAGCGTGTTCGTGCCGCGGCCGATGAAGGCGTCGTCGTCGAAGAGGCCGTTGCCGTCCACGTCGACCGGGTCGCCCTCGCGCAGGTAGACGCGACCGTTGTAGACCAGGACCTCGTCCAGCGCCGTGCTGGCGTTGTTGGTCTTGCCCACCACGATCCAGTCGTTCAAGGAGTTGACGGCGACGGCCGCGATCGTGTCGCCCCACAACTCGGCCCCGCCCTCGACGCTCTCGCCGGTCTGGAGCAGCTTGGTGCCGTTCATCAGCACGAAGTCCGGCGCGGCGGCAGTGGTGCCGCTGTTGTCGCGGCCGCGCACGATGTAGCTGCCGTTGGGGGCCATCTTGGCCTGGAAGGCGTCGCCGAACAGCAGCGCCGAGCCCGGGATCGGCGAGCCCTCGCGCAGCACGACCACGTCGTCGACCACGAAGATGCCGTCGATCGCCGTGTTGGTGTTCTCGGTGTCGCCCTCGGCGAACCAGTGCGCGCCGTCGGGCGTGCCGCCCGCGCCGTCCAGCACGAAGCTGTCCCAGGTCTCGCCGGCGATCACGCTGACGCCCGACTGGCGGAAGCTCGTGGCGTTCAGGAAGAAGGCCGGATAGCGCAGGCTGCTGCAGTTGGTGATCGGCGTGTTGACGAACCCGACGGTCCCGCCGTTGCGCAGGTGCACGGATCCGATCGAGTTGCCGATCAGCTCGTCGCCCGTGGGGTTCGCCGGCACGTCGATCAGGCCGAGCGCGGGGCTGCCCTGCGTCAGGATCTGCATGTGCACGCTGGCGGGATCGACGATGATGAGCTTCTCGTCGTCCGAGGTGACGCCGCCGCGCGCGCGCGCGCTGAAAGCCAGGCTGCCGGTCGTGTCGTACGAGACCGGATCGGGCGTGTCGAAGAAGTCGTACAGCTCGCCGGCCGCGGCGCCCTGGAAGGGCTGGCCCTCCTGGCAGAACATCGTCCCGGTCGCGCCCGAGCCGCGCACCAGGATCGTCTCGAGGTCGGAGCCGAGCTGAGTGCGGCCCTTGACAACCCAGTCGCTGCCGTCGGCCTTGACCGCGATGTCCTCGATCGCGCGCCACGTCGTGGCGGCCGGCATCCCGGCGAGGTCGAGCGTTCCGGGGATGACCGCGGTGGGATGCGCGGGGATCTTGCTGTAGATGACCTGGAGCTTCTGGGCGCCGGCCAGCGGCGCGAGGGCGCCCGCGCACACGAGGCCCGCGAACAATTGACGATTCATGTCGGGAGATTCCTGAGGTTGAGTCGACGCATTGGGACGATCAGGGTCACTGTTCCTGATTCGTCGATCAGGGACGAGGGTACTCCGGATCGCGCGAGCCCGCCGGTTCGGAGCCTGCAAGCCCACCGTTCATCCGCCCGGGTGGAGCGTGCTTGAAGGCGCCGCTCGCTTTTCGTATCCTGTTCCGCAGCAAACCTTTGTGACAATTCCCCAGGTCCGCGGCCGCTCCCCCTGATCGGCGCCCGCAGAGCGGCCCGACCCGATCAGGACAGGAGGCTGCGGCATGCTTTTCACCCGCCAGGCCGACTTCACCGTGCACCCCGAGCGGGGGGGCGAATTCCTCGAGCGCTATCGCGAGATCGCGGCGCAGATCCTGAGCGAGCAGCCGGGCTTCGACTCGCACATGGTCCTGGCCGAGGGGAACCACTACGTCACCCTGACCTTCTGGAAGGATCAGTCGGCGGCGCAGACCTTCGCCGACCGCGGGATGCCGCTGGTCCTGACCAAGCTGAAGCCGCTGCTCAACGGCAAGCCCGCCGTGCGCAGCCTGATGCTCCTGGAGGGCGCCGTCCCCACCGCGCCCCCCCCCGGCGCGACGCCGACGGTCTGAACGGCGCGGCGCGCGCTCAGGCGCGCGCCAGCATCTCGTCCACGTACTTGGGCATCATCGCGCGCCACGTGGGCCAGTCGTGATCCCACTCGGTCCCCCACTCGTCGACGCGGTTGGGGATCGCCTTCGAGCCCAGCACGTTGGCGATGCGCCAGCTCTGCTCGGGATCCTCCCAGCGGCCCTTGCCGTGCGCCAGCAGCACGAAGCGCTTGCGCAGCGCGTCCAGGTGCGCGCCGGCGGGCATGTTCGGCACGAAGTGCAGCGGCGAGCTGTGGTAGTAGTCGCCGCTGACCTCGTCGCCCATGAACTTCTTGAGGTCGTAGGTGCCCGACAGGCAGATCGCGCCGCGAAACACGTCGGGATGGCGGCACAGCGCGGCCAGCGCGTTGAACGCGCCGATCGACGATCCCGCGGCGATGACCTCGACGTCGTTCGTGCGGCAGTCCACGCGGATCGCCGGGATCACCTCGTGGTAAAGGAATGCGTCGAAGCGGTTTTGCACGCGCGCGGCCTCGTGCCGCGGCATGTCCGCATCGAGCATGGCCTGCCCGCCGACCGAGTCGACCGAGTAGATCTTGATGCGGTTCTCGACCAGCAGGGGCGCGAGCGTCTTGACCATCAGGAAGCGCTCGCACTCCTCGCAGTCGCCGGCCGCGGTCGGGAAGAGCAGCAGCGGCACGCCGCTCTCGCCCCAGCGCACGACCTTGACTTCCTTGTTGCCCAGGCGCTCGGAGCGCCACGTCGAGGATTCCTTGCTCATGGGTTCGTGCGGGGGGGGCTGCGGGGGTCGGTGGCGGCCGGGCTCAGCGCGCGCGGGCCTTGGTCTTCGCCGGCTTCGCGCGGCGGCGCGTGCGCGCCTTGGACGGCGCGCGCTTCTCCTTGGCCGCGCGGCGCGCGCGCGCCGCGCGGCGTGCGGACTTCCTGGCAGCCGCCTCGCGCTCGGCCTGGTCGGCCTCGCGCCAGAGCTGGATCTGCGACCAGAAGTGCTCGGTGAACGCGTCCACCTCGTGCGCCGGGAACAGCGCCGCGACCTTGCTGCGGACCGCCTCGCGCGCGGCGTCCGTGCCGAAGTGCGCGTGAACGACCTCGTCCAGGTGCGCCAGGTGCCTGGCACAGAATTGCTCGAACTTCTCGGCGTCGAAGTGCTCGCGCGCCAACTTGGCGTAGCCCGCGACCTTCTTGCGGTAGGGCCAGTCCTTCTCGGCGATCTGGAAGTACGGCGCCCAGTCCAGGTTGACGTGCATCGGGCGCTTCGTGGCCGCGCAGAACAGCGACCAGCGCAGGTACGACTTGACCAGCCAGGGGAAGTGCTGGTGCAGCGAGGTCACCTGGCTGTCCGGGCACGGGTTGGCGAAGTCGATCGGGTGCCAGACGTGGTCCTTGAGCAGCGCCTCGCACGAGTTGAAGTCCCAGCCGAAGAACGCGTTGATCGTGAGCGTGATGTCCTCGATCAGCGACTGGTCTTCCGCGGTCAGGAAGCCCTTCTCGTTGGTGTAGCGCTGGTGCAGCGGCGCACTCGGGTCGTACTTGATCACGCGCGTCTGCGGGCCGAACCCGATGCAGCGCACGAACTGGTCGTAGGGCAGGATGCCGGCCTGCAGGTGCAGCAGGAGACGCCCGCTGCCCTCGTAGGCCGCGCTCAACTGCGCTTCGTCGTCGACCTTGGTGACGCCCTGCCAGCCGCCGCCGTCGAAGGGCTTCGTGAAGGCCGGGAAGCCGACCTCGCGCCCGATCTCGCCCAGGTCGAACAGCTTCGCGTAGCGCTGCAGCGTGACGCGCAGGTCGGCCTTCTCCTCGTAGTCCTTGGGCGGGATCATCGCCGTCGGCGGGATCGGGATGCCCAGGCGCATCATCGCCGCGTAGGTCGTGTGCTTCTCCATCGACTGCACGGTCCACGGGTTGTTGAACACGTAGGTGCCGTCGAGCAGGATCGCCTTCTTGATCCACTCGCGCTGCAGCGGGTACCAGTGCGTCAGCCGGTCGATGACCAGGTCGAAGGGCCGCGCGTCGGGCCGCAGGTGGAACGGCTCGATCGAGGTGCGCTCGACCGAGAACTCGACGGTGTCGCGCCCCATCGGGATCGCGAGGTCCAGCTTGGCGACGATGTCCTCGTAGCACTTGGCCCAGCAGATGTCCGCACCCAGTGACAAGCCGATCCGGCGAGTGACGATTCCCACGATGTTCTCCGAGCCCGATGTGACGGATCCGGCGGCGTCCGCCGGAAAGAAAGGGCGAGGAGTCTAGCAGCCGGCCCCGCGGCCCGCGACGGGCCCGCCGCCGCTCAGGCGCCGCCCTCGGCCTCCAGCGCGCGCCGGGCCCGCGCCAGCTCCGCCCGCCGCTCGGCGCCGGGCGCGGGCAGCGACAGGTCCAGGCCCTCCAGCGCGTCCACGATCGCGTCGGCCACGACGAGGCGCGTGAACCACTTGTGGTCGGCCGGGACGACGAACCAGGGCGCGGCCGGCGTGCTCGTCGCGCGGATCGCGTCCTCGTAGGCCCCCTGGTATGCGTCCCAGTGCGCGCGCTCGGCCACGTCGCTCGCGGAGAACTTCCAGTGCTTGTCGGGCTCCTTCAGCCGGTCGAGGAAGCGCTGGCGCTGCTCCTCGCGCGAGACGTGCAGGAAGAACTTGAGGATGCGGCAGCCGTTGCGCGCCAGGTAGGCCTCGAACGCGGCGATGTCCGCGAGACGCTCCTCGAAGACGCGCGGCCCCGCCAGGTCCGGCGCGAGCTTCTGCGCCGCGAGCAGTTCGGGATGCACGCGCACCACCAGCACCTCCTCGTAGTGCGAGCGGTTGAAGATGCCGATGCGGCCGCGCTCGGGCAGCGCCTTCCAGTGCCGCCACATCCAGTCGTGGTCGCGCTCTTCCGCGCTCGGCGCCTTGAACGACACGACCTGGCATCCGGCCGGGTTCACGCCGGTCATCACGTGGCGGATCGTGCTGTCCTTCCCGGCGGCGTCCATCGCCTGGAACACGAGCAGCAGCGACCAGCGATCCTGCGCGTGGAGCGCCTGCTGCATCCGGTCGAGGTCGCGGACGCCCGCGGCCAGGAGCTTCGCCGCGCCGGCCTTGGAGCGGAACCCGGCGGTGTCGCCCGGGTCGTGCCCGGCCAGGCGGAACGCGGGGCCGTCGTCGATGCGGTAGCGGCAGCACAGTCGTTCGGGCTCGGCCATCGTGCTCCTGATGCTCGCGGGCGGCTCCCGCGCGTTCACCTCATTCGTAGACCATCCACAGCGGCCCGGGGAACAGCCACGAGAGCCCGCCGCGCAAGCGGTCGCGCCAGTTCTCCCAGTTGTGGCCGTCGTTGGCCTCGACGTACTTCACGTCCAGGCCCGAACGCTGCAGGAGCGGCACGAGCGAGCGGTTGTAGTAGATCAGCGACTCGTACACGCCGCACGAGATGTACAGGTGCTGGGCCGGCCTGCCGGGGTTGCGGCGGAACGCGTTCACGAACTTCACGACCGGGTCGAACACCGGGCCGCGATCGTGCGCGCCGATGTCGGTGAACGCGAACGAGCCCGATTGCAGGAACAGCCGGTCGAAGAAGCCCTGGTGCCGCCAGGCCGCGGCCAGCGTGGCCACCGCGCCGAAGGACGCGCCGGCCAGTCCGCGCGCGGCGGGCTTCTCCACCAGCGGGAACTGCCGCTCGAGTTGCGGGACCAGCTCGCGCACCAGGAAGTCCGCGTGGCGCGCGTCGTCGGCGTACTCGCGCAGGCGGTCCGGCGACTGGATCAGCGCCACGATCATCGAGGGGATCTCGAGGCGGTGGATCAGGTTGTCGAGCGAGGTCTTCAGCGCGGCGTAGCGCGCGTAGTCCACGCCGTCGTGGAACACGAGCAGCGGGTAGCGCCGCGTCGCGCGGAAGCGCGCCGGCAAGTAGACCTGCACGTTGCGGTTGCCGAACTCCGCCGAGCGGATCTCGCGTTCGACGACCTCGCCGGGCCGCGCCTCGGGGTCCGGCAGCGACCACTCGGGCTCCTGGTAGCCCGTGCCGTGCACCACCGAGTTCACGCCGTAGGGATCGCTGGCGAGGTTCGGGTTCAGCGGGTCCTGAACCAGCCGGTGCTCGTCGCCGACGACGACCTCGAGCTTGTATTCCAGGCGCGACTGCTCGGGCAGGTCGATCGACAGGAACCACAGGTCGGTGCCGGGCACGCGGTGGAACGGCATCGCGCTGGGCAGGCCGTGGATCCAGTGCCGCAGCTTGACCTCGTCGACCGCCCCGCGGAACACGAACGTCACGGTGCGCCCGTCGACGACCGGGAACTGCCGGCCGTGCAGCCACGCCTCCAGCGCCCACGGGCCGCGCCGCGCCTGGTGCTCGATCTCCTGGACGACTGCGGTGCTCACGCGGTCCCTGCCTGGATCAGGCGCCCGTCGGAGTGCATGCAGAGGGTGCCCGGATCGCCGTGCCAGCGGTGCCCGTCCCACTCGATGCGCGTCAAGGGGTCGAGCGCGACACACTCGTCCGGCGCGAAGCGGCGCGCGAGCAGCGCGACGCGGCGTTCGTCGTGCAGCGCGAGGCGCTTTCGGGCGTGCGGGAACGCCAGCACGCCGGAGTAGGCGCCCAGTCCTTCCTCGTGCAGCTCCGCCGCGCCCTGGCCCTGCGGCGGGCTGTCGTGGAACAGCACGACGCGCTCGCCCAGCGCCATCGCGCCCGCGGACCAGGCCACGACCGGGCGCTCGCCGAACAGCGGCAGGACGTCGAACAGGCGCAGGCGGTGCAGCAGCGCCACGACGTGGCCCCCGGCGATGCACACGCCGCCGCAGGCGTCGAGCACCTGCGCCAGCTCGCGGCGGTGGTGCGCCACCGCGTCGCGCTCGGTCGGGCGCCAGACGTCCTCGAACTCGCGGTGGATCAGGGAGACCCGCCGCAGGTGGAACTCGTCGAGGTCGCGCAGGGCCTCGATCGCGGCCTCGCGCTCGGCTTCCAGCATCTCCTCGCCGCCCGCGTGCGGCTCGCGTCGCAAGAGCTCGCGCGCGGCCTCGATCGCGTAGCCCAGTCGCAGCCGATACAGCGCGTGCTGCTCGCGCAGCCGGTCCTGACGCGCGCGCAGGGCCCGCGCCAGCTCGGCGTCGCGCCCCATGACGTCCTCGGCGCGCTGCCAGATCGCGAGGTTCAGCGCGCGGCCGGAGAGGTGTTCGCTCAGCTCGCGATCCTCGTCCTCGCGCTCCTCCCAGCCGGCGGTGATGGTGGCCAGATGTCCCCGCACTCCGAGGTGCTCGATGGCGGACCCCAGGGTCCGGTGCAGGCGCTGGGGGCCCAGCAGCACGACGCGCGGTGAATGCATGGTCCGTCAGCCGGCGACGATGCGCAGTTCGGAGGCGAACGCGTCGCCCATGCGCAGGCAGGTGTCGAGATCGGGGTGTCGCACGACGATCCACCCGTCCCCGATGGCCGAGGCCTTCCAGTCGCGGCGCGGCGCGCCGATCGGGACGAGGTCCACGACGCGCACGTGCTCGCCCAGGCGCGCCATCAGGCGGTCGAGTCCCTCGTAGGCGCGCACGCGCCCCTGGCCGATCGCGCGCTTGAAGACGACGCCGACGTTGTAGCGCTTGGTGAGGTCCTGCGAGATCCGCCCGTGGCACACCGCCTCGGCCCAGCCGCGGAACAGGTCCGCGTCGCAGGTGTAGTTCATCAGGTGCACGAGGCGCGCGCCGGGCGGCCGGCCGCCGATCTCGCCGAAGACCGCCTCGCCGCTCCGCGTGCGGAACCACTCCATGTGCGTGAAACCGGTCTGCCAGTCGAGCGCGCGCAGCACCTGGCGGCCGAGCGCGCGGCCGATCGCGATCTCGGGCCGCTCGAGGTCGCGCACGCAGGTCGCCTGGGCGCTGATCCACTCGTTGAGCTTGGCGACGAGCGGGGTCGGCCGGTACCAGGCCACGTTCTCGAACAGGATCTCGCCGCCGGCGCAGACGGTGTCGAACGTGTGCTCCTCGCCCTCGATGAACTCCTCGACCGTGACCTGCGGCACGCCGCGCAGCGCGCCCAGCGTGCGCTCCAGCTCGGCGCGGTCGCGCAGCGGATAGGTGTCGGCCGAGCCTGCGCCGTCGACGGGCTTGACGATGATCGGGTAGCCGATGCGCTCCGCGGCGGCGCGCACCTCGTCGGCGGTCGAAGCGCGCGCGTGCTTGGACGTGCGCACGCCGGCGCGCGAGAGGACGTCCTTCATCACGACCTTGTCGCGGAACGGCAGCGTCTGCTCGACGGTCATGCCGGGCACGCCCAGCGCGGCGCGCACCTTGGCGGCCAGGATCATGCCCGGCTCCCACAGGCACTCGACGCGGTCGATGGAGCGTCCGCGCGTCCAGTCGTGGATCGCGCGCGCGGTCGCGTCCTCGTCCCACAGGTTCCGGACGGCGAGGTAGTCGGAGAGGTGGCGCTTGAGGTCGGGCTCGAGGCGTTCGCGCGGCTGGTCGCCGACGCCCAGCACCTTGGCGCCGACCTCGGCCAGGCCGCGCGTGAAGTGCGGCATCTCGGCGGGATAACCCGGGGAGATCAGGATGACGTTCATGGTGGAGCCGGCGTGGGCCTGCAGGCGCGGATGATGGGGAGTCGGCGCGCCGATGGCAACGGGCAGCAGTCCGGAGGCGCGAGGCCCTGACGCACGGAGCGCGCGGCTACCCCAGGTCCACGCGCACGATCTCGATCAGGCGCTGCAGCGCCTTGACGACCACCTGCGTGTCGGGATGCCGCAGCACCACGTAGCCCTCGCCCTCGTAGCCTTCCTTGGGCGGCATGCCGAGTTGCGGCAGGCGGGCTTCGACGACCAGTTCGCCCAGCTCCTTCTGCGCCTGCTCGAGTCCGCGCACGGACTTGACCTTGCCCTGGCCCTGGCCGCGCAGGTAGGCCGCGCCCGTCGAGTACTTGCGCTCGGGCACGCGGAACTGGTCGAAGACCATCAGCTCGACCCACGCACGGTAGAAGTCCATGTCGTGCGCGTAGCTCATGAGCGTCGTGAACTGCGCGCCGGGCGGACGCGCCGCGACCTCGGAGATCGCGATCGAGCCGTCCGCGCGCCGGAACCACTCCATGTGGGTCAGGCCGGTCTTCATCCCCAGCACGTCCAGCGCGCGCGGTCCGGCGGCGCGGATCGCGGCGAATTCGGGGCCGTCGATGCGGCGCGGCAGGTGCACGACCCACTGGATCCAGGGGTTCTGCAGCACGTCCAGCGGCGTCGGCGAGTAGCGGCCGATCGAGTGGAAGACGTGCTTGCCGTCGATCGTGACCGAGTCGAACGAGTACTCCTCGCCCTGGATGAACTCCTCGAGGAGGAGCGGCTCGCCGGCGCGGATCGGCGCGGTCCTGAGCCAGCTCTCGAGCTGTTCGCGCGAGTCCACGCGCAGCGTGTTCTTGGCGCCCGCGCCGGCCGGCGGCTTGATCACCACGGGAAAGCCCGACGCGGCAGTGAACGCGAAGGCTTCGCGCTCGTTGGTGCACAGACGGTGGCGCGCGCAGGGCAGGTCGTGGGCGCGAAGCACGTCCTTCATGCGCGACTTGTCGCGGAAGTTGAGTGCCGCCTCGACCGAAAGACCGGGCAGGCCGAGCTTCTCGCGCACCTGCGCGACGGGCACCTGGAGCTGTTCCAGGATGGCGATCACGCGGTCGACCTTGCCGCCCCAGCCGCGCGCGACGTGGCGCACGGCGGCCAGCAACTGGTCCGTGTCCATCGCGTCGTCGAGGCGGTAGTGGCCGTGCAGACGGCTGCGCAACTCCTCGGGCAGGCGCTCCGTCGCCTCCTGCCCCACGAGACCCAGGCGCACGCCCGGCAGGTTCGCCGCCGGGCGCAGGAAGCGCATGGTCGCTTCCAGCGCGAAGGGCGCGACGAAGATGACGTTCTGCATGCTCGCACTCTACACTCCGCGCGACCCGGGAGTCACCCGCATGCAACCCCTGCGCATCCTGATCGCGTCCTCCGAGGTCGCGCCCTTCGCCAAGACCGGCGGCCTGGCCGACGTGACCGCCGCGCTGGCCCGCTACCTCGGCGCCGCGGGGCACGACGTGCGCATCCTGCTGCCGCTGTACCGGCGCATCCGCACGTCGGGCCTGGCGCTGCAGCCGGTCCCCGGCCTGCAGGAGGTTCCCATGCAGTGCGGCGGACGGCGCCTCTTGTGGTCGGCGTGGTCGGCGCCGATCCCCGGCAGCGACGTGCGCGCCTGGTTCATCCGCTGCCCCGAGCTGTACGAGCGCGACGGCATCTACACGCAGGACGGCGACGAGCACCTGCGCTTCGGCTTCCTGTCGCGCGTGGCGATCGAGAGCTGCCAGTGGACGCGCTGGGCGCCGGACGTGTTCCACGTTCACGACTGGCACACGGCGCTGGTGCCGCTGTACCTGCGCTCGGTGTACGGCTGGGACCGCTTCCTGGCGGGATCGCGCACGCTCCTGACGCTGCACAACAACGCCTACCAGGGCATCCACCCGATCGGCGTGCTGCGCGACCTCGACCTGGAGAACGAGAAGCAGCTGCTGTGGCAGGAGGACGTGCAGTCCGGCGTGATCAACTTCCTGAAGACGGGGATGATCTACGCCACCGCGCTCTCGACGGTCAGCCGCACCTACGCGCGCGAGATCCAGGGTGACGAACTGGGCATGGGCCTGCAGCAGATCCTGCGCGACCGCGACGACCACCTGTTCGGCATCGTCAACGGCGTCGACTACGACGTCTGGAACCCCGCGGTCGACACGCGCATCCCCCACCGCTACACGCCCGCGGACCTGTCGGGCAAGGCGCGCATGAAGGCGGCGCTGCTACAGAAGTTCGAGCTGCCCGCCGGCGAGCGCACGCCGGTGATCGGCATCGTCTCCCGGCTCACGAGTCAGAAGGGCTTCGACCTCCTGCACGACGCGCTGACGGTTTTCCTGCAGCGCGAGGACCTGCGCCTCGTGGTGCAGGGCAGCGGCGAGGGCCGCTACGAGCAGTTCTTCGAGTGGCTGACGCGCACGTTCCCGGGGAAGGTCGGCTACCGCAAGGTCTACGACGAGGACCTGGCGCACTGGATCGAGGCCGGGTCGGACCTCTTCCTGATGCCGTCGCGCTTCGAACCCTGCGGCCTGAACCAGATGTACAGCCTGAAGTACGGGACCGTGCCGATCGTGCGGCGCACGGGCGGGCTGGCCGACACCGTGCAACCGTGGAACGCGCAGAAGGGCGAGGGCACCGGTTTCGTGTTCGACGCCTTCGACGCGCACGCGCTGGCCGGCGCGATCGAGACCGCGCTCCGCACGTACCGCGATCCGGCCCAGTGGCGCCGGCTGCAGCAGAACGGCATGGCGCAGGACTTCTCGTGGCAGCGGCAGATCCAGCGCTACGTGGACCTGTACCGCAGGCTGCCGTCGCTCTGACTCGGTATAGTGGCGCCATGCACGTCCTCTTCGTCGAGCCGCACTTCCCCCGCAACCAGCGCGAGTTCCCGCGCGCGCTCAAGAAGGCCGGCGCGCGCGTCACGGGCATCGGCGAGAGCCCCGCCGGCGCGCTCGACGCCGAGTTGAAGAGCTGGCTCGACGGCTACGAGCAGGTGCGCTCGGTCACCGACATCGGCGCGCTGCACGAGGCGGTCAAGCGCGTGCAGGCGCGCGAGTGGGTCGACCGCATCGAGGCCACCGTCGAGGCGCACATCGAGCCGACCGCCAAGGTGCGCGAGGCCTGCACCATCCCCGGCACGACGACGCGCACCGCGTTCCTGTGCCGCGACAAGCCCGCGATGAAGGACGTGCTGCGCGCCGCCGGCGTGCCCTGCGCGCGATCGATCGGCACCAGCTCGGCCGACGAGGTGCGCGCGTTCGCGCAGGAGGTCGGCCTGCCGCTGATCCTCAAGCCGCGCAACGCCGCCGGCGCCGCGGGCACGTACCGCGCGGGGACGCCCGAGGAGCTCGAGCAGGCCATCCGCGCCGCGCAGGTCGACCGCGGCGCCGCCGTGGCGGTCGAGGAGTTCATCGAGGGCCACGAGGGCTTCTACGACACCCTGTGCATCGAGGGCCAGGTCGTGGCGGACTTCGTCTGCCACTACTTCCCGAACGTGCTCGAGGCCATGCGCACGCGCTGGATCTCGCCGCAGGTCGTGCTGACCAACCGCAGCGGCGATTCCAGCTATGACGAGGTCAAGCAGATGGCCGCGCGCGTGCATCAGGCCCTCGGCATCGGCACCTCGGCCACGCACATGGAGTGGTTCTTCGGCCCCAAGGGCCTCAAGTTCAGCGAGATCGGCTGCCGCCCGCCGGGCGTGCGCGTGTGGGACCTGTACTCCGCGGCCAACGAGTTCGACCTGTACTACGAGTGGGCCAACGCGATCGTTCACGGGCGCACGTCCGCGCGGCCTTCGCGCCGCTACGCGGCCGGCATGATCGCGCTGCGTCCGGAATGCGACGGGCGCATCACGGGCTACGAAGGGCGCGAGCGCATCGAGCAGCAGTTCGGCCGCTGGATCCTCGACAGCCACTTCCCGCCTCCGGGCACGCCCACGCAGGGCGTCGAAGCCGGCTACATGGCCAATGCCTGGATGCGGATGCGCCACCCCGACTACGACGAGCTGCGGCGCATGCTCGACGCGGTCGGCGAGACGGTGCGCGTGCGCGCCAGCGCGGGCTGACGCGGCACGCGCGCATCAGGGCCCGAGCGGCTGCGCGACGCCCGCGCGCAGGTCGAACGTCTCCTCGCGCGCCGCGCCCCGCGCCGGCCACGACGTGACGCGCGTGCGCCCCGGCGCGACGAGAGCGGCGCCGTCCTCGGCGATGCGCAGCAGCGGTGATTCCAGGCGCAGGCCCCCGCGGTCGACCCGCAGGCTCAGCCAGCGCGGCTCGGCCTGCGGCGCGAGCTCGACGCGCGCCGGATCCGCCAGGACGACCGTCACGCTCTCGGGACCGCGGCCCTCCGTCAGGTGCACGAGCCCCGCGTCGATCCACCCGCGCGCCGGCGCTCCGACCTGGACGCGGTAGTCCCCGACGGGCAGGCCGCGCGCGTGGAACGCGAACGCGCCGCCGCCGGGCTGGTCGCGCCCGTCGGCCGGCGGCGCATCCATCGCGTCGCCGCTGTCGTCGCGCGTGACGCGGACCAGTGCTTGCGCCGCCCCGTCGCCGCGCACGACGACCTGCAGCGAGCGCGTGCGCGGCTCGTGCACGGCGGCGACGACCTGCTCGAAGGCGTGGGCCAGGAGGCCGGGTTCGACGACGAGTCCGGGACCCGAGCGCCCGGCGCGCGCCAGGAGCTGCAGCGGCCCGCCGCCGGGCACGGGCACGCGCGCGCGCCCCTCGGCGTCCGTCTCCACGCAGCCCAGCGTCGATCCGCCCGCGTCGCGCAGTTCCAGGAGCCAGCGAGCGCGCGGCGCGCCGCGCTCGTCGACGAGCCGGACGACGGCCTCGGGATGCGACGGCACGACGACGTCGATCGTGCGGCGTTCGCGCGGGGCGAGCTCGATCTCGCGCCGCGCGACGGGGAAGGCGCTGCCGCGCCTGCTCGCGAAAACGGTCACGGGGCCGGGCGGCAGGCCCAGGAAGTGCGTGACCGAGTTCGATCCCATCCGGATGTCCTCGCGGTAGTTCCCGTGCGGCGAGCACGCGCTGACGTGCGCCCCCGCGAGCGGCTTGCCGTCCGAGTCGATCACGCGCACCTCCAGCCAGGGGTGATCCTCCGGCGCCGCGGGCTCGGGACCGCGCGGCGCGGCGACGACGGGGCTCGCCGCCGGAGCGGCGCCGGCGCGCGCGACGCCGCTCGAGAGCAGCGGATCGAGGAACACGCCGTTGCCCGCGGCGTCGAGCACGAACGCGCCCTCGGCGCGGACGGGCCGGCCGCGCCCGGCCCCGTCGAGCAACGGCAGCGACGTGAGCAGCGGAACCGGATCGGACTCGATCGGACCGTGGTCGAGCGCGACCGCGAACCGCGCCGGCGCATCCGCCGTGACGCGCGCGCGGCGCAGCCCCGTGCTGCCGTGGCCCGGCCGCGCGGCGCGCACGACGAGGTCCGCGGTCGGGGCGTCGCCGCGCCAGACGAGGCGCAGACCGCCGTCCCAATCGGTCTCGCCCATGCGCGCGAGCGGGCCCGGGTCGGGCCCGAGCCACAGCGTGCAGCCCGCGAGCGGCCGGCCGTCGTCGTCGAGCACCTCGAAGCGCACGTCGAACGCGTGGCGCCCGCGCTCGGGAGGCGGCGCCGCGGCGAGCGGATCCTCGGCGGGTTGATCCGCGGAAAGCGCCGCCGTGCGCGACGCGCGCTCCGCCGGCGCGGCCGTCGCCGGCGCGGACGGCGCGACGGTTGCGCCGGCCACGGGCCCGACGGCGCCCCCGCGCGCGGGATCGCGCCCCGCGAACAACGCCAGCGCGACGATCGCGGCGACGCCCGCGCCCGCGAGACCCAGCTTGAGCGTGAGCCCCGAGGCCCACCACGCCGCGGCGCCGGCGACCGCCTCCTCGGGCCAGCCGACCAGCGCCACCAGCGCCCCGCGCATCCCGCCGCAGCGATCCGAGAGCCGCCGCTCGAGGCGCTCGCGCAACTGCGCCTGCGCGCGCTGCAGCCGGCTGTTCACCGTCGCGACGCTGGTGTCCGTGGCCTTGGCGATCTCGCGCGGCGGCAGGCCCTCGAAGTAGCGGCGCATCACCGTCTCGCGGTAGGGCTCGCCCAGCGCGAGCACCTCGTCGACCACCGAGCGCAGCACCTCGGCGCGCTCCGTCGAGTCGTACGACGTGTGCAGGCAGTCGCGGTCCTGGACCCAGTGCGTCTCGCGGTTGCGGCGGCGCCCCTCGGAGCGCAGTCGGCTGATCGCGATGCCCTCCGCGACGCGCCGCAGCCAGCCGCCGATCGAGTCCTGCCGCGGCGGCGGCTTGGTCACGGCCCGCAGCCACGTCTCCTGCAGGACGTCCTCGGCGGCGTGCTCGTCGCCCAGGATCGACAGCGCCAGCGCGCGGATCGACCCGGCGTGCTGGAGCATCAGGTCGGAAGGAATGGCCTGGCCGGGGTTCATCGTGCGACCTCCATGGTGCCTTCACCGCCGCCGGCCGGCGATCCGATGCGCCTTTGTGCCCCTCTTCCGCGGTCCCGGGCGGGGGTAGGATGGGCGGGCCATGCCGATCTACGAGTTCACGTGCCGCGCCTGCTCCGCCGACTTCGAGGAGCTGGTGCGCGGCGACGAGGCGGTCGAGTGCCCGAGCTGCCACACCCGCAAGGTCGAGAAACGACTGAGCGCGTTCGCCACGAGCAGCTCCGGCTCCCGGGCCGACGTCGCGGCGCGCGCGCGCGCCGAGTCGGCGGGCGGTTGCGGAACCTGCGGCGATCCGCGCGGGCCCGGCGCGTGCTCGATGAACTGATCCGCGCTACGTCGACCACAGCACCGTCAACCCGTTCGTCAGGTTGAAGGTGGAGGGCGTGCAGAAGTCGGCCGCGTTGCGGTACCAGACCTGGTAGTGGTAGGCGCCTCCGCCGGCGGGGATCAGGCCGCGCACCGACACCGACGGATCGCCCGCGCCCGGGTACTGCGACGCGCCGCCGACGTTGGTCTTCGTGCCCAGGCGGATCACGGTGCCTCCCACGCAGCGCAGGCCGTCGCCGAACACGTTGCCCGCGCCGCCGTTCTGCGGCGTGCTGCCCTGGAAGTACAGCGCGGGGGCGCTGGGCATGTTCGAGCCCTGCAGCACCAGCGAATCCGCAGTCACGCTGGCGATCCCGGTTGCCGAAACCCGTCCGCCCAGCCCCAGCGAGTTGAGGCAGCCCAGGTTCGCACCGGGGGCGCTGGCGTTGCCGCACGGGCAGGCGGTCGCCGAACCGTCGCCGAAGCAGAACGGGACGCCGGTCGTCGGCGAAACGACGACGGCGAGCTTCGAGGTCGCGCCGTCGAGGACGTTCGGGAAGTTCGGGCTCGACGTGGCCTCCACGCGCAGTCCGATCCACGTCGCGCCGCCGCTGATCAGGCTCTGCACGGCGCTGGTGACGTCGAAGCTGTAGGTGAAGCTCGACTGCGCCGGCGGGTGGTAGGACCCGGTCCCCACCTGCGTCGCCGGGACCTGGTAGTCGCCCAGGGTCCCCAGGCCGTCGCCGGCGTACAGTCGGAACGCGAACGTGCGCACGCCGTTGTCGAAGGCGTTGTTCACGAACACCGTGCCCGACAGCGTCGCGCTGACCAGCGGCTGGGTCGTGAATGGCGCGACGTCGAACTCCTGGATCGCGCGGTCCTCCTGGGTCGGCGCGACCTTGCGGATCAGGCCCTCGAACGGGCTCGCGTTGAAGGAATCCCCGGTGCCGTCGATCGGCGCGTCGTGGATCGAGACGCGCACGGTCGGCGCGACGTCGGTCGCCGCGGCCGTCGCGGGCAGGAGGAGGACGCAGGCGAGGGACAGGCTGGGGCGGCTCATGAGATCCTCCGGGGACCGGGCGGCGAATGGCGCGGTCGCTGCATCGTACCGCGGTCTTGCAGCGCCGGGCCCCCGGCGAGATGCACCTCCCCCCCGCGAAACCCTACCCTGGCGCCATGAAACAGGTCCTGAAACAAGCGCTCGGCATCCTTCTCGCCTTCATCATCGCCGCGACGGCCGTCGGCCTCCTGTTCGTCGGCGTGGTCGCCGTCGCGATGGCCGACGCCAAGCCGGCGGTCCCCAAGGGCTGCATCCTGCTGGTCGATTTCTCCGCGCCGCTGACCGAGCGCGGCGGATCGCCTTCGCCGATGGCGCTGCTGCAAGGCGACCTGCAGATGCCGCTCGCGGCGCACGAGGCGGCTTCCGCCCTGCGGCACGCGGCCGAGGACGAGCGCGTGAAGGGCGTCCTGCTGCACGGCGGCGTGTCGGGCCCGCTGTCGGCGCTGAAGCCGGTGCGCGACGCGCTGGCCGAGGTGCGCGCGGCCAAGAAGCCGGTCCTCGCGTACTACGGTTCGGGCAGCGAGAAGACCTTGTGGTGGGCGTCGGCGGCGGACGAGCTGTGGATGGAGCCGCTGGGCCTGTACGAGTTCGACGGCTTCGCGGCGGACGTGCCGTACATGGGCGACGCGCTGAAGAAGTACGGCATCGAGGTGCAGGTCACGCGCGTCGGCAAGTACAAGTCGGCGGTCGAGCCGTTCATGCTGGGCCGCATGAGTGCGGAGAACCGCGAACAGCTCACGGCGCTGCTGTCCGACGTGCAGGGCGTCGTGCTGGGCGACATCGCGCAGTCCAAGGGCGTCGCGGTCGACCAGCTCGAGACGGTCATCCGCGAGGAGGGCTTCCTCTCGGCCGAGCGCGCCATCGCGCTGGGGCTCGTCACCAAGGCCGCGCCGTTCGGCGAGATGCTGGCGCGCCTGCGGCAGATCACGGACGTCGACCCGGGCGACGACGTCCCGCAGATCGGCCTCGCGCAGTACGCGAACGCCGTGTGGAAGAAGCCCAAGAAGGGCGGCGGCATCGCCGTCATCGTGGCGCAGGGCGAGATCGTGGACGGCGGCAGCGACGACGGCATCGGCGGCGACGACCTGGCGCGCGCGCTGCGTGGCGCGCGCGAGGACAAGGACGTCAAGGCCGTGGTGCTGCGCGTCGACTCGCCCGGCGGCAGCGCGACCGCGTCGGACGTCATCCGCTCGGAGATCCTGGCGATCAAGGCCGCCGGCAAGCCGATCGTGGTGTCGATGGGGAACCTGGCGGCGTCGGGCGGCTACTGGATCTCGGCCAACGCCGACAAGATCGTGGCGCAGCCCGAGACGATCACCGGCTCGATCGGCGTGTTCGGCATGATGCCGAACATCGAGAAGCTGGCGGAGGACCACGGCCTGCGCGCCGAGTCGGTCTCGACGGGCCCGCTCGCCGGCTGGGCCTCGATCTGGCACCACAAGGATGCGGCCCAGATCGCGCAGGTGCAGTCGATCGTCGACCACATCTACGAGCGCTTCCTCGACCTCGTGTCGGAGGGCCGCAACCTGCCGCGCGAGCGCGTGCACGAGATCGCGCAGGGCCGCGTGTGGTCGGGCCGCAAGGCCGTCGAGCTCGGCCTCGTGGACGAGATCGGCGGCCTGGACCGCGCGATCGAGATCGCCCGCGAGCGCGCGACGCTCGGCGCCGACGCCCCCGTGCGCTACGAGCGCAGGGAGCAGAACCCGATCGAGCAGATCCTCGAGGAGCTGATGCGCGAGAACGGCGACCGTCTGGCGCGCGCGGCCAGCCCGCGCCCGAACCCGCTCGACGCGGCGCTGGAGGTGCTGGAGCACGTGCGCAAGCTGGCCGGGACGCAGGGCGTGCTGGCGCGGCTGCCGTTCGACATCCGCATCGACTGACCGCAGCGCGCGCGCGGATTCAGGGCACGTCCACGCCGCGCTCGTGCGCGCAGCGCACGGCCTCGTCGTAGCCGGCGTCGACGTGCCGGATCACGCCCATCCCCGGATCGCACGTGAGCACGCGCTCGATCGCGCCGTCGGCCTCCGCGCTGCCGTCGGCGACGGTCACCTGCCCGGCGTGCAGGCTGTAGCCGATCCCGACGCCCCCGCCGTGGTGGAAGCTGACCCACGACGCGCCCGCGGCCGTGTTCAAGAGCGCGTTCAGGATCGGCCAGTCGGCGACCGCGTCGGTGCCGTCCTTCATCGCTTCGGTCTCGCGGTTGGGGCTCGCGACCGAACCGCAGTCGAGGTGGTCGCGGCCGATCACGATCGGCGCCGAGATCTCGCCGCGCTTCACCGCCGCGTTGAACGCCAGGCCGGCACGCGCGCGCTCGCCGTAGCCCAGCCAGCAGATGCGCGCGGGCAGTCCCTGGAACTGCACGCGCTCCGCGGCCAGCTTCAGCCAGCGCAAGAGCGCGCGGTCCTTGGGGAACAGCTCCGCGACGATGCGGTCCGTCACGGCGATGTCCTTGGGATCACCCGACAGCGCGACCCAACGGAACGGGCCCTTCCCCTCGCAGAACAAGGGCCGCACGTACTTGGGCACGAAGCCCTCGAAGCCGAACGCGTCCGCGAAGCCGGCCTGCTGCGCGTGGCCGCGCAGGTTGTTGCCGTAGTCGAAGGTGTCCGCGCCGCGCTCCTGCAGCACGAGCATCGCCTTCACGTGGTCGACCATCGTGCGGAACGACTCCTTCTGGTAGCGCTCCGGGTCCGCCGCGCGCAGCCTCAGCGCGACATCGTAGCCCATCTTGTTGGGCACGTAGCCGCCCAGCGGATCGTGCGCGCTGGTCTGGTCGGTCAGCACGTCCGGCGTGATCTTGCGCGCGATCAACCGCTCGAGCAGGTCGACCACGTTGCAAGGCACGCCGATCGACTTCGCGATGCCCTGCTGCTTCCACTCCAGCGCCTGGTCGATGGCGCGGTCGACGTCGTCGATGCAGACGTCGAGATAGCGCGTGTCGAGGCGCTTCTGGATCCTCGTGCGGTCGACGTCGGCCGCCAGGAACGTGCCCTCGTTCATCGTCGCGGCCAGCGGCTGCGCGCCGCCCATGCCGCCCAGGCCGCCGGTCACGACGAGCCGGTTCTTCA
>CAZKIO010000058.1:0-28109 GCA_964552795.1 uncultured Planctomycetaceae bacterium
GCATCCTGGGGCTGAAGGAGGTCCCAAGGGTTTGGCTGTTCGCCAATTAAAGCGGTACGCGAGCTGGGTTTAGACCGTCGTGAGACAGGTCGGTCCCTATCTGACGTGGGTGTAGGATGATTGAGGAGATTTGCCCCTAGTACGAGAGGATTGGGGTGGACGGTCCGCTGGTGTTCCAGTTGTCACGCTAGTGGCAGCGCTGGGTAGCTACGACCGGAAAGGATAAGTGCTGAATGCATCTAAGCGCGAAGCCTTCTCCAAGACGAGTCATCCCTACCAGTCCCCTGGGAGACTACCAGGTTGATAGGCCGGCGGTGTAAGCGTGGTGACACGTTGAGCCTACCGGTACTAATCGGACGATCGGCTTAGCCTCCTTCCCCCGATGGCACCCCTGCGGTGCGTTCGGAGGAGGGCCTCTGGACCTTTCCCGTTCCTCGCGACTCACCCTTTTCCTTCACCAGGGAGGCCCAGCCTCCCTTGGCATTCCCGGTGATCACAAGAGCCTGGCCATACCCGTTCCCATTCCGAACACGGTCGTCAAGCAGGCTCTGCCGATGATATTGCGCAAGCGAGAAAGTAGGTCATTGCCGGGGTTTCTCATGCGAGGGCGCGGATCCGCCAGGGTTCGCGCCCTCGCTCTTTTCATCAACCTGCGATGCGGATGCCTCGATCCGACGCCTGCCGGCCGCTGCAACATGGCCGGGGCTCGGTCCGCGACCGGCGGCGGAGAGCCGTGCGGCCCGTCAGGCGCGCGGCGGGCGAGGGCCGCCCAAGACCTGGCCCGTGCCCCCGCGGCCGGTTTCCTGACCGATCAAAGGCGGCGCACGACGCCCAGGACGACCCCGCGAATCTCCACGCTGGGGACGATCAGGGGCTGCATGGTCTCGTTCGCCGGCTGCAGGCGGATCTGATTGCCTTCCTTGTAGAAGCGCTTCAGCGTCGCCGTCTCGTCCGGCAGGACGGCGACGACGGTTTCTCCGTTGCGCGCCTCCGCCCGCTTCTCCACCAACACGAGATCCCCGTCGCGGATCCCGTCGTCGATCATCGACTGCCCGCGCACGCGGAGGACGTAGCAATCCGAGCCTGGCGGCGTCAGCTCCGCGAGGTCGAGGATCTCACCCGGCGCCTCGATGGCCTCGAGCGGCGCTCCTGCCGCAATCGAGCCCAGAATGGGCAAGGTCAGCTCGGCTCGAGCGGACGCGCGCGGCTCCGCCAACTGGAGGCCGCGGCTCACCCCCTTGGCCGAACGCTGCAGCACGCCCTTGCGCTCGAGCTCCGCGACGTGGCCGAAAATCGTGACCTTGTTGACGCCCAACTCCGCGGCGATCTCCTCGAGCGTCGGACTGATGCCGTTTCTCAGCGCGTAGCTCTCGAAGAACGTGAGGATGTCGCGCTGCCGCCGAGTGAGGGGTGCCTTGGGCAAGGGATCGACTCCGTAGGGCGCGTCCGACACGTCCTTGGACGTGCCTTCCCGCGCCGGTGCGATGGGGTGAGGAACGAGCGCCCGCTCGAGGCGGGCGCCTAGAACAGGAAGGTGCTCGCGAGGACCACGACGAGGAAGACGAACGAGATCTGATCGCTTCGAACCTGACCGAGGACGTGTGCCATGGTGGCCTCCTGTGGCCTTGGGCCTAACGGACCCCGAATCTATCGTCGCTCCCCGACCCGAACAAGCCCCGAACCCGGGATTTCCTCCCAGCTCCTGCCGAGCCCCCGCGGGATCTGTCCCAGACCGCTGTTCCTCCCCCAGGGCTTGGGGTGTGGGCCGCGGGCCGCGTACGGCCCGTGGACCGTCGGGCGTGGAGGCACATCGGTCTGGGACAGTTCCTTGCGCGGACCCGCAGCAGGCGCGCCGGAAGGCTAGAATCCTCGGTTCACGTCCGCAGCACGAAGGGTCGATCCTCCCCTCGACGAGGAGCCTTGCCCAGCGAAACCCTATCCCTCGACCGCTACCTACTGCCGTTCCGCTTCCGGCACGTCCCGACCTTTCGGTTCGACGTGGTGGTGGTCGGAAGCGGCGTGGCGGGGGCTTCTGCGGCATTGGCGGCTGCGGACGCGGGTTCCTCGGTAGCGGTGCTCGCCAAGGCCGATCTGCGCGAGGGGAACACGCTCTGGGCGCAGGGCGGCATGGCCGCGGTGCTGGAGAAGCCGGACAGCTTCGACAGCCACGTCCAGGACACGCTGCGCGTCGGTTGCGGCCTTTCGGAGCGCGACGTGGTGGAGACCGTCGTGCGCGGAGGCCCCGCGGCCGTCGAGCGCCTGCTGCGCCTGGGCACCGAACTCGACCGCAGCAGCGCGGGTGACCTCCTGCTCTCGCGCGAGGGCGGACACTCGCATCCGCGCATCGTGCACGCGCGCGGCGACGCCACCGGAATCGAGATCCAGCGCGCGGTCTCGCGCGCGCTCCAGAGTCATCCGCGGATCACCTGCTTTCCGAACACGTTCACGGTCGACGTCCTGCTCGACAGCGAGCGGCGCATCTGCGGCGCGCTCACGCTCTCGGCGCGCGGAGATCTCGTCGCGTACGCCGCCAGCCAGGTGATCCTGGCCACGGGCGGCGGCGGACAGATCTACCGTGAGACGACGAACCCCACGATCGCCACCGGCGACGGCGTGGCCATCGGACTGCGCGCCGGCGCCGAGGTGCGCGACCTGGAGTTCGTGCAGTTCCACCCGACGTGCCTGTACATCGCCGGCGCGGCGCGGGTGCTGATCAGCGAGGTCGTGCGCGGGCACGGCGGCATCCTGGTCGACCGCCAGGGCGCGCGCTTCATGCCCGAGTTCCATCCCGCGGCGGAACTCGCGCCGCGCGACGTGGTCAGCCGCGCCGTCTCGGCGCGCATGCTCGCCACGCAGGACACCAGCGTCTACCTCGATCTCTCCAAGGTGAACGGCGATCCGCACCAACTGTTCCCCGGCATCAGCCGCATCTGCCGCTTCTTCGGCATCGACATCGCGCACGACCCGGTGCCCGTGCGGCCCGGCGCGCACTACATGGTGGGCGGGCTGCGCGTGGACCTCGACGGCCGCACGTCCGTGCCCGGCCTGCGCGCCGTCGGCGAGTGCGCCAGCTCGGGCCTGCACGGCGCGAACCGCATGGGTTCGAACTCGCTGCTGGAGGGCGTCGTGCTGGGCGCCCGCGCAGGCGCGGACGCCGCGACGGAGACCAGCGAGGTCGACCTGCGCACGCTCGACCGGCGCCTCGCGACCGCGGCCAAGCACACGCCGACGGGCGTCTTCGTCAACCTGCAGGACATCCTGTACTCGCTGAAGTCGCTCATGTGGCGCCACATGGGCGTCGAACGGTCGCGCGAGGGCCTGGAAGACGCGCTGTCCAAGATCCGCTTCTGGACGCGCGCCGTGGCGGGTCTCGAACTGGGCGAGCCGCGCGCGCTCGAGCTCGTCAACATGCTGACCATCGCGCGGCTCTCGATCGTGGCGGCGCTCGAGCGCGAGGAGTCGCGCGGAACCCACCACCGCTCCGACCATCCGGCACCGCGCGCGGAGTGGCTGGCGCACAGCGTGCTGAAGCCGACGATCGAGGATGAGCGCGTCGTGCGCGTGGACCTGCGCCGCGAGCCGGTCAGCGATCCGGCGGCCGTCGCATGAGCCGGATCGCGCGCGACACGGCTCGGGCCCGCGAGCGGATCCTCTTGTGCGGCGTGCGCTTCGCCGACATGTCGCCGCGCGAGGACGAGGACCTCTCCGAGGCCGCGGGCCTCGTGGTCGCGGCCGAGGGCGAGGTCGTGGGGGAGGGCGTGCTGCAGCGCAAGCAGCGCCCGGAGGCCGCCACGCTGTTCGGCAGCGGCAAGGTCCAGGAGATCAAGCTGGAGATCGAGCGCCTGCACCCCGACGCGGTGGTCGTCGACAACGAGCTGACCCCGGCCCAGGGCCGCAACCTGGAGAAGGCCTGGGGCGTGCGCATCGTCGACCGCAGCGAGCTGATCCTCGACATCTTCGCCCACCGCGCGCGCACGCGGCAGGCGCGCCTGCAGGTCGAACTCGCGCAGACCGAGTACCTGGCCCCGCGCCTGCGGCGCATGTGGACGCACCTGGAGCGCAACGAGGGCGCCATCGGCACGCGCGGTCCCGGCGAGACCCAGCTCGAGACGGACAAGCGCCTGATGCGCAAGCGCATCCAGGACCTGCGCGAGGAACTGCGCGTCATCGAGGAGCGCAAGCAGCGCGAGGTCCGCTCGCGCTCCGCCCAGTTCACCATCGGCCTGGTCGGCTACACCAACGCGGGCAAGTCCACGCTGCTCAACCGGCTGACCGGCGCGCACGAACTGGCCGCGGACATGCTGTTCGCCACGCTGGACACGCGCACCCGCCAGTGGCGCCTGGGCGACGGGCGCACGGTGCTGCTGTCGGACACCGTGGGGTTCGTACAGCGCCTGCCGCCGCACCTCGTGGCATCGTTCCACGCCACGCTCGAGGAAGCGCTGCACGCCGACCTCTTGCTGCACGTCGTCGACGCCGCCCACCCGCGCGCCACCGAGCAGATGCACGCCGTCGAGTCGGTGCTGCGCACGCTCCTGCGCGGGCCGCGGCAGGAGATCGTCGTTCTCAACAAGGCCGACCGCGTCCGGGAACCCGTGACCTTGACGGCGCTCTCCGCGGAGGCGGGCCACGCCTCGGTCGCCGTTTCGGCGGTCACCGGCGAAGGGATCGCGGACCTGGAGCAGCAGGTTGCGGAACGCCTCGACCAGGCCTCGACGCTCGTCGACGTGTGGATGCCGGCCGCGGCCGGGCGGCTCGACGCCCAGATCCGCTCCGTGTGCACGCCGCTGGAGGAGGAGTACGGCGGCCAGGGCGGCGAGGCGCGCCTGCGCGTGCGGCTGAGCGCCGCCCAGCTCGGCGCGCTGCAACGCGGCGCCCCCGCCGGCGTGCGCTTCGAGCCGGTGCCCGGCCGCCGTCCGCGCACCGCGCCGCCGGAGATCGGCGGCGACGGCCGGTTCAGCGCGGCGGGATCTTGAGTTCCTCGAAGGGCGGCAGGACGAGCACCTGACCCTCGCGGATCTGGTCGGGGCGCGCCAGCCCGTTGACGCGCGCCACGGCGGCGATCACGTCCGCGCGCGCGGTGCCGTAGGCGGCCGCGCAGATCTTGGACAGCGACTCGCCCTTGCGCACGACGTGCCGCCGCTCGCCCGGCGCCGGCGGGGGAGGCTCGTCCGCGGGAGCCGCGTCGCGGTCCGGCGGGACCGGCGCAGCCGGTTGAGGCAGGATCACCGGCTCCGCGCCGCTGGGCGCGCCCACGACGACCCGCGAGAAGCCCTCGGGCAGGTCGGCCGCCTCGATCGGGACGCGGCCGAACGCGGCGTCCTGTTCCGCCCGGTGAGCGGCCGTCCAGCGCGCCTGCACGACCCACGCCGCCGCGAAGGCCGCCAGGAGCACAGCCACCCACAGCGCGATGCGCACGCCGCCCTGTCCGCCGCGGCCCTCAGGCCGTGGGCTTGGCCTCGACCGCGGGCGGCGCCGCCGCGCGGGAGCGGCCCGCGCGGTTCTCGAGCCACAGGAGCACCGGGCCGGCGATGTAGATCGTGCTGTAGGTTCCGGTCACCACGCCGACCATCAGGGCGAACGTGAAGCCCTCGATGACGTTGCGCGTGCCGACGTTGAACAGGAACAGCACCACCACGGTCAGGAACACCGTCAGCGAGGTGAGGATCGTCCGCCCCAGCGTCTGGTTGATCGCCATGTTCAACACTTCGCGCAGGGGCTGCTTGGAGCGCGGCAGGATCTCCCGTACCCGGTCGAAGATGACGATCGTGTCGTTCTGCGAGTAGCCGATGATGGTCAGGAACGCCGCGATCATCGAGAGGTCGATCTCGGCCTGCACCAGGTCGAAGTGGCGTGCCACCGCCAGCGCGCCGAGCGTGATGAGCACGTCGTGCACCAGCGAGGACACGACCGCGATGCCGTAGCTCCACTCCGCGAAGCGGAAGCGCAGGTACAGCATCGTGGCGAACATCGCCAGGATCAGCGCGCGGATGGCCTTGTCGCGCAACTCGGCACCGACCTGCGCGCCGACCAGCGCCGACTCGGGCACGGGGGAGAGCAACTGGTACGGCGCGTTGGTGCTGTCCTTGTGGGCCGTGAAGCGCGTCGTGATGGCCGAGGCCAGCGCGTTCTCGGACACGGTGCCGCCGACGTTGCCGGTGAAGTGGAAGGCGTTGGTGGTGCCGGGCACGACCTCGACCACGGGGGCGTGGACCCCGGCCTCGGCGAGGGCCGCCTGGATGTCGGTGGTGGGGTGCCCGCTCTCGAAGTAGACCTCGCCGCTGGCCGTCTGGCCCTGATCCGAGGGGGCCAGGCTCACGACCACGGGGCCGCGCTGCAGCACGCTCGAGAGCGCGCGGCGCACCTCGACGTCGGCGGCGCGCGCCGCCTCCGCGCCGGTGCCGGCCTCCTCGCCCTCGGCCAGCTTCGACGTGATCCGGAACGCGCGGTAGCCGCCCGGCGCGGCCGTGTCGCTGATCTCCTTGATCTCGGCCGACTTGCCGAAGGTTCCGGGGATCTGGGCCACCATCTCGCGAATGCGCTCGACGCTCTGCGGATCCTGCGTTCGCACCGTGAGCGCGTAGCCGCCCAGGAAGTCGATGCCCAGCTTCTCGCGATCCGGCTGCGCCAGGAACAGGCCGACCGTGACGACGATGACCAGGGCCGACGCCGTGAGGGCGTAGCGGATGGCGCCCATGAAGTTGATGCCCTCGCCGCGCACCAGCTCGCGCATCTGGTACGGCTCCGCTCCGCGCTTGATGTCGGCGAACATCAGCACCTGGCTGACCACGATCACCGTGAACAGGGTGGTGAGGATGCCGACGCACAGCGTCGTGGCGAACCCGCGGATCGGGCCGGTGCCGGCCCAGTACAGGATCATGCCCGCGATGAGCGTGGTCAGGTTGGCGTCGAGGATCGTGACCGCGGCGCGCTCGAACGCGGCCTTGGCCGCCTGCGGCAGCTTCAATCCGCGCTGCATCTCCTCGCGCAGGCGCTCGAAGATCAGGATGTTGCCGTCCACGGCCATGCCGACCGTCAGCACGATGCCGGCGATGCCCGGCAGCGTCAGCGTCGCGCCCCACAGGGCCATCACGCCCATCAGGAGGATCAGGTTGGCGCCCAGGCCCAGGACCGAGAACAGGCCCAGGCGACGGTAGACGAACACCATGAACACCACGACGACCAGCGTCGAGATCAGCGCGCTCATCGTGCCGGACGCGATGTAGTCGCGGCCCAGGCTGGCGCCGACGCGCGACTTGTCGACCAGTTCCGGCTTGATGCGCAGCGAGCCCGAGCGCAGCACCGTGACGAGTTCCTTCACCTCTTTCTGGGTGAAGCCCGCGCCCCCGCCCTCGATGATGCCGGTGCCCGGCAGGCGGCCGCGGATCGTGGCCAGCGTGGCGATCTCGCCGTTGAGGACGATCGCCATCCCGTCGTTGATGTGCGCCTGCGTGAAGTCGCCGAACGCGATGCGCTTGTCCGGCGTCATCTCGAACGAGACCGCCGGGTAGCCCATCTTGTCGTACTGCTGCCCGACCGTCTGGAGGTCGTTGCCCGTGAAGACCCAGGCGTCGCGGTCGGCGCCGGGATCCAGCGGCCGCGGCAGGTACAGCGGGATCATCTGCCGCTGCGCGTAGGGGATCTCGACCTCGTCCGAGCGGATGCGGTGCGGGTGCCAGCGCAGCCCCGCGACCGGCCCGCCCTGCTCGGGCGTCAGCCGGTTGAACTCCTCGATCGGCTCCTCTGGGTGCGCCGCGCGCCAGTCATCCAGCTTCTTCTGCTCGACCGAGAGGTCGCTGCCCAGGGCGCGCACGTTCTCGGGGTTGGCGGCCAGCAGGAACTGCATGTCGCCGACGTTCTCGATGGCGCGCTGCAATTCGTCGCTCGACAGGAGCTCGACGGCCGAGCCGGCCTCGTGCGGCGCCAGGGTCGTGCCCTCGATCGCGCGCCGCAGACCGCTCAGCGTGGTGCCCGTGCGGCGGGCGTACAGCATCTTCTCCGAGCCGATCTGGATCTGGCCGCCCGTCTGCGAGAAGCCCTTGATCGCGGTCGGCGCGCTGCCCTCGAGCGAGAGGCTGGTGGCGTCCGGCGTCAGCGCGGCGTGCAGCTTGCCGGTCACGACCGTGGACGAGAGCTCGGCCGCGCCGGGAACCTCGATCACCAGCTCGTTCTCGCCCTGGCTGCGCAGCGACAGTTCCTTGACGCCCTGCGGGTCGAGGCGCTCGTGGATGATCGTCTTGAGCTCCTGCAGGACCGCGCTCTTGTTGAGCAGCTCCTCCGCGGAGATCAGGCCCTTCTGGTGCGCGTCCTCGAAGTCGAAGCGGTAGACGAGCCGCGTCCCGCCCTGCAGGTCGAGCCCCAGGCGGAAGGGCTTCTTGCCGAGCAGCAGCGGTCCGAAGATCAGGGCCAGCGCCGCGAGCAGCAGGGCGACCGTCAGGGTGGTCTTGCGACCGAGGTTTTCCGTCATGGGACGAACTTGCGCGGGTCAGGGGGACGGCGCCGAAGGTGCCCGTGAGACGGTTCGGCGGTGGAAGGGCGGTCCGTTGCGCGCGCCGGGCCTTCGGCTTCCCGCGCGCGCGCCGGTGTGGAGGAACCTCAGACCTTGACCGGGACTTTCCTCTCGGCCGTTGGCGCGCCGGCATCCTCGGATCCCGTGTCCGTGGTCGAGGCGCGCATGGCCTTCTCGAACTCGCGCTCCTTGCGGGCCTTGTCGCCCAGGAGCTCCTTCACGCGCGTCTTCTTGCCGATGCGGTCGCGCAGGAAGTACAGCTTGGCGCGGCGGACCTCGCCGCGGCGCGTGATGGTGATGTCCTTCACGCGCGGGCTGTGCAGCGGGAAGGTCCGCTCGACGCCCTCGCCCTGGACGATGCGGCGCACGATGACCACGCGGCTGATGCCGCGGCCGCGCAGGGCGATGATGGTCCCGATGAAGAGCTGGACGCGCTCCTTCTCGCCCTCGCGGATGAGGTAGTGCACCTCGACCGTGTCACCCACGTGCACGACGGGCAGGGTGCGCTTGCCGTTTTCCTGGTCGAGATTTCCGATGAGGTCCATGTCGATACGTCCTGGGCCCGCGCGGGCCCCGGTCAGGGTGTCTGCTCGTGCCGCTCCCGTGGGGAACGGCCGTGGTTCTTGTGCGATCCGGGCCGCGACGCCGCGGCGGGATCGGCCGGCGCGGACCGGTCCGGTCCGCCCGTGTGCTGGGTGCTGGTGTGCTGGCTGCCCGACTCCCGCGGGCGGCGCGCCGCGCCCGCCTCGCGCCGCCAGCGCTCGATCGCGGCGTGGTCGCCGGAGAGCAGCACGTCGGGCACCGCGCGCCCGCGCCAGACGCGCGGGCGGGTGAAATGCGGGCAGTCCAGGTCGCGATCGTCCCCGAACGAGTCCTGCTCGGCCGAGCGCTCGTCGCCCAGCACGCCCGGCAGGAGTCGCGCCACGGCCTCGGTGACGACCATGGCCGGCAGCTCGCCGCCCGACAGCACGTACGCGCCGATCGAGAGGGGCTCGAAGCACAGCTCGTCGAGCACGCGCGCGTCGATGCCTTCGTAGCGGCCGCACAGGAGCAGGATCCGCTCCTCGCCGGCCAGCTCGCGCGCCTTGGCCTGGCGGAACGGCGCTCCGGCCGGGCACATGACGAGTCGGCGGAAGGAACCGTGCCGCGCTTCGAGCCACTCGACGCACTCGGCGATCGGTTCGGGCCGCAGGACCATGCCGGGGCCGCCCCCGAAGGGCCGGTCGTCGACGCTGCGATGCCGGTCGCGGGTGAAATCGCGGAAGTCGATGAGTTGGATCCGGACCTTGCCGTTGTCCTGGGCCACGCGCAGGATGCCTTCGCGCGCGTAGGCCTCGAGGGCCTCGGGGAACAAGGTCAGGATGGTAAAGAGCGTCACGGTCGCCCGTTGGAAAAGGAGCGAAAGCCTAGTCATGGCGGGGGTTAGCGTCAAGGAACCGGGCCGGGTGGGGGGCTGACCCGTGTTCACGGGGCTGGTGGAGGCCTGCGTCCCCCTGCGCCGCGCCGAGGCGCGCGGGGAGGGGCTGCGCCTGTGGGTCCCCGCGCCCGGGGGGGGCTGGTCGGTGCGCGCCGGGCAGAGCATCAGCGTCAGCGGCGCCTGCCTGACCGTGGCCGAGGGCGCCGACCCGGCGACGGGCGAGGACGTGCCGGCCGGCGCCGCGGGGGCCGACATGGTCTTCGACCTGTCGGCCGAGACCCTGCGGCGGACCTGGTTCGCCCGCGCGCGGCCCGGCACGCCTGTGAACCTGGAGCGCGCGCTGCTCCTGTCGGACCGGCTCGACGGCCACCTCGTCGCGGGTCACGTCGACGGGCTGGGCCGCGTGGTGGAGATCGAGGACACGCGCGACGGCGGCCGGCGGATGCGCTTCGAGGTCGCCGCAGGCCTGGAGCGCTGGCTGATGGACAAGGGCAGCGTGACGGTCGACGGCGTGAGCCTGACCGTGGTCCAGCCTCGCGGCGCGCGCTTCGACGTGGCCGCGATCCCCGCGACGCTGGCGGGCACCAGCCTGGGCTCCGCCCGCGTGGGCGACGAGGTGCACGTCGAGGGCGACCTCGTCGGCAAGTGGATCGCGGCGCAGGTGCGGGCGGGTAAGCGCTAGAACGCGCTGAAGAACACGCTCGTGAACGTCGTGATCGGCGCGGCCTCGCGGTACTCCTCGAGGCTGCGCGAGACGATCTGCAGCGCGGTCTTGACCTGCTGGTAGACCTCCTCCTCCATCACGAGGCGCCCGAGGCTTCCGCGGCCGGCGCGCACCTGGGCCGTCACGGCGGCGACGTCGTCGGCGATCTGCCGCACGCTCTCGTAGACCTCGGGCTTCACGATCAACGCGCCGATCGTGCCCTCGCCGCGCGCGATCGTCTGGATCGTGCCGCGCACGTCCTGCGCCAGCGCGTCGTCGTTCACGAGCACGCCCGCCAGGCCGTGGCCGTCGTCGATCTTCTTCACGATCGAGCGCACCCCGGCCGCGGCGTCGGCGATGTCCTTGGCGAGCGCGGGGTCGGAGATCGCGCGGCCCAAGAGGCCGTCGCCCGTGCGCGCGTCGCGCGCCAGCAGCGTGGCCTCGTCCAGCAGCGTCGAGAGCTGCTTGAGCGACGTCGAGAGATCCACGAAGAGGGAGTCCTCGGTCAGGAGGCGCCCGACCGTGCCCTTGCCCGCGCGCGCGTCGGCCGTCAGGACCTCGAGGTTCTTCAGCGTGCGCGCGGCCGAGCGCACCGCCGTGTCGACCTCGTCCGCGAGCTCGGTGTCCACGAGCAGGCGCCCCAGCGTGCCCTTGCCCTCGCGCGTCGACTTCAGGATCGCCTCGACGTCGGACAGGATCCGGCCGATGCCCTCCTCGCTGTTGGAGACGAGCTGGTTCACGCGGTCGAGCAGGCCGCCGCTGACCTTGCCGTACAGGATCTCGCTGGGCGGGATGCGCTCGGCCTCCGGCGGCCCCGGGTCGATCCACACGTTCTTGCCGCCCAGCAGCGTCGCGTCGCGGATCTCGATCGTGGCGCCGCGCCGCAGCGCCAGCGGCTCGTTCAGCGCGGCGGTCATCACGATGCGCTTGTCGGCCGGGGCGCCCGCGTCGTAGGTCAACCGCTTCACGCGGCCCCAGCGCATGCCGGAGACCAGCACCGGATCGCCCTCGCGCACGCCGTTCGTCTCGGCGAAGTAGACGTGCATCTCCGGCCGCTCGCGGAACAGCGTGAAGTCGGTCAGGAACAGCGTGTAGTAGCCGAGGATGCCCAGGCTGACCAGGAAGAACAGGCCCAGGAGGATCGTGCGCTGACTCGTCATGGCGGTAGGCCTCAGTCGGGGTCCCGGCCCAGGAACTGGACCAGCCGGGGATGATCGCTCGCGAAGAACTCGCGCGGCGGCAGGCGCAGGGAGGCGCGGCCCTTCTCCAGGAAGAGCACCTCGTCGGCGACCGTGCGGATGCAGCGCACGCGGTGCTCGACGACGATCGAGGTCACGTGCAGCCGCTCCTGGACCTCGCGCATCAGCTCGTTGATCGACTGCGAGATCTCGGGATCGAGGCCCGCGTTGGGCTCGTCGTACAGCACGATCTCGGGGTCCGTGATCAAGGCGCGCGCCAGGCCCACGCGCTTCTTCATGCCGCCCGAGATCTGCGAGGGCATCTTCTCCCAGGTGTCGGGGATGTGCACCAGCGCCAGCTTGGCCTGCACGCGTTCGCGGATCTCGCGATCGGGCAGGTTCGTGTTCTCGCGCAGCGGCAGCGCCACGTTCTCGCCGACCGAGAGCCAGTTGATCAGCGCGCCCTCCTGGAACAGGAAGCCCATGCGCCGGCGCAGCGCGGAGAGGTCGCGCCGCCCCAGGTGCGCGACGTCGCGGCCTTCGACCTCCACGCGCCCCGAGTCCGGCCGCAACAGGCCGATGGCGTGCTTCAGCACGACCGACTTGCCGGTGCCCGAAGGGCCCATGATCGCGAGGCAACGCCCGCGCTCGACCTCGAAGCTGAGGCCTTCGAGGACGCGTTGCGTGCCGAAGCGCTTGTGCACCTCATGGAAGCGGATGACGGGTCCGGTCACCGTGCGGCTCTCATGCCTGGTAGAGGAACCAGGTGATGAAGTAGTTGGTGACGATGATGGCGATGATCGAGTCGCGCACGGCGCTGCGCGTGGCGTTGCCCACGCCCAGCGCGCCGCCCGTCGCGCGCAGGCCGGCCGCGCAGCCGATCAGCGCCACGATCACGCCGAACACGACCGACTTGAAGAGGCCCGCGTAGACGTCCTTGGGCACCGGGACGATCTTGGCCGGGTCGCGCAGCGCCTCGATCGCCGAATCCAGGTAGAGCTGGTACGAGACGTTGAGCTGCGACTGGGCCACGAACCCGCCGCCGATCACGCCGATCGTGTCGCACAGGATCGTGAGCAGCGGCGCGGCGATCGCCAACGCCACGAGGCGCGGCAGCACCAAGAGGCGGATGCGGTCGATCGACAGCACCTCGAGGGCCGACAGTTCGTCGCTCACGGCCATCGTGCCGATCTCGGCGGCCATCGAGCTGCCCGCGGTCGCGGCCAGGATCGTGGCCGTGATGAACGGGCCCATCTCGCGCGCCATGCTGAGCGACACGATCGTCCCGATCTGGTCCTGCTGGCCGATGCGCGCCAGCTCGATGCCGGTCTGCAGCGACACGATCATGCCGATGAACAGGCCCACGAGCAGCACGACGTGCACGGTCTGCAGCGCGCTCTGGAACACCTGCTCGGCGATCGGCCGCGCGCGGCGCGGCACGTGGTGCAGCCGCGCCGTCACCTGGCCCAGCAGCTCCAGCCGGTAGCCCAGGTCGCTCGCGAAGTTCAGGACGGGGCGCAGGAGGATCATGGTCCGGGCCCGGCTACCGTAGCGTTCCGGGGCACGCGTTCCAGCGGCCATCCCGGCCCCGGCACGGCCGGCGCGAGCAGCTCGAACGGCGCCTCGGGTCCGCTGCGCCAGCGCAAGAGGCCGTACAGGATCGACGTGTCGCGCACCTTCCCGCCCGGCGCGTACCACACGCGCTGCGCCCACAAGCCCATCAAGGCCTGCCGGTCCTCGTACGCGTCCTTCTCCCGCCGCCACAGCCCGAGCCAGAAGCGTTCGCGCACCACCTCCTGCGAACGCTCGCGCGTGTACAGCTCCCAGATCCAGGCGTACATCTCGTCGATCTCCGGCGTGCGCCACAGCGGGTTGAGCGCCGGGAACGCCAGCATGCGCTCGGACTCGCCGCGCATCTCGGTGCGGTACAGCGGCCAGATCTTGTGGTGCAAGCTCTTGCCGGCGTCCTCGTCGCGGCGCTGCGAGGTCTGCAGGAACGGCACGATGTTCACGGCGTCCTTCTCGCCGTGCTCGTACACCTCGCGCCGCGCGTTGACGATCGGCCAGCCGTACCAGGACGAATCGAGGCCGTCGCCGTGGTACGTCGACCAGAACGGCCAGATCCGCGTGCGGGACACGTCGTTGCGCGGATCGCGCATCACGCGCACGAACGGCCAGGGCGCGTCGAACGCGGAGAAGCCCTTCTGCTCCTCGTGCGACCAGCCGAAGAACGGCCACAGCACGGTGGTCGCGCGGTAGTTTCCCGCGGTCGTGCGCCCGTACAGAGGGAACACCATCCACTTGGTCTCCTGCGCCGAGGGCGGCAGCGCCAGGTTGTTGCGCTGCCACAGGAACACCGGCCACAGGAAGAACCAGCGCTCGTAGCGCCCCTCGTAGATGGAGTTGCCCAGGAGCGGCCAGACGCGCCAGCTCGGGCCGCCGGTGCCGTGCGTGTGCGAGAACACGGGCCACAGCACGTGGTGCGTGACGCGTCCCGAGCGCTCGGTGCGCAGCCACAGGGGGAACAGCACCCACTCCAGGCGGTCGTAGGAGAGGAAGCGTTCCATCACGCCGCCGAACGGGAACCAGCCGCGCAGCGTGCGCCCGTCGGCGCGCCGCGACCAGTAGATCCCGGGCAGCGAGAAGAAGGTCCAGTCGTACTCGCCGCCCGGCAGGTTGCGCCGGTCGTAGCGCACGATCGGCAGGAGCTGCCAGACGGTCTCGTCGCCGCGGTCGGCCGCGTAGCCGAACGGCGTCAGGAAGCGGTCGACCAGGTTGCCGTCGGCGCTGCGGCTGCGGATCCACAGGGGCCGCACGGCGATCTGCTCGAAGGCCGCGCCGCGGTACGTGACGCGCGAGCGCAGCGCGCCGGCCAAGGCCTCGATCTCCACTCCGCCGCCGGCGCGCGAGTGCTGCGACCACACCGGCGCGAGGTTCCACTCCGTGCCGCTCGTCGCGCAGGAACCCAGTCCGGCGGCGAGCGCGAGGAGCGGGCCGGCGGCCCACGCCGGCAGCCGCCTCGCGCCGGCCCGGCTGGTTCCACCTCGCGCCCTCATCCGCGGGCGAAGGATCCACGATCCGCGGCCCGCCCTGCAAGCACGCCCCGCTCGCTTTCGCGCGGGAGCCTGAGTAACGTCCCGCCACCGACATGCAGACCGTCCTCTCCGGCATTCAGCCCAGCGGCAAGCCGCACCTGGGCAACTACTTCGGCGCGATCCGAAAGCACATCGAGTTCGCGTCGGGCGGGACGGCGCACGAGTGCTTCTTCTTCATCGCCGACTACCACGCGCTGACCAGCTCGCGCGACCCGGGGAAGCTGCGCGAGGCCGTGCGCGACGTGGCCGTCACCTACCTGGCGCTGGGCCTGGACCCCGCGCGCGCCGTCCTGTTCCGCCAGAGCGACGTCAAGGAGGTCACCGAGATCGCCTGGCTGCTCGCCTGCGTGACCGGGATGGGACTCCTGGAGCGGGCGCACTCCTACAAGGACAAGACGCAGAAGGGCATCGTCCCCAGCGTGGGCCTCTTCACCTACCCCGTGCTCATGGCGGCCGACATCCTGGCCTACGACAGCGACCTCGTGCCCGTCGGCAAGGACCAGATCCAGCACGTCGAGATGGCCCAGGACATGGCGGCCTCGTTCAACGCCGCGTTCGGCGGCTCCCCGAACGCGCCGACGCCCGTCTTCAAGCGCCCCGAGGCGCTGATTCCGCCCGAGGAGCACCTGGCCAAGGTGCCCGGCGTCGACGGCGAGAAGATGAGCAAGAGCTACGGCAACGACATCTGGATCTTCGAGAGCGGAAAGAAGCTGAAGCAGGCGGTCGGGCGGATCGTGACCGACAGCCGCGAGCCGGCCGAGCCCAAGGACCCGGCAGGACTCCTGCCGTTCCGCTTCCTGGAGTTGTTCGTCGACCGCGCGGAGTTGGCGGACTGGGAACGGCGCGTGCGCGCCGGCGGTCCCGACGCGCCCGGCTACGGCCACCTGAAGCAGCGCATCGCCGCGGCGATGGAGGAGCACTTCGCGCCCGCGCGGGCGCGGCGCGAGGCACTACTGGCCGATCCGGGCGAGGTCGACCGCATACTGGAGGACGGCGCGCGGCGCGCGCGCGCGCGCGCGGTGGTGGTGCGCGACCGGGCGCTTTCCGCATGTGGATTGCGATGAGACGGCGTCGACGGACAATGCGCGCCGGGCGCGCGATGGAGGGTGCCGGAATGAAGGAAGTCCTAGTTCGTGAACGCTCGTCGTGGGCCTGGGCTGCCTGCCTGCTCGGAGCCGCGCTGCTCGCGGCGTGCCAGAGCGATGCGCCGAAGAAGGACTCGGCCTTCGCCCCGGCGCCTGATCCGTCGGAGTCGCGGCCACCGACCGCTCTCTCCGCGCCGCTGCCGTGGACCGAGCGCTTCACCACCGCCCAGGTCCTGGTCGCCGACGATGTGCGCATCGAGGGGCCCAAGCCCCTGCTCGAGCACGTCGTCACGCTGTCGGATCCGGACCTGCACAGCGTCGAGGTCAAGACGACGCCGGCCGGGCTGTTGCAGACCATCACGCTGCGCCCGGGCCAGACCGGCATCGAGATCCGCGCGCACGTCGACAACCTGGCGATCTCGGCGCTGCGCCGGCTCACGATCCTCGAGCGGCCGGGCGCGGGCGACGCGCTCGTCGCGGCCTCCGGCAACGTCTACTGGAAGGACGCCGCGACGGGCGCCGAACAGCGCGGCGCGAGCCTGCGCCTCCCGGGCCCCATCCGGCGCTGAGCGCGATGGCAACGCATCGGCTCGCGCGCGCGACCCGCGGCCGGCGGACACGCGCGTCCGCGCGGCCGATCGCGGCGCTCGCGGCCGCGCTGTGCCTCGCCGCGTGCGGCGCGCCGCGGGCGCGCGACATCCCCGACGAGGCGGAGCGCTCCTCGTCCGTGCCCGCGACCGCGTGGTCCGTGTTCCTCGAAGCGCGCGCGAAGCTGCTCGCCGGCGACGCCGCCGGCGCGCGCGGGCTCCTGCAACCCTTGCTGGCCGATCACCCCGATTCGGTCGCGATCGGCCGCTGGTGGCAGGAGGCCGAAGCCGCCGCGGGGGACGAGGCTTTCCTTCTGGAGCACAGCCGCGAGCTGGCGGAGGCCGCGCCGTCGGCCGCGACCTGCGTTCTCGCCGCGCGCGCCGAGAAGGACCCCGCGTCCGCGTCCGCCTGGCTGGATCGCGGCGAACGCCTCGATCCCGACAACCCCTGGGTGCACCACGCGCGGGCCGTGCTGGCCGCGCGTGCCGGCGAGCACGTCGCCGCGCGCCGTGCGCTCGCCCGCGCGCTCGCCGCGGATCCCGGCCATCGGCAGAGCCTGCGGCTGGAGGCCTGGTTCCTGGCGCGCGACGGCGAACTCGAGAAGGCGCGGGCGCTGCTCGCGGGCTGGCTGGGCCGCGCGGCGGACGATCCGCGCCTGCTGCCCGCGCTCGTCGAGGAGGCGCGGCTCGACCTCGCGCTCCTGGAGTTGCAGACGGGCGAGCCCGCCGAGGCCGAGGACCTGCTCGCCGCCGTCGATCGCGCGCACGTCGCGCCGTGGCGGTTCCGTGCCGCCCGTGCGGCGGTGCGCCAGGCGACGGGCGACACGCTCGGCGCCCTGGAGGATGCCCGCGCGGCGCGCGAGGCCGCGCCCCAGGAACTCCTGCCCTGGGTGCAGGAGGCGCTGCTGCAGGAGGAGCACCTGGGCGCTCCCGAACTGGCCTTGCCGGCCTGGCAGGCGGCGCGTGCGCTGGCCGGCGCGCGGGACGACCTGCCCTCGACGTTCGAGACGCTGCGCGCGCGCGTCCACATCGAGCGGCTGACGGGCGCCGCCGCGAAGGCCGCCGCGGAGCAGCCGTGAAGGCCCTCCTGCAGCGGGTGAGCCGCGCCCGCGTCTTGGTCGACGGCGCGGTCGTGGGGGAGATCGGCGAGGGCCTCCTGATCCTGGTGTGCGCGGTCCGGGGCGACGGCGAGCGCGAGGCGGTCGCTCTCGCGGAGCGGGCCGCCCGTTACCGCGTGTTCCGCGACGACCAGGACCGGATGAACCGGTCGCTGCTCGACCTGGGGCACGCCGCACTGGTCGTCAGCCAATTCACGCTGGCGGCCGACGGTCGCAAGGGGCGGCGGCCGTCGTTCGATGCCGCCGCGCCGCCCGACGCGGCGCGCGCCCTGTGCGACCGGTTCGGCGCGGCACTGGAGGCCCTCGGCGCGCGCGTCGCGACCGGTCGTTTCGGGGCCCGCATGCTGGTCGAACTGGTCAACGACGGACCGGTGACGTTCGTCCTGGACGAGCCGCCCAGCCCCCGGGCCGGACCCTCCTCGTAGTCCCAAGTGGTTGCTTGACGGGAGGTTGGCGCGCCTCGACAATCGCCCGGCTCGCGCGCCACCGATGCGGCACGCCGCCCCCCCCAGGCCATGACCCCGCAACCCGAGACGATCACCAAGAAGGAACTCGTCAACCGCATCGCCGACCTGACCGGTCAGACGAAGGTGGTGGTGAAGGACATCCTTCAGACCTTCCTCGACGAGATCATCGCCGAGCTGGCGCAAGGCAACCGCCTGGAGTTCCGCGAGTTCGGCGTGTTCGAGGTGCGCGAGCGGGCCGCGCGGCGCGCCCAGAACCCGCGCACGCTGGAGAAGGTCGAGGTGCCGGCCAAGCGCATCGTGAAGTTCAAGGTCGGGCGCCTGATGCGCCAGCGGGTGTGCGACGAAGAGCCCAAGCCGCGCGCCGCGCCGGCGCCCAAGGCCGTGGTCGAGCCGACGCGCCCGGCGTCGCGCCCGGCCGTCTCGCAGCCGCCGCCGATCCCCAAGCCGCCGCCGAGCAACTCGCCCTTCTGAGGCGGCCGCCCGCCGGGCGGGTCAGCGTGCGGCGACGGGCTTCCCCGCCGCCTTGCGCGCCAGCTCCAGCGCCTGCTCGCAGTCGGCGATCAGGTCGCTGACGTGCTCGATGCCGACCGACAGGCGCACGAGGCCGTCCGCCAGACCCTGCGCCCGGCGCATTTCGGCCGGGATCGAGGCGTGCGTCATGCTCGCGGGCACCTCGACCAGCGATTCGACGCCGCCCAGCGACTCGGCCAGCGTGAACACGCGCGTGCTGGAGGCGAACGCGTTGGCGGCTTCCAGGCCGCCCTTGAGCTCGAAGCTCAGCATGCCGCCGAATCCGCTCATCTGGCGCTTGGCGAGTTCGTGCTGCGGATGCGCGGGCAGTCCCGGATACACGACACGCGAGACGAAGGGATGGCGCTCCAGCCAGCGCGCGAGCTCGCCCGCGTTCTGGCAGTGGCGGTCCATGCGCACGTGCAGCGTCTTCGTCCCGCGCATCACCAGGAACGCGTCGAGCGGGCCGGGCGTGCCGCCGACCGCGTTCTGGAAGAAGGCCAGCTCCTTCTGCAGTGCCGCGTCGTTGCCGATCAGCGCGCCGGCCACCACGTCGGAGTGGCCGCCGAGGTACTTGGTCAGCGAGTGCAGCACGAGATCCGCGCCCAGCTCCAGCGGACGCTGGAGGTAGGGCGTCGCGAACGTGTTGTCGACGATCACCAGCTTGTTCTTCGCGTGCGCGACGCGCGACACGGCGGCGATGTCGGTGATGCGGAGCAGGGGGTTGGTCGGCGTCTCCAGATAGACGTACTTCGTGGAGGCCTCGATCGCGCGCTCGACCGCGGCCACGTCGGTCGTGTCGACGTAGGTGAAGCGGATGCCGTAGCGCTCGAACACGCGCGCGAAGATGCGGTAGGTGCCGCCGTACAGGTCGTTGCCCGCGACGACGTGGTCGCCCGGCACGAGGCGGTCGAGCAGCGCGTTCGTGGCCGCGAGGCCCGAGCTGAAGCACAGCGCCCACCGGCCGCTCTCCAGCGACGCGAGGTTGCCCTCGAGCGCGGTGCGCGTCGGGTTGCTGGTGCGCGAGTACTCGTAGCCGCCGCGCGGCTGCGCCGGCGCGTCCTGCTTGTAGGTGCTCGTCAGGTAGACCGGCGTCATCACCGCCCCGTTGTTGGGGTCGGGCTCCTGCCCGGCGTGGATCGCGCGCGTCTCGAAGCGGTCGGTGTGCTCGGCCATGACTGGAGTGTAGATGGGCCCCCGCCGCGCATCTAGGATCGCGCCCGATGGAGCAGCACCCGCGGGGTGGGGGAGACGTCCCGGGAGGGCGCCGCGGGATCCGGGTGGCGCTCGCGCTGTGCGCCGCGCTCGGCGCGGTCTGGATCGCGACGCTGCCGCGCGAACTGGCGCTCGGCTGGGACGAGTCGATGCACGCCGCCCTGCCTGCCGCGCGCATCCGCGTCGCGCTCGCGATGGGCGAGATCGGCGCGGCGTTCGACGCGCTCCTCGATTGCAGCCAGTACCCGTTCGTGTGGCCGTGCGTGCTCGCCTTGGCCGAGGGGGTCACGAAGGCGGGCACCGAGGTCGCGCGGGCCACCGGCATCGCGGCGTGGTGCGCGACGCTGTTCGGCGTGTTCCTGCTGGCCCGCGAGGCCGTCGACGCTCTGCCAGCCGCACACAGGCCGCGCGCGGCCCAGGTCGCGCCGTGGATCGCGCTCGCGCTGGCGGCGCTCTCGCCGCTGGCGTTGGGCTACGCCGGCACGCTGTTCCTCGAGGTCCCCGCCGCGTGCGCCGCCACCTTCGCGACGCTGGCGTGGCTGCGTGCGTGGCGCGTCCCGACCCGCGGGCGCGCGCTCCTCGCGGGTGCGCTGCTCGCCGTCGCGTTCTTCACGAAGTTCAACTACGGCCTGCTGCTCTGCGCCGGTCTCGGCCTCGACGCGCTGGTGCGGATCGCACTCGCCGCGCGGCGCGGGGAAGCGCGCGCGGCGCTCCGGACCGGCGTCGGCGTCGCGATCGTCCCGGTGGTCGCGCTCGCGTGGTGGTTCCTGCTTCCGCTTCCGGGCGGCGCCGACGTCGCGGCCGAGCACCGGCGCGCGTTCGCGGAGTTCCTGCAGGGCAACCTCGACACGCGACCCACGCCGGCCTCGATGCGCTGGTTCTACGTGCTCACCTTGCTGGAGACGACGCCGCGCCTCGTGCTGCTCGTCCTCGTGGGCGCGCTCGTCGCGGGGACGCGGCTGGGGACGGCGCCCGTGCGCACGCTGTTCCTGGTGCTGGCGTGCGCCTGGATCCCGGTCGCGTTCCACCCGTTCTTCCTCGACCGCTTCCTGTTGCCGGGCGCGGCACTCGCGTGGGTGCTGGCCGGGATCGGCGTCGCGCAGGTCCTGTCCCGGAGGCCCGCGCTCGCCAGCGTCCAGACCTACGTGCTCCTGTTCCTCGCCTGGGTTCCGATCGGTTTCGGCGGGGGCCTCGCCGCGGACACCTGGTTCGTCGGGAACTGCCTCGGCACGTTCAGCGCCGATTCGAAGGTCCGCGAGTACCAAGCGGAAGAGCTGCGCAGACGCCAGTCCCTGCTGCTGCGCTCGACGCCGACGCCGGCGCTCGCCCGCGACGAGCACGACCGGCTGCTCGACCTCGTCGCCGGAACCGTCGGGCCGACGGAGCGCGTCGCGTGGCTGGGTGTGTCGTCGGAGTTCTCGCCCGCCGTGCTGCACCTGGGACTTCTCGCACGCGGCGGCTCGCGCGAGCGCTTCCTGCGCGACGCGAGCGTGCCGATCGACGTCACGTACTTCGGCGCGGATCCGGGCCTCGACGACGCGGCCTTGCGCGCCTTCGCCGATCGTTTCGACGTGATCCTGTGGACGGAACCGGCCGACCTGCGCGAGCGCAAGGACCGCGCATTCACGGCCGCCTGCCGCGAGCGGCTGCTACGGTCCGGACCGCACCGCGTCGATACACTCGGGACGCTGTCCCTCGCGCGACCCCTGCGCGCGCCCACGCTGGTTACCTTGTTCGCATGGCGCAGAGCGACCTAGACGCCGCCACAGATCGTTCCGGCGGGCCGGATCCGCTCGACCCCGACAGCCCCGAACGCCGCGACCGGCTCGAAGCCTTCGCGGCGCGTGCGCTGGACTTCGCGGACGTCCTCGCCGCGTTGGAGCGCTGCACCAGCACCTCGCTGGGCCTGCGCGCCGTGCGTTCGCTGGCGCCGCTGGGCGACGACGAGGCACGCGCGGCGCTGCAGCGCTCGGGCGAGGCGCTGGCGCTCCGGCGCGCCGGCCTCACGCCCGCGTTCGCCGGCGTGAGCGATCCGCTGCCGACGCTGGAGCACGCGCGGCGCGCGGGACGCGCGATCGAGGATCACGCGCTCGTCCAGTTGCGCAGCCTGCTCGAGGCGGCCGAGCGCCTCGCGGACTGGATGCGCGCGCGCGCCGCGGAGGCGCCGGCGCTGGCGCAACTCGCCAGCGGCATGCCGGACCTGGGCCGCCTCGTCGAGCGGATCACGGCGTGCGTGGACGACCGCGGTCGCGTGCGCGACAGCGCCTCGCCGCTCCTCGCGCGCCTGCGGCGCGACCTCTCCGAGACCGGGGCGGCGATCGAGCGCGCGCTGCGCGGCCTGGTCGGCCGGGCCGAGATCAAGGCCGTGCTGAGCGACCTCAACACGCACCGGCGCGGCGGCCGCTTCGTGCTGGCCGTCAAGGCGAAGAGCCAGGGGCGCGTGCCCGGTCTCGTGCACGACCGCTCGCAGAGCGACCAGACCGTGTTCATCGAGCCGCGCGAGACCGTCGCGCTGGGCAACCGTTTCGCCGAGATGGAGGCCGACGAGCGCCGCGAAGTCGAGCGCGTGCTGCTGGAGATCACGCGCGCGCTCCTCTCGGAGGAGGAGTCGATCCGCGAGGCGGCGGAGCGCCTGGCGCGCCTGGAGCTGGCCTTCGCGGCGGCGCAGTATGCGGCCGAGGCGCCGGCCGTGGTCCTGCGCGTCGCCGGCGATCCCGGCGCCGATCCGGGCCTCGTGCTGCGCGCCGCGCGGCATCCGCTGCTGCTGGAGCAGCAGCGCGCCGGCCAGCTCGCCGCGATCGTGCCGATCGACCTGCGCCTGGGCGCGGACTTCGACCTCTTGATCCTGACCGGGCCGAACACCGGCGGGAAGACGCTGGCGCTCAAGACCGCGGGCCTGGCGGCCCTGTTCGCCCGCTGCGGCCTGCCGTTTCCGTGCGCGGAGGGCTCGTCGATGCCGCTCTACGACGGGATCGTGGCCGACATCGGCGACGAGCAGGAGATCCGTTCGTCGCTGTCGACGTTCAGCTCGCACCTGACCCGGATCAAGAAGGGGCTGGTGCGCGGCAGCGCGCGCACGCTGTTCCTGCTGGACGAGCTCGGCACGGGCACCGACCCCGACGAGGGCGCGGCGCTCTCCGAGGCGGTCCTGGAGGAGCTGCTCGCGCGCCGAGCGCCGACCCTGGTGAGCACGCACATCGGCAAGCTCAAGGAGTTCGCGTTCCGGCACCCGCGCGCCGAGAACGCCTGCGTGGAGTTCGATCCGCGCACGCTCTCGCCGCGCTACAAGGTCCTGATCGGAGTTCCCGGGGAATCCAGCGCCCTGGTGATCGCGCGCCAGCTCGGCCTGCCGCATCGCATCTGCGACCGCGCGGAGCAGCGCCTCAAGCGCCGCGACGCGGAAGTCCAGAAGCTGATGGCCGACGTGCGCCTGGCGCGGACCCAGGCCGAGAAGGTGCGCGGCGAGACCGAGCAGCGGTTGCGCGCCGCCGAGCTCAGCGCGCAGGAGGCCGAGGCGCACAAGGCCGAGGCCGCGCGCCGCGGCGCGATGCTCGAGGCCGAGGCGCAACGCTCGATCGAGGACCGCGTCCGCGAGGCCCGCGCGCGCGTCTCCCGCATCCTGCCGCTGCTCGCGCAGGTCCCGGCCGCGGCGCGCGCCGCCCTGGAGGCCGAGCTGACCGCGCTGGACGCCGAACTCTCCGGGTCGGCCATCTCCGAGCGCCGCCAGGCGTTCCTCGACGCCCTCAAGAAGGGCATGTTCGTCTACCTGCCCCGCTACCGCCAGCGGGTTCCCGTCCAGAAGGTCGACCACCAGAAGCGCTCGGTCCGCGTGATGCTGGGCGGCATCGCCATGACGGTGTCGTTCGACGAGGTCACCTCGGTCGAGGCGCGCTAGCCCGCCTGGCGCGGGTGGGCAAGAACTTCCCGTTCGCCCGCCACAAGTCGGCGGCAGCGCGCGCCGATAAGTCCGCCCAGCGGATCGCCGTTGCGCCGGCAGCATCTCGCGGCCCCCGTTTCGAGGACACGATCTTGCTCGAGAAGCGTTTCGAGGAGCTGAAGCTCACCGGCAACCTGCCCTCGCCGACCGGCGTGGGCCTCGCGATCCTGAAGCTCACGCAGCGCGAGGACGCATCCCTCGACGACCTGGTGGCCGTCATCCAGGGCGATCCGACGCTGACGGGCCGCATCATCAAGCTGGCCAACTCGGCGCAAGTCGGCGGCACCGTCCCCGTGACGACGCCGCACGCCGCCGTCATGCGCCTGGGATTCAAGACCGTGCGCAGCGTCAGCCTCGGCTTCAGTCTGCTGTCGGGCAACCGCGTCGGGCGCTGCCCGGGGTTCGACTACGACGACTTCTGGTCACACTCGCTCGCCGCGGCGGCCGCCTCGCAGGCGCTGTCCGTGTCCCGCACGGGAATCGCGCCCAGCGACGCGTTCACCTGCGCCCTGCTCTCGGGGATGGGGCGTCTGGCCCTGGCCAGCATCCACCCGCAGGAGTACGAGGGCGTGCTCGAGCGCGCGCGCGGCCTGAGTTCGCAGGAACTGGCCAACATCGAACAGGAGTGCTTCGGCACGCATCATCGCGAGCTGGCCGCCGCCATGTTGCGCGATTGGAAGCTGCCGACGCACTACTCCGAGGCCGTGCTCGTGGTGGGCGGCGGCTCGGTGCCCGAGGACGTGCTGGAAGGCAGCGCCTGCACGCTGGGGTGCATCCTGCGCGACGCGCGGGACCTCGCGCGCGCCTTGACGCTCAAGGTGGACGCTCCGTCGGCGTCGATCCGCCGCGTCCACGCGGATCTCGAGGCGCTGCGCGCGCGGCTGGGTCTGGACCCCGCGCAGATGGCGCGGCTGTGGAGCGAGGTCTCCGCGAGCTGGAGCGCCTGGGGCGAGATGATCCAGGTGCGCGCCCGCCCGAGCCTGGTGATCGGCGAGATCCAGCGGCGCGCCCAGACGCCGGACACCGACGAAGCCGGAGCGGGGGCGGTGCCCGGGCAGGCGCCCGTGGAATCGGCGGTCGCGGAGCCCAGCACGCTGCGCGTCCTGCTCGTCGGGCACGAAGCGCGGGCGCTCCAGGCGATCTGCCCGCGCATCGACTCCGAGGGCTACGCGCTCGCGATCGCCCAGAGCGCGCGCGAGGGCCTCGAGCTGGCGCTCGCTCAGGGCTCCCACGTGGTCGTCGTCGACCTCGACCGCTGCGCTGCCGACGGGCTCGAACTGGTGCAGACCCTGCGCCAGAGCCGGCTCGGCGGCCGCATGCACTTCCTGGCGCTGACCGAACGCGAGGACGCACCGGTGCTGCTGCAGGCGCTCGAGAACGGCGTCGACGAGCACGTGCTGAAGCGCGCCGACCCGGCCTTCCTGGTCGCCCGGCTGCGCGCGGCCTACCGCGCGCTGCAGCTCAGCGACCGCGTCGAGGCCTTGCTGCGCGAGCGTGAGGACCAGCTCAGCCAGCTCGCGATCCTGACCCGCAAGCTGCAGGTCACCGCGGTCACCGATCCGTTGACCGGCGTGTTCAACCGGCGCTACGCGCTGGAACGCCTCGACCGCGAGATCAAGGCGGCCCGCGCCGCGTCGCGCCCGCTCTCGGTGATCATGCTCGATCTCGACCGCTTCAAGTCGGTCAACGACGGCTACGGCCACGACGTGGGCGACCAGGTCCTGCGCGAGACGGCCCGCCTGCTGAAGGCCACGCTGCGCAAGGGCGACACGCCCTGCCGCATGGGCGGCGAGGAGTTCCTCGTGATCTGCCCGCACGCCGGCCTGACCGACGCCCTGGGGATCGCCGAGCGTCTGCGCGCGGCCACGCGCCAGAACGTGATCGAAGTGGGCGAGTTCCGGCGCGCGGTGACGATCAGCCAGGGCGTCGCCGAGCTCGACGCGGTGCACTCCAGCGTGGAAGCCCTCATCAAGCGCGCGGACGAGTGCGTCTACCTGGCCAAGGAGCGCGGACGCGACCGGGTCGTCGGCGCACGCGAGCCCGCGCCGCTGCGCGACGCGGTCTGAGGCCCACGCGCCGCGTCCTGTTCGTTGCCGCCCCCGGGGGGGGGGCGGGACAACGCTTCCCCAACGCGAGGTTCAGGCGCGCCCGCGGGCGTGCCGAAGAACAAGCATCTCCATGTCACCCTCGATCCAGACCACCGGCCGGCTGCCCGTCGCGTTCCACGAGTACCTCGAAGCCCGCTTCCAAGGCGAGTTCGAGCTGCCGCTCTTGCCCGAAGCCGCCGCGCAGGTCGTGGCGTTGTGCGAGGACGACGACGCCGATGCGCGCGACCTGGAGCGCGCGCTGGAGCGCGACCCCTCGCTGGCGTCGCACATCCTGCGCATCTCCAATTCCGCCGCGTACGCGCCCAAGGAACCGATCGTCTCGCTGCAGCAGGCTGTCAGCCGCCTGGGCATGGCGACCGTCCGCAACCTGGCGCTCTCCGTCTCGCTGCACGGCAAGGTCTTCCAGGTGCCGGGGCACGAGCAGGTCGTGAAAGAGGTCTGGGGGCACTGCGCGGTGGCTGCCGCGTTCGCGCGCGAGATCGCGCGCAAGCTGCGCTTGAACGTCGAGGGCGCGTTCCTGTGCGCGCTGCTGCACGACGTGGGCCGCCCGATCGTGCTGCAGGCCGCGCTGGAAGCGCCGCCGGAACACGCGGCGGGCCCGGGTGGCGAACTGTTGTTCGAGCTGGCGATGGACGAGTTCCACGAGCGCGTCGGCGCGCGGCTGGTGGAGACCTGGGGCCTGGCGGACTGGACCGCGGCCGCCGTCGCCCACCACCACCAGCCCGATCAGGCCGAGCCCCACGAGCAGTTGGCGCGCGTCGTGCGCCTGGCCGACCTCCTGTCGCACTGGGCGCTGAGTGCCGACGCCGGACCGGAGGCGTTCGCGGCGACGGACCCGGTCGTGCAGGCGCTCAACCTGTATCCCGAGGACATCGCGGCGTTCCTGGCGCTGCGCGAGAAGATGCTGGCCGCAGCGGAGGCCTTTCAATGAGCGGTTCGACACAGGATCTGCGGGTCGACGTCCTGGTCCTGGGCGCGGGTCCCGCCGGCCACAAGGCCGCGGTCCAGGCCGCCAAGGTCGGCAAGCGCGTCCTCGTCGTGGACCGCGAGCCCGCCGCCGGCGGCGAGTGCGTGCAGCGCGGCACGATCCCCAGCAAGACGCTGCGCGAGACCGCCGCCTACCTGCTCGGCCTGCGCGCGCGCAGCGAGGGCGTGATCGACGTGGCCGTGCCGGAGACGACCAAGGTGGCCAGCCTGATGCGGCGGCTGCGATCGGTGCGCGCGAGCCACGAGGCCTACCTGGGTGCCCAACTCGACCGGAACCTGATCACGCGCTGGCACGGCCGCGCGCGCTTCGTCTCGCACGACCGCGTCGAGGTGCAGCAACCCGACGGGACCAAGCGCTGCGTGCAGGCCGGGATCACGCTGGTGGCCACCGGCTCGCGGCCGCGCGAGCCCGAGAACGTCCCGGTCGACCACGAGCACATCTTCGACAGCGACTCGATCCTCTCGCTGATCTACCTGCCCAAGTCGCTGACCGTGCTGGGCGGCGGCGTGATCGCCTGCGAGTTCGCCTCGCTGTTCGCCGCGCTGGGGGTCCAGGTGACGATGATCGACGCCGGTCCACGTCCGCTCGGGTTCCTCGACTCCGAGCTCACGGCCCGGTTCACGTGCGCGTTCGAGTCGATGGGCGGGCGCCTGATCTCGGGCAGGAAGCTCGAGTCCGTGCGCTGGGACGGCCGCGAGGTCATCACGCAGCTCCCCGGCGGCCAGCAACTCAGCTCCGAGAAATGCCTGTGCGCCCTGGGCCGCGTGGCCAACGTGGCCGGCCTCGACCTGGCCGCTGCCGGCCTCGCCGTCACCGACCGCGGACACCTGCCCGTCGACGCCAACCTGCGTACGTCGGTGCCGAACATCTACGCCGCCGGAGACGTGATCGGACCGCCCGCGCTCGCCGCCACGGCCATCGAACAAGGGCGCCGCGCGATCCGCAACGCCCTCGGACTCCCCAATCCCGAATCCGGCGAGCACATCGCGCTGGGCATCTACACGATCCCGGAAATCGGCAGCGTCGGCCTGACAGAGCAACAAGCGATCGCCAAGCACGGCAACGTGGTCGTGGGCCGCGCCAAGTACGAGGAACTCGCCCGCGCTCACATCAACGGGCAGACCGAAGGCCTCCTGAAGCTGGTCGCCACGCCGGACGGCAAGCTGCTCGGCGCGCACATCGTCGGCGAGGG
>CAZKIO010000059.1:0-27844 GCA_964552795.1 uncultured Planctomycetaceae bacterium
TCGTCCCCACCTTCCTCCGTTTTGACAACGGCAGTCTCGCTAGAGTCCCCGGCATTACCCGCTGGCAACTAACGATAAGGGTTTCGCTCGTTACGGGACTTAACCCAACATCTCACGACACGAGCTGACGACAGCCATGCAACACCTGTGCACGTTCCGACCCCGAAGGGCTGTCACCCCACTTTCATGGGGATAATCCGTGCATGTCAAGGCCAGGTAAGGTTCTTCGCGTTGCTTCGAATTAAACCACATGCTCCACCGCTTGTGTGAGCCCCCGTCAATTTCTTTGAGTTTTACCCTTGCGAGCGTACTCCCCAGGCGGGGTACTTAACACATTAGCTCCGGCAGAGAAAACATAGATATTTCCCCTGCCCAGTACCCATCGTTTACGGCTAGGACTACCGGGGTATCTAATCCCGTTTGCTACCCTAGCTTTCGCACCTCAGTGTCAGTATCGGGCCAGTGAGCCGCTTTCGCCACCGGTGTTCCTCCAGATATCTACGCATTTCACCGCTCCACCTGGAGTTCCACTCACCCCTCCCGATCTCCAGCCCGCCAGTATCGCGCGCAATTCCCCGGTTGAGCCGGGGGATTTCACACGCGACTTAGCGGACCACCTACGTGCGCTTTATGCCCAGTAATTCCGAACAACGTTTGCACCCTCTGTCTTACCGCGGCTGCTGGCACAGAGTTAGCCGGTGCTTCCTTTCGTCTTGGTCGCGCATGGCGCTATTCACGCCATGCTGTTCCTAGAACGTGACAGCAGTTTACAACCCGAAGGCCTTCATCCTGCACGCGGTGTCGCTCCGTCAGGCTTTCGCCCATTGCGGAAGATTCTCGACTGCAGCCTCCCGTAGGAGTCTGGGCAGTTTCTCAGTCCCAGTGTGCCGGACCGTCCTCTCAGACCCGGTAGCCGTCATCGCCTTGGTGAGCCATTACCTCACCAACTAGCTGATAGCCCGCAATCCCCTCCCTCAGCAGCAGCTTACGCCACCGTTTACCAGCCAGGAGATGCCTCCCAGTGGACCATCTGGTCTTACCCACCGTTTCCAGTGGCTATCCCAGTCTAAGGGGTAGGTTGATTACGTGTTACGCACCCTTTCGCCGCTTTACTCGTCCGAAGACTTTCACGCGCGACTTGCATGCCTAAGTCACACCGCTAACGTTCGTTCTGAGCCAGAATCAAACCCTTCATGAAGTTTGTCTTTGCTCTTGGAATTGAGTTCGGGCGCCGGTCCCTTGCGGGAGCCGACAGCCCTTCGCTCGCTTGGTTTCTTTTCAAGGGCCACCCTTGTTTTCAAAGATCCGATGACCCGCGCCGGCCCCTTGCAAGGCCGCGCGTCGGATCCCCGCCCGCGCCGCACCCGGAGGGTCCGGCCGCGCTTGGGGGAGGCGGATAGTAGTGTTTCCGGTCGGCCCGTCAATGGGGCCCGACCAAGTTTCCGTGCGGCGGCCTGCGGGTCACGCTAACTCCATTCGAGGCCGCCGCTTACGTCAGCAATCGAACCCGCATCGAGGGCTGTTTCCAGGCGCCTGGCGGGCCCTGCTGCAGTCGGGCGGGAGGCCCGGCCCCCCGCACACCGTCCTCCCAGGTCCTCCCAGGTCCTCCCAGGTCCTTCCGGCCGCCGCCAGGGCCCGCCGTCCCGGGGTCCTGGTCAGGGCCGCACGTGCACCTGCGCCCCGCGGGGCAGGATCTCGAACAGCGCCTCGACGTCCGCGTCGCGCATCCGGATGCAGCCCAGGCTGGCGTTGCCGCCGATGCTGTCCGGTTCGTTCGTGCCGTGGAACCCCAGTCCGGTCGTACGTCCGTCCGCGGCCAGCCACGCGATCCAGCGCGTGCCCAGCGGGTTCTCCGGATCCCCGTGCGGTACAGGCTGGCGTCCGACCGGGAACCACATCGGGTTCTCCTTCTTCTCCCCCACCGTGAACGTGCCTTCCTGCGTCTCGCTGCCCTGCTTGCCGACGCCCACGGGCCACGCATCCACGACCTCGTCGCCGAGGAGGTACAAGGCCCAGTGCGCGCTGAGGTCGACGATGACGCTCGCGGTGTCGGTCGGCACGCGCAGCACCTGACCGGGGCGGATGACGTCGCCCGAGAGCTCGTTCGCGCGCGCGATCTGCCCCGTACACACGACGAGGTCGGGACGCATCGCGATCGCGCGCTTGCGCACCGAGATCAGCGAGTCCCCCGGCTGGACCTCGATTTCGATCGAGGCCCACGGTCCCTTGCGGTTCCAGCGATGCGCGCTCTGAGCAGTGCGCAGGGCCGTGCTCCAGCGCGCGAGCCGCACCGCGTCCGCCGGCCAAGGCGAGGAGAGCTCGGCGAGGAGCAGCGTCGACCACGCACGCGCGGCATCGCCGGCCCGGCCGGCCTGCGCCGCCGCGGTCGCGCCGCGCTCGGCCGCGAGCATGCTCGCGGCGCGCGCCAGCGGCGCGCCGTCGAGCGCCGCGCGGTCGAACGACGCACCGTCCGTCGCGAGACGGATGGCCAACTCGCGCTCCGTGGCCTGCACGTCGTCGCTCTCGGCGATGCGCGCCAGCGCCTCTGCCGCCTGCGACTTGCGCCCCGCAAGCGCGTGACCCAGTGCCAGCGCCAGTTCGCGGCGTCCGCCGTCGAAGGCCAGCGCGCCCGAATCGACCAGGCCGCAGAATCCGTCGGGGTCGGCGAGGAGCGCGGCCGCGGCGCCTGCCTCGGCCAGCCGGTTCGCGGGAGCGACGGGCAGCTTCGGGGGAGCCGTCGCGGTGTCGGCGGCGGGGACCGCTCCGGCCCGCGGGGCCGCTGCCGGCTCCGCAGCGGCGGGAACTTCTCCTGCTGCCGGCGCGGCCGCTGCCGGCGCGGCCGGATCCGCTACGCCCTCCGCCGGGCCCGGGGCGGCCGCCGGTGCATCCAACGCGATCATCGTCCCCGGCGCGGCGGCGGCGGAGTCGCGGGCGTCGGACCTGCCACCCAGGCCCCGCCACGCGAACCACACGACACAGACACCGAGGAGGACGAGTAGGAATGCGCGCATGCGGTCTCGCTGGGGTTGGGCCCGAAACGGCTCGGAGGCTTCGCGGTCGATCCCGGCCCCTAGGGTGATCCAGGAACGCGGGGGTCCCAGCGGAACCGTGCCCGTCTCGACCCGGAACCTGTAGGTTCCAGGGGGGCCCGCCACAGCGCGGGGTTGCCGCGCCATCGTCGATGGGCCCTCGAGATGGTTGTTCGGCTCCAGGGATCTGGACGGACACCTGAGCGCCAGGAACACCCCGCGGTGCAACCCTAGCGCAGCGCGCGGGAGCCCACAATGCCCGTTCCGGGCCCGTTCAGACGCGCTCGAGCGAGGCGCGCATCGTGCGGTCCGCTCCCAGGTCGAGCGGTTCGAACGCGGCGCCGGGGAACGGCTCGGCCGACACGACGCACTCGACCGCCAGCGATTCCTGCGCGATCAGCGGACCGTGGCGATCGACGGAGGCGCGCGCCAGCGCGTCGCCGGCGGGGTCGAGCCGCAGGCGGATGCGGTCCTCGACCGCCAGACCCTTCTCCTTGCGCAGCGCGTTGATGCGGCTGACGAGCTCGCGCGCGATGCCCTCGATCTCCAGCTCCTCGTCCAGTTCCGTGTCGAGGAAGACCACGAGCTGGCCGTCGGTCTCGACGTCCATGGGCGCCATGGTCTCGACGCGGATCTCGACGTCCTCGGGCCCGATCTCCAGCGCCTCGCCGGCGACGTCCAGGTTCAGGCGCTCGCCGCCGCGCAGGCGGGCGACCTCGGCCGAGGAGAGGGACTCGATGCGGGCGGCGGCGGCCTTCATCCGCGGGCCGATGCGCTTGCCGAGCGCGCGGAAATTGGCCTTGGCGCGCAGCGCGCACAACTTGCCGTCGTCGGCCTCCAGGCTGCCCCACGACTTGATGTTCAGCTCGCCCAGGACGAGGTCGGTCGCGAACGGCCGGCGCAACAGCGCGAGCGCCTGGGAGCTCGAGGAGCGCACGTGGATGCCGCGCAGCGGCTGGCGGATCTTGTGCCCGGCGCGCTCCCGCAGCGCGCGCCCCATCTCGACCACGCGCACCACGACCTCCATGCTGCGCTCCAGGTCGCGGTCGACGCGCGCGGCGTCCGGGACCGGCAGACGCTGCGCGTGCACCGATCCGCGCGGCGGGCCCAGGCGCTCGTACAGGAGCTCGGTCAGGAACGGCGCGATCGGCGCGGCGAGCAGGGCGACGGTCTCCAGCGCCGCGTGCAGCGTGGCGAACGCGGCCGCCTTGTCCGCGCCCGCCCGCTTCCAGAAGCGCGCGCGGTTGCGCCGGATGTACCAGTTCGAGAGGTCGTCGACCACGAAGTCCTCGAGCTCGCGGCACACCCCGGAGAGATCCGACGACGCGTACGCCGCCGTCACCGCCGCCACCAGCGACTGCTCGCGCGAAGCCAGCCAGCGGTCGATCTCCGGGCGCTCGGGCAGCGCCGGAGCGCCGGCCTCCGGCTTCCAACCGTCGGGGAGGCGCGCGTAGTCGGCGAAGAACTTGTAGCAGTTGATCAGCGTGCCGAAGAACCGGCGGCGCTCGTCGAGCAGCGCCGCGGCGTCGAAGCGCTTGGGCAGCCAGGGCGCGCCGCTGGCCAGCAGGTACCAGCGCACGGCGTCCGCGCCGTGCTCGCCGATCACCGCCCAAGGATCGACGACGTTGCCCAGGCGCTTGCTCATCTTCACGCCGTCCTTGTCGAGCACCAGGCCGTTGACGACGCAGGAGCGGTACGTGGGCCCCGGCGGCAGTCCCTCCTCGGGGCAGTGCGTGGTGAGGAAGGTGCCGATCGCGTGCAGCGTGTAGAACCAGCCGCGCGTCTGGTCGAGGCCCTCGGCGATGAAGTCGGCGGGGAACTGGTCGGCGAGCCTCTCGCGCGAACCGGGCGCGTGCGGCCAGTGGTACTGCGCGTAGGGCATCGCCCCCGAGTCGAACCACACGTCGACCACCGGCTTCGTGCGCCGCAGCGTGCCCGAGCAGCGCTCGCACGGGAACGTGACCGCGTCGATCAGCGGCTTGTGGTTGTCGAAGCCGTCGGGCAGCGTCCCGGCGCGCCGGCGCAGTTCGTCCACGCTGCCGATCGCGACCTCGTGCGCGTCGTCCTTGTCGCAGATCCAGAACGGCAGCGGCGTGCCCCAGTAGCGGTCGCGCGAGATGTTCCAGTCGACGTTGTTCTCGAGCCACTCCCCGAAACGCTTCTGGCCCACGTCCGGCGGCACCCAGCGGATCTGGCGGTTCAGCTCGACCATCTGCTCCTTGATCGACGTCGTGCGCACGTACCAGGCCGGCGCGGCGAAGTAGAAGAGCGGCGTGTCGCAGCGCCAGCAGTGCGGGTAGCTGTGGCTCTCCCGCGCGCGCTTCAGCAGGAGTCCGCGCGCCTTGAGGTCGTCCATCAGCGCGTCGTCGGCCTCCTTGAAGAACGTGCCGGTCTTCACGCCAGCGACGTCGGTCAGGAAGCGGCCCTCGGGGCCGACGGCCTGCCGCACGGGCAGGCGGTGCGCGCGCGCCGCCTCCCAGTCGTCCACGCCGTAGGCCGGCGCCTGGTGCACGATGCCGCTGCCGTCCTTCGCCGAGACGTAGTCCGCGCCGATCACGCTGTGCAGGTGTTCGTCCGCCGGCGTCCACGCGCCCGGTTCGACGGTCGGCACCGGCCCCGCGAACAGCGGCTCGTAGGCCAGACCGACCAGCTCGCGGCCCTTCACGTTCGCGCGCAGGACCGCGCCGCCGCCGGCCGCCTCGAGCTTCTCCAGCTCCTTGGCGGACCAGATCATCCCCGCCGCCAGCGCATCCTGCGCCAGCCACAGCACCTCGGTACCCTCGCCGACCGGCATCTCGACCGCGCAGTACTCGATGTCGGGATGCACGGCGAGCGCCACGTTCGACGGCAGCGTCCAGGGCGTCGTGGTCCAGGCCAGCAGCGACTCGGCGCGCGCGGGCCGCGCGAGCGCCGGATCGAGGCGCGCCAACAGGCTCGCCTTCAGGCGGAAACGCACGTGGACGCTGGGATCCTGCACGTCGCGGTACACGCCCGGCTGGCCGAGTTCGTGCGACGAGAGGCCCGTGCCGCAGCGGCCGCAGTAGGGCAGGACGCGCTTGCCACGGTAGACGAGGCCCTTGGCGTGCAGCCGCGCCAGGATGTACCAGACGGACTCCACGTAGTCGGCGGCGTAGGTGACGTAGGGGTCGTCGTAGTCGAGCCAGAACCCGATGCGCTCGCTGAGCCGCTCCCAGTCCTGCTTGTAGGTCCAGACCGATTCCCTGCACTGCGCGTTGAAGGCCGCGACGCCGTAGCGCTCGATCTCGGGCTTGCCGCTGATCCCCAGGCGCTTCTCGACCTCGAGCTCGACCGGCAGGCCGTGGGTGTCCCAGCCCGCCTTGCGCACCACCCGCCGCCCCACCATGGTCTGGTAGCGGCACACCGCGTCCTTGATCGTGCGCGCGAAGACGTGGTGGATGCCGGGCTTGCCGTTGGCGGTCGGCGGGCCCTCCCAGAACACGAACGATGCGGCGTCCGCGCGCGCGCGCTGGACCTCCTCGAAGGTCCCGCGCTCGCGCCAGGCGGCGAGCACGCGCTCCTCGGCCGACGCGGGGCGCGCGCTGGCCTCGTCGGGCAGCGGCGCGAACAGCTCTCGCGCGGTGGGCGTTTGCATCCGCGGGAAGCTACCAGCGCTGCGCGCGGATGTCTCGCGCGATGCGGTCCGCCAGCGCCAGCGCCGCGCGGCCGTCCTCGCCCGGCACCTCGGGCTCGGTGCCCTCGCGGATGCAGCGCAGGAACGAATCGATCTCGGCCTGCAGCGGTCGCTCCATGTCGGAAAGGTCGAGCTCCTCGACCGACAGCACGCGGTCGCGGATCCACTCCGGGCCGACCTCGTGGCGCGCGGGATCGAAGTCCTTGAGCAGCGCGCGCCCGCGCTCCCACTCCGGGCCCTTGCGCACGACCAGTCCGTAGTTCTTCTGGAAGTCCAGGCTCACGTAGGCCTCGCTGGAGAACATGCGGAAGCGCCGCATGGGCTGCAGCGAAGCGCGCGACGCGGTCACGTTGGCGCGCGCGCCGTCGGCGAAGATCAGGCGCACGGAAGCCACGTCCTCGGACTGCGTCAGGATCGCGCCGCCGGCCGCGTCCAGGCTCTCGACCGGCGATCCGACCAGGTCCAGGATCAGGTCGAGGTCGTGGATCATCAGGTCGTGCACGACGCCCACGTCCAGGCTGCGGAAGCTGAACGGCGCCAGCCGGTGGCACTCGATGAAGCGCGGCTTCAGGCCCATCGCGCGCACCTTGCGCAGGCCGGGCTGGAAGCGCTCGACGTGACCCACCGCGACCTTGGCGCCGCCGCGCGCCGCGGCCGCCAGGATCTGGTCGGCCTCCTCGACGCTCGCGGCCAGCGGCTTCTCGATCAGGCAGTGCACGCCGCGCGCGAGGAGCGGGACGGCGACCGCCGCGTGGCGCGCGGTCGGCACGGCGACGCTGGCCGCGTCGATGTCGCGCGGCAGCTCGGCGGGATCGGCGAAGGCGGCGCAGCCCAGCTCGGCCGCCAGCGCGCGCGCGCGTTCGAGGTTGGGGTCGACCACCGCGACCAGCTCGGCGCGCGGGTTCTCGCGGTGGATGCGCGCGTGGAACTTCCCCAGGTGTCCGACGCCCAGGACGGCGACGCGCAGGCGCTCGACGCTCACCGGCCGCCGACGCCCGCGAGCAGGCGCTCCTGGCCGAGCTGCGCGAACTGCGCGCGCAGGCTCTCGCGGTAGCGCCCCTTGGCGCCCAGTTCGGTCTGCTCCAACTCGGCGACGAGGCGCATGACGGACTGCGAGGCGCCGTACTCGGCCTTGAGCTCGTCGAGCGTGCGGCGACGCAGGTTGCCCGAGCGCCAGATGCGCTTGAACGCCTCCCGCAGGGCCTCGATCTCCGTCTCGGGCACGCCGCCGCGCTGGAGGCCGATCACGTTGACGCCGCGCACGCGGCTGGGGTGCCCCTCCAGGATCATGAACGGCGGCACGTCCTGGACCATGCGCGTCATGCCGCCGATGTACGTGTAGGCGCCGATCGTCACGAAGTGGTGCGCCGCCGCGCCGCCCGAGATGTTGGCGTTCTCCTCGACGAGCACGTGCCCGGCCAGCAGCGCCCCGTTGGCCAGGATGATGCGGTCGCGCAGCTCGCAGTCGTGGGCCACGTGGCTGCAGGCCATCAGCAGGTTGTCGTTGCCGATGCGCGTGACGCCGCCTCCCTTGACGGTGCCGCGGTTGATCGTGACGAACTCGCGGATCGTGTTGCGGTCGCCGATCGCGAGCTGCGTCGGCTCGCCGCGGTACGACAGGTCCTGCGGCGGCCCGCCCAGCGCGGCCTGCCCCACGATCTGGTTGTCGGCGCCCAGGTGCGTGCAGCCGTCGATGACGACCTGCGGGCCGATGCGCGTGCGGTCGCCGATGACGACGTCGGGCCCGATCACGCTGTACGGACCGATCTCGACGTCGGCGCCCAGTTGCGCGCTCTTGTGGACGACTGCAGTGGGATGGATCGCGGATGCCATCGGATCCTCTAGGCGTCCACCAGGGTGAACATCAGGAGCGCCTCGCACACGACCTTCCCGGCGACGGTGCCGTAGGCCTGGACCTGCGCGACCTGGTCCTTGTCGCGCGTCGTGGTGACCTCGATCCGCAACTGGTCGCCGGGGACCACGGCGCCGCGCAGCTTGACCTTGTCGATCGACCACAGGACCGCCAGCTTGCCGGTGTTCTCCAGCTTGCGCAGCAGGAGCACGCCGGCGAGCTGCGCCATCGCCTCGAGCTGCAGCACGCCCGGCATGATCGGCGCGACCGGGAAGTGCCCCTGGAAGAAGGGCTCGTTGATCGTGACGTTCTTGATCGCCACCGCGCGCTTGTAGCCCTCGATCTCCAGCACGCGGTCGATCAAGAGGAACGGGTAGCGGTGCGGCAGCATGCGCAGGATCTCGCGCACGTCCAGGCCCGACTCGCGCTTGATCACGCCGCCGGTCTCCAGGGCCTGCATCAGGTCGAACAGGCGCCGCACGAGCTCGGCGTTGGTGGCGTGGCCCGAGCGCGTGGCGATCAGGTGCGCGTGCAGGTCCGCGCCCAGGAGCGCGAGGTCGCCCACCAGGTCGAGCATCTTGTGCCGGACCGGCTCGGAGGCGAGGCGCATCTTGGTCTGCGGGTCGCCCAGCACCAGCGTGTTCTCGCGCGTCGCGCCCTTGCCCAGGCCGGCGGCCTGCAGCGCGGCCACTTCCGAGGCCAGGCAGAACGTGCGCGCCGGCGCGATCTCGCGCACGAAGGCCTCGGGCGTCACGTCGATCTGCAGCGAGCCGCTCTCGACGCCGGGCTCCTCGAACGAGGCCACGTACTGCAGCGTCAGCGCGGCGCGGTCGGACGGCAGCGCGACCAGCGTGGCCCCGCCCTGGCGCACGTAGACGGGCTGGTCGAGCTTGAACACGCGCGCCTCGGCCGCCTGGTCGACGATGCCGGCCGTCTGCACCAGCTCGACGAAGCCGCGCGCGCTGCCGTCGAGCCCGGGCAGCTCGGCCCCCGACAGCTCGACCGTCACGTTGTCCACGCCCAGCCCCGAGCACGCCGCCAGCAGGTGCTCGACCGTCTCGACCTCGGCCTTGCCGCGCACGAGGCGCGTGCGGCGCTCCTTGCTGGCGTGGTAGGCGATGCGCGCGGGGATCGGATCGGTCCCGGGCAGGTCGGTGCGCACGAACTCGACGCCGCGGTCGGGCGGCGCGGGCAGCATGCGCCCCTTGACCTGCTGGCCCGAGTGCAGGCCGACGCCCGAGAACTCGACCGGCGTGCGCAGCGTGCGTTGTCTGCGGTTCAAGCGGTTTCCTCCGTGCCGGCGCCGGCCTCGGCCGCCTCCAGGCGGCGCTCGATCGCGCGCAGGCGTGACTGGATCTCGGGCAACTTCGCGGCGAGCGCGAGCTGGCGGATCATCTCGATCTTGGGCCGGGCCGGCGAGCCGAAGTACTCGCTGCCGTCCGGCAGGTCGTGCGAGATCCCCGACTGCGCGCCGACGCGCGCGCCGTGGCCGATGGTGACGTGGCCGGTGACGCCGACCTGGCCGGCCAGGATCGCGCGCTTGCCGACGCGCGAGCTGCCGGCGATCCCGACCTGCGCGATCAGGAGCGCGTTCTCCTCGACCACGACGTTGTGCGCCACGTGCACCAGGTTGTCGATCTTGACGCCGCGCCCGATGCGCGTGGCGCCGAAGCGCGCGCGGTCGATCGTCACGTTGGCGCCGATCTCGACGTCGTCCTCGATCACGACCGTCCCGCACTGCGGGATCTTGTCCCAGCCGGCCGCGGTCGGCTCGAAGCCGAAGCCGTCCGGCCCGAGCACGGTTCCCCCGTGCACGATGCAGCGCGCGCCGATCACCACGCCCGGGTAGACCACGACGGCCGGGTGCAGGTGGGTGTCCGGCCCGATGCGCGCGTTCGCCCCCACGCTCACCGACGCGTGCAGCACGGCGCCCGCGCCGATCACCGCGCCGGCGCCGACGCTGCACAGGGGGCCGACCGAGGCCGTGGGATCGACCGCAGCCGTCGGATCGACCCAGGCGCGCGGATGGACGCCCGCGGGCGCGGGCGCCGGCGGCGGGACGAAGGCCTGGACCACCGCGGTGAACGCCCGGCTGGGATCCTTGCAGCGCAGGAGCGCGAGGTCCGGCCGCGCGCGAGCGCAGTCCGCGGTGACCAGCACCGCCGCCGCGCGCGTGGTCTGAAACTGCGGCTGGTAGCGCGGGTTGGCCAGGAAGCTGATCTCGCGCGGTCCGGCCTCGGCCAGCGAGGCGGGGCCGTCGACGACGCGCTGCGCGTCGCCATCGACGACGGCGCCGCACAGGGTCGCAAGCTCGGCCAGGGTCCGGGAGATCATCGCTGGGGCCCGAAGAGCGGACCCGCGGTGCCGCCCTACGGTGCGGGCGGCGGGCATGGTCTAGCGGAGCGGGGTCGGGGGGTCAATGGCCGGCCGGCCGCACGCCGCGCGGGCGGGCCCGACGCTCAGAACCACAGGTTGAAGATGGTGAACGAGAAGACCTGCCTGCGATCGCCCTCGCCCGAGCGCAGCGGGAACCCGAAGTTCAGGCTCACCGGGAAGGGCGTGACCATCCCCAGGCCGAACCCCGCGCTCCAGCGCAGTTCGTCGGGATCCAGGCGCCACGGGTCGGGGTCCAGGATGCCGGCGTCCGTGAACAGGGTCAGCCGGAACGTCTCGATCTCCTTGTACGTCCCCGGCTGCACCACCGAGTACAGCGGGATCCGGTACTCGACGGTGGCGTCGAGCGACGTCTCGCCGCCCAGCGCGTGGCTGCCGCGGTTGGGACCGACGCCGCGGAAGGACCAGCCGCGCAGCTTGCGGCTGCCGCCGAGGAACAGGCGCTCGGTGTAGGGCGTCTCGCTCGTGTCGCCGTACGCGTCCACGATCCCAAAGCCCAGGCCCACGTGGAATCCGGGCCGCACCTCGGAGCCGCTCCCCGGCAGCAGGAAGAACCAGTCCAGGTCGATGGTCGAGCGCACGAAGTCGAAGTCCTGGCCGAACACGCCGCCGAACAGCGCGTTGCGCCACGTGGCCTGGATGCCCTGGGTCGGGTTGAGCGTCGCGTCGACATGCCGGTACTGCACGTCGAAGGTCGGCCCCAGGATCGTCTTGTCGCCGACCTGCTGGTAGATCGACGGCGGCAGCGCCGTGACCTCGGGATCGCCCAGGCCGGCGCCCACGCGGTCGAGGGCGTCGACCTCGATCTCCTGGTGCGACAGCCCGACGAACATGCCCAGCTCGCGGCCGAACTCGCGGCCCAGGCGGATGCGCCGCTCGAAGCGGTCCTCGTCGAAGAAGCGCTGCCCGCGGCGGCGCCGGTTGAGCTCCGCCTCGAAGCTCCAGCGGTCGAAGTGCGAGCGGAACAGGTCCGGTTCGACGAAGCGCGCGCGGTAGGCATTGACCACCGTGCCCGGCATGAACTCCAGCTCCACGCGCTGCCCGGCGCCGTGGAACGCGGCCTTGTCGTACACGTCCGAGAACAGCGTCCACAGGCTCTCCGGCGGCGCGGCGACGTCGAAGTTCTGCATGCTGAGCGCGATGCGCCCGAACAGGCCACTGTTGCTGTCGACGCCGCCCTGGAGCTGCAGGTTGACCACGCGGCCTTCCTGCACCTGGAACTCCAGGTCGACCCAGTTGGGGTCGGCGGTGGGCCGGAATGCGAACGTCGGATCGCGGTGCTCCAGCGGCCGCATCTCGTCGTTGAAGTAGGCGGTCGAGTACAGCCGGCTGAGCGACTTGCGGATCCGCGTCAGGTCGGCCACCTCGCCCGGCAAGGCGTCGATCTCGCGGCGCGCCACGCGGTCGCGCGTGTGCGGCAGGCCGGTGAACAGCACCTCGCGGATCCAGCGCTTCTTGCCCTGCGCGAGCTTGTACGTGACCTGCACGGTGTGGCGCGCCGGATCGTAGGTGAACGCGGGCTCGAGGAACTCGAAGCCGTCCACGCGCAGCGACGGGTGCGAGATGTAGCCCTCCTTGCCGTAGCGGTCGCGCAACGCGTTCGCGTCGGCCTGCTGGACGTGGCGCTGGTAGCGCGTGCCGGGCTTCAGGCTGCACAGCGCGAGCAGCTCGTCCTTCTGGAACACGAGCTCCGCCGGCGTCTCGTCCCAGTCCTGCCGCTGTCCGTTCCAGGCGCGGTCGACGGCCACGATGTCGAGCGACTCGACGGTGTAGGGCCGGCCCTCGTCGACGATCACGTGGATCGTGACGCCGCTGCGGTCGGGCGTGAACTCCAGCCGGTCCAGTTCCACGACCGCGTCCAGCCAGCCCCGATCGCGGTAGACCTCGCGCATCGCGAGCAGGTCGGCGTCGAGCTTCTCGCGCACGAACTCCGAGCCGTTCCAGTCGAACAGCCACGGTCCGCCCAGCTCGACCTTGGCCAGCTTCACCAGGCCGTCGCGCCACCAGAACATGCCGCGCTCGGGCATCGAGGCGTTGCCGGTCACGATCAGGTCCTTGACGTTGACCTGCGGGCCCTCCCGGATCTCGAAGATCACGTCAGGCAGCGCGCCCTCGGGGTCGGCGCCCAGGTCCGGTCCGCGACGCACGACGTCGACCTCGACGAACGCGTAGCCCTCGCGGCGGTAGCCCTCGATCAGGCGCTGGCGCACGCGCTCGGACTGGTACAGGTACAGCTCGCCGCGGTCCTCCAAGAGCGCCCAGCGCTTGAGCGTCGGGAGATCGATCTCGTGGTTCCCGACGAAGCGCGGCTCGAGGTCGACGTTCATCTCCTCGACCGTGACGCGCAGCTCGATGCCGCCGGGAACGTCGCGCGCCTCGACGCGCGCCTTGGCGTGGAAGGCGTGGAACAAGGTGTCCAGGCCCTTGGACACCACGGCGGGGTCGTAGGGCTCGCCCACGCGCTGGCCGAGCGCCGCCACGATCTGCGCCTCGGTGTAGCGCCGCTCGCCCTCGACCAGGATGGCGAGCACGCGCGGCGCGTCGATGCGCGTCGTGCTGGGCGCGGGCGCCGGATCCTGCGCGGCGACCAGCGGCGCGGCCGGCAGCCCCGCGGAAGCGGCCAGGAGGACGAGGCGCGCGAGCAGGAAGCGCGGCGCGCAACCGCCCGCGCGGGCGCTCTGGTCGTGGGAGCGCGGCACGGCTAGCCGTGGAACGGCTCGGCGATCGAGGGCGCGCGGTTCTCGAAGCGCATGATCGAGCCGTTGAACTGCAGCATCACGTCGCCCGTGGGCCCGTTGCGCTGCTTGGCGCAGATCAGCTCGGCGAGTCCCTTGTTCTCGGGGTTGTCGCGGTTGTAGTACTCGTCGCGGTACAGGAGCAGCACGACGTCGGCATCCTGCTCGATCGAGCCCGACTCGCGCAGGTCCGAGAGCTGCGGACGCTTGTTGTCGCGCGACTCGACCGCGCGCGAGAGCTGCGACAGCGCGATCAGCGGCACCTCCAGCTCGCGCGCCAGCTCCTTCAGCATGCGGCTGATCGTGCTGATCTCCTGCTGGCGATTCTCGGCCTTGGGGTGCGTCATGAGCTGCAGGTAGTCCACGACGATCATGTCCAGGCCGTGCTTGGCGCGCAGGCGCTTGGCGCGGCTGCGCATGCCCAGCGCCGTCATGCCGGGCGTGTCGTCGATGAAGATCTTGAGCCCCGACAGCTCGCCCGCCGCGCGCGACAGCTCGGCGTAGTCCTCGGTCGGGATGCGGCCCGTGCGCAGGCGGTGCGCGTCGACGCGCGCGCGCGCGCACAGCATGCGCCGCACGATCGACTGGTGGCCCATCTCCAGGCTGAAGAACAGCACGCTGGCCGGCCGGTCGAGCCACTCGGGCTGGTTCAGCGGGTCCGCGGCGTGGTCCATGAAGTTGAGGACCAGCGCCGTCTTCCCCATCGACGGACGCGCGGCGACGACGATCAGGTCGCCGGCGTTGAAGCCGCACAAGAGGTCGTCGAGCTCGTAGTAGCCGCTGGCCAAGCCCGTCAGGCCCTTTCTGTGCGACGACGAATCGATGCGCCGGAACGTCTCCCCCACCGCCTTGGACATCGGCAGCGCCTCGCCGCGGTCCTTGTGCGCCGCCAGCTTGAACACGCGGTCCTCGGCGTCGGCGATCAGCAACGGCACGGCCTCGCCGTCGGGGCGCGTGGCGAAGGCGCCGGCGATCATCTCGCTGCACTCGCGGATCAGGCGGCGCAGCATCGAGGTCTCGGACACGATGCGCGCGTGGTGCTTGGCGTGAGCGGCCGAGGCCACCGAGGTCGAGAGCTCGACGAGATAGGCGCGGCCGCCGGCCTGCTGGAACGAGCCGGCCTGGATCAGGGCCTCGCCGACGCTGACGAGGTCGATCGGCGCGCCGCGTTCGGCCAGCGAGACCAGCGCCTCCCAGATCGCCTCGTGCCGCTGGCTGAAGAAGTCGCCCAGGTGGACGATCTCGGTGATCTCCGGCACGCGCGAGGGGTCGAGCAGCAGCGCACCCAGCAGGGCACGCTCGGCGTCCTCGTTGTGCGGCGGGATGCGGCCTGTGGCTTCGGCGGACATGGCGGGGCCAGGGGGGGCGGAGGATACTGGCCCCAGGAGGCGCGGGGTACCTCCGAACCCACGCCGCGCGCGCCCGCGCCGCTGGATCCGAGACTTCGGTCCGCCCGGAACCGATCCGCCCGCCGGGACGGCCCGCCACGCCTCCGGCACGGACGCTCCAGCAGTGCCCGGAATGTGCGCACCGGCCGGCTCTCGCCGGCGTTCCGTGAGAGCGACGGTCCTGCGCCGGCGCGGACTGCACCGGGATCCGGATCCCCCTCGCCGCGGGCGCGCCCGAGATACGAATGCGGGAATCCGGGAACGCGGCGGAACCGGGCGGACGACCTTCGTTGTCCAAGCCCTGCCGCTGGGCGCCTCCTGGCCGAGCCAGGATTCCCTTCGGCGTTCACAAGTCCATCATGAGCCACCGATCGCGGCCGAGACGCTGCGCCTCGGTCTGCGGCTCCCACTCGCAGGTCACCGATGAAGCTCTCTCTCGCGGCAGCGGTCGCGTTGGTCCTCGGCGCAGCCCTCGCGCCCGCGGTCCAGGCGCAGCAGGTGCTGTATCAGACGTCCTTCGAGACCGGCCTGGCGGGCTGGACCGCCACGGGCCTGTGGAACCTGGAGACCACGTCCGATCCGTGCGGCGCGACCTTCGCGCCGTTCCCGGAAGGGTCACAGTGCGCCTGGTACGGCATCGATGGCGTGTGCACGTACGACACGCCTGGAGCGAGCAACGCCGGGTCGCTCGTCCTGAACAACTGGATCGACCTGCCGGCTGGCGCGTCGTCGCTCTCGCTGCGCTACTGGGCCTCGAGCAAGACCGAGGACTGCGGCGAGGGCTACGACTCGATGGTCGTCCGTGTCGAAGCCCAGAACGGCCCCGACGCGGGCTTCAGCGCACCCTACTGCGCGTACGCGCCCGGCATCGCGATCCTCGACGCCGCATGGCACGAGCGCCGCATCGATCTCAGCGCGTACCGCGGCGCGCGCGTGCGCTTCGCGTTCGATTTCGTCACGGTCGACGAGTTCAACAACGGCTTCCGCGGGTGGCTGATCGACGATGTCCGCGTCCTCGCCGAGCCGGGGCAGCGCGTGTGCCCGCCGACGACGTTCGGCTCCGCGTGCCCGTGCCAACCGAACTGGCTGCCGATCGCTGGCGGTTGCCGCAACTCCGCGGAGCAGTCCGCCACGCTCTACTCCGAGGGAGCGCCCGACCTGTCGGCGGACACGCTGCGCTTCCGCGCCGTGCTGATGCCCTCGGCGACGATCGCGCTGCTCGCCCAGGGCACGGTCACGACGACGCCGGCGGTCTTCGGCGACGGATTGAGATGCATCGGAGGCACGCTGCTGCGCCTGGGCACGGCGGGCGCGACGGGCGGCGTCGCGGACTGGCCGTCGCCGACGGGGCTGCCGATCTCCGTCGGCGGACAGGTCCCTGGGGCCGGTGCGACGCGCTACTACTTCGCGTACTACCGCGACGGAGGAGCGTATTGCACCGCGGCGCAGTTCAACGCCACGGACGCGCAGCGCATCGACTGGCTGCCTTGAGGGACCGCACGCGTCCGGGCGCGGACTCCGCAGCGAACCAGCTCTCCAAGCGCTCGCTCTCCGCCCGCGCGCTGCACGATCAGAGGCCGCGGTCGAGGAGGACGAGCGTCCGCGCTCCGGCGAGGCGGGCCGCGCCGCCGCCGTCCACGCACAGCGCCTGGACGTGGAGCGTGCGGGAGGCGACGCCCGCGCCCAGTTCGGGCACGGCGAGGTCGAGCGCGATCTCGCCCGATCCGGGGAGGACCCCGGCGAACACGCGCCGCAGGAACGGGTTCTGGATCAGGACCGCGCCGCCCAGCGCCGGCGAGAAGACGTGGCCCGTGCCGGCCGCGAGGAACAGGAACGCGCGCTCGCCGGGTTCGCCGCGCACGCGGAGCGTCGCGACGGACGTCTCGCGCGCCACCGCCGGCGCCGAGAGTTCGCGCGCGGTGCCGGGAACGTGCGCGAGAGTACCGATCGCGGCGGCTCCGGGCGCGCCGGCGACGTTCGAGTAGCCGCAGGCGTTCGTTCCGCCGGCGCCGCCGGCGCCGCCGATGACCGATCCCGCGATCGCGCGCGCAACTGCGGACGCGTCGACGACGAGTCCCGTGCCGCCCGACCCGCCGGGGAGCGGCGCGTACGACGCGCAACCGCCGAGGCCCGTGCTGACGAGCCCGCCGGCGCCGCCCGCGCCGCCGTGAAAGGCGGTCGCGCTCGCGAACAGCTCGCCTGAGACCAGCGCCGCGGCGCTGCCGCCCGCGCCGCCCGCGGATCCGGCCGCGCTCCCCGGAAAGCCGAAGCCGCCGCTCAGCGTGCACTCGTGCAGCGCGACGCGGCTCGCGCTGATGCGCAGCGCGACTCCGGCCGGCACGGTCGCGTGCGTCCCGGGCGCGCCCTGCAGCATGCAGCGCGAGAAGGCGACGTCGCCGCTGCGCTCGACGCGCACGGCCGCCGCGGTCGGTCCCGCAGGTCCCGCGCCGACCCACACGGACGTGTCGAGCACGCGCACGCCCGCGGCGGCGTCCTCGATCGCGAGCGGACCGGCGATGCGCAGGCCGGAGAGCACGGCCGGCGCGCCGCCCGGGAGGTTGCGCACGCTCGCGCCGCCCAGCACCGTCACCACCGCTCCCTCGTCGGCGACGATCTCGACGGCGGTGCCGTCCAGCGCGAACGACTGGTACGTGCCCGTGCGCACGATCAGGACGTCGCCCGCGGCGGCGTGCTGCAGCGCGGCGGCGATCTGTGTGTGGTCCGCGCCGGCGGGCGCGACCGTCACGACGCCCGCAGAGAGGGGCGTCGCGGCGGAGGCGAGGACGAGCGCGGGTGCGAGGAGGCGGCGCGGCACACTCGACTCTCCCCCCGAACCGGGCCCGGGGCCAGCGCGCCCGCCCCGCACGGCGCGGAAATGCGGGCGGGCCCGCAGTTCGCGGGCCCGCCATCGAAAACTCTTCCGCCCCGGACGGGGCGCGCGGTCACTCGGCCGGCGGCGCGTCGCTCTCGACGACGACGGTGACCTCGGCCTCGTGCTCGCCGTGAACGTGGATCTTCACCACGTGCGTGCCGAGTTCCTTGATGGGCGCGGGGAGCCGCACGGCGCGCTCCTCGAACTCGTGGCCCTTCTCGGCGAGCAGCGCCGCGATCGCCGCGGCGTTGACCGAACCGAACAGGTGCCCGTGCTCGTCGGCGCGCACCTTGGTGCGCACCTCCAGTCCCGTGAGAACGCCGACCAGCGCGACGACCTCGGCCGTCTTCTTGGCCTCTTCGGCGTCGAGGATCAGGCGCCGGCGCGCCATCGCCCGCTTGTTCTCTTCCGTCGCCTGCATCGCCATGCGGCGCGGCAGCAGGAAGTTGCGGGCGTGGCCCGGAGAGACCTTGACCACGTCGCCGCAGCGTCCGAGGTCCTTGATGTGCTCGCGCAGGAGCACTTCCACGTTTCGTGCCATGTTGGTGTGCCTCCGGATCAGCCGACGAACGGCAGGAGCCCGACGTGTCGCGCCCGCTTGACGGCGAGCTTCAGCGCGCGCTGGCACTGCGAGCAGTACCCCGTGCGCTTGCGCGAGTAGATCTGGGCCGAGCCGTTCAGGAACCGCTTGAGGTTCTCCAGGTCCTTGTACTCGGGCACGCGGTCCTCGCACTTGGGACCGGCGATGGTCGGAGGCGGCGCGCGGCGCGAGAACCTCATGACACCACCTCCGCCTTGGCGCGGCGCGGCGGCGGCGGCGCGTCGTCGTCGCCCTCGTCGTCGAGGTTGGGCACCATGACCTCGTCACCGGACTCGTCGGTGGACTCGGCCTGCTCCGGCTCGGCCGCATCGTCCGGCGGCGGCGCGGGAACGACGAAGTCGGCGGCGTTCTCGGCCTGCGCCAGCTCGTGCTCGGCCTCGGGCACGGCGTCGACGCGCAGGATCAGGCTGCGCAGCACGTGCTCGGACAGGTCCATCTCGCGGCGCAGGGCCGGCAGGTGGTCGCCCGCGATCTCGAAATGGCACAACAGGAAGGTCGCCCGCGGGCGTCCCTTGATCTTGTAGGCGAGCTTGCGCTCGTCCCAGCGGCGCGCGGTGAGCGCCTTGCCGCCGTGCTTGGCGAGCGCCTCGGTCACGAGGCCCTTCGCCTTCTTCCAATCCTCCCGCACCACGGCGTTGTCGAGGAGGAACATACCTTCGTACACGCTCAAGACTCTGGTTCTCCTTTGCTTGTCTGCGATGCGGGAAGGCGCGCGGCCGATCGGCCTCACGCTTCCGGATTCCAGCGGCTGTGGAACCGCGTCATGACGTCCGCGAGATTCTCGCCGGCGAGCCAGGCGCGGATCGCGTCGGCGGCTTCCGCCACCGAGATCTCCGCGTCCGGCATCTCCGCTTCCGAGAACCTCGCGAGCACATGCCGCGCCGCGTCGGTCCGGGACTGCCCGATCCCCACGCGCACGCGGGGGAACCGGTCCGTCCCGAGGGATGCCACGATCGACCGCATGCCGTTGTGCGTGCCGGGACCGCCGAAGGCGCGGATGCGCAGCCGGCCCAGATCCAGGTCCATGTCGTCGTAGACGACCAGGAGCGAATCGGGAGCCAGGCCGAGCGCCTGCACCAAGGGTGCCACGGCCGTCCCCGACAGGTTCATGTAGGTCAGCGGCTTCACGTACAGCGCCTCGAAGCGCTTCGAGCGCGCGAACGTGAAACGCGCCGGCCCGGTGTACCCGGTGAGGCGGCGTGCGGGTTCAAAGATCGCCTCCTCGGCTTGCGCCAAGCGCTCGACCACGTGGTAGCCCACGTTGTGCCGCGTCCACTCGTACTCGGGGCCGGGGTTGCCCAGTCCGACGACGAGCTTCATGGCGGCGGTCGCGCACCGCGCGGACGGCAGGCGGAACCTGCTCCCCGCGCGGAAGGGGGCAAGAGTTTAGCCGGGGGCCGGGCTGGGGCAAGGCCCGAGGCCCTCCCCCGGCCCAGCGCGGGCTCAGTCCTCGTCCTTGGCCTTGTCCTTGGCGGGCTTGGCGGCCTCGGCCGGCGCGGCCGGGGCGGCGGCGCCTTCCTCGGCCTCGGCCGGCGTCTCGGGCTCCGCGACTTCCACGCGGGCTTCCACGACGACCGCGATGCGCTGGCCCGGCTCGACCAGGATCTCGACGCCCTCGGGCGCCACGAGGTCGCGGCCGAAGATCGTGCCGCCGATGTCCAGCCCGGCCACCGACACCTCGATCATGTCGGGGATCAGGAGCGGGACGCAGCTCACGGTCACCTCGTTCACCAGGTGGTTCAGCACGCCGCCCTTGGGGTGCCCCACGAACTCCAGGCGCACTTCCGACTCGGTCTTCACGTCGCGCTGCACGCGCTTGAACTCGACGTGCAGCAGCGACTCGCCGAACGTGTCCCAGTGCAGTTCGCGCACGACCGCCGTGTGCATCGTCCCGCCCGCGTCGAGATCGTACAGGTGGGTGTGGCGCCGGCGCGTGGCCAGGAACTCGTCCGCGCTGATCGAGAAATCGGCGTGCTGGTTCTTGGCGTCGCCGTTGATGCTGGCCGGGATGCGGCCTTGCGCCCGCAGAGCCCGGGCGGCGCGGCTACCGAGCTTCGTGCGAGGCTCGGCCTTCAGGGTTTCGCTCTTCTTGCTCATGGTTCCGTCCCTGGCTGGTTCGTTGCCGGTCCCCTGGCCGGCCTAGCAGGGCTCCTGGAAAAGGGAGGAAACCGACTCGTTCCGGTGGATGTTCATGATCGCGTTGGCCAACAGCGGCGCAACCGTCACGACCTTGACGTTCCGCGGCTGCGTCGGCCGCGGCGGGATCGAATCGGTGATCAGGATCTGGTCGATGGGCGCGGCGTTGAGACGCTCGACGGCCGGGCCGCAGAACACGGCGTGCGTGACGGCGATCACGACCTGCTGCGCGCCGTGCTTCTTGCACACCTTGGCGGCCTCGGAGATCGAGCCGCCGGTCGAGATCATGTCGTCGACCAGGACGACGTTGCGGCCCTCGACGTCGCCGATGATGTGCTCGACGGCGATCTGCGAGCCGCTGATGCGGCGCTTGTCGACGATGGCCAGGTCGGCGTTGTCCAGCGACTTGGCGTAGGCGCGCGCCATCTTGATGCCGCCCACGTCGGGCGACACGACCACGGGGCGGTCGAGCTTGAGCTTGCGCACGCCCTCCAGCAGCACGGGCTTGGCGTACATGTGATCCACGGGGATGTCGAAGAAGCCCTGGATCTGCGCGGCGTGCATGTCGAGCGTCAGCAGGCGGTCGGCGCCCGCGCCCACCAGCGTGTTGGCCACGACCTTGGCGCTGATCGGCACGCGGCCCTCGTCCTTGCGGTCCTTGCGCGCGTAGCCGTAGTAGGGCAGCAGCGCCGTGATGCGGCCGGCGCTGGCGCGGCGCAGCGTGTCGAGCAGGAGCAGCAGCTCGGCCCAGTTCTCGTTGACCGGCGGGCAGGTCGGCTGGATGACGAAGCAGTCGCTGCCGCGCAGGTCGTCGTTGACCTTGATGTCGATCTCGCCGTCGGGGAAGCGCGCGATGTGCGCCGACGCCAGCGGGATCGACAGCGCGCGCGAGATCGCCTGCGCCAGCGCCGGGTGGGCGTTGCCGGCGATCAAGGTCACCCGCTCGTTGTAGCCCCTCACCGGCTCTCTCCCTTGCGGGCCTGCGTCCCGCCCTCGGCCTCGCGCCGCGCGAGCTTGCGGGCCGGCACGCCGACCCACACCTCGCCCGCGCCGATGTTGGCGTCGCGCGTCACGATCGCGCCCGCGCCGGTGATCGAGCCGTCGCCCAGCACGTTGGGCGCGACGATCACGGTCCCGCTGCCCACGAACGCGCGCTCGCCGACGCGCGTCTTGTGCTTGGCCTTGCCGTCGTAGTTGGCGAAGATCGTCCCCGCGCCGATGTTGGCGCGCGCGCCGATGTCGCCGTCGCCCAGGTAGGCGAGGTGCTTGGCCTTGGCGTGCGGACCGACGCGCGTGGCCTTCACCTCGACGAAGTTGCCGATCTCCGCGCCGTCCTCCAGCACCGTGCCGGCGCGCAGCTGCGCGAAGGGCCCGACCTCGCAGTCGCGGCCGATCCTCACGCCGGCGCGGATCACCGTGCAGGGCAGGAGGCGCGTCCCGGCGCCGATCTCGACGCCGTGGTCGACGTAGGTGGTGGCCGGGTCCTCGATCGCGACGCCGCGCGCGAGATGCTCCTCCAGGATGCGCGCCTGCAGCACCCAGCGCGCCTCGGCGAGGTGCTGCAGCGTGTTCACGCCGATGGCCTCGTCCTCGTCCTCCAGGTCCACCGGGCACACCGGCAGGTTCTGGCGCACGAAGGCCGCCAGCACGTCGGTCAGGTAGTACTCGCCCTGCGCGTTGTCGTTCGTGAGGCGCGGCAGGGCGGCGACCAGCGCGCGCCCGTCGAAGGCGTACACGCCCAGGTTGACTTCGGGGATCTCCTTCTGCTCGGCGGTCGCGTCGCGCTCCTCGACGATCGCCACGACGCGACCTGCGCCGTCCTCGGTGCGCACGATGCGGCCGAAGCCGCGCGGATCGACGGGGATCGCGGTCAGGAGCGCCAGGCCGCCTTTCGCGGCCCGGCCCTGGATCGCGACCAGCTCGCGCACGGTCGTCGGCTTCAGGCAGGGCATGTCGCCGTACAGCACCGTGGTCGTGCCCGGATCCGCGCCCAGTTCCGAGAGGCACATCTGCAGCGCGTGCCCGGTGCCCAGCTGCGGCTCCTGGCGCACGAAGCGCACGCGCGGACCCGGGTTCAGGGCCCTCACGGCCGCCTCGACCTCCGCCGCGCCGTGGCCCACGACGATGACGATGCGCTCGGGATCGAGCGCCAGCGCCTGGTCGAGCACCCACGCGATCATCGGCCGGCCGCACAGGGCGTGCAGGACCTTGGGCCGCGCGCTCTGCATGCGCTTGCCCAGGCCGGCGGCCAGGATCACGACGCTGCCGGAGCTCACCACGGGAGGGCTCGCGATCCGGCGCGCAGGGTCGGAGTTCGGGTCACGGAAGGGACGACGTGGGCCGGACGGGATCGATCGCCCCCGGGCCGCAACGAGGGGCGGAGAGGTTAAGGGGGCGCCCGCGGGGCGTCAAACGCCGCGCGGCGCCGACCCCCGCGCGCTCAGGTCTGCCCGGTCCAGCCGCTCTGCGCGACGCGCTTCCAGGTCGCGCGGATCGACTCCGCCTGCCCGGCCGGGAGCGGGCCGGCCCGCAGGAGCTCGGCGTTCTGCCGCCAGCGTTCGGGCCTGGTGGTCCCCACGATCAGCACGCTGACGCCCGGCTGCATGGCGGTGAACCGCAGCGCGACCCCGGCCGCGCCGTCCGGTGTCTGCGCGGTGCGCGCCGCGCCGCGCGCGAAGGGGTAGTCCAGCGCCTGGAGACGCCGCCAGTACTCCATGTGGTAGCCGTTCGCCGGCTCGCTCTCGTAACGCCACACGGCGTTGGCGATCGGGCGCTTGGCGATCACCCCCATCTGCTTCTCGCGCGCCAGGGGCAGCGTCAGCTCGATGCACTCCTGGTCGCAGAAGTTCACCGACGTCTGCAGCGCGTCGAAGCGGCCGCACTCGACCGCGAAGCGCGCCGCCGCCGAATCGCCGCTGTAGCCGATGTAGCGCGTCTTGCCTTCCTTGCGCGCCTGCTCGAGGCCCTCGATGCACTCGCCCTTGCGCAGTTCCTCCAGCGAGCACGAGTGGAGCTGCAGCAGGTCGACGGCGTCGGTCCTGAGGCGCTTCAGGCTGCGCTCCACGGAGCGCAGGACGCCCTCCTTGCTCCACTCGGCGCCCTTGCCGGTCACGTCCGTCGCGTGGCCGCACTTGGTGAAGAGGAAGTACTCCTTGCGCCGGCCCGCGATCGCCGCGCCGATCAGCGACTCCGAGTCGCGGTAGCATTCGGCCGTGTCGACCACGTTGAGCCCGGCGTCCAGCGCCGAGTTGAGCAGGGTGTCGACCGTGGCCTGCTCGACGCCCTCGTAGCCGATCTCGGCGCCGCCGAAACCGAGGACGGCCACGGTCATGTCCGTCCGGCCGAACCGCCGCCGCTCGAGGCCGCGGGCGGCGCCGTCCTGCGCGGAACCCCGCGCGGCGCAGGCCGAGACGATGCCGGGGAGGGACATGGCCGCGGTCGCGGCCGCCGAGGCGCGCAGGAAATCGCGCCGTGAAGATGCGTGCTGGGTCATGAACGCTCCCGGGTCGGGCGGATCGAGCGGACGCTGCGCGCCCCGCTCGCCCGGCATCCTACTCCGTTGCGGCCGCCGTGCGGCAGGCGGCGGACGCGGCCGGTTCTCCACGCTCCCTCCACGCGCGGATCTTCTCGAGCTCATCCGCGCGCCCATCCCGCGCGCGACGTGGAGGTTGCGCGCGCGGCGAACGCGGCGCGCGCGCGCGCGTCCCACGCGCGCCGCGGACGCGATTATCCTGGCGCCTCCATGGACGCGCGCATCCACGATCTCGTCGTCGCCGTGAGCGAGGGACAGGCCGACGCGGTCGCGCGCCTCTCCAGCGCCCTGCGGGACGACGGCGGCCCGGCCGAGGACCAGGCGCGCACCCTGGCGGACCATCCGCATCCGCGCGTGCGCCTCGCGCTCCTGCTCGCGCTGTCGGGCCGCCACGACGACTTGGCGCGCGCGATCGTGCAGGGCCTGTGCGCGGACGAGGACGACGACGTGCGCCTGCACGCCGTGCGGCACGTCGCGGCGCACGCGGCCTGGTGCGACGACGCCGCCTGCGCGCGCTTCCTGCAGGACGGCAGTTGGCAGATCCGGGTCGCGGGCCTGCGCGCGGCGCGCGGCCGCGCGGCCCTGGTCGAGCGCGTGTTCGCGCTGGCCGGCGCCGACGAGGACGAGGACGTGCGGCAGAACGCGCTGCAGATCGCCGGCGCGCTGCCGTTCGAGCGCTCGGGCCCGGTGCTGGTGCGCGGGCTGTGCGACGAGCATTCCAAGCCGCGCCGCACCGCGCTGCAGCTCCTGGAACGGCGCCTGGGCGGCGACGGCGAGCCGGGCCTGCCCGCCGGCGTCACGACCGCCGATCTCAAGCGCGCACTGGACCTGATGAAGGCCTCGGGCGCCGCGAGCTTCCCGCGCAGCCAGCGCTGGGTCGAGCGGCACCACGCCGGCAGCGTCGACACGCAGGCGCTGGCCGGGTTCGGCCTGGATCTCGGCGCCGAGGCGCGCGCCGGGCGGCTCCCGCGCGCGTACGAGGTCGAGGACCGCGTCGACGCCGTCGAGCGGCTGCTCGCCGGCGCGGGCTCCCGCTCCGCGGTGCTGATCGGTCCGGCCGGCAGCGGCAAGACGGCAACCGTGCAGGAAATTGCGCACCGCCTGGGCGATCAGGGCTGGACCGTGCTGCGCGTGACGGCCGCCGATCTGCTGGTCGGCACGCGCTACCTGGGCGAGTGGCAGACGCGCGTGAACCAGTTGCTGCAGCTCGTGCGCCACCCGCGGCGCGTGCTGCTGCACGTGCCCAACGTCCACGAGCTGGTCGACGCGGGCCGCGCCAGCGAATCGCAGGACAACGTCGCGACCATGCTGCTGCCGCACCTGGAGAACGGCAGCATCGCGCTGCTCGGCGAGTCGACGCCCGAGGCCTTCGCTCGTGCGGTCGGACGCGTGCCGTCGCTGGCGCGCGTCCTCTCCCGCGTGGAGGTGCCGGCCTCCGACGCGCCGCGCACCGCGCGCATCCTGGCGCGCATCTGCGCCGAGTCGGGCGCAAACGGCGCGCCGGAAGTGCTGGCGCGCCTCTCCGAGATCGCCGACCTGTACCTGACCGGCACGGCGCAGCCGGCGCGCAGCGCCGGCCTGCTGCGGCGGGTGCTGGAACGCGCTGCGGAGCGCGGCCGGCCGGCCGCGGCCGGGTTCGCGGTGCGCGACGTGCTGGAGTGCGTCTCCGCGACCACCGGCGTGCCGGTGGACCTCCTGGACGACGCGGTGAAGCTCGACTTCGACCGCGCGCGCGCGTTCTTCGAGAGCCGCGTGATGGGCCAGCCCGAGGCTATCGACGCCGTGATGGAGATCGTCACGCTGATCAAGGCCGGCCTCGTCGATCCCGGCAAGCCGCCGGGCGTGTTCCTGTTCGTCGGCCCGACCGGCGTGGGCAAGACCGAGCTGTCGCGCGCGCTGGCCGAGTACCTGTTCGGCGACGCGTCGCGCCTCTTGCGCTACGACATGAGCGAGTTCGCCACCGACCACGCCTACGAACGGCTGATCGGCACGCGCGGCCGGCCGGGCATGCTGACCGGCGCGATCGCCGAGCACCCGTTCTCGGTCGTGCTGCTGGACGAGATCGAGAAGGCCAGCGTCAACGTGTTCGACCTGTGCCTGCAGATCTTCGACGCCGGCCGGCTGACCGACGATGCCGGCAAGACCGCGGACTTCACGCACGCGATCGTGATCCTGACGTCGAACGTCGGCTCGGCGGTGCAGACCGAGGGGCGCCTGGGTTTCCACCGCGAGACGCCGGCCGCGCCCGACGAGGAGAGCGTGCAGCGCGCGCTGCGGCAGTGCTTCCGGCCGGAGTTCCTGAACCGCATCGACCGGATCGTGCAGTTCCGGCCGCTGGCGGTGGAGACGGCCGAGCGCATCGCGCAGCGCGAGCTGCGCCGAATCCTGGCGCGCAGCGGCATCGAGCGCCGCGGCCTGACGGTGCACGCCGACCCGGGCCTCGTCGCGCTGCTCCTGAAGGAGGGCTACTCGCCCGCGTTCGGCGCGCGGCCGCTGAAGCGCACGGTCGAGCGCCTCGTGCTGCAGCCCCTGGCGCGCGAGATCGCCGGCGGCCGCGTGCAGCCGGGCTCGGTCGTCAGCCTGATGGAGCGCGACGGGAAGGTGGTGCTGGAGATCCACCGCCCCGAGGACGAGGCCGAGATCGGACCCGAGCTGCCGCGCAGCCCGACGCTGGAGCAGGTCGGCGCGCGCGCCGTGGCGCTGGCCGAGCGCGCCGACGCGCTCTCGACCGCGACCGCTGCGCTGGCCGAGCGGCGCAGCGCGCTGCTCGCGCGCTCGAACGAACCCGGCTTCTGGGACGACCGCGGGGCCGCGCTGGCGATCCTGGACGACATGCACCGCGCCGACGCCGTGCTGCGCCTGGTGGGCGAGCACGACGTCGCCGCGCGCGCGCTGGCCGAGCAGGCGCTGCGCACGCGCGAGCAACGCGAGGCCGCGAAGCTCGAGGCGCGCCTCTTCGCGCTGGAAGCCCAGGGCCAGCGCGCTTCGCTGCTGGCCGAATGCGCCGCGCAGGACGATCTCGGCGACGCGATCCTGGTGCTCACCCTGGTGCGCCGCCGCGGGCCGGCGATCGGCGCGGTCGAGCGCCTCGCGCGGATGTACCAGGCCTACGTCGCGCGCCTCGGCCTCGACGCCCTGGTGCTCGACGACCGCGACGCGGGCGAGGCCGAGGAGGACGTGGTCGCGCTGGCGCTGCACGGCGCGGGCGCGCGCGCGCTCCTCGCGAACGAGCACGGATTGCACAGCATGCACGACGAGGTGCGCGATCGCGGCGCGCCGCGCGCGGCGATCGAGACGGTGCGCGTGGAGGTGCTGCCGGCGCCCGGACCGACGGCGCTGCTGCCGCAGGCCGAGGTCGAGATCGAGAAGCAGCCGCTCGCCGGCGCGCGCGGGCGTTTCCTGTCCGCACCGCGCTTCACGCTGCGCCTCGTGCACCGGCCGACGCGCACCAGCGTGCAGGCCGCGAGCGAGAGCGACACGCGCGAGGCCGTCGAGCGCCTGCTCCCGCTGCTCGCGGCGCGTGTCGCCGCGCGCCAGAACGGCGCGAGCGCCCCGCCGATCGTGCGCCGCTACGACCTCGGCCCGTCGCCGCTCGTGCGCGACCGCCGCACCGGCACCGTGACCGGCCGCCTCAGCCGCGTGCTGGAGGGCGA
>CAZKIO010000060.1:0-27446 GCA_964552795.1 uncultured Planctomycetaceae bacterium
ACCTCGACGACGAGATCCGGGCGCTGTTCGCAGCGCTGGGCGGCGAAGCGGGCGAATCCGCGTAACCTCGCGGCGCGCCTCCGTGATGGGTGCGTGGAGGACGACGATGCCCACGCAATGCCCGCGCTGCTGCGCCCCGATCCCCGCCGACGGCCCCCAGGGCCTCTGCCCCAAGTGCCTCCTGGCCGTGGGCATGGGCGAACCCGAGATCATCCTGACGGCGTCGGGTGAACCCGCGCCGCCGCCGCCCGAGCCTGCCGAGGTCGCGCCGCACTTCCCGCAGCTCGAGATCATGAAGCTGATCGGCCGCGGCGGCATGGGGGCCGTGTACGAGGCGCGGCAGAAGGGCCTCAACCGGGCGGTCGCGCTCAAGATCCTCTCCGCGCCCTCGTCCGCGGACGCCACGTTCGAGGCGCGGTTCGTGCGCGAGGCCCAGGCCCTGGCACGGCTCTCGCACGAGAACATCGTGGCCGTGTTCGACGCCGGCCGCGCGGGTCCGCACTTCTACCTCCTGATGGAGTACGTGGACGGGCCGAACCTGCGCCAGGCGATCCGGGCCGGGCGCATCGATCCGGAGAAGTCGCTCGCGCTCGTCATGCAGATCTGCACGGCACTCGAGTACGCGCACCGCCAGGGCGTCGTGCACCGCGATATCAAGCCCGAGAACGTGCTCCTCGCGCGCGACGGCCGCGTGAAGATCGCGGACTTCGGCCTGGCCAAGGTGCTCGACCGCGCCGCGGGCGGACGGACGCTGACGCGCGCGTCGCAGGCGATGGGCACGCCGCACTACATGGCGCCCGAGCAGATCGAGCACCCGCAGCAGGTGGACCACCGCGCGGACATCTACTCGCTGGGCGTCGTCTTCTACGAGCTGCTCACGGGCGAGCTGCCGCTCGGGCGCTTCCCGTTGCCGTCGAAGTCCGTGCGCGTGGACGTGCGCCTGGACGACATCGTGCTGCGCACGCTGGAGAAGGAGCCGGAGCGCCGCTATCAGGCGGCATCGGAGGTCCGCACGGCGGTGAACGAGGTCGCCACCACGCCGCCGCCGGCCGTGCCGCCGATTCCGCCGCCGATCGCCGCGACGGCGCGGAGCAAGCGGCCGGTCTGGCCCTGGGTCGTGGGCGCGGCGATCCTGCTGCTCGTGTTCGTGCCACTCGCCGGCTTCGCGATGCTGTTCCTCTACATGACGCCGGCCAGCGTGGTGGCGGAGGAGGCACAGCCGGTTCCCGCCGCCCTCGGCTCCGCGCCGTCCGCGCGTCCGCGTGCCCTGGTCCAACCGGCCATGCCGGTCCCGCCGGCTCCGCCCGCTCCGCCGGACGTGGAGGGAGAGCTGCGGCGTCTGGCGGAGGGGTCGGCGGCCGGCGCGGACTCGGCGCGGATCCCATCGATCTGGTCGCGGGCTCGCGAGCTGCTGGGCAGCGGATCGCGATCGGTCCCCGCCCGCTACCTGGCCCTGGAGGAGCGCGCGACGTCCTGCGTGACGGTCGAACCGTTCGCCGACGGCGAGCTGGCGCGGCTGCGCATCGAAGCGTTCGCCACGGAGCGCGATGCCCTCTCCGCGGAGTTGTGGACCGTCGTCACGGGTGGACTGCCCATGGACGATGCGGGCCTCCTGATGGGCACGGACTTCGAGCGGGCGATCCTGCCCTTCGGCGACGTGGAGTACGTGGTCTCCATCACGCACTCCGGCGACACATGGGAGATCGCCGTGAACGGCTTCGACGGTCGCGTCGAGTCGCACACGATCCAGGGAGAGTTGCCCGGCCCGTACCGGCGGCTGCTCGAACGCGACCGGGCGCTGCGAGGACGCTGACGGCGCGCCGCGCTCAGGCGGTCAGGATCTCCGGCCCGTCGGGGCCCAGATAGATCGAGTGCTCGTACTGCGCGACCATCACGCCCTCGTCCTCGACCAGCGGCGGGTAGCGCACCAAGGACCCCTGCCGCGCGAGCTTCGTGATCGTGTCCTCGACCGCGCCGCGGTCGAGATCGCGGAAGTAGCGCCGCGCGATCGGCAGGCCGCGCCAGGCCTCGATCGCCTTGAGCACGTCGCGGTCGAGGCCCTTGGCCTTCACCGGCGGCCGGACCATCATGAACACCTCGGCCTTGCCGGCCTCGCGGATGTAGCCGCGGCCCGTGCTGGCGAACGGCTCGATCGCGAACACGCTGCCCGCGCGCAGCGTGCCGCCGCCGCGCTCGGCGTAGTTGGGGATCTGCGGCGAGGTGTGCACCTTCCAGCGCGCGAGGCCGTGTCCTGTCAAGTTGCGCACCGGCTGGAATCCCGCGGCCATGATCGTGCGCTCGATCGCCGCGCCGATGTCGCCGACGGGCACGCCATCGCGCACGGTGCCGATCGCGGCCTCGAGGGCGCGGCGCGAGGCGTCCACCAGCGGCGTCCAGCGTCGATCCGCCGACAGGTCGACCGTCGCGGCCGTGTCGGCGATGTAGCCGTCGACGTGCACGCCGATGTCGACCTTGACGCAGTCGCCCTCGGCGTAGGCCTGCTCGTCGTCCAGGCTGGAGCAGTAGTGCGCCGCGACGAAGTTGCGGCTGGACTGCGCCGGGAACCCCGGTTCGGCGCCCTCGGCGCGGATGCGCTCCTCGATGGTCTCCAGGACGTGGCGGATCGTCACGCCGGGGCGGATGTTCGCGCGGGCCCACTCGCGGCACCCGGAAGCGATCCGTCCCGCCTTGCGAAAGCACTCGAGGGCGTAGTCGTCCACGCCGGGGAGCATACGGGGGCCGCGAAACAGCGTCCATTTCAGCGTTTCGCGATTGCTGCCGATCCAGGGAGGCGTGTCCTTCCCCTCGCACACCGCCGTGTTCGCGGCGCTGGCCCTGGCCGCGGCCGGCGCCGGATGCCGCACGACCGTGTCGAGTTCGCCGCCCGGCGCCGAGAACGCGTTCGTCACGCGCGGCGAGGCGACCCAGGCCTGGGAGGTGAGCGCGGGCGGCGCTGCGGTCGGATTCCTCGTCCGCTACGAGGAGTTGCGCACCGGCCGCGTGTGGTTCAGCGTGCGCAACCTGCACCAGCAGGAAGCCGGGATCGTGGATGCGGACGGTCGCGCGTGGCGCCATCGACCGCACGAGACGGAGCCGGTCTGGATCGGCACCGGCACCGTGCGGAACGGGATCGCGCTGATCCTGGGCACGGAGTCCGAGACGAACCTCGCCGACATCGCGCTCGACGACCTGGCCGCGCGCCCGCTGCGCTGACAGACCGCCTGTCCTACGATCCTCCTCGTGGACGAGGGAATCCTTATCGCCGTCGGAGTGCTGGCCGCGCTGCTGATCGTCGGCCGCCTGCTGGGCGGGCGCGGCTGCTGAGGCCGCTGAGCGGGCCCCGGTCGGGGCCCACGCGCGCTGGAAGAGGGCGCCGCAGCGTGCGCAGACAAGGAGTTCGCACTCCCAGGGCTGGCACTGGGCCGGGAAAGCCTCAATCCCGGGGGGCTTGCTCCCGAAAAGGACAGGACCGCGCCGCGCGCACGGTCCCCACCCCCCCATCCGAGCGAGCAGCCTGTCCATCCCTCTATGATCAAGCTTGAAGCTGGGGAGCTGATCGGCTCCTACCGTGTCGTGGAGTTCCTGGCCCGAGGCGGGTTCTCCCTGGTCTACCTCGCCGAAGACACGGAGGGCCGCCGCGTGGCCCTCAAGCTCGGCGACGTCGCCGGCGGCGGGCGCTACGTGACGCGGTTCCTCGAGATCACGAACCAGCGCCGACCCGACGGCATCAGCCCCGACGAGACCCCCGCGGAGGCGGTGTTCTTCCGCGACGAGGGCGTGCGCATCGACTTCCTCGACGTGCACGAGATCGACGACGCGCTGCGCGCGGAGGCGGCGCTGCTCGAGCAGGTCAAGAGCCCGAACGTGGTCCAACTGCGCGAGATCTTCAGCCACGAGGGCCGGCCGGTGCTGGCGCTCGAGTACGCGCGCGGCAAGACGCTGCGCGAGAAGATCCGCGCCCTGGAGGGCATCCGCCTCAACTGGTTCCTGACGATCGTCCGCTCGCTGATCAAGCTGGGCAAGAGCGGCCAGCTCGCCTACCACGGCGACCTGAAGCCCGAGAACATCGTGGTGAAGCCGTCCGGCACGGTCGTGCTGGTCGACCCCGCGCAGCGCATGGAAGAGCGCGGCGTCGTGACCACCACGCCGCACTACAACCCGCTGCTCCTGCGCGACCAGAAGGCGGACGTGATGGGCATCGGCGTGATGCTCTACGAGATCCTGACCGGCGTCCTGCCCTTCGACGACGTGCCGTGGCAGTACGCCGGGCGCGAGCAGGGCGGCGAGGTCGAGCGCCTGAGCCTCTCCTTCTTCCTGAGCTATCCGCCGCCGAAGGACCTCAACCCGAACACGCCCGAGCCGCTGTCGAAGATCGTGTACCGCTGCCTGACGGTGCCCGACTACGGCCTGCCCGAGCTCGAGAAGGACCTCGTCGACTTCCTCCGCAAGGAGTGAGCGATCCCAGGCGGGGCCGAGACGCACAAGTGAAATGGCGCGGGTCGCTCGCAGCAGAACGCTGCCAGCGACCCGCGCCACTTCACGCGTGCCTGTCGTTTCCGCCTACGGCGCCCAGGTCACGCTCACGGCGTTCGTCAGGTTGAACGTCAGCGGCGTGCAGAAGTCCGCGGCGTTGCGGTACCAGATCTGGTAGACGCGGAAGTTGCCCGCGACGTTCAGGCCGCGCACGGAGATCGACTGGTCGGCACCCGTCGGGTACTGGCTCGCACCCGAGACGTTCGTCTTGGTGCCCAGCCGGATCACGGTCCCGCCCGCGCAGCGCAGGCCGTCGCCGAAGGCCACGCCCGCTCCGCCAGCGATCGTTCCCGAGCCCTGGAAGTACAGGCAGGTGCCGTTCGGCATGCCGGAGCCCAGGAGCGCCAGCGTGTCGCTGCCGATGCTCGCCGCGCCCGAGGAGCTCAGGTTTCCGCCCGCCGGCACGATCGAGTTCGCGCAGCCGTTGCCCGCCGCGCCGTTGTTCGCGCACGGGCAGGCCAATCCGGTGCCGTCGCCGAAGCACAGCGGCGTGGCCGGAGGTCCGCAGCTCGTCCCGTTCTCGGTGACCGAGAACGAGCCGACCAGGTTCGTCGACACGGACGAGGAGTACTGGCCGAACTGGATCGTGTAGACCTGGCCGCAGACTGCGTTGAAGGTGAGCGTCGTGTTGAGGCCGCTGGACGGGCAACTCGCGTCGTCGTTGCAGCCGACCGCCGCGCCCGTCGGGCAGCCGGTCCCGTTCCAGACAGCGACCTTGCTGTCCTGCGACGTGCTCGGCGGCACGGTGATCAGTCCGCAGGTCGTGATGGTCACCGGCCCGCTCATCGTCGGAGTCCACGTGTACCACACGTCCTTGCGGATCTGGGTTGTGCCGGCGTACAGGCACAGTGCTTCCGACTGCCCCTGCGTCCCCGTCGTGGCGAACGTGTTGTTGAACGGCACGGTCACGGTTCCGCTGATGGCGATCGGCGACGCGCAGTCGTCGTTCGCCGGCGGGGCGGCGTTGGCGATGCTGAAGTTGCCGCTTCCGCCGGTCGTCGCGTTCGTGGGATCGGCGCCGAGCTGGATCAGGTAGCTCACGCCCGACGTGCAGGCGAACGAGACCTGCGCCTGCGACCCGCAGGCGTCGTCGTTGCACGCGATCGCACTGCCGGCCGCGGGGCACCCGGCCGCCGGGTAGACGGCCACCTTCGTGTCGAGGGTGTTGCCGCAGGTGCTGACCGCCGCCGTGCCGGTGAACCCCGCCGTCCACGTGTACCAGACGTCGCGCGCGATGCCGGTCTGTCCGCCGGAGAGGCACAGGGACTCGCCTTGCCCCTGGGTCCCGGTCGTTGCCGCGAGCGTGTTGAACGGGAACGGACCCGCGCCGGAGATCGCCGTGGGCGTGGCGCACGCATCGTTGGCGGGCGGGGTCGAGATGTTGAGCGTGAACGTCCCGGTGTAGGTCACTCCTTCCGTGAACGCGCCCAATTGCAGGAAGTAGGCCTGGCCCGAGGTCACGTCGAAGGTGATGCGCGTCTGCAGCGCGCAGGCGTCGTCGTTGTACGCCAGCTGCGTGCCGCTCGGGCAATTGGTGCCGTTGTTGGCGAGCCAGGCCGCGGCCTTGGTGTCGACGGTCACGCCGCCGCAGGTCTCGAGCACGGCCACGCCGGTCAACGGCGCGGTCCAGTACATCCAGACGTCGTTCTTGATCGTGCTGAAGCCGACGGGCTGCGGAGACGCTCCGGTCGTCGCGCCCACCGTGTTCACGCTGAACGAACCCGTGCCGGTGATCGCGTCGTTGGTCGCGGCCGTCGAGCAGTCGTCCGAGCCGCCGACGAACAGCAGCGACGAGCTGCTTCCGGGTGAAACGTAGTGGCCGGGCGCGTTGCCCTTGACGAGGTTGGGATCGGTCTTCTCCTGGGCGACGGCCATGGTCGACAGGCCGGCGAGGAGGACGAGGGACAGAGTGGTTGATTTCATTGCAATCCTGAGGGGAATCGGTCGATCGACGCGGACCGTGAGGGCCGAGGCGGCGGCGCGGGTTCCGTCATCCTGAGCACGACGGCCGCAAGTGCGCTGCCAACGCCGCGGATTCATCCTCGCAGCAGCGGCCGGAATCCGTCAAATGCGGAACCGGAAGAACATGCGCCGGCACAGGAGAGGACTCCCACCGGCGCGCGAAGCGAGCAGAAAACCGGAATCGGGACCGGAGTCTAGGGAACCCAGGTCACCGACAATCCGTTGGTCAGATTGAACAGGTCCGGCGTGCAGTAGGCGGCGCTGTTCCGATACCAGGTCTGGTAGTGGCGGATCGCGCCGCCTGCGGGAACGGCTCCGCGCACGGAGACGGGGATGTCGCCGAGCTGCGGGTAGCTCGACGCGCCGCCCACGCTGGTCTTGGTGCCCAGGCGGATGACCGTCGCGGTCACGCAGCGCTTGCCGTCGCCGAACACCGAGCCGGCACCCGCGTTGATCTGCGCGTTGCCCTGGAAGTACAGCGCGGTCGCGGTCGCCGCCATGCCGCTGGCCGAGAGCACCAGCGTGTCGCCGGTCACGCTCGCGACGCCGGCACCCGAGAGCAGCGCGCCGACGCCGGTCGAATTGAGGCAGCCACGGCCGGATCCGGCCGGTGCGTGGTTCGCGCACGGGCAGGCCGTGCCGGTTCCGTCCCCCGCGCAGAAGCTGCGGATGCGCGCGTGATTGGCCACGAGCGTTCCGACCAGCGTGACCGATCCGCTGGCGCCCGTTCCAGGATCGGTGAAAGGGAACGTGACGTTGATGGGCTGGTTCAGCAGGAACAGGCCCGGTGCGGTCGTGAGGGTGCCGTTGACCGTGGTCGGCGTGGAGGAGCTTCCGGCCAGCGGCGTGCTCGTCGGCGCGGAGCCGAGCGGCGTGACGGTCATCGTGCCGGCGAGCGCGGTCAAGGTCAGGCTCGCGCTGAACCCGCCGCCCGCTCCGACGGCGAAGGCCGGCGACGTGGGCGACACGACGAGGCCGACGATGTCGATCGTGGCCAGCGGGGGCAGCAGCGGGATCGGGTTCGGGATGCGCCCGTGCAGGTCGGGCACGGTCGCAGCCGCGCCGCCCGAATACGCGCCCGTCGCGAACGGCTGCGCGCCGAGCTGGAACGTGAGATCGATGTTGGTGGTGCCGGCGAACTGGAACATGTTCGACGGGTTGCCGAGGATCGGCCCGAGCGTCGACGTGCCCGACCAGGTGAAGTTGCTGGAGGACTGCACGATGTCGAACACGTGCGTTTCCTGCGCGGAGGCCGGCAGGCCGAACGCCGCGAGCGTGGTCAGGATCGAGAGGGCCGGACGGTGGAACTTCATGAGGGGGCTCGCGTGGCGCCGGAAGGGGGGGACTCCCAGAAGGCTACCACGGCCGATTTTCCCGCGGTGGAACGGGCCGCCCGGCGGCCGGGTCAGACCCGGACGGTGTGGCGGCTGACCCCCGCCGCGAGGTCGAGAAGCAGCTCGACACGCTCGCCCGTGTCCAGCCGCACGAGGACCAGGACCCGCGCTTCGGGCAAGCCGTCGACCGTGAACTCGCTGCCTTCGAAGGTGCCCCGGCGCGGCGTCTGGGCCGGGATCCACGGCGAGAACCAGCGGCTCTGCGCTTCCACCTCCAGCGTCCACTCGCCGCCGCGCACGGGGCGCCCGTCGCGACGCTCGATCGCGACTTCGATCCGCGCCGCCGGCAGCAGCGCGAACGTGACTTCGTCGGGCGCGCCGCCGATCAGCGACAGCGGCTGGATGCCGCGCTGCCAGGCTCCGCCGCCCGCACGCAGTTCGTAGTGGCCCTCGATCGCAGGCGCCGCGATCTCGAATCGGCCGTCGTCGCCGGTGGCGGCCGTCGCCAGCAGCGTCGCGGCTCCCTCCGTTCCGATCCCGACCAGGTCGACCGCGAGCCCGCCGAGGCGCACTTCGTCCGGAGCCGCGGTGAACGGCACCAGCCGCCCGCGCACCACGCCCCCCGGCTGGGCGCCGTCGCGCACGCCCAGTCGCAGCGTGTTGGCCAGGAACAGGCCCGTCACGAGCGCCGGGACGACCAGCAGGAGCAGCGCCAGGATCGCCAGCCGCGGAGAGACGCTCACGCCGCAGCCCCCGCCGCGCGTGCCTAGGCCTTGCCGGCCAGCTTCGCCGCGCGTCCCTGGGCCAGCCGCTGCTCCGCGAGGCGGACGGCCGCCTCGTGCGTCGGGATGCCTTCCTTGCGCGCGATCTCGAACACCTTGCGCAGGTTGGTGTAGACGTTTTTGATCTTCTCGAGCGACTTCTTCTCGTCGTAGCCGCCGGGCAGCATCTCGATCGACACGTTGATGATGCCGCCGGCGTTCACCAGGAAGTCCGGCGCGTAGAGGATCTTGCGCGCCTTCAGGTCGCGCCCGTGGCGCTGCTCCAGGAGCTGGTTGTTGGCTGCTCCGGCGATCGCGCGGCACTTGAGGCGCGGGATCGTCTGGTCGTTGAGGCCCTCGCCGCGCGCGCAGGGCGCGTAGATGTCGCAGGGCACGTCGAGGTGGTCGGCGTCGGCCACGACCTCGTAGCCGTGCTGCTCCTTCAGCTTCTGCGCCTTGGCTTCGTCGATGTCGCACACGATCACGTGCGCGCCCTCGGCCTTGACCAGTTCGGCCAGGCGGCCGCCGACGGCGCCGACGCCCTGGATCAGGATGCGCTTGTGCTTGAAGTCGGCCTTGCCGTCGAGCTCCTCCAGGACCGCGCGGATGCCGTGCAGGCAGCCGACGGCGGTGTAGGGGCTGGGGTTGCCCGAGCTGCCGGACTCGCGCGAGAGGCCCGTGACCCAGCGCGTCTCCTTGCGCACGACCTCCAGGTCGGCGATGCCGATGTTCATGTCCTCGGCCGTGATGTACCGGCCCTCGAGGCTGGCGATGAACCGGCCCATGGCCAGGAAGAGCTTCTCGCTCTTCATCGTCTTGGGGTCGCCGATGACCACCGACTTGCCCCCGCCCAGGCCCGTGTCGGCGGCGGCCGACTTGTAGGTCATCCCCTTGGAGAGGCGCAGCACGTCGAACAGGGCGTCGTCCTCGCGCGCGTAGGGGAGCATCCGCATCCCGCCCAGCGCCGGCCCGAGCGTCGTGTCGTGGATGGCGATCAGGGCGTGCAGGCCGGACTGCGTGTCGCGGCAACGGACCACCTTCTCGTAGCCGTCGTACTTGATCTCGGTGATCTCCATCGGGTCGGGGGCGTGCTCGGGGGATGGTGGGCGGATCCGGCGCGCCGTGCGGCGCGCTGGATGAGAAAAAGGCCGTGCAGCATAGCCCGGATGCGGCTCGTCCGTCGAGGCGCACGGTCGCCGCGCGTGCGCGACGCGCGCCGCGCGTCGTCAGGGGTGGATGCGCATGTCATGATCCCGCGCGTGATCCGCCCGCCCGACGCCCCCGAGACCGTGCCGACGGCCCGTCCGCGGGGTCCGCGGCCGGTTTTCCTCGTCCCGTGGACGACCGGGCCCGACCCCGCGCTGGACGGCGTGCTGCGCCTCCAGGCCCTGCGGCCTGGACCTCTGGAGGGCCAGTGGGAGCGATTCGACGTCCACTGCGCTTCGCGGCCCGAGGACGAGGGCGCGGGCGCCAGCGCCCGCACAGCGCGCGAGTTCGGCGTCACGCGCGCGCACCTCGCGGGCGCCCCCGCGCCGGAGCGCGCCTGGGGGGCGCTGCTCGAGTTCGCCGGCCCCGGACCGCTGGTCGTACCCGACACGGCCGTGTTCGCGGCGTGGCACGCGCACCTCGCCCGGGGGAAGCCGCCCGCCTGCGCGGGGCTGTCGGAGGTCGCGGCCCTGTGCCTGCCGGGACGGCTTTCCTTGCGACGCGAGAGCCTCGTGCCGCTCCTCGCGCCCGGCGCGCACCCGCAGGCGTTCGGGCCGCAGGACCTGCGCACCGCGCTCCTGGAGCTGGCGCGGCGCGTGCACGGCCTGCCGGAGGACGTCCTGCGCGTGCTGGCCGCGTCGAACACGCGCGCGTGGCGCGCCCTGGCCGCGGTCGACCCGGACGCGGCCGCGCGCCTGGGTCTGTGCCTGGCGCTGCTCGACACGCCCTCGGCGTGGAGTGCGTCCGACACCCTGGATTTCGGCGGGCTCGAGGATGGGCGCATCTCGCGCTTCGCGCGCGACGACGCCGACTTCGAGAGCCTGCTGGAGGGCCTGAAGCCGGCCTGCGCGCGCGAGACCGAGCGCTGGGCCGACGTCCCGAACCTGCCGCCCGCCCGCGAGGAGGAGCTGCCCTTCCACGCCGACGACCTGCGCATCGTGGACGACGTGTTCCAGGTGCATCTGCCCGCGCTGTTCGGAGCGGGCGGCGCGCCGGGGCCCTACCGCGCGAGCCAGCACTCGGTCGCGCGCGAGGTCGCGGGGACCTTCGGCGCGCGCGAGCTGCTGCTCGTGCACGCTCCGACGGGGACGGGCAAGACGCTGGCGTACCTCGTGCCGGCGATGCTGTGGGCGCGCCGCCACGGCGTGCGCGTCGGCATCGCGACGTACACGCGCACGCTGCAGGAGCAGGCGCTGGACCGCGAGGTGCCGCGCGCGCTCAACGCCCTGGCCCGCGCCGGCATCGATCCGGGGACGCGCGTCGGCCTGCTGAAGGGCCGCGAGAACTACCTGTGCTGGCGCGCGCTCAAGCAGACCGTCCCGGAGGACGACCGCGCGGAGGCCTGGCTGGCGTGGACGCAGCTCGCGCTCTTCGCGTTGACCGACGTGGACGGCGACCTCGACCGGCTGCCGCGCCGGCCGCCGCTGGAGCTGCTCTCCAGCGAACCCTACCTGCGCGCGTTCGAGGGCAACCTGCGCGCCGTGCGCGCGCAGACGGCCTGCTGTTCGCACCGCACGGATCGCGCGGCGTGCGCGGCCGAGCTGGCGCGCAAGCGCGCGGAGCGCAGCCACGTCGTGCTCGTCAACCAGGCCTTCGTGCTGGCGCGGCCGGAGTTCTTCCGCCACGTCGTGTTCGACGAGTGCGAGCACCTGCACGATCAGGCGCACAACGCCTGGAGCCGGACGCTCACCTTCCGCGAGCTGCACGGGCTCCTCGCGCGCCTGCGGCAGCCCGGCAGGTCCGGTTCGCGCGCGCTGCTCGACCGCATCGAGCGGCAGTTCGTCGCCGGAACGCCCTCGATGGAGCACCTGGAGTGCTGCGTCTGGAGCTTCGAGGACTTCGCCGAGCGCCTGGGCGCGCTCGAGTCCGCGGCGCGCGCCTTCGAGGCCTGGCGCGAGGAGGAGCGCAAGCACCGCCCCGAGCAGGAGCAGCACTTCCTGCTGCGCGAGTACGTCGAGCGCGTCGGCGCCGATCTGGTCGCGGCGCGCGTGGCGGCCTGGACGGCGGGGAACGAGCTGGACGCCGCGCTCGGCGCCCTGGCCGAGCACTGCGCCGACCTGCCGCTGCGCGGCGCGGGCGCGCTGCGCCGCGGGCTGGACCTGGCGCGCACCGATCTGGCGACCGCGCTCGGGACGATCGGCCACTGGATGCCGCTCGAGGAGGACCGCCCGCGCTTCGACCCCAGCTACTTCTACGACATCGAACGCGACGCGCGCGGCGACCTGGTGCTCGCGGCTCGCGTACTGCTGCCGCACGAAGTCCTCGGCAGCCGCTACTACCCCGAGCTGGCGGGCGCCGTGTTCCTGTCGGCGACGACCTGGCTGCGCGGCGGCTTCGACGCGGCGCGCTGCTATCTGGGCCTCGATCGCGCCGCCAGCCCGGGACCGGACGAGGCGCGTCCGCCGTCGACCGTGCGCACGTTCCGCGCTCCCGACGTGTTCGACTGGAGCCGCGCGCTGGTCGCGGTTCCGACGGACTCGCCCGCCGTGAAGGACAAGCGCGCGTTCCTGGCCTACGTGCGCCGCTTCGTCGCGCACCTCGCGGAGCGCACACGCGGGCGCATGCTGGTGCTGTTCACCAACGCGCTGGACATGAAGCAGGTGGGCCAGGAGCTGGTCGGCTTCTTCCGCGCGCGGCGCATCCCGTTCTGGTTCCAGAACCAGGACGGCACGGTCAAGGAGGAGCTGTCCGAGATGTTCCGCGCGCGCGTGGATTCGGTGCTCCTGGGCGTGGACACTTTCTGGTACGGCGCCGACTTCCCGGGCGAGACGCTCGAGTACGTCGTGATCGTCAAGCTCCCCTACGGCGTGCCCGACCGCTACCACCAGGCGCAGTGCGCGGCGATCGGCGCCGACGAGCAGCGCCGGCGGATCTACATGCCGCGCGCCCTGGCCAAGTTCCGCCAGGGCTTCGGCCGGCTGATGCGCCGCGAGACCGACCGCGGCTGCGTGTTCCTGCTCGACGGCCGCGCCGGCGAGCCGCGGCACAGGGCCTTCCTGCGCGAGCTGCCGATCGCGGGTGCGCAGGACCCTGACGCCTGGATCGCGCCCGACGCGCCCGTCGCGAAGCTGGTGCGCGGCGACACGCAGAGCTGCATGCACGCCGCGCTGGCGCACATGGGCCTGCTCAGCGAGGTCGAACGCCGCGGCCTGGGCACGGCCTTCGGCGATGACGCCCGCGGACCGCGCGCGGCGGCCGACGCGTGGGCGGAGGGCGATCCGTCGTGAACGCGCCGTCGGCTTGGACCGAAGTGCGCGTGCTCGCGCCGCTGGGCTGGCAGGAGCTCGTCGCCGAGGCGCTGCACCTGGGTCCGTGCACGACCGTCGCGTTCGGCCGGCCGTCGCTGGCCAGCGCGCCGGCGCCCGAGGGGTTCGAGTACGTGCGCACGTTCCTCGCGCGGCGCGAGGACACGCCGGCCGCGCGCGAGCGCATCCGCGCCGCGCTGGCGGGCCTCGCGGAGAGCACCGGCGACGACGCGCTCGCCGGACTCGACGTCGCGTTCCGGGCGCTCCCCCCCGAGGATTACGCCACGTCGTGGCAGAAGGTCTGGAAGCCGTTCCGCGTCGGCCGCCTGTGCGTCGTGGCGCCGTTCCGGCCGGTCGCTGCGGCGACGCGCAGCACGCGGCCGATGGACCCGTGCATGACGCTCATGCCGGGGGTTTCGTTCGGCAGCGGCCGCCATGCGACGACGCGCTCGATGCTGCGCGCGATCCAGCAGCGCCTGACGAGCGGCGAGCGCGTGCTCGACGTCGGCACCGGCAGCGGGATCCTGGCGGTCGCCGCCGCGATGCTCGGCGCGGGCGAGGCCTTCGGCTTCGACATCGATCCCAACAGCGCGGACGCCGCGCGCGCCCTGGCCGACGGGAACGGCGTCGGCGACCGCTGCCGCTTCGCCGAAGGCGGCTTCGAGCTCCTGCCGGTGCGCGAAGCGCCCTACGACGCCGTCCTGGCGAACATCTACTCCGACGTGATCCAGGCCCAGGCCGCCGAGTTCCGCCGCTGCCTGCGGCCGGGCGGCTGGTTCGCGTTCAGCGGCTGCCCGGCCCAGCACGCCGAGGCGACCGACGCCGCGATCCGCGCGGCGGGCCTGGCCGTCGAGGAGCGCGCCGTCCGCGGACGATGGCACACGTTCGTGGGCACGCGGCCCGGCTGAGCGGCGGCGTGCATTGCAACACGGCGGCCGCGCGGCCTAATCTCTGCGCGGTGCGCGTGCTGTTCCTGTCGCAGAGGGTCCCCTTCCCTCCCAACCGGGGCGACAAGATCACGACGTGGCGTCTGATCGAGCGGATGCGGCGCGCCCACACGGTTCGCATCGTCGCGTTCGCGCACGACGACGCCGACGAGGAGGCCGCGCAGGAGTTGCGCCGCCGCGGCTTTCCCACGGCGACGTTCCCCTACCGCGACACGCGCGCGAAGCTTCGCGCGCTGCCGCTGCTCCTCTCGCGCACGCCGTTGACGCTGGGCGTGTACGGTTCGAACGCGCTGCAGGCCGAGGTCGACCGCCTCGCCGCCGATTCCGACCTGGCGTACGCCTACTCGTCCTCGATGGGCGCGTTCCTCGAGCCGCACGCGCGCCTCCCGCGGATCATGCACTTCGGCGAGCTCGACTCGGACAAGTGGCGCCAGTACGCCGAACGCAGCGCGTTCCCCATGCGCTGGGTGTACGCGCGCGAGCAGCGCACGCTCCTGGAATTCGAACGGCGCATCGCGCGCTCGTTCACGGCGAACGTGGTCTGCACGCCGCTGGAGCGCCGCGTGTTCCAGGAGGCGATCCCCGGCGCGCCCTGCGACGTCCTGCGCAACGGCGTCGACCTCGAGCACTTCGCGCCGCGCTGGGAAGGGCGCACTCGGGGCCGCATCGTGTTCACCGGCGTCATGAACTACCTGCCCAACGCCGAGGCCTGCGTCTGGTTCGTGCGCGAGATCCTGCCGCGGGTGCGGCGCAGCGTGCCCGACGCCACGTTCGCGATCGTCGGCGCCCACCCCACGGCCGAGGTCCAGCGCCTGGCGGACGTACCGGGCGTCGAGGTCACGGGTTTCGTGAAGGACACCCGCGACTGGCTGCGGCAGGCTTCGGTCGCCGTCGCGCCGCTGCGCATCGCCCGCGGAATCCAGAACAAGGTGCTGGAGGCGCTCTCGATGGGCCTGCCCGTCGTGGGCACGACGGCGGCCACGCAGGGCGTCGAGGGGACCCCCGGCCGCGACTACCTCGTGGCGGACGACGCGGAGCGCTTCGCCTCGGAGGTCGCGCGCCTGCTGGAACGGCCGGACGAGGCGCTGGCGCTGGGGCGGGCGGGGCGGGCGTTCGTCGAGTCCGAGTACGCCTGGGAGCGGGTGTTCCAGCCGCTGGAACCTCTGCTGGCGCGCTGCCTCGCCGCCGACGGCGTCGCCGGCGGCCGGCAACGGTAGCGAGCGCCGTTCGTCGTGGGTGGACGAGGGCCGGCGCCGCCGGACCCGCGCGCCGTGACCGACGCCGAAACCACCACCACCGGGTCGCCGCATCACCCGGCCGCGACGCCCCTGGCCCTGGGCCTTCTAGGAAGTTGGTTTCTGGTCGGCCTGCACGAGGCGCTCCCCGTCGCCGTAGGCGAGCCCCTTCTGCTCGCGTGGTTGCGGCTCGCCGCGGAGCACCCGGCCCGCATGGCGACGGCGATCGCGCTCCTCGCGTGGGCCCTGCGACCCGGGCGCCTCCCGGCGCTCGCACCCCTGGGAAGAACGCACGATGTGGAGTATCATCGCTGGACGCGCAATCCGGGATCGACTGCCGTACCGGCAGTCCCCCCGCCGCAGACCCAATGACTGAGATCGCCACCACTCCCGTCGCGGCCGTCACCGACTGCCCGATTTTCTCCGGACCGCGCAAGACCGAGCGCCTGGGCTCCGTCCTGGGCATCGACCTCGGCTCGCAGGACATGGCCCTGGCCGTCAGCCGGGACAACCGGATGCCGCGCGCCTCGGTCATCGTGACCACGGCCGCCCGGCACATGATCCGGATCTCCAAGGCCGGCGAGAAGATCGAGACCATCGCGGTCAACGGCTCCGTCGCCGACCCGACCCTGCACCCCGACTTCCGCGAGATCGTCGAGAACACCCGCGACCTGCGCAACAAGTGGTTCTCGAAGGCCAAGTTGTGCCTGTTCCTGGACAACCCGCACCTGGAGGACCCGGCGCTGCGCCGGTGCCTGGCGATCTTCGATCGCGTCTACCTGCGCATGGAGTGGGGCACGGCCAAGACCTTCACGGCCATGACCGGCCGCAAGGGGCCCGAGTACACCTCGATGCTGGCCGCCCTGGGCACCGCCGAGAACCTGATCGTCACGTCGCGCTTCCTGAAGGGCGACGGGATCGACAATCAGAGCGACAGCGAGGTCAAGGGCTGGATGAAGAAGGTGTCCGAGCTGAAGCCGCGCGAGGTCCTGCTCCTGAAGTCGGAGAAGAACCTGGGCAAGAAGGTGAAGTCGGCGCCCAAGACCCGCCTCGCGGAGATCGCCGAGGAAGTCACCAGCAAGCTGGGCATCCCGGCCGCCGTTCACGAGATCGACTCGATCCTGGACTGACGAACCGGCGGCGCGGCAGCCCTTGGAAGCACTCGCCGAATTGCGCGGTGTGATCCAGCGCTTCGGCGAACTGACCGCGCTCGACGACGTCCGCTTCGAGCTCCGCAGGGGCGAGGTCCTGGGCCTCCTGGGCCCCAACGGCTCGGGCAAGACGACCGCCCTGCGCATCCTGTGCGGGCTGCTGAAACCCACGGCCGGGCACGCGTTCGTCACCGGCATCGACGTCGCCGAAGACCCGTTGAGCGCGCGCAAGCGCATCGCCTTCGTCCCCGACGGCGCGCCGCTGTACGCCAACCTGGGCGCGCGCGACCACCTGTTGCTGGTCGGCCGGCTGCACGGCCTGGAAGAGGGGCCGATTCGCGCCGAGGCCGACCGGCTGCTCGATGCGCTCGACCTCGGCGCGCGCGCGGACGATCCCGTGGGCACGTTCTCGCGCGGCATGCGGCAGAAGGTCGCGCTCGCCTGCGCCCTCCTGCCGCGGCCGACGCTGTTGATCCTGGACGAGCCGCTGAACGGCCTCGACGCGCCGACGACGGTCGTGATCAAGGAGGTCCTGCGCGCGTGGGCCGACCGCGGCGGGGCGGTGCTCTACACGTCGCACCTGCTCGACGTGGCCGAGCGCGTGTGCGACCGGATCGTGATCCTGACCCGCGGCAAGGTCGTCGCGAGCGGCACGTTCGAGGAGTTGCGCTCGAAGGCGCAGAGCGGGACGACGCTGGAGCAGGTCTTCGGCGCCCTGACCCGGGCCGAGGATCCGCGCGCCAGGGCCGAGCGGATCCTGGGCTGAGCGCATCCGGGGCTGAGCGAGATCCGACCACGCGCGGCAGGGAAGCAAGAGCGTCACGCTCCTGCCGTCCAATGCGGCTGCCGCGCGGGACATGGCGGATCGACGTGAGTCCGAAGCGTGCGCCGCGGCCGCTATTCGAGGTCCGAGACGGGCCGGTGTCGAGTCCGCCCCAAACCATCGTGGTCGCAAGTCGACCGCAGACTACTGAAGCCTCAGCCGCACGAACTGGGCCTGGGACGGCACGCGCAGCGCCGGCGACGCGAACCAGCGCGTGACGACGAAGAGCATGTAGTGTCCGGGGGGGCCGAGGTCGTCGGGTGGTGCCTGGACGGTGAGCGAGTCCACTCCCTGCGTGTAGCCGTTCGAGTTGAACTGCAACTCGACGTAGCGCTGGCTGGTGTCGAAACCGTAGGCCACCGAGGCCGGCCGGAGCAGGACCACCCGATCGACGACCTCATCCTGTCCTCGCGCCACGTCGACGGCGAAGGAAGCCCCGAACTCCAGCTCTGTCGATGACACGGAGACGATGGTCGGCTGGAATCCGAAGAACTTGTACGGCGGCGAGAACACCTCGCCGGTGAAGGAGATGCTCGGCGTCGCCGGGAAGGCGCCGCCCGCGGTCAGCACGCGACCATCCGCAAGCAGGACGGCGGCGTGGCCGCGCAGGCGTGGAGCCTGGATGCTGTGCGCGGGCGGGGCGGGGGAAGGTGCCATCGGCGTCACGCTCCACGTGGGAGATTGCGTACCTGCCGGGCCCGGTCGGACGAGCTGCGGCTGGTACTCCGGTGTCAGTGCCACCTGGCTGGGATCCGGAACGCGCCCGGGGAACGTGCCGCCACCGATCACGAGGATGTCGCCCGTGGGCAGGATCACGGCGCTGTTGTCCATGCGCCCGATCGGGACGGCCCCCGTCGAGGGGATCGGCAGGTTGAGCCAGGTCGCCTGAGTCGGCTGGGCACCCGGCGCGATCTGGTACTCGGCGATCACCTGGTTCACGTGCCAGCCCGCCGGGAATCCGGCGGCGTAGGTCACACCGCCAATGGCGATCACGCGGTTCCTGCCGGTGCCATCCAATTGCACGAGATCGTGCCGCAGGACCGCTGTCCCCTGACTGCGGTCGGACGATGCCGACGCGCCGCCCCAGATCTCCCACGTCGCGGGCAATGCTTCGTAACGCGGCCGCACGACCCAACTGCGGCCGGGCGTGTTGGAGGTCGGACCTCCGGCAGGGTTGTAGACCAGGTTCGAGTCCTGGGCGACGAAAGGCGTCTTCACGTGGCGATCGATCGCCTGCCCCGCCGTTGCCAACTGCAGCACGCAGGGCGTCGTCTCGTGCTGCACCTCCGTCAGCCCGCCTTGCGCCGCATACACCTCGTTCGGGGTCGGGTGCGCGTGCGGCGCCGTCACGTTCGGCACGAGCGTCTGGCTCCACGCCGATCCGCCGGGAGCCGAGCGCGGCGCGAGCGCCTGCCAGAACTCCCACCCGTCGTTCGCAGCCGGCGCGGTCGTCCCGCCCAGCACGAACGTCGATCCGCTGGCGATCCCACCGAAGATCGTCCCCCGACACAGCGCGATCAGCGTCGATTGGTGGCGCGCGACGCTCATCGTCGCATTCGACCGCCACGGGCTGCCCTGCACTTTGGCGTACCACTGGTTGCAGGGCGGCGCCGGCGTGAGGATGGTCTGCATCGGCGGGAAGTTGAGCGCCGCCGGGAAGAACCGCCACGTTTCGCCCGACGGCGTCCCCGGGATGGATGCCGCGCCCACCACCACCAGTTGCCCTTCGTCGTCCCACGCCATGGAGATGCCATTCACGTCGCGGCGGAACACCGGATGACCCGCAGGCCCCGACACTCGGAACAAGCGGATCGGATTGGACGGCATCCACAGGAACGTCTCCGTCGCGTTGGCGTACTGACCCCACATCAAGACGCTGCCTTGATAAGGACCGTGCGGGATCAGCGCGCCGTGCAGCAGCTTGATGCGCGGGCCGTTCTGTACTTCGCAGCCTTCTTCGGGTGGGCAGTTTTCCAGCGAAACGGTATCGCATTGCCAATCCCAGACCTGCGACCAGGCGCCCTCGATCGACGGCACCTGCGCGTGTGTGCTGCCCGCCCACGCGCCCATCGTGGCGAGAATGACGAGCAGGAAACGAACAACCGTGCAGCCGGGGCGTGCAGCAGGGTTCCCCTGCGAGCTGAAGCGGGGACGGAGCATGACTCCTCCTTGCGACTCTGGATCTGTTCACCTCGCAAGTCGCGGCCGCACCCACGGCCACTGGGAAGCTCTCGCGGGGTCGAACGGAGGGAAAGCTGGCGAAAAAAAAAAAAACTCTGTCAAGCTCTTTCCGTGGGCGGCCCGAGCCCGCCTGCATCCAGGCCTCGCAACCGGGCCGGCGCCCCGCCGGCCGTGTTCGCCATGCAAGCACTCCTGCCTCGCACGGTTCGCATTCTGGGCTTCGCCCTCTTGGCGGTCTCGCTCGCTCCGCGGGCTGCGTTGGGATCCGGGGGCCGATCCACACACGGGGGCTCCGCGGCCGGCCCCGCGCGCTTCATCGAGAATCTCGGCCAGTGGCCCGCCGACGTGCAGTTCGCAGCCGCCGTCGGCGGCATGGCCGCTCGCGCCGAGTGCGGCGGACTGGGCTTCCACTCGATCGCACGCGACGGCTCAGGGCACTACGTGCGCCTCGTCTTCGACGGCGCTGCGTCGAACCTGCAGCCGCACGGCGTCGATCCGCTGCCGGGCCTACACCACTACTACCTGGGCAACGATCCAGCGCGCTGGCAGCGCAACGCGCGCGCCTTCGCCGCCGTCGAGTACCGCGGCGTGTACCCCGGCGTGGATCTCGTGCTGCACGCCCGCCAGGGACGGCCGAAGTACGACCTCCTGCTCGCGCCGGGAGTCGATCCCGCGACCGTCCGCGTCCGCTGGCTGGGCGCGGAGCACGTCGATGCGGGTCACGAGGGCGTAGGGCTGCTGCTGGGCTCGGCGGGCCTGCAGGAATTGCCCATTGTCGCCTGGCAGCCGCGTCGCAATGCAGGGGACCGACCGGTACGCGCGGCCTGGATACGCACGCAGGATGACGTGCTCACGCTGCGCGTCGAGGACGCCGACCCGGCGTTGGCGCTGGTGATCGATCCCGAGTTGCTCTGGTCCACCTACTTGGGGGCCAGCTCCACGGGCGGCAACGGGGACTGGGCCACCAAGCCCGCCGTCGATGCCAACGGTGACGTGTACGTCCTGGGCCGTACCGACGGATACGACTTTCCCGTCACGCCGGGAGCCTTCCACGTGCAGCCTGGAACGCGCGAGTGGTGCACGCTCACCAAGCTCGGCGGATCGGACGGCCGCGGCATCTACTCCATCGTCTTCGGCGGAAGCGACGTCGAGCGCGGCAATGACCTGGCGGTCGACTCGCTCGGCCGTTGCACGGTCGTGGGCTGGACGCATTCCAGCGATTTCCCGGTCGTCGCGGGATCCTTCGACACGCTCATCAACAACCCCGATCCGGCCTTCGCGTTGCGGTTCTCTGCAACCGGAGAGCAACTGGACTACAGCACGGTCTTCGAGCCCGCGCAGGGTGGGTGCGTGGCGCACGCCTGCGCCTTGCGTCCTGATGGCTCAGTCGTGGTCGGAGGCACCCTGTACGGTCAAGGCTTTCCATTCACCTTGCCACCGCTCGGCGTGGTTGGTTCCGATACCTGGGCGGCGAGCTCATTTCTTCTCGAACTCGATGTGTCCGGTTCGAACGTCCGCTGGGCGCGCCAGATCGGTAGCACAGCCGGCCTGTTCAGGATCGCGCTGCTGAAGAGTGGCGAGATTCAGACCGCAGGAATCGTCCGGTCTCAGGCATTCCCGACGACCCCCGGCGTCTTCATGCCGACGAAGCCGCTCGCTTGGGGAACCATTTTGTTCTTCACCCGCCTGAGTCCAGCGGCGGACTCCATCGTCTGGAGCACCTTTCTGGGAGGAAGCCATGGAAACGAGAACGACCAGGTCGACTACCTTGCCATCGACGATTTCGGCACCGTGACGTTCGCGGGGGTTACTAATACTGACACGTTTCCTACAACGCCGGGCACCCTCTTGCCCAACGCTCCCGGACCACAGGAATACGGATCAGTGCTTTGCCGGATCGCGGCGGACGGATCGAGTCTGATCTACTCCACGTTCACGACACCGCTGCCCAACTGGGGCGGGTTCGGCTACCCGTTCGTCGATGCCTCGGGTGTCGTGACCGCGGCCGGCAGCACGGCAAGCTACTTCGCCGCCACTCCGGGTGCACTTGACCCGAGCTGGGGCCCGGGGGACCAATACCAAGTTGTCAAGGTCGACCCGTACGGCCGCAGGCTTCTGTTTCTGACGCACGTGGGGGGGGCAGGTCCCCGCATCACCCTTGGGATGGTCGCGACGAGCGACGGGCGCGTGACGGTCGTCGGTCAATACGCGGGCCCCGGTCACCCGACGACACCTGGGTCGTTCCAGCCCGGCTACGCCGGAGGTCTAAGCGACGGGACCGCGACAACCCTGTACCTGGAGCTGACGGGCGTATCCAACTTCGGTGCCTCGACACCCGCATGTCACGGTGAGGTGCGGGCCTTCGCCTTGCGCATGCCGTCCGCCGGCGCCGCCGACTTCGGTTTCTACTGCAGCGCTGCTCCCGAGAACGCGCGCGGCGTTCTGCTCCTGGGCCGGCCCGCGGCCGTACCCGCCTTCCTGGGGGGCGCCGCGATCCACGTGGCCCTCAGCCCTGCGCCTCGGATGCTGCCCGTGCGCAGCGACGAGTTCGGCTACCTGGAGACGCCCTTGGCACTGCCTCTGGGCCTCCAGCCCGGGTCGGTGATCGCCGCGCAGTACTTGTTCCGCAACAACGACGACTGCTCGGGCCCCACGCGATTCTCGGCTAGTCAGGCGCTGCGCCTCGTGATCCAGTAGCCCCGCCTCGCCCCTATCGAGATCCCCGGATCAAAGGGGTGGAGCGACCCTCGTCGTCCACCGCGACCATCGTCACGTCGGCCTCGGTGACGTGGACGAACTCGCCGCCGCCGAAACGGCGCTGCGCCCAGACCGAGACGTGCACCGTGATCGAGCTGCGCCCCGTGCGGACCGTGTCGGTGAAGAACGACACGAGATCCCCCACCCGCACCGGCTGCTTGAAGACCACCTTGTCCATCGCCACGGTCACGAGCTTCGCCGGATGCGTCTTGTGCGCCTCCACGGCGGCCGCGAGGTCGATCTCCGAGAGGATCACGCCGCCGAAGATCGACCCCAGCGCGTTCGTGTCGCGCGGCATCATCAAACGGCGGATCGAGGGGACCTTGTCGGCCGGGAAGCTCGGGGTGGCATCGCTCATGGCTGTCGTGTTCCTGAGGTCAGGGACCGCGCCGCCCAGGCGCGCACGGTCTCCTGCAGCTCCTGGGTCTGGTCGTCGAAGAAGTGCCCCGCGCCGGCGATCTCGACCGCTTCGACGCTCGGCGGGAGGTCCGGGAACTGGCGCCGCAGTTCCGGCAGCGTCCCGAACGTGTCCTTCTCGCCCATGACGACCAGTGTGGGCTGCCGGACGCGCGCGAAATAGGCGCAGTCGAACGCGAGCACCGGCAGCGCCACGAGGACCAGCCGCTCGATGCGCGCGTCGGTCAGCGCGCGTTGGGCCGCCGTACGCGATCCGAACGAGAACCCGCCGGCCCACAACGGGAGCCCCGGGTACCGCGCCGCCATCCAGTCCAGGCCCGAACCCAGGTCGTCGGCCTCGCCGCCGTGACCGTCGTGGACGCCCTCCGACCGGCGCACGCCGCGGAAGTCGAAGCGCAGGACGGCGAGGCCCGCGTGCTGCAGCCCGCGCGCGGCGCGGAACACGACCTTGTTGTCCATCGTGCCGCCGTGCAGCGGATGCGGATGGCAGAACACCGCGGCGGCGCGGGGCGTGCCGCCCTCGGGCTCCCACAGCTTGGCGGCGAGCTTGCCGGCCGGGCCGTCGAGGAAGAGGTCCATGGAGCCGCGCAGTGTAGTCTCGCGCCCCGTGCAGCACCGCGTCCTCGCCCTGGCCCGCGCCGGCCTCGCCCAGCACTGGGCGGGCGGCGCCGTCCCCGCGGCGCCGCTGATCGTCCACGGATCGGCGGCGGCCGTGTCGGCGCTGCTCGTGAACGACGTCCTGCCGCCGTTCGCCTATGCCCTCGCGATGCTGGCCTTGTCGGCGGCGCTGATCGCGTTGCCGCTCCTGGGCGACGTCGCGCCGCTCCTGCGCTCCGACCCGGCGGAGGAGTGGCTCGCGGCGCAGCCCGTCACGCCGCGCGAGATCCGGCTCGCGCGCAGCCTCGTCGCGGTCACCGTGGTCGGCAGCATCGCGGCCGCGGCGCTCCTGCCGATGGCCCTGTTCGCGCCGGCGTCGATGGACCTCACGCAGCGCGCGCTGCTCTTCGCGACGGGGCTGGGGCAGGCACTTGCCGTCACCGCCGCGCTGCTCGCCGTCCTCTCCGTGCTCGGCGGACGCGCCGAGAGCGTCTTGGTGGCGCTGCAGACCGTGTTGTTCGGCGGCGTCGTCCTGGGGGCGCTGCTCGGCCTGCGGCACGTCGCCGGGATGGCGCGCGTCACCGCGCCCGGCGACGGACCGGCGTGGCTGCCCTGGTTCCCGCCCGCATGGTTCGCGGGCCCGTTCGTCGCCGCACCGTCGTTCGCGTGGCGCGCGGCGGGGCCGGTCGCCGTCGTCGCGGCGCTCGTGCTCCTGTGGCTCGCGCCGGCCGCGCCGGCCGCGCGGGCGTCGCGGCGCAGCACGCTGGGCGCGCTGCTGGAACCGCTGCGCGCGCTCGCGGCGCGCACGTGGGTGCGGGTCGAGGAGCGCGCGTCGTTCGACCTCGTGTGGCGCGTGCTGCCGCTGGAACGCGATGTCGTGCTGCGCACCTACCCCCTCGTGGGCATCCCGCTGGCGTTCGTGCTCGCGGGTTCGCGCACGCCGGGACCCGAGCGCGACGCGTTGCTCACGCTGCTGCTCTTCATGCCGCCGATCTGGATGCCGGTCCTTCTGGTGCACGTCCCTGCCTGCGCCAGCCACGAGGCGCGCTGGCTGCTGGAGGGCGCGCCGACCGATCCCGCCCACCTGCACGCGGGTGCGCGCAAGGCGGTCACGCTGCGCTTCCTGCTGCCGCTGTACGCGGCGCTGTTCGCACTCGCAGCCTGGCAGGCGGGCGTCGAGTTCGCCGCGCGCGTCGCCATCCCCGCGGCGCTGCTCTCCGTTCTGCTCCTGCGCCCGCTGTACCGGCACTGCGTGCACGACACGCCGTTGTCGCGTTCGCCCGACGACCTGCTCGTCGAGCTGGACTGGACGGGCGTGCTGCTCGGCGCGGGGATGATCCAGGTCGTGTTCGCCGTGCTCGCGTGGAAGTTCCTGGCCGCATGGCCGGTCGCCCTGGCCGTCTGCGCGGGGCTGGTCGCGCTCGAATGGCTGGCCGATCGGCGCGAGCGCGTCGATCCGTCGCGTGCAGCGGGACGCGCCGGCGCGTAGCCTCGGGGGCATGTTCACCGTCGCCGCGCTGCTGCTGACCCTCCTCGCGACCCAACAAGGCCCGGTCGAACTGGTCGAGAGCTGGCCGACCGGGACGACGCTCGACCACGCCGACCTGCGCGACGCCGCGGACGTGTGGACCGAGATGTTCGACGACGCGCGCGCGTCGATCGACCTCGCGCACTTCTACGCCAGCGAGAAGCCCGGCGGCCGGCTCGAGGCCGTGATCACGGCGCTGGAGCGCGCCGCCGAACGGGGCGTGAAGGTGCGCGGCCTGTTCGACAAGAAGTTCTCCGAGACGTATCCCGAGACGATCGCGCGCATCGGCCGCGCCAAGAACGTGGAGACGCGGCTGCTCGACCTCAAGGCGACGACGGGCGGCGTGCTGCACGCGAAATACTTCATCGTCGACGGCCGGCACACGTTCCTGGGCAGCCAGAACTTCGACTGGCGTTCGCTGGAGCATATCCAGGAGCTCGGCGTGCGCGTCGACTCGCGCCACTTCGCGCAGGCCATCGGCGAGGCCTTCGAACTCGACTGGGCGATCGCCGGGGGCGCCACGCCGGCCGCGGGCACGTCCCGCGCCCACGAGACCTTTCCGCTCCGCATCGGCGCGGGCGAGGTCTCCTTCACAGTCACGCCGGTGTACAGCCCGCGCGATCTCGCGCCCGACCCCGAGTTGTGGGACCTGCCACGCATCGTCGCGATGATCGACGGCGCGAAGCGCAGCCTGCGCTTGCAGCTCATGACCTACAAGATGACCGGCCGCGACCGCACGTACTTCGCCGAGCTGGAGAACGCCCTGCGCGGCGCGGCGGCGCGCGGCGTCAAGGTGCAGATCCTCGCCGCCGACTGGTGCAAGCGGCGCGGCACGATCGAGGGCCTGCAGTCGCTCGAGCCGCTCCCCAACGTCGAGGTGAAGCTGGTCACGATCCCGCAGGCCGCCGAGGGCTTCATCCCCTTCGCGCGCGTGGCGCACGCCAAGTACCTGGTCGCCGACGGCTCCGCCGCGTGGCTCGGCACGAGCAACTGGGAGCGCGACTACTTCTACGGCTCGCGCAACGTCGGCCTCATGGTCGAGGGCGGCCCCGTGCCCGCGCGCCTCGACGCCTTCTTCATGGACGGCTGGGAAGGCCCCTACGCCGCCGCCGTGGACCCGTGCGCGACGTACGAGCCGCCACGGATCGGCGACTGACGCAGCCGGGATTCACGGACAGACCGTGAACGTCAGCGCGTCCGTGAGCCCCGTGCCGAACGCATCCGGCGGATCGCGGTAGAGGTACTGCGCGAACACCGCGTTCCCCGGCGCGAGCGCCGGATCGACGCCGGACTGGATGCGCGCGTTGAAGTCGAAGCTGAACGTGCCCGAGCAATCGTTCGGCGGCGGGTTGCCGCCGCTCGATTGCATCAGCGTGCGGCGCAACGTCCCGCCCACGCACAGCGTGCCGCCCTGGAACGGCGTGCCGGCCGGCGCGGTGCCGTAGAACAGGAGGCCGAGCTTCTGGTTCAGCACGCCGCTCGCCGTGATCAGGAACGGCGCCGGCTGCGACGCGCTCGGCGTGCCCACGGACGCGATCAACGCCGCGCAACCCTGCGAGTTCACCTTCGACGTGCAGTACGGCGCCGGCGGCGCGCACGCGCCCGGATCGAAGGGCCAGCCGTTCGAGAAGAAGGCGCCGTTCCCCGGCGCGCGCTTCACCTGCACGTCGCCGGCCTGCGTGCCCGCGATCAGCGTGAACTGGATCGCCGTGCCGCCCGCGGTCGAGGCCACGCCCGCGAGGTCGACGCCCAGGAAATGCACGCTGTTGCCCGTCGACGCGAACGACTCGCCCACGATCCACAGGTGCGTGGCGCCGGCCACCGCGCGGATGCGCGGCTTCGTGGCCGCGGCCTCGCCGTAGAGGAACTGCACGCCGGCCTGGTCGTCGGCCTCGATCGAGCGCGCGAGCAGGGGATCGATCGCGGGGGCCATCGTGGCGTTCGCTGCCGTCGTGTGGCCGAGCCCCAGGCAGTGGCCGTACTCGTGCGCGAAAATCCCCTGGAGGTCGATCGTTCCCGCCGCAGGCGCGCCTGGCCCGTCGTCGAAGGTCCAGCACGAGTAGAAGCGCACGCGCCAGCCGGCGCCGCTGCACTCCGAGAACGCCAGGACCCCGCCGCTGCACCCGCTGATCTCGCTGACGATGTTGTCCGTCGCGCCGCCGGGCCCGGTCGCGAGACCGTCCCATTCGACGTCGAAGTTGGCGCCGCCCGAGCCCAGGCCCCCGGGCTGCGTCGGGTCGCCGCTGCCGTCGCCGTGCAGCACGCTGCTCCACTCGGCCGCGCCCTTCCGCAGCGCGAGCGCCGCGCCCGTGACGCCCGGCCAGTTCGGATCCGCGGTCGTGTTGTCGTTGGCCTCGGGATCGCCGAAGTTCGGGAACACGCGCATGTGACGCGCGCTCGCGTCAAGCGTGAAGCCGGTGGTCGTGAAGGCCCGCGGGAACGCGGGCAGCAGCACGGCCGCGGCGAGCACGGCGCCGGCGGAGGAGGTGACGAGGCGACCGACAAGTCGTCTCGACGATGCACGGGGTGCCGGTCGGGACGGGGTCATGGCTCTTCGCGCCCAGCATGGCACGTGAAGCCGAATCCGGCTACGCGGGCGTCGGTACGGAGCCAGGCTCGACCTCGACGTCTGCCGGCGATCTGCGGCGCCGCAGATCGCCGGCAGACGTCGAGGTCGAGCCTGGCTCCGTACCGACGCCTACTTGCCGCGCGCCCGCAGGAACGCGCTCATGTCCTCGGGCAAGGGGCTCGTCACCTCGATCAGCGCGC
>CAZKIO010000061.1:0-27331 GCA_964552795.1 uncultured Planctomycetaceae bacterium
CCCTTCGAGAGCGTCTCGATCGGCTGGTGCAGCACGGCCTCCAGGTGGACCAGCTTCACCACCTCGGCCATGCGCCGGGCGCGCAGGTCGCCGGACAGCCCGCGGATGTCGGCGATGAAGTCGAGGTACGTCGCCGGCGTCATGTCGGCGTAGGCCGGCGCGCCCTCGGGCAGGTAGCCCAGGAGGCGCTTGGCCTGCATCGGCTCCTTCTCGATGTCGTGCCCCATCACCCGCGCCGTTCCGGCGGTGGGTGCGAGGAAGCCGGTCAGCATCTTCATGGTCGTCGACTTGCCGGCGCCGTTGGGGCCCAGGAAGCCGAGCACCTCGCCCTTCTGGACGGTGAAGCTGATGCCGTCGACGGCGCGCAACGGGCCGAAGTCCTTGGTCAGGTTCTGGATCTCGATCATCGAGCGGGTCCTCGTCGCGCCGGGACGCTCGCCGCGGGAACCACGTCGGTGGCCGGCGCGCGCGTGGGGCGGGAGTGCGGAAAGGGGGTCAACCGGGGCCGCGCGGCGGCCCGGGATCGGGGTGGGGGGCAAAGTCCCTACCCCCGGCGGCCGGCGCGCGTCAAGCCTGGAAGCGCGGCGTGGGCCCCGGGGGTGGTTCGCGCACTACGGGAAGGGCCACGCAGCGTTGGCGCCGGTGCCGCCGCGGCGGCGAGGAAGGCTATAAGAGTGGTCTTCGGCTGCCCCCGTCGGATCCCCGGGCAGCGCCGCCTTGGACACCTTCCTCCTCACGACAGCGCTGGCGCTGGTCGCCGCCAGCGCGCTGGGAGGCATCCTCCCCCTGACGCGCCGCTGGTCCGAGCGCGGACTGCACCTGTTCGTGGCGCTCGCGGCGGGGATCTTCCTCGGGACGATCTTCTTCCACCTGCTCCCGCACCTGGCGGGCATCGGCCTGGACGATGGCCACGGTCACGGCGCCGCCGCGGACGATCCCGAACACGCGCACGGAGCGTCGATCTGGCCCTGGGCCGCCGCGCTGGCGGGCCTGCTCGTCCTGTTCGCGCTGGAGAAGGTCTGGCTGCCCAGCCGCGTGAAAGGGCAGCGCACCAACCCGCACGCGGTCCTGTGGTCGGCGACCTACCTGGGCCTCGCCCTGCATGCGCTGACGGCCGGTTTCGCGCTCTCCGGCGTGCTCGAGCACCCCGAGGCGCGCGCGCAGTTCCTGGCCTCGGTGCTGGTGCACAAGGGTACCGAGTGCTTCTCGCTGGCGACGGTCATGCGTCTCGCGGGGCTCTCGACCGCGCGATCGGCGCTGCTCCTGGGGCTGTTCGCGCTGATCGAGCCGGTCGGTCTCCTGCTCGGCGGAAGTCTCTCGGCCCTGCACCCGGCGCTCGGACCGATCCTGACGGGGTTCGCCTGCGGCACGTTCCTCTACGTCGCCGTGTGCGACCTCTTGCCCGAGGTGTTCCACGGCACCGACCGGCCGCGCACGAAGCTGCTGGCCGTCGTCGCCGGCACCGCGGTCACGACCGTGACCTGGCCGCGCCTCGAGGGCCTCGCGGCCTTCGGGGCGGACGTCGCGCGCGAGTCGTTCGACGTCTTTCTCGTGATGGCGCCGTTCCTCGTGCTGGGTCTCCTGCTGGCGGGCGCCGTGCAGGTCTTCCTGCGTGCCGACGTCCTGTCCCGGCGGATCGGCAGCGACGACCTGAAGTCGGTGACCCTCGCTTCGGTGGTCGGGGCGCCGCTGCCCTTGTGCTCGTGCTCGGTGGTCCCGGTTGCCGTGACGCTGCGCAAGGGCGGCGCGAGCAAGGGCGCCACCAGCGCGTTCACCGTTGCCACGCCCGAGACCGGCGTCGACTCGATCGCGGTCACCTGGGCCCTGCTGGACCCGCTGATGACGATCGCGCGGCCGATCGGGGCGCTGATCACGGCGATCGCCACCGGCTCGGCCGTGAACTGGCTCGTACGCCGCGGGCTCGACCGCGATCCGCCGGCGCCCGCGACCGACGTCGCGGCCGACTGCGCCTGCGACGCACAGCCGCTCGCGAAGGACTCGACGGACGCGTCGCAACTCGCGCCCGCACCGCGGACCTCCGGCGGGACGTCGCCCACGTCGGATCAGGACGGCGGGGGCCGCGTCGCGCGCGCGCTGCGCTTCGCCTCCGTCGATCTGCTCGACGACATCGCAGGCTCCTTGATCGTCGGCATCCTCCTCTCGGGCGCGATCGGCGCGGTGATCCCCGACGGCTGGCTGGCCGCATCGGAACTGGGCGGTGTCGGCGGGCTCTTCCTGATGCTGCTCGTGGGCATTCCCTTCTACGTGTGCGCCTCGGCGTCGACGCCGATCGCCGCGGCGATGATCGTGAAGGGGCTCAGCCCGGGCGCAGCCTTCGTCTATCTGCTCGCGGGGCCGGCGACGAACCTGGCTTCGCTCGTCGTTCTGTCCCGGCACCTGGGCCGCCGCGTGGTGATCGTGCAGGTGGTCGTGCTCGCCGGTCTGACGCTGCTGCTGGGCTGGTCGGTCGACCTGGCCTACCGTTGGCTCGAACTGGCCCCGGCAGCCGCGCTCGCGCCGAGCGAGGGGCCCGCGCCACCGTGGATCTCCTACGCGAGCGCCGCCGTGCTGGGCGCGCTGCTCGCCGCGTCCCTGCTGCGCACGCACGGCCCGCGCTTCCGCGCCGCGCCGCTGCGACACGACCCCGAACCCGCCTGAACCCTGCGAGAACCCATGGACCAGAACCTCTCCGCCGTCGCCGACGGCACCGTCGTGCTCATCCACTACACGCTGACCGGTGCGGACGGCACCGTGCTCGACACCTCCGACGGCGGCGACCCGCTGGCCTATCTCCACGGTGCGGCCTCGATCGTGCCGGGGCTGGAGCGCCAACTCGCCGGCCGCAAGGTGGGCGAGTCGCTGAAGGTCGAAGTCCCGCCCGCGGAGGGCTACGGCGAGCACGATCCGCGCGGCCTCGCGCGCGTGCCGCGCGACTCGTTCCCCGACGACGTCGAGATCGTGCCGGGGATGCAGTTCTCGGGCGAGGACGAGGACGGCCACGAGCACGAGGTGTGGATCCGTGCCGTCGAGGGCGAGACCGTCGTCATCGACCGCAACCACCCGCTCGCGGGCGTGACGCTGCACTTCGACGTCAAGATCGAGAGCGTGCGCTCGGCGACGCGCGAGGAGATCGCGCACGGTCACGTGCACGGCGCGCACGGGCACCACCACCACTGAGTGCTGCGCGTGAGCCCCCAGAGGCCCCGGCGCCGGCACGCGCACCGCGACGACGAGGGCCGGTACGTGTGCGGCGCGTGCGGCGAGGACATCGTCGTGCCGCTGGACCCCTCCGCCGGCGCGTCCCAGCGCTACGTGGAGGACTGCCCGGTCTGCTGCCGGCCCAACCTCGTGTCGGTCGAGTTCGACCCCGAGGACGGGTCCGCGCGGGTCTGGGCGGAACTCGAGGAGTAGCCCTCACAGGTGCGCCGGGGCAGCGTAGTCTGGAGCCGGATGGGCTGGGCCGTCTTGACCGCCGGTGCGTCGATCGGGCTCGCGCTCGCGAGCGCGGCCGCGGGCACGTCCCTTGCGCAGGGGGCGCGGCTGGAGATGCCCGCCCGATCCGATGCGCGGGTTCCGCTGGCGCCGGCGCTTCCCGCGACCCCGCCCGACGGGCCGCCCGCCCCGGTCGAGCATCCCTGTGTCGGCGCGCTGAGCACCGTCGGCCTGGTCCTCCATCCGGGTGCGGCCGACGCGGAGTTCGAGCGTGCGTTCGCGCGCGCGCCGATCGAGGAGCTCGTGCTGGCCCGCCACCGCATCCGGCGCATCTTCCAGGAGGCTCGCCTCGATCCCGACCGGCTGCGCGGACTCCTGGGCGGGCCCGAGGAGCTCGCGACGCTGGCGCGCGAGCTCGTCTGGCTCTCGCGCCGCATCGAGAGCGTTCCGATCGATCCGTTCGAGACGTTCCTGCTCTCGATCCCGGTCGGCGCGGCGCTGGATTCCGCGCCGCTGGAGGCGCGCTACCGCGGCTGGTGCGACGAGGAACTGGGCGTGGAACTCGCCCGGCTGGAGCGCGCGCTGAAGAGCGAGAACGACCGGCTCCTCGACGAGCGCATCGCCGCCGGCCAGTACGAGGTGACGCGCCAGTCGGCGTACGGGTGACACCGCATCGGCGACTCCGTGCGGGTCGTGAACATCGACGAGCAGACGATCGAGGTCTGGACCGCGGACCTGCCGCACGCCGTGTACCCCGGATTCCACGACCTGCGCGCGCAGCGCAACTTCGTCCACGCGCGCCTGCTGGCGGCGGGCATCGGCCTCTTCGATCCAGAGCCGCCCGCGTGGCCCTGAGCGTGCCGCGTCCGGCAGCGCGCTAGCGGTCGCGTGAATCGCCGCCCACGCGCAGGCAATCCACCTGGATCGGCCCGTTCTGCCAGCGCAAACCGGGAACCGGCTGCAGTCCCAGCGCGCGCGTGACCGCAGGATTCCCCGAGAGCACGAGGCCCTCGTAGCCAGCGCAGCGGTCGCGCACGTGACGGCCGAAGCGCTCGAGCAGCGGCACGAGCTCGCGTTCCTCGCCGACGCGCTCGCCCCAGGGCGGGTTGGTCACGATCCAGGCGTTCCAGCCCGGCTTCCAGTCGATCCGCTCGAAGCCGCCCGCCACGAGTTCGACGCGTCCGTCCAAGCCGGCGGCGGCCACGTTCTCGCGCGCGCCCTCGAGCGCCTCTGCGCTCCGGTCGCCGCCCAGCAGCACGAGCTTCCTGGGGTGCGCGACCCGCTGCTGCGCAGCCCGGCGCAATGCGCTCCAGGCCGCGGCGTCGTGCCCCGGCCAGCGTTCGAAGCCGAACTGCTCCCGGAAGGAGCCCGGCGCCACGTCGCCCGCGATCAATCCGGCTTCGACCAGGATCGTGCCCGAGCCGCAGAACGGATCGATCAGCGGCGCGCGCCGGTTCCAGCCCGATGCGAGCACCATGGCCGCGGCGAACGTCTCCGCCAGCGGCGCGCGTCCCTGGAATCGGCGCCAGCCGCGCTTGTGCAGCGAGTTGCCGGACGTGTCGACCAGCACGGTGCAGCGGTCGCGGAACAGGTGGATGTGGATGCCCAGGTCAGGGTCTTCCATGTCGACGGAGGGGCGCACGCCGAACCGCCCGCGCAGCGCGTCGCACACGGCGTCCTTCGTCCGCTGCTCGACGAAGAGGGTGTGGCTCAGCGCGGAGTCACGCGACCGCGCGTCCACGCGCAGCGTCCCTTCCGGCCGCAGCCAGCGCGTCCAGTCGAGTGCCTCGACGCCCGCCGCAAGTTGCGCTTCGTCTGCGGCCGGGAAGCGCGCGACGCGCAGCAGCACGCGGATCGCGGTGCGCAACTCCAGGTTGGCACGCCATGCGTCCTGCAGGGTCCCCGCGAACTGCACGCCGCCGACCTGGCGCTCGTGGCGCGCCAGCTTCAGCGCGCGTACCTCCGCGTGCAGGATCGGTTCGATCCCCGGCGCGCACACCGCGAAGAACTCGTTCACGAGTCCGCCCTTGCCGCGCGCCACGATCCGGGCTCCCGACCGCGGCGGCGGTCCGCTCCCGCCACTCAGACACCCATCACGTGGTAGCCCGCGTCCACGTGCAGCACGCTGCCCGTCATCCCGCGCGACAGGTCGCTGGCCAGGAACAGGCAGGTGTCGCCGACCTCCTCGGCCGTGATGTTGCGCCGCAGCGGCGATTTCTCGGCGATGTGGTCGAGGATCTCGGTGAAGCCCTGAACGCCCGAGGCCGACAGAGTGCGGATCGGCCCGGCCGAGATCGCGTTGCAGCGGATGCCGCGCGGGCCCAGGTCGTGCGCGAGGTAGCGCACGCTGGCCTCCAGTGCCGCCTTCGCGATGCCCATCACGTTGTAGTTGGGCACGACGCGTTCGCTGCCGATGTACGACAGCGTCACGATCGATCCCTTGCGTCCCTCCATCAGCGGCAGCGCGCGGCGCGTCAGCGCGGTCAGCGAATACGCCGACACCTCGTGCGCCAGCGCGTAGCCGTCCTTCGACGTGTTGAAGAAGTCGCCCTGCAGTTCCTCGCGTTTGGCGAAGGCCACGCCGTGGAGCATGAAATCGAGCGAGCCGAACTCCTCCTTCAGCACGCGGAACACCTCGTCCATCGACGCGGGATCGGTCACGTCGCAGGGCAGGCACAAGGACCCGGGCAGGTCGGCGGCGAGGTCGCGCACCGACTTCTCGAGGCGCTCGCCGGCGTAGGTGAACGCCAGGCGCATGCCGTGGCGGGTCAGCGACTGGGCGCAGGCCCACGCGATCGAACGCTTGTTGGCGACGCCGAACACGACGCCCTTGCGTCCTTCGAGCAGCGGTGGTTGCACGCGGGGATTCCGGATGGGGGAGGCGGAGGGGGGAGCGATCCGGCTGGATCGCGCGCCCGATCCTAGCCGGGCCGACGGCACGATCCAGGCGCGCCCCGCTCGGGAGACCGGGGAAAGGCGGGGTTCGGCGGCGCGACCGGCGTCGTTCCGCGCGGTCGGGCCGGAGCGTGAGCCGCCTTCCAAGTGCGTGAACTGGCCGCGTTTGCGTCGATCGCGACGTCCGTGCGTCGAGCGGACTCGCGGCAGGGCCCACCCGCCGTCGTGCTGCGGACCTAGACTCGACCTGCATGCGGGCCGCGCGATCGGCACGCAGGAGGAGAGGAGACGATGGACGAGCGCGTCGCCCGCGAGGCGGTGGCCGATTCCCCGCAGGTCGATTCCCGACCCCAGCCGTGCGGCGTCGACGCCGCCGGCTCGCACTGGCGCCACCTGCTGGTCGGAAGCCCGCGCGAGGTGCTCGCGCGCATCGTTCCCAACGATCCGCTGGGATTGCGGGCCGTGGTCGCGCAGGGTCTGCGGGACTCCGCGATGTTCCTCGACAGCGACCGCGTGCACCTGCGCGCGCTGGCGCTCGTCGCCCGGGCCGCGCCGCGCTACCACGGCCGGCCCGACTTCCCGCTGTGGGTGCGGGGCCACGCCGGGCGCGCGATCGAGGAGATCCTGCGCGAGGAGTCCGAGTCCGCGTCCGCCGATCCCGATCCCGCGTTCCAGCAGCTCGCCCGCCCGCTGGGGCTCGACCCCGCCGCGATGCGCCGCGCGTGCCTCGTCTTCAACCGACTGCCCGAGCCCGAGCGCGCGGCGTTCCAGGCCCTGGTGGTCGAGGGCCGTGGGCTCGACGAACTCGCACGCACCGCGGGCCAGAGCGCGACCGAACTGGCGCGCCGCGCGCGTCGCGCGCTCGACGCGCTCTTGCAGGCGGCCCAGCTCGAACCCTCGGGAGTCCCGCGTGGTCCGACGGGCCGCGCTCCGCTCGGGAACAAGGAGACGAACGCATGAACACGGACTCGAGACGGCGTCGCGCCCTGGCCGGCTTCCTCGCGGGCCTGCGCGCGCGGGCGGCCAATCGCGTGCTGCTCGAACAGGCGGAGATCGAGCTGTGGGGCGTGTGGAGGCGCGAGCAGGCCGCGTTGCTCGACCGGGCCGCGCACCTGGCACGCTGCTTCGACGCGGACGAGGGTTCGCCGGGCGCCCCGCCGGACCTCGCGGCCTGGCGGCGCGCGGCGCGGGAATGCGCCGCGTACTGCGATGCGGACGGCTATCCCGTGGCGCCTGTTCTGCGGCGCTGCCTGTCGCAGCCGATCCCGGATTGGCCCCACGCACGGGTCCTGGCCCGCGCGGCCGCGCGCCGACGTCCGGTCACGCGTTGATCCCGGTGCACCACCCTCCATCGTCTCAGGGAGCACGCCCATGATGCGCAACGAAGACGCGCTGGATCTGTTGCTGCCGGACGCGGACGCGCAGGCGCTGAGCCGCGCGCGCGACGTCGCGCGCTTCCTGCGCCTGTTGCGCGACGACGCGCGCCGTTCGCGCGCTCCGGCGGTCGGCGTCGACCTCGAGCACGCGCGCGGCTCTCTCGAGCTGCAGATGCGCGCGACCGCGGAGCACGCGCTGCAGGACCTGCTGCGCCACCACATGCGGGTGCTGGCCTCGCCCGACTCCTTCGGCGCCCCCGGGGAACCCGAACTGGACGTGCGTTCGGCGTGGCGCGCCGTCGACGACGCGCGCGACGAATTCGCCGGGATGCCCGACCTGCCGCAGCCCGGCGAGGCCGCGCGCGAGGCCGGCGCGCGTTGCCTGACGGCGCTCGAATCCGTCGCCGACGAGCCGCGCCTGTGGCTGTGGCGCGCGCGCTGGCTGCAGACGACGGAGGGGCCGCGCGCCGCGGAGCGCGCGTTCCGGGAGGTGCTGGCGCACGAGCGGCGCAAGCTTGCGGCTCCGGCGGTCACGCGCGCCGCCCTGGCAGGCGTCGCCGAGTGTCTGCTCGACCGTGGCGCCGTGCGCGAAGCGCGCACCTGGCTCGGCGAACACGCTTCGCCGCTCTCCGTCGATCCGCGCCTGCGCCAGCTCCTGGCCTGGACCCGGCTCCTGCTCGAGGACGTCACGGGTGCCCGCGCGGCGGTGGCGGGACTCAGGCCCTGGGCCGGCCCGCTCCCTGCCGCCCTGGGCGAGTTGCGCGCGACCTTTCCCGATTGGCTGACCCTGCTGACCGGGCGCGCGGAGGAAGCGCGGCCGACCGCGATCCTGCCACCGCTGGAGCACCGCGCGGACGTCGGTGCGTCCGTACTCGTGGTACTCGTGTTCCGGCCGGGGCACGCGACCACGGATCTCGTGTTCGAGTGCGCGGCCGCGCTCGCCGGGCGTCGCGAGGCTTGGCTCGCCGAACGCGAGGGCACGAGCGCGATCGCCGGCGAGCGCGAGCAGGCGCTGATCGCGCGCGCCCTGCCGATCGTCGAACACGCGCCGGCCGGTGCGGCGCTGCGCGGCGTCGTGGGTGGAGAGAGCACGCGCGCGCTGGCGCTCGCGCCCGTGCTCGACCACGACGGCGAGGTGATCGGCTGGCTGCACCTGGAGTTCGAGCACCACCTCGTGCCGTGCCGGCAGCGGCTCCTGCGCTGGGCGGCCGACTGGCGCGCGAACGTCGCGGCCGCACGTGCCGGCGCCCTGACCGTCGCCGAGGTCGCGCCGATCGCGATGCGCAGCGCCGGCCCGTTGGCGGCGACGTTCACCGCGCTCGTGCAGGACCTGGGGATCAAGACTGCGCAACGGCGGTGGTGGGGGTTCACCGTCGAGAACGGCGTCCCGGAAATCGCGGCCTCCGGCGGCGACGGTCAGGGCTTCCCGGCGCCGTCGCCCGGCCAGCGCCGCGGTCTGGCTCGCGCGATCCTGACTGGCGCCCGTATCGAGTTCGACGAACCCGATCCACGGCTGGCCATCGACGCGGGCGCCGCGTCCGGGGTGGTGCTGCCCCTCGCCTTCCAGGGCGTCGTGCGCGGACTGCTGGCGGTCGAGTCCAGCCGCCGCCGGGACTTCCGCAGCCTGGATGTCGCCGCGTCCGCCGCTCGGACCGAGGTGGCCGGCGCCTTGGTGCGCACGGCACAGTTCCAGGCGTGGCACGCCGAGCGGTTCGGCTTCGAGCCGTGGTTCGACGCGCGCAAGCCCGGCTTCCGCGCGTTCCTGCAGCGCTTGTGCGCGGCCGCGCGCTCGCGCTCGGCCGTGTTGCTCCACGGACCGGCGGGGGTCGGCAAGCTGGTGCTCGCGCGCTGGCTGCACTTCGAGTCGGGTGCTGACGGTCCCTTCGATCTGGTGCGCGGCGGAAGCTTCCTGCCGGATCAAGGACTGGAGGATCGGCGGGCGCGAGCCGCCGGCGGGACGCTGGTCCTCGATGACGTCGAGCGGTTCGAGCCGCGCGTGCAGGAGGAGCTTCTGCGCTGGCTGGAGGGCGGCGACCGGCTCCTCGCGCCGCGTGCGTGTGGAACCGCCGCCGCGCGGTTCGTGGTCACCACGCGCGTGCCGCTCGTGCAGCAGGCGACGGAGGGTCGCTTGCGCGCGGATCTTGCCCTGCGCCTCGGCCGCCTCAGCCTGGCTGTTCCGCCGCTCGCGGCGCGTCGCGACGAGGTTCCGGATCTCTTCGAGGCGATCGTGCGGCGCTTCGCAGCCGAGGAGCACGCGCGCGCGCCGGAGTTCGCCGACGAGGCGCTCGCCGCCGTGTGGCGGCAATCCTGGCCCGGCAACGTGCGCGAGCTCGAGAACCTCGCCCATCGGGTCGTCCTCGGTCACCCGGGGGCGTGCATCGGGGGTGCCGAGATCGCGGCCCTGGCGCAGGAGGCCGGGGTGTCGTGGATCCGCCGCATCCCTTCGCGCCACCCGTCCAGGGCGGACCTCCTGGCGGCCCTGGGCTCGACGCAGACGGCCGGCGGCCGGGTGAACAAGACCCGCGCCGCCCTGTACCTGGGCTGGGATCCCGACACGCTGGTGGCGCGCCTCGGCGAGGCCGGACTCGCGGACGAGGTCGTGCCGGGGACGGCCTGGTGCGGTGGGGCGATCCCGGATCCCGCGCCCGGAGCGGCCGACGGCGAGCCGGAGCCCGCGGCCTAGCAGCCTCCGGAGGCGAGTCGGGCGGTGCCCGCCTGCGCCGGGACCCCCCGGACAAGAAAGCGGCCGTCGGCACGAAGCCGACGGCCTTGAATCACCCTCCGCGGTCGGAAGGTCCGTCCGCACACCGTGGCCCCCCCGGGCGCGGGTGCAGGTCGGGGAACCTGGTGGTTCCGTGCTGCTCTTACGACACTCCCCAGCGGGGTATCAGCCCCGTCTCGGTGAAGATTGTGTCGGCAGCCACGGGAGCGGGTGCTGGCGACGGGGGTCGCCGCGCGAGTGCATGGCACGGGCTCGCGGCGCCCTTCGCGGTCCTCCTGACCGCTGCCGTCGCGCTGGGGGCCTTGGGCCGTCTGGCCGACCACCCCCTGGCCGGGCTCAGTGCGTACGTCGCGGCCGGCGCGGCCTGGGCATGGGCCCTCTCGCGCGCGCGACGAGGACCCGGAGGCGCGCGGGCGGTGGTGCTCGGAGCCGTGCTCCTGCGGCTCGTGGCCCTGGCGTCCGACCTGGGCGCTTCCGACGACGCCTCCCGCGTCGTGTGGGAGGGCAGGGTGGTCGCCAGCGGGCGGAGCCCGTTCGCCTTCGCGCCCGACGACCCCGAGTTGGGCGCGCTCGCGCGGGAGCACGCCGCGCTGCACGCCGGCGTCAACCACCGCGACGTCCCCGCCGCGTACCCGCCGCTCATCCAGGCCTCCGGTCTCGCCGTCGCGTCGCTGGCGCTGGGTGACGAACGCGATGACGGCGCGCAGGCGGTTCTCTGGCTGCGTGCCGCGTTCGCCGCCGCAGACCTCCTGCTGCTGTTCCCGCTGTTCCACCTCTTGCGCCGGCGCGGGCTGCCGCTCGCGCTGGCTCTCGCCTGGGGATGGTGCCCGCTGGTGGCGTTCGAGGTCGCGGGAGCGGCCCACCTGGAGGGCCTGGCCGTCCCGTTGACCGTTGCGGCGCTCGCCCTGGCGGAGCGGGCGGGCGCACGCGCGGCGTGCGGCACCGCGGTCGCGCTGGCGGCGGCGATCCTCGCCAAGTGGATGCCGCTCGTGATGCTTCCTTGGACCGCGCGCGAGCGCCGGTCGTCGCTGCACGCGCCGGCCGTCCTCGCGCTGTGCGCGGCGGTGATGGCGCCGTTCCTGCTGCTCGATGGGGGGGATCGCGGGTTCCTGGCCGGCCTCGGGGAGTACGCGCTGCGCTGGGAAGGCGGAAGCCTCGTCCACCGCTTCGTCGAAGGCGCGTTCGCGCTGGGGCTCGAGCGCGATCTCTCCTTCACCGATCCGCGCCGGCTCGCGCGCCTCGTCGCGGCGGCGTTGTGGGTGCTGTGGGCCTGGCGCACCTGGCGCCGAGAGCGCGACGCGGCCCGCGCCGCGCTCGACCTGTTCGGCGCGTGGCTGCTGCTCACGCCCACGTTGCATCCCTGGTACGTGCTGTGGATCGTGCCCTGGCTGGCGCTGCGGCCGTCCCCGGCGTTCCTGTGGCTGGCGATCGCCGCGCCGTTGCTGCACGCTCCCGCCGTGAGCTGGCAGCACGAGGGCCTGTGGCGCGAACCAGTCTGGCTCTGGCCGGCGGTCGCCGTTCCGTTCCTGTGGCTGCTCGTCCGTCCTGCCGTCGCGCCGCGGGTCCGGCGTCCCGGGTGAACCTCTCCGAGTTCGACTACGCGTTGCCTGCCGACGCGATCGCGACCGAACCCGCCGACCCGCGCGATTCCGCGCGCCTGCTGGTGCACGAGATCGCGGCCGACCGCACCCGCCACCTCACGGTGCGCGACCTGCCCGAGGTGCTGCGCGCGCCGGATCTGCTCGTCGTCAACGACACGCGCGTGCGGCCCGCGCGCCTGTTCGGCCGGCGCCGGACGGGCGGCCAGGTCGAGTTGCTGCTCCTCGCTCCCGCGGCAGATGGCCGCTGGCGCGCGCTGGTCCGCCCGGCGAAGCGCCTCGCGCCGGGCGAGGAACTCGAGCTCGAGGGCGGAGCGCTGCGCGCCGTCGCCGTCGAGCGCGTGCCCGGGCCGGCCGGCGAGCCCGGCGCGGAATGGCTCGTCGAGGTCCGCGATCCGCGCGCTCCCCAGGCCTCGGTCGAAGAGGCGCTCGAGCGCCACGGCCGCATGCCGCTGCCGCCGTACATCCGCAAGGCGCGCGGCGCGGACGCGGAGCGCGCCTACGATCGCGAGCGCTATCAGACCGTGTACGCGCGCGTCCCCGGCGCGGTCGCGGCGCCGACCGCCGGGCTGCACTTCACGCCCGGGCTGCTCGCGCGTCTCGCGGCCGCCGGCATCGGGCGTGCCGCGGTCACGCTGCACGTGGGCCTGGGGACCTTCCAGCCCGTCGAAGCCCAGGACATCGATGCGCACGAGATGCACTCGGAGGAGTACGTCCTGTGCGCCGAGACCGCGCGGGCGGTGGCCGACTGCCGCGCGCGAGGCGGCCGCGTGGTCGCTGTGGGCACGACGTCCCTGCGCGTCCTGGAGAGCTGCGCGAGCGCGGAGGGGGTGCTCGAACCGGGCGGGGGTGCCACGCGCTTGTTCATCCGGCCGGGCCATCGCTTCCGCTGCGTCGACGTCCTGCTGACGAACTTCCACCTGCCGCGCAGCACGCTGCTGATGCTCGTCAGCGCGCTGGCCGGCCGCGAGCGGATCCTGCGCCTGTACGCCGAGGCCCTGCAGCGCGGCTACCGCTTCTTCAGCTACGGCGACGCGATGCTGCTACTGCCCTGAGGCGGCCGCGTCGGGTGTCAGCAGGGCGCGCAGCGCGCGCGCCGCGTCCGCCGGATCGGGGCTGGCGAGGATCGCCGATCCGACCGCCGCGCGGCCGACGCGCGCGAGCTCGCCCGCGTTCTGGAGGTCGATCCCGCCGATCGGGAACAGCGGCAGCGCGACGCCCTGCGCGGCGATCCACGCCGTCTCCGCGCCCAGCCCGCGCGCGTAGCCCTTCGTGCCCGTGGGGTGGATCGGGCCGAAGCCGACGTAGTCGATCGGCAGGTCCTCCGCGGCGCAGGCCGCCTCGAGATCGTGGGTCGACACGCCGATCAGCGGTCCGTCGCCGAGGAACGCGCGCGCGTCGCGTGCCGGCTGGTCGAGGTGGCCCAGGTGGACGCCCGCGCAGCCGCGCTCCCACAGCGCGAGCGCCACGTCGCTGCGGTCGTCGACCGTCACCAGCACCTGCGAGCGCCGCACCGCCTCGAGCTCCAGCGCTCGCCGGCACCACATCCACGTGTCGCGCGCCGCGGCGGGCGCGCCCGATCCCGCACCCAGGTTCTTCGGCCGGATCTGGACGAGGTCCACCCAGGGCGCGGCGGCGTCCAACACCGCGAGCGGGTCGCCGGCTGCGCACAACTCCGGCGTGAACAGGAGCAGCAGGCGCGCGCGCGCCAGCCGGTCCCGGATCTCTCGCGCGTCGGGCGCCATTCCGCTCACGTTAGCGGCACAGCCGCCGTGCAAGAACTGCGTGCGGCGGGTCGGCGGGCCTGACGCTCCGCCGGTTCTGCGGTACGCTTCCGGGATACCCCACGCCCCTCGGCCCCGGCGCACTACCGCGGGCGGACCCGCGCCGTCGGCCCACTGTGGGGACCGGGTGCGCTCCGCCACCTCGCCGGCTCCCTCTCTCCCCAGCGATGCGCACCCAGATCCTCACCGCCGCCGCGTTCCTGCCGTCCCTCCTCCTCCCGCGCTCCGCGTTCGCGCAGCAGTTCCAGCAGGTCACCACGTTCCCCGGCAGCGCCGTGTGGAGCGAGGGCGTCGAGTGCGCCGACGTCGACCAGGACGGCGACCTGGACATCTTCGTGGCCGACGGCGACGGCTTCACGACGGCGGGCACGCAGCGCCAGAGCCGGCTGTTCATCAACAGGCACATCGAGGGCCAGACCTGGACCATCGTCGACGAGAGCGTGGCGCGCCTGGGCGTGCACGTGTCGAACGCCAAGGGCGTGACGACGGGCGACATCGACGGTGACGGCTGGGTCGACGCGCTCTACAGCAACGCGTTCTTCAACAATCCCCCGTTCCTGTACGTCAACGTCGGCAGCGCCAGCCCGGGCTTCTTCACGTTCGAGGGCGCGGCGCGCGGGTTCACGACCTCGTACTCCTCCGGTTCGGCGATGTTCGCCGACCTCGACGACGACGGCGACCTCGATGTGATCATCAACGACCGCTACAACTCGGGCACGTCGGCCAAGCCGCACCTGTTCCTCAACGACGGCACGGGCCACTTCACCGAGAACGCCGCCGCGCTGGGCGCCGCCAACAAGTCCAGCCAGATGGACGTCCAGCTCGTCGACATCGACGGCGACTGGGATTTCGACTTCTTCGGCCCCAACAAGGCCACGGCGGCGCCGGCCCACTACCTGATGCTCAACAACGGCGCGGGCGTCTTCAGTGATTCCTCCTCGCTGCTCTCGCCGGCTTCGGGCGGGACCTACGAGGCCGAGGCCGGGGACCTCGACGGCGACCAGGACCTCGACCTGTTCTTCGTGTCGCTCGCCGGCTTCGCCGAGTCCTCGGTGCGCAACAACCTGGTGCCGGGCGGCACGCTGACCTTCACGAACCAGTCGACGTTCGGCGGCGACGACGACAACGAGATCGTGCTGTTCGATTACGACAACGACGGCGACTACGACGTGATCGTCGGCTCGTTGCGCAACGGCTCGGACAAGCTGTACCGCAACAACGGCGGGCTCTCGTTCACCGACGTGAGCGCGCAGATCCAGACCTCGGCGGACTCGACCCTCGACGCCACTGCCGCCGACCTCAACAACGACGGCGCCTACGACCTGATCACGGTGCAGGGCGAATCGGGCAACTTCACCAACAAGTTCTATCGCAACACCGGCGCGCCCGACACGCTGCCGCCGGTGGTGCTCGGGACGCTCGCCCCCGTGGCGGCGCCGGGCAGCGGGCCGTGGGTGGTCAAGGCGCGCGCGCGCGACCAGGTGCTGGACGACGGCGTCGATTACGTCACGGGCAGCGCCACCTACGTCGTCGCCACCGTTCCGGCGCAGGCGGCCGTGTCGATCCTGCCGGGCGGCGCGTTCAGCACGTCCAGCCTGGCGGTCTCCGCCGGCACCGGAGTGGTGTGGACCAACACCTCGGGCGCGGCGCAGAACGTGAACCACGTCCTCGCGCCCTACCTGTTCGATTCCGGAGCGCTGGCCGACGCCGCCAGCTTCGAGACCGTGCTCGTCACGCCGGGCACGTACGTGTTCACGAACTCGGTCAGCGCGGGCACCTGCACCGTGACCGTGACGGGTGCGCCCGCGACCGGGGCGTGGCGCAAGGCCGGCCATCAGATCCACCGGTTCACCCTGGCCGACACGGCCGGCGGAGCCGGGGCGCAGGTCAGCTACGAACTGCGCCTGCGCGACTGGCCGGGCAACGTGCGCGCCGTGACCGGGCGCTTCGGCGTGACGCCGGTGGTCACCGGGACGACGTTCTGCGCGGGCGACGGATCCGCCACGCCCTGCCCCTGCGGCAACAGCGGCGCGGCGGGGCGCGGCTGCGCCAACTCGGTCGACGCGGCCGGCGCGCGGCTGCAGGCGACCGGCTCGGCCAGCCTGACCGCGGACGGCCTCGTGCTCGCGGGCGTGGGGATGCCCAACAGCTCGGCGCTGTACTTCCAGGGCACGGCGCAACAGAACGGCGGCCTGGGCACGGCCTTCGGCGACGGGCTGCGCTGCGCGGGCGGAGCCGTGGTGCGCCTGGGGACGAAGACCAACACCGCCGGTGCTTCGAACTATCCGGTGGGAGCGGACCTCCCCGTGTCGGTGCGCGGCGCGATCGCAGCGCCCGGCACGCGCCACTACCAGATCTGGTACCGCAACGCGGCGAGCTTCTGCCAACCGGAGACGTTCAACCTCTCGAACGGCCTCAGCGTCGCCTGGGGCGCGTGACGCCGATCCCGCGGCCGCGGGCGGGACGCCGGCGCGTCCGCGGTCTACATTCGAGACCGTGATTTTCGCCGCATTCCTCGCCGTCGCCCTGCCGGGTGCCCAGGGTCCGCTCTTCACCGAGGTCGGCGCGCGCGCCCTGCCGGACGTCGTCACGGTGTGCGGCTCGCCGGCGAAGGACTGGATCGTCGAGGTCAACGGCGGCGGCCTCGCGCTGGGCGACTTCGACGCCGACGGCGATCTCGATCTCGTCGTCGTCAGCGGTTCGACCGTCGAGCGCGCCGGGAAGGGCGAGCCCGGGGACGCACCGCGCCTGTTCCTGAACCGCGGCGACGGCACCTTCGAACCCGCGGGCGAGGCCTGGGCCATGCCGGCCGGGCGCTGGGGCATGGGCTGCGCGGCCGGGGACCTCGACGACGACGGGGACCTGGATCTCGTCGTGACCGAGTGGGGGCGGACGCGCGTGTTCCTCAACCAGGAGAACAAGGGATTCGCGCAGGTCACGGACCGCGCGGGACTCTCGGCCGACATCGAGTGGGGGACCAGCGCCGCGCTGTTCGACTACGACCGCGACGGGAGACTCGACCTCGCCGTCGTGAACTACCTCGCGTTCGACACGGGTTCGGTCGCGCGCCGCGGCGCGGGCGACTGCAAGTGGCGCGGCCACGCCGTCATGTGCGGCCCCGAGGGACTGCGTCCGCAGCACGACCGGCTGTACCGCGGCAAGGGCGACGGCACCTTCGTGGAGACGACGCGCGAGGCGGGGCTGGTGCCGGACGCGCCCGGGTTCGGCCTGGGAGTGATGACCCTCGACTACGACCTCGACGGCGACGTCGACCTCTACGTGGCGAACGACTCGACGCCCAACTTCCTGTGGGAGAACCAGGGCGACGGGACCTTCCGCGAGGTCGGATTCCGGCGCGGCGTGTCGCACGACCAGAACGGCAAGGAGCAGGCCAGCATGGGGATCGCCGTCGGCGACTGGAACGGCGACGGGCGCGACGACCTGTTCGTCACCAACTTCTCAGGCGAGAACAACGTGCTCTACGCCTCGGCGAAATCGGGCGGCTTCCGCGAGCGTTCGGCGCAGGCCGGGCTGGCGGGGCCGAGCATCCGCATGCTGGGCTGGGGCACGCAGATGGCGGATTTCGATCTCGACGGCGACCTGGATCTCGCCGTGGTGAACGGTCACGTGTACCCGCAGGCCGACCTGGCCGGGACCGACACCAGCTACGCGCAGGCGGCGATCCTGTTCGTCAACGACGGCACGGGTCGGTTCGAGCCCACGCCTCTGTCCGCCGCACCGCCGATGGTGCTGCGCGCCAGCGCGGCCGGCGACCTGGACGGCGACGGCGACCTCGACATCGTCGCGCTCGGCGTCGAGGGCCCGGTGCGGGTGCTGCGCAATGATGCGGCGCACGGCGAAGGACGGCACTGGTTGCGCGTCCGCCTGCGCGCGCGCGGTGGCAACCGCGACGCGATCGGGGCGCGCGTCACGGCGACGGCGAAGGACCGCGTCTGGAGCACGGAGATCCGCACGAGCGGGGGCTATCAGGCCGCGTGTCCGGCCGAGGCGCACTTCGGCCTGGGCGGCGCGGCGGAACTGGACACGCTCGTGATCCGCTGGCCCTCGGGCACGGTGCAGACGCTGACGAAGGTCGCGGTCGACCGCGTGCTGACCGTCACGGAGGCGGAGAAGTGATCGTCGGCCTCGCGGCATGGCTCGCGCTGCTGGCGGCGCTCCCCGGCGCGCAGGAGCGTCCCGTGTCGGCGCGTCCGGACCCGCGCGCCGCCGCGCTGACCCGCGAGCCCGGCTCGCTGCCGCGCGCGGCTCCCGATCGCTGGAAGGACTTCGCGCCCGATCGCCTCGAGATGTCCGGCCTGCCTCCCGCCTTCATGGACGCGCACCGCGCGCTGCAGGTGGGGGATCTGCCGCTGGTGGTCGCGCGCCTGCAGGCCGCACTGGAATCGGAGCCCGATTTCCCGCCCGCATGGCACCAGCTCGGCGTCGTGTACTTCCGCCTGCAGCGCTACGGCGACGCACTGACCTGCTTCCAGCGCTACCTCGACGTCGTGCCCGCGCGCGTGGGCGACACGCGCGGCCTGGCCCACTGCCTGTACTCGCTCGGGCGCTACGACGAAGCCCTCGCGCATTACGAGAAGGTCCTTGCCGCGGCACCCGGCGACGCCGAGGCCCTGCGCGGTCGCGCGCTGGCCCGCTTCCGCCTCGGTGACGGTGCCGGTGCCCTCGCGGACCTCGAGGCGTTCCTGCAGCACGAGCCCGCGCACGCCGACGCATGGTCGTGGAAGGCGCAGGTCCTGCTCGACCTCGAACGCGCAGCGGATGCCGTGCCCGCGGCGGAACGCGCGCGCGAGCTGGCGCCGTGGCTGCCGCGGGCCTGGTTCCTGCTCGGCCAGGCGCTCAGCGAACTGGGTCGCGAGGACGATGCGCGCGCCGCGCGCGAGCGGTTCGCGCTGCTCTCGCGCGCCGATCAGGAGATTCGCCGTCTGGAGGCGCATCTCGAACACGAGCCGCACGACGTCGACGCGCGGCGCCGACTCGTCGAGCTGCAGCGGTCGGTCGGCGACGTGGCCTCGGTGCGCGCCAACCTCGCGCGTCTCGCGCTCGAGCGGCCCGCGGACGTGGATCTGCGCATTTTCGCCCTCGACGTGCTCGACTCCCTGGGGGACCTGGAGGCCGGGCGGCTGGCGGCGCGCGAACTCGAGCGCGTCGGCCGGGACAGCATCGCCGCGTGGAAGCGCCTCGAGGCGTGGTACGGACGCATCCGCGATCGCGTGAAGCAGGTGGAGGCGGGCGAGCGCTGGCGCCGTCTCGGCGGCTGACGCGGGCAGCCGTCGGAAGAAAAGAAGCCCGCCGGCCTGGAGAGCCGGCGGGCGCGGTGACGCGGGAACGGGCAGCGAGGAGGGAGGCGGACGGGAGAGTCGAGCGGAGAGAGTGCGGAGCGGGTGAGGGTGGAGCGGGTGAGCGGCGAGTGTCCCGCGCGGATCAGGCCGACTCGCGGCCACGCTTGCGGGGACGGCCGCCCTTGGGGCGCTGGCGGGAGAGTCCTTCGTGGAACTGCTCCCAGTCCTCCTTGGAGAAGAGCTTGACCCGTTCGCCGCACTCGGTGCAGTACGAGTGGTCGGTGCTCATCAGGTACGACACGTACTTCTGGCAGTGCGTGCAGTACTTGTGGTCGCTGTAGTAGTTGCTTTGCTCCATGGATGCGTCGTGGTGTCGGTGCGGGTCGGTCGCGGTGCCCAGGGAGAGCAAGGGCCGGGCCGGACGCGCCTGCCGTGGTCTCGATAAATGCAACTTCCTGCGAGGGAAGGGGTTGGGCGCGCGGCCGGTCCCGGACCCGCTGCCGCGGTCCGCGAACGGATGTCGAGGCGATGCCACGCCGCGCGCAACCCGTCCCTCGTCCTACCGCCCCTAGGACGCGCGCAGGGCCGGTTGGGTTCGCCCGGACTCGGGCGGGTCGATGCCTGGGGCGGCATCTAAAACCACATACACAAAGATGTTACGGCGGAGCACCCGGCCCCCTCGAAAAAGCGAAGTCGTACGAATGCAACATCCTCAGGCCCCCCGTCGAGGGACCTCGACACGCCATCAGCGTGCGCCGCCGCCGCGCCAGGTCGCCAGCCGCTCCCGGGCCGCGGGATCGGGCTCGCGCGCGGCCGCCGCGTCCAGGGCCTCGGCCACGCCCGAGTCCAGGGCGTGCGCCCGCGCGAGCGCCCAACCCGCCGCCTCGCGCACCACGGCCGACGGATCGAACGAGAGGGCGCGCATCAGCGCACGCCGGCCGGACTCCGACGGCCGCGCGGAGAGGGCGATGGCGGCGTTGCGGGCCACACCCGCCCGGCCCGGCCGGTCGATCGGCGATCCATCGAAGAGGCTCGCGAACGCAGAGCCCGCCTCGAGCCACTCGACGAGGCCCAGGTCCGCGACCGCCGTGTGCGTGCCGAAGCGCGCCGAGAGGTCGGGGGCCTTCGATCCCCACGGGCAGACCTCCGAGCACACGTCGCAGCCGAACGCCCAGCCGTCCATCCGCCCCCGGATGCCGGGGTCGATCGGACCCTCGTGCTCGATCGTCCAGTAGGAGATGCATCGTCGCGCGTCGACGACTCCCGGCTCGACGATCGCCTGGGTGGGGCAGGCGTCCAGGCAGGCCGTGCACGTGCCGCACGACCCCGGCGCCGGGCCCTCCGTCGGCTCGAGCTCGTGCGGCAGCAGGATCTCCGCGAGGAAGAACCACGGCCCAAAGCGCGGGTGGAGGAGGTTCGCGGCCTTCGATTCGAACCCCAGCCCCGCGCGCGCCGCGTGGGGCCGCTCCAGCAGCGGGCCGGCGTCGACGATACGCCGGTTGCGGCCGCCCAGGCCGGCCCGGGCCAGGCGGCGCACGAACTTGCGCAGCTTGTGGTTGACCACGTTGTGGTAGTCGCGCCCGGCAGCGTAGCGCGCGACCCGGCCGCCGCCGGGGAGCTCGACCGCCGCGCGCGAATGCGCGAGCCCCAGGCATACGATCGATCCGCCCTCGGGCAGCACGCGCCGCGGGTCGACCAGGCGGTCCCGGTCCTGCGCCAGCCAGCCCATCCCCGCGTGCCGGCCGGCGGCGATCCAGGCATCGAAGCGGTCCACCCCCGCCGGTGGAGCGAGAGGCGCGATCCCGCACAGGTCGAAGCCCAGCTCCGCGGCGATCTCGAAGACCTGCTGGGTGGGGTTCACACCGACAGCCTCGGGGCGCCCGCGCCGGTCCACAAGGGCCGGGACCGAGCCCGCCCTCGCGGATCGACCCCAAGAGCCGCCGCAGGAGCCCCGCGGCGGGGCCCCGAAGATCCGGAAAATGGATCGTTTGAAGTTCGTTACCGCCCGTGGCGCCCGTTCTAGAATCGGCTTGGACGGGAATCCTCACCCCTGGGGAAACCCGCCGCGCGGCCCTCTCCGCAGCCCCCGAAGCTGCGCTGCCCCCGACCTCAAGGCCCCATGCAGGCAATCGATTCCCACGGAAGGATGCTGGGAGGCGAGCTCACCCGCTCGCGCCTGCGGGTCCGGATCGAGGAATTGCGCAACGAGCTGGGAACGGAGCAGTTCCGCCTGTGCAGCGGCCTGCTCGACGATCCCGCGCGCGACGGCGAGGCCCTGCGCGACGCGCTCTCGACGCGCCTGATGGACGCCTTCCGCGCCGGCACCGGGCGCGGCACGTTCGGCCTGCTCTACGAACTGAACAGCCAGCACCTCCTGCTGCAGGTGGCCAGCCGCCTGCGGCGCTTCTCCAGCCGCTCCGATCCGCGCGACGTCCTGCAGGAGGTGTTCTTCAACGTCTACCGCTACCCGCACCGGTTCAACCCCGAGCGCGAGGACGCCTTCCGCGTGTGGTCCGCGATGATCGTGCGGAACACCGTGCTGAAGCACCTGCGCTCGGCCGGGCGCGGCACCCACCACGAGATCACGGTGGAGGATCTTTCGACGCAGCCCGCCGTGCCGGCCTCCGGGCCGCTCTCGGGTGCGATCGAGCAGGAGAGCAGGAACGAGTGCGCGCGTGTCTACCTGACCTACCTGCACCTCTACATGCATTTCTACGGGATGCTGTCGGAGCGCGAGCGTTCCGCCCTGCACATGGTGGAAGTCGAGGAGTACAGCTACCGGCAAGCCGCAGAGGAGCTGGGGATCAAGCTGGAGAACCTGAAGATGGTGATCTTCCGGGCGCGGCGGAAGATCCACAGGGCCATGCGGCGCGTGTTCGATGGTCTCGCAGCGGAGTGCCGTCCCGCGCGCGACCCGCGCCCTCGCCGGGCTGCAATCGAGATGGAGCACGAGGGCGCCGCGGACGCATCGGAGGTCGAGCGATCATGAGTCCCGACAACTGGATGGACGACGTGTCGGAGGTCTGCACCGACTTCCAGATGGACCTGTCGGCGCTCGTCGACGGCGAGATCGACGAAGGCGCCGCCGGCCGGGCGATGATGCACATGGAGGCCTGCACGTGCTGCCGCGGGTTCTTCGAGGACGTGCGCACCCAGGTGCGGCTGCACTGCGACATCGCTCATCCCGAGCGCCTGCTCGCGAGCGTCGCGATGCTGACGGGCGCGGAGGCCGCCGCCGCCGCCGAGGGCATCGACCTCGTCCACCGCCTGGCCACGATCTTCTATCAACTCGGCAAGGCCTACGTGCTGGCGGCGATCGACGCGGGCTACCGCGAGCGGGTGTTCGAGGCGACGGTCGCCGTCGGCGAGTTCCAGACGCGCGGCCGCGGCTTCGTGGACGGTCTCCTGCTCGAGGGCAAGGAGGGCGCCGGCGGCCTCGACTGGAAGCGCGCGCGCGCGATGCTCAACGGGCGACTGGAGAAGATCGAGAGCCCCCTGGAGAAGGGGCGCCGGCTCCTGTCCGAGGCGATCGCCACCGACCCCTCGCACGAGGAGGCGCAGCTCTACCTGGCGTTCCTGCACGGCCACGAGGGCCGGCGGCTGACGGCGGCGGAGGAGTACCGGCGGATCTTCCAGACGGCGGTGCAGCCGGCCAACAGGGGCCACGCCGCGATCCAGCTCGGCCGGCTCCACTCCTCCGAGCGCAACTACAAGAAGGCGATCGCGTGCTGGCGCTGGGTCACGATCAGCGGACTGGCCGACGAGGACCCGCGGTTCTTCGTGGCCAGGTTCAACTTGGGCATGGTCTACGCGTTGATGCGCAACCGCGAGCGCTCGCTGGCGTACTTCCGCGAGTTGATCGACCGCCACCCGGGCCAGGTGGCGGACGTCGCCGGCCTCTTCTCCCGTTCACCGAAGCTGCGCGAATCGATCGACTCGCAACACGGTTTCGCCGAAGCGCTCGTGGCCACTTGTCCGGAACTCTTCTCCTTGCCGGGACCTGCCGATGCGCAGGGTGGCGGTCCAAAGGAGGCCTGAAATGTCGATGTACTCCACACTCTCGAAGCTCCTGGAACCCGGCAGGGGTGTCCGCCTCACGGCGAGCCTCGCGTTCGTCCTGCTGGGGGCCGGCGCGCTGTGTTCGTTCAACGGGCAGGACGCGCCGGGCCTGGGTTCCGGCACGGGCGAGTCGTTCGCTGCGGGCGGCGGTGACGACGAGACGGTCGGCACCCTGCCGAGCCAGGACGGCCGTCCGGTCCTCGATCTTTCGCGCTACCAGCGGCTCTGGAAGCCGGCGCTGTACGTCCAAGGGCCGGCGAGCGAGGTGCTCGGGTCGGTCGTTCTCGCCGAGGGCGATCGTCGCGCGCTGGTGATGAACCTGCCGGGCGGCGAGGTCCGCCTGCTGTTCCCGGGTTCGGTGAGCGTCGGCTTCGACCGGATCCTGTTCCGCTCCGCCCAGATGCGCGTCGGCGTCACCGTGCCCGAGGGCGCCTTGTCCATGCGCGCGTCGGCCGCCTGGGCGGGCCGCGCGTTCCCGTGGCAAGTCCACGCCGAGCTTCCGGTCGGGGCGTTCGAGACCGCCGGATACCTGGACGCAGGGCCCATCGTGGCGGGTCTCGTCACTTCGGTCGGCACGACCGCGGTGCGCATCAGCGCGACGCAGGACCTGTTGATCCTCTCGCAGCGCAACCGGTGATCGCCGGAGCGACGCGCCGGCCCGCGTGCGCGCGGGCGGCGGGCGCGTAGACTCTCCGCGCGTGATCCCGAACGAACCCGCGCGGCCGCTTCTGGCGCTCACCGTCGGCGACCCGGCGGGGATCGGCCCCGAGATCGCGCTGGCCGCGCTGCGCGACGAGACGCTGGCGCGCGCCGTGCGCATCGTGGCGATCGGGCCGGCCATCCTCCGTCCCGCGCATCTGGCCGCCACGGATCTGCGCCGTGCGGAGCCGCCGGTCGGGCACGCCTGGATCGAGAGCGCGGCCGACGAACCGTGGGAGATCGGCCGCCCGCAGCGCTCGGCCGGAAGAGCCGCGCTCGCCGCCCTGCGGATCGGGCACGACCTGGCGCGCGCCGGCCGGGTCGACGCGCTCGTGACCGGACCCGTCAGCAAGGAGGCGCTGCACCTCGCCGGCGAACACGTCGAGGGACAGACCGAGCTGCTCGGCCGCTGGTGCGGCGTCGCGCGCTTCGAGATGCTGGCCGTGGCGGGTCCGCTGCGCGTGCTGCTGCTCACGCGCCACATGCCGCTGCGTCGCGCGCTGGATCAGATCACCGCGGAGCGCGTTCTCGACCGACTGGTCCTCCTCGCCGAGGGGCTGCGCGCCCTGGGCTGCGCGCGTCCGCGTCTGGGTCTCGCCGGCCTCAACCCGCACGCCGGCGAGAACGGCCTGCTGGGCGGCGAGGAGGACGAGATCCTGCGGCCGGCGGTCCAGGCGGCGCGCGCGCGCGACATCGAGGTCGAGGGTCCGATCTCCCCCGACACGATCTTCCTGCAAGCGCGCGCCGGACGATTCGACGGGATCCTGGCCCTCTACCACGATCAGGCCTTCATCCCGATCAAGCTCCTGTCGGCCGACGCCGGCGTGACGGTGATCCTGGGCCTGCCGTACCTGCGCGTGAGCCCGGTCCACGGGACTGCCTTCGACATCGCCGGGAAGGGGCGTGCGTCCCCGGCCAACCTGCGCGCGGCGCTCCTGCAGGCCGGCGAGTGGGCACGGCTTCGGCCTTCCGCGCCGCCCGGCCGATGAGGGGGAGGCGGGAGCCGCGAACCTCCACTGTACGTGAGATTCACGTGTAGACTGTGGGGTCTCCGTCCAGCCCGGGCGCCAGCGGGCGCCGCCGCGTGACCCTCCCTCCTCTCTCATGATCGGGCGCAAGAAGAAGATCGTTCTCTACCAGCCGCAACAGGTGGACGAGTCGCTCGGGCTGCCGTCGAGCAAGGACATGCTCCCGCTCGAGATGCTGACCATCGCGGCGTGGCCCCTGCGCGACGGCTACGAGGTCGTGATCGTCGACGGCAGCCTGTACACCCGCGAGGAAGGCCAGCGCCGCGTGCTGGAGGCCTGCGAGGGCGCGCTGCTCTATGCGACGACCGGGATCCTGGGCTACATGGTCACGGACGGCCTGGCCTGCTCGCGCCGCGTGAAGGCGCGCCATCCGGACCTGCCGATGTTCATCGGCGGCTGGTTCGCGAGCGTGCGGCCGGATCTGCAGTTGAAGACCGGCCTGTACGACGCCGTCGTGCTGGGGCAGGGCGAGCTCACGTTCCGCGAGCTGGTCGCCGCGGTCGACGCCGGCGCGAAGCTCGACGCGATCCCGGGGCTGGCCCTCCTGCGCGACGGCGAGGTGCACAAGACCGAGCGGCGCGGCGCCGTCGGCTGGGATCAACTGCTGGACTGCCCGTGGCACCTGATCGACATCGAGCCCTACAAGCAGCACCAACTGCGCGCGCAGTCGCACAAGGACGTGCTGCGCATGCCGACGCCGCCGGCGATCGGCAACCGCAAGCCCTACTTCGGGATCACGTACTTCTCCAGCTACGGCTGCCCTGAACCCTGCACGTTCTGCTGTTCGCCGATCGTGACCGACCGCCGCTGGAAGGCCATGCCGGCGGAGCGGATGCTCGACGACCTGCAGGGGCTGCACGAGCGCTGGGGCTTCGACGTGGTGCGCTTTCACGACGCCAACTTCGGCGTGATGCGCAAGCGCATGCGCGAGTTCGCGCGCGGCAAGATCGACCGCAAGCTGCCGTTCTGGTGGAACGCGTTCATCGAGACGCACACCATCCTCGAGGCCAAGAAGAAGGACCCCGAGGTGCTGGACCTGCTGGCCGAATCGGGCATGTACATCGCCGAGATCGGCGCCGAGGCCGGCACGGACGAGATGATGTCCAAGATCGGCAAGCCGATCCACGGCGACGACAACATCGAAGCCTCGGTCGAGATGGACAAGCGCGGGATCTGCGCGTCGGTGACGTACATCATCGGGTACCCCGGCGAGGAGCGCGACTCGATGCTGGCCACGATCGACCAGTGCCGGCGCCTGCACGTCGCGGCGCCGCTCGCGCGTCCGACCGTGTGGCCCTACCGCCCGATCCCGGGCACCGCGATGTGGGACCAGGCGATCGAACTGGGCTACCAGCCGCCGGTCAAGATCGAGGAGTGGGGCTCGATCGGCGAGTACCACCTCGAGGAGACCTGGCCGGGCAAGATCCCGCCCGAGGTCGCGCTGGCGCGCAAGATGTACCAGCACTACGTGACGCTCGACTACGGCCTCGCGCGCGGGAAGATCGGTTGGTGGGAGAAGCGCGCGGCCAGGCGCCTGGAGCGCGGCGAACTGACCGGCGGATTCCCCAGCGGCCTGTGGGAGGCGCGCGCGTTCGACGTCTACAACCGGATCGAGCGCAAGCTGTTCCCGCGCCAGGAAATCTCCCGCTCCTGGGTCGATCCCGGCCACAAGACCGGCACCAGCGCGAACGCCGCCAGCAAGAGCCGCGACGCGATGACCGAGACGACCGCCGGGTGACGCCCCGGGCGCTCGGCGTTCAAGCCTTCCGGACGCGCGCGCCCAACGTGCCCGTGTCCTTGAAGTGGTCCCAGATCAGCCACTTGAGCGGCGGGAACCACTTGTAGCGCCGGCATTCGAACATCGGGATCAGGTGCTCGAAGCGGTCGACCGTCGCGTGCGCAGCGCGCGCAAGGCCCTCGATGCCGCTCCGCCCGAACGAGTGCTGGTGGCCGTACAGGAAGTAGTCCTTGCCGCAGTGCACGCACAGGGTCTTCTCGATCCGGATCGCGTACGGCACCGTGACCAGGACCCAGCGTCGGGTCACGCGCACCAGTTCGCGCATCGCACGCTCCGGTTCGTCCAGGTGCTCGAGCAGGTCCGTGCACACGACCGTGTCGAACGCCGCGTCGCCGAAGGGCAGGCTGTAGACGCTGGCCATCCCGAAGGCGACCTCGGGCACGCGCTCGCGCGCGCGCGCCGTCCGCTTCAGCGACAGGTCCAGGCCCACGACGCGCCGACCCTGTCGTGCGATCTCGAGCGACAGCGCGCCGTCGCCGCAGCCCACGTCGAGCACCCTGTCGCCGGCGTCGGCCGGCCACAGCCGCTGCACCAGGTCGCGCCGGTGCTTCCAGGCCGCCTCGTCCTCGGGGCCGATCGCGTAGACGCCGGCCTCGTGCTCGTAGAACTCGCGGTAGGTCTCGGCCGTGGCCATCGCGCG
>CAZKIO010000062.1:0-27330 GCA_964552795.1 uncultured Planctomycetaceae bacterium
CGCATCGTGCGCGGGGTTCCGCGCTCTCTGTTCGCGGCGGAGCGACCGGGCACCGGTCGCAACCCTACCCGCTGCGACCGGACCCCGACCGAACCGGCTCTCGAACTCTCGGAGAGCGGCCGAGAGCCCGGAAGTGGTTAAGGCACACGGTACGCTTACATGCGCCAACCGCACCGCACGCGTGGCATATCGCGCCGTCACTCTCCCCCGCCGCTGCACGATGCGGCGCCCGTGGAGCCCGAGGCTCGGTGCAATCCTAATCGCGTTCGCATCACGATCACGCTTGCGCCGGTCTCGCGCGGACGAGGCAGCGAGCCGGGCGTAGAGCAGGTAGACCTTGCGGGTCATCGGGCTGTACCCGCCGATCTTGAGGTCGGCCTCCATCTGGTCGCGGAGCGTCTGCATCGGGACTCCTTGGGCGGTCTGCCGCCCGCTCGGGGGTGCAGACCGTCGCGAAGGCGCCCAGGCAAGTTCAACCGTGCGCGCGGATGTCGCGCCGCGTGGTCCGAATGCGCTACGTTCCGCCGACCGGCTGCATTGCACTGGCTACCGCGTAGCGGTTTCGTTCGAACAGGCGGCGCGCGGTACCCTGCGCCCATGACCCCGGGGCCGACGACCAAGGAGATCGAGGACAGGCTCACGCGGGCGTTTCACCGCACGGTCCTCGCCCGCTACAAGTGCTCGCTGGATCTCTACCACGTTGTCGAGGACGACTGCGGTGGCAAGATCAAGCGAACCGAATTGGAGGACCCTGATCTCGAACCCGGCGAACCTCAGTACTTCGAGGTCAGGTACGGGTTCCGGCACCTGCGCGACGGCAGGATCTGCGTCGTCGCCTGGATCCCCGACTTCGAGAAGCTGCCGGCGCGCGAGCGTGAGGCATGGCTCACCGACTTGGTGCGCCACCAGGACTTCGCCGAGAGTGACCCGACCTACGACCGTTGGAAGGAGCGAATCCTCGAGGGCGAGTGGAACGCGGCCGGTCCCCTGGAGCAACTTCGTGACGCGATCCACCGTGCCCGTGCCATCACGGCAGCAGCAGGGCTTCCGCCGCTGTTCAAGTCCGACACGAACCCCCTCCTCCACTACCCGATCGCCGAGAACTCCGCCGAACTGCTGGCTTCGATCGTCGAACTGCAGCGGCTGGTCGTCGAGGGCCTTTATGGCCCTGCGGTCGAGAAGATCGCCGCGCAACTTGGTGTCGCTCTGGACGCTGGCACGGGAACGCTCGCCGCAATCAAGGCGTTCATTCCCCCGGAACACGTCTCCGCGATTCACGCACCCCTCGCTGCGCTGCGTGAGGCCCGTAACAGCATCCACCGCGTCCCCGCTCCGCAGCCGCAGCCCATGCCTGCGTTCGACCGGTTCCTGGAGGGCGCACGAGTCGCGGCGTCTGCCGTCGCCAAGCTAGCCAGCTACCTCGCCGAACGCTTGGGGATCGACCAGGAGCGAGCCTGTCGGCGCCTTGACATCCTGGAGTCTCAGATGCATCCCGCGATCGAGCCGCTGCCCTGGCGCCATGCCGACACGGACAACTTGGAGACCACCGTGGGCAAGACCATCGTGTCCGTGCAGATCGGGCGCGTCTCGAGCCCCGACATGGGCTACTCCCGTGACGGCATCGAGATCAGGTTCGCGGACGGCTCCATCCTCGTCATCGACCCGATCGTCAACACAGGCAACTGGGAGGATCGCGTCCAGGGCTTCGACAAACGCGAGATGAACGTCCGGCTGGACGCGACCTTCGTGCCGAGTGGTAAGCCGGCGCCTGGAACCTAGTTTCGGTCCGTGGGCCAGACGGCCTACCGTGGCCAGATAGTGCTCGCTACCCGAGCCAGAGGCTCTCGCGCTCCACGACGGCAAAGAGACCCCAGTGGCCTGCACCAACAGTAAGATCAACCGCGTCGAGCACTACGCTGCGATTGAGGAACGACCGCAATTCGCTCCACTCCTCGGGGCGCTTCGCCCTCGTAGGCGCCTGCGGGCGTTGTTCCCCCGCCAGCCACCAGGCTCGGTGGTCATCGTTCCAGACGCTGACCGCAAGGGCACCGAAGCACTGAAGGTCTCTGACGGTCGCGTGACTATCGCCTGCAATGAGCATGGCGTCGGCCACACGGTTGGCATCCTCGGCGAGGTTCCGCACCAGGCCCTGGTGAACGACGCACTTGCACTCTGCGGCGAGTGCCCATCCTGCCTGCTGATTGAGGACGAGTAGGTCGGCGCGCTTCTTCTGTCCGCCCACGAGCGGAGCCTCAACGAAGGTGAGTGCGCCCAGCTCGCGAAACGAGGCCCCGATGTGCAGCGCGATGTTCGCCTCGTGAAGGTCGCCCATCTCCATCGACTGAGGCCAGTGCCCCTGAATGGATCGACGGAGGTGGCGGAGCCCAGCGTCGAACGCCCTGTGAATGGAAGCGAGAGGCTCGTCCATCCTCAACGTTGTGCTCGCAGTCGAAGGTCCGCCAGCACGTCTTCGATCTGCTCCAGCGCAGCGCGCAGGTCGTCGGCGATCTCGGCCGCGAGGACATGCGGCTCGGGTAGGTCGCTGCCGTCCTCGAGACTCTCGTCGCGGAGCCAGAACAGGTCCAGGCTGACCTTGTCGCGCGCGAGCAGTTCGTCGAGCGTGTAGCTGCGCCACCGCCCACCCGCGTTCGCCTCGGTCCAGGTCGCCTCGCGCTTCTCCCGGGGCTCGCCCGGCTTGTAGCAGGCGACGAACTCGTCGAGGTGCTCGCGCCGGAGCGGGTTCTGCTTCAGCGTGAAGTGCTGGTTCGTCCGCAGGTCGTAGACCCACAGCCGCGTCGTCCAGGGCTCCTCGCGGCCTTCGCGCCGGTCGAAGAACAGCACGTTCGCTTTGACCCCCTGTGCGTAGAAGATGCCCGTCGGCAGGCGCAGCAGCGTGTGCACGTCGCACTCCTGGAGCAGCCGTCGCCGCACCTTCTCGCCGGCGCCACCCTCGAACAGCACGTTGTCGGGCACGACCACGGCCGCGCGGCCGCCGATCGTCAGCAGGCTGCGGACATGCTGGACGAAGTTGAGCTGCTTGTTCGAGGTCGTCGTCCAGAAGTCGGTCCGGTTGTACGTCAGGCTCTGCCGGTCCTCATCGCCATCAGCGTTCACGACCGTGATCGACGACTTCTTGCCGAACGGCGGGTTCGTGATCACCACGTCGAAGTGCTTCGAGGGCGCACTCTCCAGAGCGTCCACCCCACCCAAGATCGGCGGGTCGCCGTCCTCCGCCAGCGGTCCGATCCCGTGGAGGAACATGTTCATCGAGCACAGCCGGGCGACCGAGTCCACGAGCTCCATACCGCGCAGCGCGTCGAACCGGAGGTGGCGCTTCTCGTCCTTCGTCAGCTTGTTCCCGTGCTTCGCGGCGATGTAGTCGTGGGCTGCGAGAAGGAAGCCGCCCGTGCCGGCCGCCGGGTCGCAGATCGTCTCCTTCGGGCGCGGCTGGACACAGTCCACCATGGCACGGATGAGGGGACGCGGCGTGAAGTACTGTCCAGCGCCGCTCTTCGTGTCCTGCGCGTTGCGCTCCAAGAGCCCCTCGTAGGCGTCGCCCTTCACGTCCGAGGACAGCTCGGTCCATGACTCCTGACCGATCAGCTCGACGATCAAGCGGCGCAGCTTGGCCGGGTCCTGGATCTTGTTCTGTGCCTTGCGGAAGATCAGCCCGAGCATCCCCCGCTGCTTGCCGAGCGTCTCCAGGATCTCGCGGTACTTCTTCTCCAGCCGCTCCCCCTCCATCTGCGGAGCGGCAAGGTCGGACCAGCGGTAGCCCTTCGGGATCGGCTGCTCCTCGCCTCGCAGCGCGGCGCGCTCCTCCGCCATCTTGAGGAACAGCAGGTAGGTGAGCTGCTCCAGGTAGTCGAGGTACGAGAGCCCGTCGTCACGCAGGACGTGGCAGTAGGACCAGAGCTTCTGGACCAGGGCGGCGGACTCGGTCATGTGGTCGTCCTCGGACGGCGCGGGACACGGCGCGGCTTCGGGGATGCGTTCGAGACGGTCTGCGCAGGGGAGGCGCGGATGCGGTCGAGTAGGGCAGACGCGGGCTCGTCGGACGGGTCGGGGTCAACGAGGCGCCCAGCGAAGGCAAGCGCGAGCACGGTACGACGAAGTGTAGCCGTCCGGCGCGCCGTGCCGGCGAGCGACCCTGAGATGTGCTCCTCCTTGGCTAGCATCTCGTCGATTGCCTCGACGATGCGCCTCTGCTCCAAGATGGGTGGCACGGGCACGCAGATCTGCTCGACCGTTGGCGCGTTGAGATTCGGCCGTCCAACCCCCCCGGCGCCGCCCCGGAGGGTTCGCTGTCCCTTGGATGACCGAAGAACCGCGAGTACGTACCACGGGTCCACGATCAGTGGGTCGAAGCGGTAGTGGAGCAGGTATGCACCAGGAATCGCAGCGACGGTGTCGTCGTAGACCGCGACCGTCCCCACGCTTCCAGATCGGGTCACTAGCAGATCTCCCGGACAGACTCGAAAACGATCCAACTCCTCGGACGTGAGTCGGATTCGTGGCGCCGTGTTCAGGTTGATCCGGCCGGAAGGGGTGATGTCCGATGTGCGCAACACCGCGGGCCCCTCGCTCGCGTAGCGATCGGCCGCAAACCGAGGTCCGTAGATCGAGTACACCTTCAAAGTGCCGACCGTCGCCCAACACCACCCCTCCGGCAACTCGAGCAGCGACGCCACGTCCGGCGCGGCCGGCTCGACGGACTTCCCGCGCTTGCCCGACGCTTCAAACCGCTTCCGCCGCTCCGCGAGAACGCGCTCGAGCAGCGCCGACGCCGGCTCGTAGCTGCGCCCCTCGCGCCGCGCGATCTCGGCCTCGGTGGGCACGAGCCGCCCCGTAACCGCCGCCTGGAGCACCGATGCCCGGAACCGCTTCAGCCGAGCCTGCGCGCGCTTCAGCGCAGCCTCGGCCGCGTCGAGGCGCGTGAAGTGGTCGTCGAGGGCGTCGGCGATGCAGACTTGCTCTCGGAGCGGAGGAACAGGGATCTGCTGCCGACGAACGTCGCGCGGCCGAACAGCCGGATACACCACGCCTTGAACAAGGCTCGCGAGCGGCTGCACGAACGCGTCGGACTGCGCGAAGTAGTGGATGTACCTCGGTTCGATCTCTAGCGGCCGAAGCACGTCGAACCCCGTTGAAGCAACACATCCATCCAACCCGTGATCGACCAGGGCCACCGCGTTCAGGTTCGGGCGGGTCAGCGAGACGAGCACATCGCCGGTCTGAACCCACTGCCGCGCGCGCGTCGGCGCGGAAGCGCCGACCAACTCGGTTGCGCCGGTCACTCGCTTCGCCCGGTTGTCGATCGCGCTGATGTCGATGTAGCGGATGTGCTCGCGCGGGGCAGGCTCACGGTTCTCGACCCGATCGAGTACGAGATCCCCGAGCGGAGCCATCGACCAATGCGGCGGAATCCGAGCCTGTTCGCTCACGCCGCCAACTCCCCGTTGATCTCAGCTACGAAGCTCTTCAGGTCCGGGCCGAAGAGCCGCGTCGCCTTCGCCAACCCACCCTTCTCCGCGAACGGCACCGCGTCGAAGTCATCCGGCGTGATCTCGATGCTCGCTGCGACGTGGTCACGGATGCGTTCCAGCCACCACACCTGCTCCTCGGTGAAGGTCTTCCCCGCCGGGCGCTGGCGCTCGAGCCAGGCCGCGAAGCGCGCCTTGACCGTCTCCTCGTGCGGCACAAGCACCGGCTCGGCCTTCGCCGCGAACTTGACCAGCGAGACGAGGTCGGCCAATCCACGCGTGGCCGCGTCCCCGCGAACGCGCTGACCGTCCTGCGCGCCGTACGCCGCCCACAACCGCGGCTCCTGAAACCGCGCGTCGGCGAGCCCGAGCGCCTCGTGCAGCCGCTTCACGTCCTCGTATCGCAGGCGCTCGCCGTGCGGGCGCGCGTAGAAAAACCGCAGCGCCTCGAACTCGTCGCGGTGCCCCGCCAGCCACGCCTCGAAGGACCGCACCAACTCGCCCGCCTTGGCGCGCGCGTCGCCGGAGAACCCGGCCTCGATCACCTGGTCACGGCTGACCTCGTCGATCACCTGCTCGAACTTGCGGCGCATGTCGTTGAGCAGTGTGCGCAGCGCCGGGTTCGAGCGGATCGGCGCCCCGGCCTCGACGAGCAATCGGTCGCGGGCCTCCTCGATCTGGGCCGCCGTGGGTTCGGCGCTCTCCGGGATCCGGAACTCGCGCCGCGCTTCGGCCACGGCCGTGTCCGGATCGATGGCGGCCAGGATCTGGTACGTCACGTCGCGCAGGGCGCAGCCCCCCACCTCGCGGATCTGCCGCCGCTCCTCGTCCCCGCACTGGCGATCCAAGCGCGCCAGACGGCTCGCCAGCGAGGAGTGCACGTCCTCATCGGTTGAGCCGGCCGCGACGAGTTCCATCAACTTGGCCATGGAGACGCTCTTCTTGCGCTCCAGCGGCTGCGTGTCTTGGAAGGTCTGCTCGCAGGCTCCGACGCAATCTACGATCACGAAGTGGTCCTTGGCCCCCGGCGCGTCGGGGGTGACCTGCCGCAGCTCGGTCGCATCGCACACGCGCACGCCACGGCCCTTCATCTGCTCGAAGTAGATCCGGCTCTTCACGCGCCGCAGGAAGACCACGATCTCGACCGGCCGGATGTCCGTGCCGGTCGCGATCATGTCCACGGTCACCGCGACGCGCGGCGAGTACGCCGTCCGGAACTCCTGGATCAGGTCCCGCGGACTCTTCCCCGTCGTCCGGTACGTGATCTTCTGGGCAAAGTCGTTCCCCTTGCCAAAAACCTCGCGCACGGTGCGGACCACGTCCTCGGCGTGGGCGTCGTCCTTGCAGAAGACCAACGTCTTCGGCACCTCCCGCCGGCCGGGGAAGATCTCGGTGGAGAGTTTGTCGCGCAAGGTCCGGAACACGGTCCGGATCTGGTCCACGGCGACCACCCCGCGATCGAGGTCCTCGGCGCCGTACTCGATGTCATCGTCGGGCATCTCCCAGCGTTCCTGGCGCGTGGCCCGATCGCGGAAGCGGACCACGGTTTCGCCGTCGGCCTCGATCCTCGACCCGTGCTCGCCGATCCGCGTGCGAATGCGGTAGACCTCGAAGTCCACGTTGACGCCGTCGGCCACGGCGTCCTCGTGCGTGTACTCCGACACGACGTTCCCGTCGAAGTACCCGTAGGTGTGATTCGAAGGGGTCGCGGTCAGGCCCACGAGGAACGCGTCGAAGTAAGTCAGCACCTGGCCCCACACGCTGTAGATGCTGCGGTGGCACTCGTCCACGAAGATCAGCTCGAAGAACTCGGGCGGCAGCTTGGGCGCGTACGCAGCTTGGACCGGCTGGCGCGCGGGCTGACCGGAGGCGTCGAACTGTGACCCCTCCTCATCGAGGCCCTCGACCGGCTCGGGCTCTCCGCTCAGGATCGACCACAGCCGCTGGATGGTCGTGATCACGACCGTGGTGGACGGGTTGATCGTGCTGGAGGTCAGGAGCTGGACGTTCCACTCCTCGGTGAACAGGCGATTGTTCCAAGGCAGCCGGTAGCGGCGGAACTCGCTCTCGGCCTGCTCGCCGAGGTTTCTTCGATCGACCAGGAAGAGTACGCGCCGCGGCGCGGCGTAGGTCAGCAGGCGGGCGATGGCGCTGACGGCGGTGAACGTCTTGCCCGAGCCGGTCGCCATCTGGACGAGCGCGCGTTGGCGGTTTGCGGCGAGAGAAGCTTCCAGGTTGCGGATGGCCCGATCTTGGGCGGGCCACAGGTCGGTCACGTCGCGATCGGGAAGGGGCGGCATGGCGCGCACACGCGCTCGGAAGGACGAGGGGCGCGGGGGATCGTCTGGCCGCTCAGCGACGGCAGTTGGCGGGCGCCACGATGTCGCCCACTCGACGAGCGGCTTGGCCTGGAGCCATTCCTGGAGGGTCTCAGGCCGGTGCACAGCGAAGACGCGGCGGGCCTTGGGCTCGGGGTCAAGGAGGTTCGTGCAGTGGGTCTCGACTCCTGTGGTCTCGTACAGGAAAGGCAGCGGTGAGACCGGCGGCCGGAGCGTGTCCGGTACGCCGTCGGAGTATTTCGCGGACTGAATCTCGACGCCGGTCAGCGTGTGACCGACGGGCTTGGCCTCGACGGCGCCAACCGGTCTGCCGGCGACGAACAGCAAGTAGTCCGCGTACCCGTGGCCGGCGTCCAGGACGAACTCGCGCACGGCGACGCCGTGGGACGCGCGGACGTTCATCTCCCGGCGGTCTTGGATCACCCAGCCAGAGGCCGTCAGGTCGGCGTCGATCGTCTGGCGAGCGCGGCGCTCGGGGGTCGGCTCGGGTGCGGGCATCCTGGAGGGTCGGGAGACCAGGATCCTACCGCAAGGAGGGGGGTGGAACCGCGGCTCAGGTTCCGCCGAGCAGCCCCTCGCCTGCAGCCACAAGCCGGCTGGGCTTGGTCTCCAGCGCGGCGGCGATGCGGTACACGGTCTTGAGGGTCGGGTTCCGCACGCCCCGCTCGATGCCGCTGATGTAGGTGCGGTCGAGTTTGGAGCGGAAGCTCAGCTCCTCCTGGGAGAGGGCGAGCTTCTGCCGCTGCTGGCGCACGGCCTCGCCAAAGGCCCGCAGGTACCCCGAGTCCTTCCCTCTCGCCACACGCCCCAGGCTCTGGAGCCGTGGACGATGGGTCTACGGACTATGAGTCACGTCGATCTTGGGAGCGCGCCCGCCTGGTCCGTAGACTTCCGGCCACGCTGTGCCGGCCGCGCCGTCCCGGTCCGATGGCCCTCGCAGCCGAGAGGAGTGTTCGCCGATGGCGTTGTGGCTCGTGCGCGCTGGCAAGTACGGGGAGTACGAGGAACGGTTCCTGACCAACGGCCTGATCAACCTGACTTGGCACGGGATCGAGGATCTCAACCTCAGCACGGCCAAGGACTATGCCGGCATCAAGGAACTGGTCCACCGCGCCTACCCCAACGAATCGTCACGGCGGCTGGGCAACTGGGCCGGCAAGTTCCACATGTTCGCGATCGCGATGAAGCCGGGCGACTGGGTCGTCCTCCCGCGCAAGAGTCACGCGAGCATCGCGATCGGCCAGATCACCAGCGGCTACCGCTACGATCGCGGCGCCGAGCCGCTGTTCCGACACGTCCGGCAGGTCAAGTGGCTCAACACGTCCGTGCCTCGCACGGCGTTCGAGCAGGACCTGCTCTACTCGTTCGGCGCCTACTCCACGATCTGCGAGATCAGCCGCAACGATGCCGAGAAGCGCGTCCGAGCGATGGCGACGAACGACTGGCGCTCAACGGGCCCCATCCCAGCCGTCCGCCGATCCAGCAAGGCTGCCGAAGACACGCCCGTGGCCGAGGACCCCGAGGAGTCCGACGACTTGGTGGACCTCGCCCAACTCGCGCAAGACCAGATCGCGCGTCTCATCGGACGCTCGTACAAAGGGCACGGGCTGGCGCGGCTCGTCGCCGCTATCCTCGAGAGCCAGGGCTACACGACGCACGTCAGCCCGGTCGGCCCGGACAAGGGGGTGGACATCCTGGCGGCGCCTGACCCCCTCGGTTTCGGGAGCCCGCGGATCTGCGTGCAGGTCAAGTCAGGCGACCAGCCGGTCGAGCGCCCGACCCTCGATCAGCTCATCGGCGTGATGCAGAACGTCGGCGCCGAGCAGGGGCTGCTCGTGTCCTGGAGCGGGTTCAGGAACTCGGTCGAGCGAGAGACCGCGAGCCAGTTCTTCCGTGTCCGCCTCTGGGACGCCGAGGCGGTGATCGACAACCTCCTCGCCCAGTACGACAAGCTCCCGGCCGATCTGCGCGCCGAGCTGCCGCTCAAGCGCATCTGGGTGGTGGCGGCACAGGCGGAGCAGTAGTAGTCCATCGGCCTTCCGCATCATGAACAGTGTCACCCTGGACTTCGCCGGCCCTCTCGCGTCAACGAAAGCAAACGCGGGCGTGCCGCTGTTCTCGGAGTCCTCGTGTGCGACTTCCCCCGGGATCTACCTGCAGACCGTTGCGCTGCCAGGGAGCTACCGGGTCGCGTACGTCGGTGAGACCGGAGACAGCTTCCTCAGGCGCCTCCGCCCCGAGAATGGGGCCTGGGTCGCGGGCGCGGACCGACGTCGAGCTCAGTCTGGAGAGTTGAGCCTCGAACCGTACCTGTCGGGCATCCGCTCGTACGGCCCGGGTGCCAAAGACCCGGCCGAGGTCCGTCGAGTCCGTCAGGCCATCCTTGATGCCACGCTGCTCTTCCTGGCTCCCTTGGAATGCGAGACGAAGTTCCGCCGGTGCGTCGAAGCGGAGATCATCCGTGCGCTCAAGCTTGCCGGCGGAGAGGTGGCTTCGTTCCTGTACAACGACTGGCCTCAAGGTCGAATCCTCCAGGAGACCCTCCGGTTGGTGATTCAGGAGGGCGTCGCAATCGACGGACTTGCAGACCTAGCCTCACGCTCGCGCTGAGCGCGCACCACCCTGCACGTCAGCTTCACACAGGTCGAAGCAGCCGATCGGCACGCCAGACCAATGAGCTGATCTCAGCACGCCGTCAACATGCGAGGAACGAGGGCCCCGCAACCCGAGCTCCTGCGCATCCCAGCAGGTACCCACGATCCGACGGCTTGCCCACTGAAGCTACCTCTCTGGCGGCTTCGGCACGCTGATCCTGAACCTTCGCGCAGGACCGTCGATCTCGAACCGCCACTGCAGGATCTGCGCCATCCCGAAGACGCATGCGTCGGCGTCGTCGGGCACCAGAGCCCTGACCTCCTCAAGCCAGATCCGCTGGCCGCCCGGCAGGTTCAACTGAAAGCAGACGTCGGTCACGCGCACACCCGCGTACTTCGTGTCGCGGAGCTTCAGGTGTAGGTCGCGCGCGACCGCCGGCGTCAGGATTGCGCTCCGGATCGAGGTATCGACTCGTACGAGCACCGGGGGCACCAGGGGGACCCAGCCGTCCGGCTCCTTGCGGATGTACAGGGCTTCCACGAGGCACCGCCCCTCGACGATGTCGCCCTCAAGCAAGTGCCAGTCCGCTGCAGAGTCTCGCTCGCTCATGGCCACGTCCTCCCCTTTCAGCGTCGCAGACGCAGGTTGCGACGGCAAGCACGGCCCATGGTGGCCCAAGGAGTAGCATGGCCGCGGAGCAGCAGTGTGATCGAGTGCTCCTGCTATCCTGTGCGAGCATGACCCGCCGCACCACCACAGTAGGGCACAACGTCCGCAGGCTGGCTCACGATGGCGAGGCGCCTTGAGAATCGTCCTTGACACAACCTCGATCCGGGCGGACTACCATCTCTCGAGTCCGACGAGCCGCACGTTCCTGACAGGCCTGAGCCTGATCCCCGCTAGGCTCTACGTCCCGGAGGTCGTGATCGACGAGGTCGTGAACGGCTACCGGCAAGACCTCCAGAAGGCCGCGCGGGACTTCGATGGCGCGAGGCGAACCCTCGCGCGACTCCTCGCGGGGCCGGTGGATCCCGGGCACGTCGTGAGCATCGAGGATCGCGCGGCGGACTACCGCGCTGGACTGATTGAGCGCATCAGCGAGGTGGGCGGCGAGGTGCTGCCATACCCAAGGGTAGCCCACAAGACGCTCGTGCAACGTGACCTTTCGAAGCGTAAGCCCTTCAAGGAGAGCGGATCCGGGTACAGGGACGCGTTGATCTGGGAATCGGTTCGGAGCCAGACGTGGGGCGGTGACGAGCGAATCGTGTTCGTTTCCGGGAACTCCGCAGATTTTGGAGATGGGCCACTCGTGCACGAGGATCTTCGGAGCGATATCCGGAACCCGGAACGAGTGACGTTGGTTCGGTCGCTTCGCGAGTTGAATGAGAAGCTGATCCTGCCGAAGACCCAGATGCTGGAGGACCTGCGGCGGCAACTCGAAGCCCACGTTCCGGTGCCCGTGGACCTTGCGGGCTGGCTGAAGCGCCGACTCCTGTCACTGTTGCAGGATGAGAACGACACGATCGTGCAGGTGGTCGCGGGGTTTCCTCCGGACGTGGGGAGCGCGTGGCCCTCGGAAATCGTCGAATTGAAGGACCTGCGCGTCGTGTACGTGCGCGAGTTGGCCGGGGATGAGCTCATCGTTCGGCTGGAGGTCCGGGCCGACGTGTCAGTCTCCATCGGCTGGGACCGGGAGGATGCCCTCCGTTCGGCTGAAGTGCGGGCCTGGAACGGGGATGACCTGGGCTTTACCACGGCGAGCGCGTCGGTACTCGAAGAGCTGCGCGTAGGTCTGGATCTAATCGTGGATCGCCGACGCGGGGACGTGGTCTCCGAGGAGGTCGGGATGCTCGCGACTCCAGCGTGCAGTGTCGACTACGGTTCGTGGGGCATCGAGGATTGCAAGACCACGAGCCCGGGCGCGCCGTGACCGTGCCCGTGCTTGGCCGCAAGGTCGAGAGGCTCCGCACTCTGGAACGCGATTGCTGGACGGATCAGCCTGCCTAATTCGGTCAAGCCAAGAGGCAACGGATCACTCCGCCAGCTTGGGTACTGAACGGACCGAGCACTGGCGCTCGTGTGCGTTCGAGTACTGGGGAGTTGACGACGCGCCTGAGTTGAGTGCCCTCTCCTGCCTCCCCCATCCGACATCCCGCAGCGCCTCCGCACCCGTCGCTCCGTGACCGCCATCTCGACGACCTTTCCGAGCACTGACGGCGGCTGCGGAGGCGGCAGGGCAGCCTACAACAGTGGCCGCTGAGCGAAAGCGACCGGGGCGAAGAGCTGATCGTGGACGTGACCACCGAACCCCGCTCCGAGAGCCCCGCCCACGCACACGAACGCCGCAAGCAGCAGCGCAGGCAAGCCTGCGAACAGCCAGAGGGTCAGGACGGCTGCCATCGCGGAGCCCAGGCACTCGAACGCCCGTCGCCTGCCGCGCTCGAACACCTCCTCCAAGGCGATTTGCCCCCGCGCCCACGCGAGCAGGTCCTTCGCCGTGTCGATGAGGAAGCTGGCGATGGCGCCGAACCATGCTCCCAGCCTGGTTGTCTTGTGGAGGAGCGTCGCGTCGAAGGCTTCCTTCGCGCGCAGGAGGTAGTGCCTCGCGGCCAGGGCAGCTTGCGTCGTGCCCTTGAGGAATGCGTCCCAGGCGCCACGCAACACCTCCACGATTGCCTCGAAGTCAATCGGCTCGCCGCGCACGAGCCGGCGCACCGCGTCAATTACCACGCTGACGACAGAGGTGCGAACACCTGCGACGCACGCATGCCCAAACCATGGCGGTAGTCCTGACCGCCCCCTCCCTTCCAGGTTCGCGGTCAGCAGTTCGGTCGCTCTGCGTTGCAGGCTGGCGGCACGCACCGGAGTGGACTGGGCGCCGCTGTGTCGAACGCGGTCGCTCGTCGCAGGCGTAGTCATCCCTGCAGCGCCGAGCTCAGTGAGAGCGTCGCGGTCCACGACGACTTGATCCGCTTGGGACTGCCGGACTTTCGAACCCAGGTACTTCGCGGATCCGGTGCCGACCTGAACCGTGGCCTTGACCACGCAGCCCTCGACCACCTCCAGGTCTGCGTGCCGCGCGTTCGCCTTGGCGTTGATCCGGCAGATCGCCGGCAGGAGCCTCACTCCGCTATCGGCGGTGAACGTGGCGGCGAGCTCCAACTCCGCCAGATGCCCCTTCGCCTGCTGTGCGGCGTTAGCGGCAGCTACCGACGGCGCCACACCACGGCCATGGGCTGACGCGGCCTTCGCCGGCGCGCCGCCTCGATGCAGCACATGACTGGCGTGCCGTTCGACCGCGATCGCGCTCAGTGCCTTGGCGGTGGCCAGGGGATCGCTCGTGGCCTTCCTTCGTCGGGGCTCGCGGGCGGATGGCTGCGCGTTCCCAGGTGCGCCTCGCGACTTCGACCCGGTGCTCGTCCGGATGTTGGGCATGGTGGATCTGGAACCTCGGCGTCGGCCCGATTCAATCGTGGCTTGAGGCAATGGTCGAGATCCCGTCTCGGATTCCTCGGCCAAGCGCAGCTACCTGCTCCCCCCACTCGACCTCTCTCAACGTCGCCCGCACCTGCCTCTCACTTGCGGCCGTCTCCCCAGTCAGGATCGCTTCTTGGATGCGCGGGCCGAGCAGCGTCAGGTTCACGATCTGGGTCAGGCGCGCCGGCGTCAGGCCCAGCAGCCGGGCGGCCTGGGCGTAGTCCGCGACGGCGCCCTCGGCCACGAGCCGCTCGACCAGGTGCGCCAGCGCGAGCTGCCGGGCCGACCGATCGCCACGCCGGGGTGCATGGCGGTCCGGCTTCGACCGGATCCCCGGGTTCCGCCGCCGCGGCTCCGACCTCTTGGGCGCCAGCACCCCGCGGATCACGACCCCGCTCACGACCCGCCTCCAGCGAGCGAGCGCAGCCCCGAGGGCCTGAACCTGATCTCGACCGCGCCGCTCGACCTGACGTAGCTGACCTGCTCCACCAGGAGCGACAGGACCCGCGCCCGCTCGCGCGGGAACAGCTCGGCCCAGACCGGTTCGAACGCCTCCAGCGCGGCCTGCAGCTCGGCCTCGTCGATCGTCCCGACCTCGACGGCCGTGAGCTGGGAGCGGGCCGCCGCCGCGGCCCCCGCGGCCTCGGCACAGGCGTCATCGAGCTCGGCAACGCGCTGGACCAACGCCCCGCCGGCGGCGCCGCCCTGCGCGATCGCCTCGACGAGGCGCCCACGCTCGTCCACGATGCGCCGCCGCTCGGCCTCGTGCCGGCGGGCCTCGGCCCGCAGCTCGGGCAGCCTGGCCTCGCGCTCGAGCTGGGCCGCCTCGGCCACCTCCCGCTGGAGCGCGGGGTCCGCCCCGATCGCCCGGACCCGCTCGACCACGAACGACTCGATCTCTCCCACCGCCACGCGGCTGCCCGGGCAGGCTCGCGCTCCCTGCTTCTGGGAGCGGTTGCAGACGTAGTAGGACCAGCGCCGCTCGCCGCGGCTGGCGAACGAGTGACTCATCGCCGAGCCGCAGGCGCCGCACACCAGCAGGCCGCGAAGAAGCAGGCCGTGGCGGTTGCGTGTCTCCCCACGGGCGCGTGGCTCCCTGCCCGACAGTTTCGCCTGGACCTCGTTCCACAACGCCTCGTCCACGATCGCCTCGTGCTGGCCGGGGAACGTGTCGGCGCCGAGCCCGACCCGGCCGACGTACACGGGGCTCTTCAGCAAGCGCCGCAGGCTCGACTTGTCCCAGCGGCCGCCCGACACGAGTCGGCCCCGCGCGTTGCGCCAAGACTTCGTCCGGTGGCCTCGGCGGTTCAGGTCCTCGACGGTCGGCATGAGGCCCTTCAGCTCCATGTAGAGGCCGAAGATCGCCCGCACCGTCTCGGCCTCGGCCTCGTTCACGACCAGCTTGCGCTGCACGAGGTCGTAGCCGAGCGGCGGCCGGCCCCCGGTCCACATCCCCCGCCGGCGCGCGGCCGCGATCTTGTCCCGCGTGCGCTCGGCGATCGTCTCGCGCTCGAACTCGGCGAACGTCGCGAGCAGGTTGAGCGTCATCCGGCCGACCGGGTTCGTCGTGCTGAACTGCTGCGTGACGCTGACGAAGGTCACGCCGTGCTGCCTGATCGCCTCCATCAGGCGCACGAAGTCGAGCAGTGAGCGGCTCAAGCGGTCGATCTTGTAGACCGCCACCACGTCCACGCGCCCGGCCTCGATGTCGGCGAGCAGGCGCCGGAAGGCGGGCCGCTCCGTGTTCGCGCCGGTGTAGCCGCCGTCGTCGTAGCGTTCGGGCAGCGGCGCCCAGCCCTCGCCCTTCTGGCTCGTCACGTACGCCTCGACCGCCTGGCGCTGCGCGTCGAGCGAGTTGAACTCTTGGTCGAGCCCCTCGTCCGTGGACTTGCGCGTGTAGATCGCGACGCGAACGGTGGCGGGTGCTGCGCTCCCGTTTGCGCGGGACTTGGTCGCGGCCCGGACCATCAGGCGCCCTTCCTGGCGCGCAGCCCGAAGAACAGCTTTCCGTTCCAGTGCGAGCCGGTGACCGCCTTGGCCACGGCGGAGAGCGAGCGGTAGCGGACGCCGCCCCACTCGAAGCCATCGTCGAGCACGCGCACCTCGACGCGCTGGCCGCGCCACTCGCGCACGAGGGTGGTGCCGGAGGAGGGCTCCGAGGAGACCTTGCCGCAGACGCGACCGGTGACCGTCCGCGCGCGCTCGGCGATGGGCAGGTCGATCTCCGCGATCAGCTCCTCGAGACGCCGCTGCGCCGCGCCGGACAGCCCGCCGAGCCGCTGCTCCTGCACCTTCCAGGCGCACCGCTTCCACAGGTACTCGCGGTGCTTGACGCGCGGCGGGCGGCCGAACAACACTTCGTACCGAACAACCAGGGCCGCGGCGTCGAGCGCGCGCAGCTCGGCGATCTCCTCGGGGATGGACTTCACGAGAGGCCCTCCAGCTCGACGCGCAGGTCTGTCAGCAGCGTGGCCACGGGGATGCCGGTCAGGATCGAGAGCGTCCGGAGTCGCGCGTAGAACCGCTCCGTGCGCGGATCGAGCGCGGCGCCCGCGCCGCCCCACGAGAGCAGCTCCTGGAACAGTTCCTCACGCAGGAGCCCGGCGTCGAGCGGGGACGGGGAAGTCGCGCTGACGGTGGCGTTCTCGATCATCGTGTCCCCCTGCGGTGCTCGGCCCGGTCGGCGAACTCGATGACGTTGAAGAGCTCGCGCTGCCGGGCGTGCTGCGCAGCGAGGTCCTCCACCGCCGCGACCAGCTCGCGGACGTGCATGGCGAGCATGGCTGCGTCCACCGCGTCCGCGCCGTCGGCCTTGATGCGCTCCGTGAGGCCATGCGCGTCGGCCGCGACGCTGGCGACCAGCGCCGTCACGCGCGCACGGGCGCGGCCGAGCCGGTCGTCGGCCGTGGCCAGCAGGAACTCCAGAGCGTCGCGCAGACGCTCGCTGGACGCGGGCGTGGGCGCGCTCAAGAGTCACCTCCGGGCTTCGTGCGCTGGCGCTCGATCGCCGCACAGGTCTCGCACCGTGGTGCCCGACCGACTTCCCGCTCGAACGCGGCAGCCTCTGCCGGCTGGATCGCTCGCCAGCGGCCCGAGCGCCAGCTGTCCGACCCCACGAAGGGCGCGTGCGTCGAGCACGAGACCCGACCGTCTTCCGACCACAAGAGTGTCATATCGGTCGCCATCATGATTCTTCGCTCCTTGCGGTCTGTGCCGCGCGGACGCATGAGGGCTCGTCCTCGCCCAAGTCAGCAAGTTGATTCGCCGCGCACTTCCGCGGCCGGACTCTCACGTTGGCGTCGGGTTGAACAGGAGCCGCGATTCCTGCGCCCGTGTGCGCGTTGGCACACGACCTGCTGTATCCGCGCGCCAGAAGGGTGGCGATCTCGGCCAGCCTCTCGTTCGCCGACATGGCGGCGGGGTCGCGGCCGGGAATCATGAGAAGTGTCCTTCCAGCCGCAGGGCGTCGAGGATCTGCGCCTCGAACTCCGCACGAGTCCCGCAGCCCACGGGACGCAGGACCGGGTGAAGCTGACCGTCGCGATCCACACGGCTCGGGAAGCTCACGGCGAGCACGCCGGTGCGCGTCCTGAGCACGGTGATGCCGTCCACCATCAGGCGGCCGTTCAGCGTCAGGCGAACGTAGCCCAGCAGCCCGGCGGGTTGGACGGAGGCGTCCGCGGGCGTGAACCGCAGGGAGGTGATCGTGAGGACGCTACGCATGCCTACGGCCTCCGTGCTGGCCCTGCAGGAAGCCAGCCTCCCGCAGCGTGGCTGCGGTCGCGCCGCGCAGGTCGGGATCCCGTCCCGCGAGACACGTTGCCCACCACAGTGCGTCTCCGGACGCACGGCACTGCCTGCACCAAGCGCGCGGAGCGCCACTTCGGGGCGCAGGCCAGACCCGGAGCCGGTCCTCGCCGCCGCAGAGAGGACAGGGACCGGCCCACTCGCCGCCGTTCGTCGCAGCCACGCGGCGGATCACCGCCCCGTCGATGTGCTGCCCGAGGACCTCCAGGATCGGGTTTGCCGCGCGGAAAGCCTCGATCGCGCCCCGGAGATCGGCCGGGGCCTGTCGTTGCTGCGTTGCTGCGTTTGCTGCGGGGTTCCTGGGTCCAGGGCCCACACCGGACTTGGAACCGTGCAGCAAACGCAGCAAGTCAGCACCCAGGGCGGGATCCTCCCAGGGGAAGGGGCTCACGGTCGGCCCCCCTCGCCTGGTTGCTGCGTTGCTGCACGCGCAGACGACATTGCAGTACGAGTCGGAGCTGAGTGCCTGATTCCTTGCAGCACATGCAGCAACGCAGCACTCGATGACCGGAGGGACCGGCCGTGGGCGCGCGTTCGCTGCCTTGCTGCGTTTGCTGCAAGGATTCCCGCTGAACTCCAGATCAAGACCTCCGCCTCCAACAGCATCCGCAGCAGATCAGCAAGCCGGGCGCTGGTCACACGGCACCCCCATCCCGGAACACGCGGTGGTGAACGGCCCGACGCGGCTTCCGCTGGCCGGGCGTCAGGTCAAGCTTTCGGAGCCAGCCGCGCTCCTCTAGCCAGGCGAGGATCGATTCCGCCTCCGCGGTGTTGCTGGTCAGGTGGCCGCTTACGAGGTCGCGAGCCTCCAGGACGGACCGCCGGCCCTCATCCCGGCGCACCCACTCCAGAACGCGACGCGCTGATCTGGTGTGCTGGTCCTCGCGGGACAGCGCGAGCGTGCGAAACGTCTCCGTGAGCTGCCACCGCTGGTGCCGCTCGGCGAACTGCCATGTCTCGGCGCGTACAGAGCGAAGCTCCGTTTCGTCGTCTAGTTCGTTTCGATACGCGCACAGGCCAAGGTGGAGAAGCCCGGCGAGTCGTGCAGCCTCCCCTGCGGTCTTCGACGCGAATCCGGTTTGCCCTGCGAGAGGGCCTTCCGGTGCCTGCTGGCTTTCGATCTCGTTGTGGAACTCGCGCCGTAGCCTCATGGCCTCGGCGTCGAAGCACAGCTCGATCGGATCCCAGTCGGCGGGACCGATCTGCACGACGCGCTTGCGCAGGTGAATCAGGCGGTACAGGACCTGGTTCCAGTTTCCAGCGATGACGGCGTCCATCGGCCGCTCGGTGCCGTCCTCGAAGCGCGTCCCGATCAGCGACCGCGGGTCGATGATGTTGCAGCGCGGGAGGAAGCCGGACACGAGCAGCGCCTGATGTTCGGCAAGCTGGTCAACCACGTCCGGCTGGACGCAGATCGCCATCGCCATCGACGGCCGCGCGATGCGCAAGTACTCACCCTTCGACTCCACCCCTACGCGGCTACGGTCGATCGTGTCGCCGCCGTGCGCGCGCAGGTACACCGACACGTCACTGCGGCCATCTCGGCGGTAGCGGCCTAGGAACTCGTCCGCGACCTGCCGCGCGTCGCCCGAGAACATTCCAATCGCGCCGCCCTGCTCGGCCATGACGCGCACGGTGGACTCGGCCGTGGAGTCGCCGATCAGTAGTACCGTGCGGACAGGAGCTGGCGGGATCGACTGCCGCGCCTCTCGCGCCTTCTCGCGCAGGGTCTCCGATTGCCTCCCACTCTTCTTGGCGGCTTGGGCTTCGGCGTACTCCGCGGCCTTGCGCCAGTAGGTTGAATCTGCCGCAGCCGATCGGGCTGCCTCCTGATAGGTGACCTCGTGTTCGTTCGCGTACGCATCCAACGGCGCGGTAATGCGACGGAACATCTCGCTGCCGCGCTCCCCTGACTGCTTGCGCCAGATCACAAAGCGGGAGAGGTTCGGCTCGACGTACGACGGGGAGACGCGGATCGAGCAGGAGTTGCCGACGGCTGCCGAGATGGCCGGCGCGATCATCGCGGCGGGCGCGGTCACATCGACCTTCACCGTCTCGGCGATTGCGAGGGCAACATCCCGGAGTTCGGGGGGCAGCGCCTCGTTGATCGGAAACGGCTCGGCGTGAGCAGACCCCAGGAACGGCACCGGCTCCGGCCACTCGACGCTCGTTGCGCTCGGCGGGGCCCAGTCGAGCGTGGCTTCCGCTAGCTCGCGGAGTCGCTCGACCGTGCCGCCCTCGGCGATCCAGTCGGCTACGTCCCAGCCCTCGCCGCGCTCGCGTCCGAGAACGGTCGCCAGATCCAGAATCCGAATGCGCCTAGCGATGCCACAGCAGGACGCCGCGACCTGCTGAGCATGCTTCCGGCCGGCCGCATCGTCATCGGGCACGACCACGACGTCTGCTCCGCGCAGCGCCTCAGAGTGGTACGGCTGCCATTTCTCTGCGCCACCGGAATTCGTGGTCGCGACGATGCCTGCAGCCTGCAGTGCTTCCACGCACTTCTCACCCTCCGGGACCCAGACGGTCTCCCCGCGCTTGATCGCACCAACCGCAGCAGGGAGTCTGTACAGCGGGAGCCGTTGTCCGTTGAGGCCGATGACCCACTTGTCGCCGACCCGTCTGTACTGGCGGAAGTCCTTCCGCTCAGGGTCGAGTGTGCCCGCATCGAAGCGAGCGACAGCTCCCACCGGCCCCCTGCCATCGTCGGTGTAGACGTAGACTGCCGTCGGCTTGTGACGACCGACACTGAACTGCTGGCTCTTGAGATCACTTGCATTCACGGGGTTCGGCCCCTTCAAGGTGGACTGCCCTTGGTGGTGATGGCGCTTGCTAGTCGCGGACATTCGGCTTTCGCTCCTTCGACGTGCGCGCAGATCCCTCGATGAACGTGCGAAGTGCGGCTAAGTCCTTCTCGGTCCACAGGAACACCCGCGCGGTTCGATGCAGTTCGGGGCGGGGTGCGCCGGGTCGGCGCAGCAGATGTCGCAGGGCGGGTTCAGTCAGGCCGGTGGCGGCGCAGACCTCGATGGTGGTGAAGATGTGTTTCATGCGGATGCCGTTGTCCCTGCTACATCCGTCTTCCCCTCGGTTCGTATACGCGCGAGGCGAATGGCATGCCTCTTGCTGGATTGACTGACGCTGGTCGCCGTCTAGCCCAAGCTCCGTGCGGCCCGCGCGGGCGTCGGAGTCGAGAACCTCGGCCGACATCGACGCGGAGACCCGCCGCCCACGCGGGCTCCCATTCGGTAGGGAATCGGACCCAACCGGGGAGGCGGCCGGGGACCTCGCAGCCTGCCGCGTCTCAGCCGATCGCCGCCCGCACCCGCGCCGCCTGGGGCCGGGCGTAGACGGCGGTGGACGCCACCGAGCGATGGCACATCGCCCTGGCCGTCAGCAGCACGTCGCCGGTGCGCTCGTAGACGCTGATGCCGAACGAGTGGCGCAGTCGATGCGGGCTCACCGGCCCGATGCCCGCCCGCTCGCTCCAGATCGCGAGCCGCCGGTGCGCCTGACGGGTCCCGAGGCGTGCGCCGCTCGCGCCGAGGAACACCGGCCCGGAGATGCGCTCGCTGAGGAAGCCCCGCAAGACGCCGAGCGTCTCGTCCGGAATGAACGCCTGGTCCTCGTCGCCGTTCTTCATCCTCCGCAGGCGCACCTCCCCGGCGTCAAGGTCGAGATCCTCGACGTCGAGCGCCAGCGCCGATCCGATGCGCAGCCCCGCGCGAAGCAAGAGCTGCACGAGAACGCGGTCGCGCCGTTCGGCAAGCGTCGTCGCGCCGTCGAGTGCCGCGAGCAGACGGGCCACTTCGGCCTCGGGAACGGCGCGGGGCCGTGGCGCGGGGCAACGAGCACGGCGGATGAGCCGCCCCGCGTTCACCGGCGCGTGTCCCGCCGCATGCACGTATCCGAAGAAGCAGCGCAGCGTCGAGCGCAGCGCGTTCGCCGAGGTCGGCTTGCGCGGGCGCCCGTCGGCCGTGCGGGTGACGGCGTCCGACGCAAGGAAGCGCGCGACGTCCTCGGGCCGTACGTCCGCGACCGGGCCGTCCCCCACGCTGGCGATGAAGAGCCGCAGGTGCCGCTTCGCCTGCGCAACGGTGTGCGGCGATCGGCCGTCGGCTTGGAGTTGGACAAGGTACGCGTCGAGGGCTTGTGCGATCAGCATGGCACCCACATGGACGCTCGGAATGCGACCGCCGGGAAGTCCTGATCTTGAGGATCGCGTCAGCTCGCGCTCGCGAGGTAGCCCCAGGCGCGGGCGGAAGCACCTCCGCTGTTCGTGAACACCGTGATGGTGGCGCCGGCCACGACTGTGAATCCGGGGGGGACCGCAGAGATCTGCGATCCAGGAGCCGTAGTGCAGGAGTTGCAGACGCTTGCCTGGATGATCCCGTCCACGGACAGCGTGCAGTAGCCGCCGTTCTCCGCACCGCCCAACCCCGTGAGCACGAACAGCTTCCCCGCGGGAACGACGTACGGCACGCCCTGAGCGACCTGCACCATGTCGCGCGGGTGCGGCCCGTACTCGATGCGCGGAGGCCCCGGCGGCGGCGTGGACTGCGCGGCGACGAGGAAGCCAACGGCGGCGATGGCGAGGCCAAGGAGGAAGGACGAACGGTGGATGACGAGCGGTCTCATGGTGGGCTCCGTGACGGATGCGGGGACCGCTCCAGCCTATCCACGAACGGCAACACCGGTCAGGGAGCGATCCCCAACCGGTGCCGTCGTGTCGCCGTCGATTCGGTCAGTGCGTCGTCGCGTGTTCGGGCAACGGCGCCTTCGCGACCATGCCCGCCCCTTCAGCCCACACCAGCGCCTGCCGCAGCACGCGCTCGGTCTTGGCGGTCGAGAGCGGCGACTTCGCGCGCCCGCTGCGCGTCTTCTGCACGCGGTCGGACGCGATGAACAGCACGATCCGGTCGGGCGTGAGGTCGGCGACCTTGGTGTCGAGGCCCAGGTCCGCTCCGGCAAGCTGCAGTTCCATGCGGTACGAGCTGATCGTGCCTTCGCTCTTCCCGTCCTTCTCCAGCGCGTCCAGGTAGCCCGCGAACGCCGTCTCCAGCGTCGCGTCGCCCTTGGCCGCGCGCTTCTTGCCCTTCGGCTTCGGCGCCGGCGCGGCCTCCGCTTCGGGCTCGACCGCCGTTGCCGTCGTCTCGATCGTGGTTGCGGGGTCGTTCGTTTGCGGCTCCGTCGCCGCCTTCGTCGCTTTCTGTTTCTTGGTCATGGTCGTTTTCTCCTGCGCCCCACTCGGGGCGCGACGACATGGAGGCTCGACCCTCGACACACAGGAAGCCTGATTCCGAACGATCCGCGGCAGTTCTCCTCGCATGCAGGGGCTGTGCCAGTCGCGCCAGTTCCACCAGATCCGCGCCACATTCCCCATCACGACCGCGTTCCTGCGGCCCTGTGCGCCCCTTTGCTCGCGCCGGCGCCGTGGACCTCAGCGCCGCTGCGCGAAGATCCGCCGCAACTTGGCCGACGACCAGCCCGAGTGCGGCGACAGGATGAAGTAGTCCGGAGGGGCCGGCGCGTTCCGCACCTGCCAGGCCGAGAGCGCGAGGGCGACCACGCAATCGTCGTGCACCCCGCTCGGGGCGCCCATGCGCACGTTGCCCGCGTCGCTCACGGAGTACTCGAAGCTCTCGAGTTCCTCGATGCCGTCGGGCCACAGGTCTACCCGCGGCAGCACCAGCTTCTGCTTCTCGAAGAGCAACGCGAGGTTGTTGACCAGGTCGGACTTCGATTTGGCCGTCAGCGGATACCCGTCCACCTGGCAGCCCGAGCGCAGCATCTCCTCGTAGACGGGCTCTCCTGCGCCCGTCGAGTCCACGAGGATGCGGGCGTTGTTGAACCGCTCGCAGCTCGCGCGCACCCGGTTGATCTGCAGGTTCCAGTCGAGGCGGTGGAACCGATCCACGAACACGACCTCGTAGCGGCGGTTCATGATCACGAGCACCGAGAAGTCTTCGACCTTCGCGAGGTCCAGGCCCGCGTAGTACCGCTCCCCGGCGACCGGCACGCCCCACTCACCCGTCGCCACCTCGCGCACGTTCCGGAACACCGCGCCGCTGCCCTCGAGAAACTGCGCGCCGTATTCTTGCCCGAACACCCGCTCGGGCAGACGCTCGCGCTCAGCTTCGATCATCTCGCGGCTCAGCAATGGATTCGTCCACGACGGCTTGTTCCAGGACTGGTAGTCCGGATCGCGCCCCTGTCCGCGGCGCCACAGCTCGAAGAACTGTCCCTTGCCCTTCGGCGTCGAGATCAGCAGCGCCCACCCGCGCTTGTCCAACAGACGCTGCGAGAGATGGCTCTCCCAGATGCTGGGCTTCAAGCGGGCGGCCTCATCGACGATCACCCAATTCAAACCCTCGCCCAAAAGCGACACCGGATTATCCGCACTCTTCCCCCGGATCTCGGACACGCCGCCGGCCATGTTGCGGATCACGAGCCGGTGCTCGTGCTGCTTCAAGCTGATGATGCGGTGATGCAAGTGCTCCGCCACCGTCAGCGCGATTCGATCGAACACGCGCTCGCTGAGGTCGTACGTCGGTGCCACGACCCAGCCGATCGAGCGTGCATTCGGCGCCATGGCTGCGGCCAGCCCCTCCATTGCAGCGCACCACGTTTTGCCCCAGCGCACGCCACACGCCACCACGCGCCTGGATGCCCGCGATTCGTGGATCGCTTGCTGGCCAGCGTGAGGTTCGTAGCCGACGTGCTTGAACAGCGCCGACTTGCTAAACGTCCACTTCGTCGCTGCCTTCTTCATCGTCGGCGTCGCTCGGGACCATGAACTGCTCGTACTCGCGCTTCACGATCTGCTCGACGGACAACTCCGTGCGGTTCGTGGCGTCGCCCGCGAGCAGACGTTCGAGCTTGATCACGGCCTCGGCGGCGCGCAGGCCCTCCATGCCGCTGGTCAGCGGGTACTCTTGAATCGCCTTCACCGCCCGGCTCGCCATCGCACGCAGCATCTTCGTGTGCCGGATGCGCTGCTCTTCGATGGTCTCGGTCAGCTTCTGGTCCACGCGCACCTGAGCGTCCCGCTCGATCCGCTCCAAGCGTTCCGTCCAGTGCTGACGCTGGGCTGCCTTGGTGATGGCGCGCTTGCTGAGGCCGTAGTGCTCGGCCACCGCGCTGTAGCTACGCTCAGGCCCGAGCGCCACGTAGTACTCGAACGCGTCATCAGGCAGTCTGCGTTGCACGCTCCACCTCCACGGCCGAGCGCGTCTGGCCGCTCGACTCCAGCAGTGCCTGCTGGCCCGTCAGCTTCTGCCAGCGCGCGATGATCACGTCGCAGTACAGGGCGTCGAGCTCCATCAGGAACGCCACCCGCCCGGTCTGCTCGGCCGCGATCAGCGTCGAGCCGGATCCCCCGAAGAAGTCGAGCACGTTCTCGCCCGGACGACTGGAGTACTGGATCGCACGCGCGGCCAGCTCCACGGGCTTCTCGGTTAGATGGACCATGGACTGCGGGTTGACCTTCTTGACCTCCCACAGATCCGTGGCGTTGTTGGGTCCGAAGTACTCGTGCGCGGCGCCTTCCTTCCAGCCGTAGAACGCCAGCTCGAAGGCGCCCATGAAGTCCTTGCGCGTCAGGACCGGGTGGAGTTTGTTCCAGACCACGGCCTGCGAGAAGTAGAGGCCGGCCTCCTTCAGCGCGCTGGGGTAGTTGGCGAGGTTGGCGTAGCCGCCCCAGATGTAGAAGCCGCGCCCGGGCAGCAGCGCGCGTGCGGCGTGGCCGAACCAAGCGCGCAGGAGCTCGGTGAACTGCTCGTCGGTCACGAAGTCGTTCGCGAGCGGCCGGTCCTTGGGGCGCAGCTTGGTGTCCGTGCGCTTGGCCTTGGACGGATGACGCGCCACGTCGAGCTTCTGGTGATGCGTGGGCTTTCCGAAGGACGAGAGCCCGGCGGCGATGGCGTTGTTCGATCGCGGCTCGACCCGCACGTTGTACGGAGGGTCCATGTTCACCAGGTGGATCGGCGCTCCCGCGAGCAGCCGCGCGACGTCGGCCTCGCACGCGCTGTCGCCGCACAGCAGCCGATGGCGCCCAAGCAGCCACAGGTCGCCGGCCACGGTGGTGGCGCGATCGGGCAGCGCCGGAACCTCGTCTTCGCTCACCTCGAGCGGGCTCAGCGCGATGATGTCGTCGAGCACGCCCTGCAGCTCGGCCTCGTCGTAGCCGACGCCGTCCAGCTCGCCCTCGAGCTGCAGGCTCTCCAGCAGCCTGCCGAGCGTCGGCAAATCCCACTCGGCCAGCTCGGCCGTGCGGTTCAGCGCGATGCCCAGCGCCGTCGCCTGCGTCTCGCTGAGGTCCAGCTCGACCACGTCGGCGTGCGTCCAGCCCAGCGCGCGCATGGCCACCAGCCGCCCGTTCCCGCCCACGACGCGCCCGGTGCCCTTCTGCACGACCAGCGGCTCGGCCTGGCCGAAGCGCGCGAGACTCGCGCGGATCGCGTCGAGGTTGCGCTCGCCGTGCTGGCGGGCGTTGGCCGGATCGAGATGCAGGGCGTCGAGCGCCACGCGGCGGATCGTCAAGCTGTCCAAGTCGAAGGCTCCAGGCGCGCACGCGGTCGGCGGAGCGGACGGCCTTGGAATGCTGGGCCTTGGATCCGTGCTCGTCGCCTCGGTAGGTGCGTCGCGCCCGCATTAGGCGCGGATGGACGCGGACCGCGATGAAGCGTGCACGCGCCGCCGTCGTGCGAGATCAGCGCGACGCGGTGTCGCGCGCGCGCAGCGGGAACCAGCGGGGAACCAAAGTGGAACTTTGGAGCGAAGTTCCCCGCTCAGCACGGGGCGTTCCACTGTGTTCCCCGCACAATGGCAGTCGAGGGGCCTTGCAGGGGCCGCCAAGGCCGATTCTGGGCTTGGCGCGCGCTGGCGCGGGCCCGGAATCGGGGAACCAGAGAGGAACCGAAACGCGGGGGTTGGGGAACTTCGCGTAACGCGCGCGCGCCAGATCGGCAGGGAATCAGGGCTCGGGCGGCGGGTGCCTGCGATCAGCTTGGGGTGGGACGCATTCCCTCAAGTGCCGGACGCGTGCGCGGGGTGTGATCATGGCCCGAAGATCGGGGGCCAACTTCGGCTCCGCCCGATGGGGTGGCCGGACTCGTACACTGGACGCACGGGTTTCCCCGAACAGCTACCCGCATCATGCGGCGCCGACGGCCACCCACGCATACAGTAAACTACTTGATTAGAAACAGCGTATCTCTATTATCTCCATCGCCACCTGGAGATCCATCAGCACCGAGCGACCCTACCAATCCCCAGGCCCAAGCCGCGCCACTCAACCGACAGTATACGTACGCATTTCCCCACGGATCTTGCGGCATTCCAAGGCTACCGAAGTGTTTGACGAAGATAGAATCCCTGCGAATCTCGTCCGAGACCAAGTCCTCAGGGGCAATAGCATGAACCTGGCGATACTCATGCAGGAAAGCCTGTATGGCCTCAATGTCAATGTGTACTTTGGAGGGGCAGGAGGCTGCATCGTTGTCATGCGAACATGATCCAATTAGGACAGTCACAAGAGCAAGAGACGGAATCGCAACGACCTTGGCCGCTACGCCCTGTGCGCCTCACCATTTCGATGACACTTTTCGGCCTCGAATGGGCGGACGAAT
>CAZKIO010000063.1:0-27268 GCA_964552795.1 uncultured Planctomycetaceae bacterium
ACCAGATCTGGTACCGCAACGCGGCCAGCTTCTGCACGCCCGACACGTTCAACCTGTCGAACGGCGTCGAGATCACCTGGGCGCCCTGATCGTCAAGTGAGCCTGGCGCCCTCGCTGTCCGCGGACAGCGGGGGCGCCTTTCCTTGGCACCGGGAGTGGAACCGAGGCGAGATGGGGCGCGCGCGCCTGACCGGATTCTGGGTAGCGCAGTAGACTGGGGAGCTTGGCATCCATCGGACGCCCCCCACACACATCACAAGCATGTTCCGACTCAGGACGTTTCTGACCTTCACGTTCTGCGCCGCCCTCGGGGCGAGCGCCTCTGCCCAGAGCTTCAACCTCGACTGCGGAGCTCAACAGTCCCACCCCCTGCCGGCCAGCACCTACGGCGCCGGCGCCGCGCAACCCGGCCTCTGGATGGGCGTCGGCACCACCGCTCAGGCCGTCGTAGCGCTGAACGACATCAACGGCGTGGCCACGGCGGCCACGATCCAACCGATCGGTGGCTTCGGCGACTTCGCGATCAACAATCCGTCCTGGTTCGGCGACGATGACCTCTTGATGGAGGATGCGACGGACGTCGGCGGACTCTGGCAGGGCGGCCCGGGCGGCCTGATCACGTGGACGCTCGCCGGACTGCTCCCCGGCGACTACGCGATCTACACCTACTGCCTCGCGCCGGATTTCCCCGCCACCTACCGCACACAGGTTTCCGTTCCGGGCTCCGCCCAAGGCGCACAGATCGTGAGCGGCGCCTGGCCCGGATCCCCGCACGTGCTGGGGCTCAGCTATGCGCGTCACACCATCAACGTCGCAGCCGGACAGAACGTGACCATCCTCACGGCCGATCCGGGGACTCCGGCGAACAACTTGGCCACGGTCAATGGCTTCCAGATCGTGTTCACTCCCGGGCCCATCGGCACTCCGTTCTGCTTCGGCGACGGCAGCGCCACCGCCTGCCCGTGCGGCAATGCGAGCGCCGTGGGCGCCAACGAGGGCTGCTTGAGCTCGCTGGGCACCGGCGGGAAGTTGATCGCCACCGGGATCGCCAGCCTGGGCAACGACCAGGTCTCGCTGCAGGGCACGCGCATGCCGAATTCGAACGCGCTCTACTTCCAGGGCACCAGCCAGCAGGGCGCGGGCGCGGGCGCAGCTTTCGGCGACGGTCTGCGCTGCGCGGGGGGGGCGATCGTTCGCCTCGGCACCAAGCTGAACTCCGGCGGCGCGTCGCAGTATCCGGGCGCCGGCGACCAGAGCGTCTCGGTGCGCGGCGGCGTGGCCAGCCCGGGGACCCGCACCTACCAGGGGTGGTACCGCAACGCCGCCGCATTCTGCACCGCGGCCACGTTCAACCTCACGAACGGCGTCGAACTCACCTGGGCGCCCTGATACCGGCGCATTTCCCGGCGGCACGTTGCAGTCGAGGCCGGCGCGCGCTCACTTCTCCCGCGTGAGCGCGCGCACGGCAGCCGGAGCGACCAGCCCCGCCGCCGCCCGGGTCCGCTGGGTCCTGGCGGCGGCGATCGCGCTGCTCGCCATCGCCGCCTACCTGCCGGCGCTGAACGGCGATTGGATCTGGGACGACGACAGCTACGTCACGGCCAACGTGCTGGTGCAGAGCCGGAGCGGCCTGGCGGACATCTGGACCCTGGCGCGTGACCCGGCCTCGGGCGCGCTCGTCCCGCACACTCCGCAGTACTACCCGCTGGTGTTCACGACGTTCTGGGTCGAGCACGCGCTGTACGGCCTCGAGCCGCTGGGGTACCACGTCACGAACCTCCTGCTGCACCTCGCGAACGCGTGGCTCGTCTGGCGGCTGCTCGCGCGCCTGGGGGTGCCCGGCGCCGCGTGCGCGGCCGCGCTCTTCGCGCTGCACCCGATGAACGTCGAGTCGGTGGCCTGGATCACCGAGCGCAAGAACGTGCTGTCGGGGCTGTGCTACCTGCTGGCGTTCCTGGCGTTCCTGCGCTTCGACGACACGCGGCGGCCGCGCTGGTGGCTGCTGGCCCTGCTGGCGTTCGTGGGCGCGCTGCTGTCGAAGTCGGTCACCGCGACGCTCCCGATCGCGATCGGCGCGGCGCTCTTCTGGCGGCACCGCCGCCTGGGTTGGAAGGAGATCGGGCCGCTCTTGCCGTTCGTGGTCCTGGGCGTCCTCTCGGGCGCGTTCACCGCGCACCTGGAGCAGGTCAAGGTCGGCGCGCAGGGCGCGGAGTTCGCGCAGTCGGCGGCCGAGCGCTGGGTGCTGATCGCGCCGCGCGCGTACTGGCACTACGCGCTGCACGCGCTGTGGCCGCACCCGATCTTGTTCGTGTACCCGCGCTGGGATCCGCACTGGGGCGATGCGGCCGGCTGGATCGCGGCGGGCGGCGTGCTCGCTCTCGTCGCGGTGCTGTTCGCGCTGCGGCCGCGCCTGGGCTGGGGGCCGATCCTGGCCGTCTTCGTCTCGGCCGTGACGCTGGCGCCGGCGCTGGGTTTCGTGCCTGTGTACCCGCACCGCTACTCGTGGGTGGCGGACCACTTCGCGTACCTGGGGATCGTCCCGCTGCTCGCGCTCGCCGCGGCTGGCGGTGCGATCCTGCTCGGGGCCGCGCCGCGCGCCCGGATCGCCGCGGCGGCGATCGTGCTCCTGGCGTGCACCGCCCAGACGCACCGCGCGGCGCGGAGCTACGACGGCCTCGAGCGGCTCTGGACCGACACGCTGGCGGGCAACCCCGGCGCATGGATCGCGCGCATCAGCCTGGGCATCGAGTGGATGAAGCGCGCCGATCGCACGCCCGAGCTCGAACGCCGCGCGCTGGAGATGTTCGAGACCGCGGCCCTGGATCCGATGGCCCGCGACCAGGCGTTCACCAACCAGGGTCTGTGGCACCTGGGCCACGGCGACCTGCCGCGCGCCGAGGCCGCGTTCCGATCGGCCCTCTCCGCCGACGCGACCCACGCGCGGGCCCGCGACGGGCTCGCGACCACGCTGCTGCGCCGCGCCGTCGCGCTCGGGTCCACGCGCGCGGCGCTCGAGGTGATCACCCAGGCGCAGCGCGAGCTGGGACCGGAACTGCGCCTGGTGCAGATCGAAGCCTGGATCCTCGCGACGAGCCCCGACGCCGGCGTGCGCGACGGCGCGCGCGCGCGGCGCCTGGCGGAGGCCCTGGTCCAGCGCCTGCCGGGCGACTTCGGCGCGCTCGACACGCTCGCCGCCGCCTGTGCGGAGTCGGGCGATTTCGTCGCGGCGGTCCAACGCGCCGACGCCGCGCTGCGGCTGGCTCCGCCGGCAGCCCAAGCCCAGGTGCGCGCGCGGCTCGAGCTCTACCGGAGCCAGCAGCCGTTCCGCGCGGCGCCGCCGGCTCCGGCGACACCGCGGTCGGATTGAACGCGCCGGGGACACAGCCCGTGCGCGCTCAACCGCGTTCGACTTCCCACAGGTCGGCGCCGAAGTGATCCCACGGCAGGCGGCCTTCGTCGCACTGCTCGTCCGTCGAGAACTGCACGTCGACGAAGTAGATGATGTGGCCGGACTGCGCCGGCCGCAGGTTGCGGCAGCCGTGCGCGACGCCGGGCGGGATGCGCACGAGGCGCGAGTTGCCGTCGCCCAGCACGAAGCGCATGACCTGCCCCTCGGTGGCCGAACCGGCGCGCGCATCGGCCAGAACCAGCAGGATCTTGTCGCTGGGCGGCACGAACCACACGTCCGTCTGGCGCGTGTGCAGGTGGAAGGCCTTGATCGCCAGGGGCTCCAGCACGCTGAAGTTCACCTGGCGGACGGTGAACCCGGGCAGCTGCTGGTGGACGCCCTCGTTCAGGCGCCCGAGCTCGGTCATCGCGCCGCCGTCGTCGTTGAAGCGCTTGAGCTCCACGATCTCGACGCCCTCGATGCGCTTCCTGGGGCGGTAGTCCTGCTTCCCGTAGGCGGCCGCTGCCTGTGCGTTGAACTTCGTCATGGCGGGCGGAGAGGATCCCAGGCCGCGCCGCGCGGCGCAAGCTGGCGCCGCCGCGCGCACCGCCTAGACTCTCGTCCATGCCCACGCGCAAGGACCAGAACAGCCGCTGCCACGGGACCGGGCGCGGCGGCCAGCCTGCGGAGCTGGCGCACCGGCCGGTGACCGAGGTCGAGAGCATCGACGAACTGCTCGAGCACTGCCTGCCGAGCTTCGGCGGCGGGTACGTGCGCAGGCTGTGGACGCTGCTCGACGAGGCGGTCGGAAAGGGGCTGCCCATGACGCTGTCGGCGTCGGGCCCCGTGACCGCCTCCGGCCAGCACTACGCGTGGCTCAACCCGCTGCTCGACACGGGCTGGTTCGCCTACGTCTCGACCACGGACGCGGTGTGCTACCACGACGGGCACCGCGCGCTGGACGACGCCCGCAAGCACCCGTTCCACTCGGTGCCGATCTTCGGCGACGACGCGGCGCTGCGCGACGAGCGCACCATCCGCATCACGGACATCGGGTTCGACGAGGACGTGCTGCTGGGCCAGGACCGGTTCCTGACCGCCGTGCTCCTGGAGGAGGAGTTCCAGCACAAGATGACGGGCACCGAGATGCGCTGGCGCCTGGGCGGCCGCTACGCCGCGCAGGAACGCCGGAACGGCGTGCCCGAGGGGCTGCTCGCGCTGTGCTGGCGCAAGTCGATCCCGGTGTTCGTGGGCGCGCCCGCGGACGGCTCGGTGTTCCTGAACTCGATGAAGTTGTGGGCGCTGTCGCAGATCGACGGCCGCCCCTACGGGTTCGAGCTCGACATGCACAAGGAGGTGTTCGAGAGCTGCGCCTACCACCTGTGGGGACTGCGCGAGAGCGACACGCGCGCGCTCGGCACGCTGATCCTGGGCGGCGGCGTGCCCAAGAACTACAACCTGCAGCCCGAGCCGGCGCTGTCCCAGGTCCTGGGGCTGCCGGAGATCGCCGGCTATCTCTACGACGTGCAGATCACGACCGCGCCGGTCACGGACGGCTCGCTGTCGTCGTGCCCGCCGGCCGAGGCCGTCACGTGGGGCAAGGTCGACAAGGACAGCTTCACATCGACCTGCGAGAGCGTGCCCGCCGACTACTCGATGGTCATGCCGTTCGTGGTGAAGGCGCTGCTGGAGAAGCGCGCGCGGTTCGAGCGCTGGGCCGCGAAGATGGGGCGCGAGGCCCTGTTCAAGAAGCATCCCGCCGCGCGCGGCTACCTGCGCGACCGCGAGGGCTACCGGCTGTACGACCGGCGCGACGAGCTGATGAAGAAGCTGTCCGCCGCGCTGGCCAAGGAGCTGCCGCGCCTGCGCGCGGAAGAAGGCTACGCGCTGGCGCCGCTCGCCGGCGCGGCCGCGAAGACGCCGCCGAAGCGGCGGGCGCGCGCCAAGCCGGGCGCCCGCCCCCGTCGCTAGCCGCGGGAACGAAGCCGGGGCGGCGCGCGCCGCCCCGGCTCCTGCAGCCGCTACCGGATCACAGGCCCCAGCTCGCCTGCACCGCGTTCGTCAGGTTGAACGTGCTCGCGGTGCAGAACGCGGCGGCGTTGCGGTACCAGCACTGGTACGTACGCACGTCGCCCGCGGAGACGGCCCCGCGCACGGAGATCAGCGCGTCGCCGCCCGTCGGGTACTGCGAGGACCCCAGGACGTTGGTCTTGGTGCCTAGGCGGATGACCGTGCCGCTCGCGCAGCGCAGGCCGTCGCCGAACGTCGTGCCGGCGCCGCCGCCGGCCACGGAGGTCCCTTGGAAGTACAGCGCGGAGCTGTCCGGCATCCCCGAGCCCTGCAGCACCAGCGTGTCGGCCGTGACGCTGGCCGAGCCGGTCGACGTCAGTCCGCCGCCCGTGCCCAGCGAATTCAGGCAGCCGACGTTCGCGCCCGCGGCGCTGTTGTTGCCGCAGGGGCAAGCCGTGCCGCTGCCGTCGCCGAAGCACAGGGCGAACACCGTCGGCCCGCCGACCGGGACCTGCGCTGCGACGGCGACCTGCGTGGGCGTGCCCGGCTTCCACAGTTCGAGCGTGACCTGGCCGGCGGCCGGCGCCACGTTCGCGTCGAAGCGGAAGTTGTAGAGCGTCCCCCAGCGGATCGCGTTCGCGCTGGCGTTCTGGGCCTGCGTCTGCGTGGCCCAGCGGATCGAGCCGCCCGAGACCGTGCCGGTCCAGTCCGTGCCGCTGAAGTTCACGTTGCCCGGGCCGTCGCCGTTGCGGTACGTGATGTCGTGGAAGCCGATGTTGGTGACGTTCGTCCCCGCGGGCAGGGGCACCGAGAACGCGCCGCCGTTGCGGTCCGAATTCATGTTGTAGACGGCGAACTCGTAGCGGTGGATCCCGGCGCCCAGGCTCGTGGCGCGCGAGCCGACGACGAACAGCCCGTCGCCGGGCACCTGCACGTCGGTCAGCGTCACGCCCGGATCGAGCACGGGCCAGCGCCGGATGGCGGACTGCTCGCGCGTCGTCGTGCCCGTCAGCCCGAAGGTGTAGTTCGTCGGACCGCCGCTGACCGTGACCTCGCGCCAGGCCGCGTTGTTGTTCTGGTTGCCCGCGGCCGCGTCGTCCGGCGTGACGTAGTGGCCCTCGGCGTAGTACCGCGTGGTGCTGCCGCCGCCCGTGGTCTCCAGCTCGGAGAGGCTCACCTCGCACAGCCGTCCCGTTCCCGTGTAGGGCGGGTTGGCCGGCGGATAGACGAACACGCCCGTCGCGGCATTGACCTGGTGGCGCGGTCCGAGGCTCGACTGGCTGCCGTTGAGGCCCGCGCCGTAGGGATCGGAGCAGCCCAGGCCCAGGTGCGAACCGCCGGTGCCGTCGCAGGTGCAGCACAGGTTGCCGCTCAACGCCGCGAACCCGTGCTTGAGCCAGCTCATTCCGACCTGCTCGAAGCGGCTGGCGCCGTCCACGAGCTTGTAGCGGTAGAGGTTCATCCCGATCACGGGGTGCTGCGGCGTGCTCGCCACCCAGTTCAGCCACGCGGTGCCGATGTTGCACGAAGTGGTGCCGATCGCCAGGCCGTCGAGACCGCCGCTGGCGGTCACGTTCAGGATGTCGGGGATGTCGCCGACGATCACGTCGGGGCCCGGGTTCGGGTTGGAGCAGCCGCTGGGCGGCGCGACGCCCACGGTGAACGTGCCCGAGAACGTGGCGCTCGAGAATCCGCCGATCTCGATCATGTAGAACGCGCCCGCGGTCGCGTTGAACGTGACGGTCGACTGCAGGCTGCAGGAGTCGTCGAGGCACACGAGCTGCGTCGTCGGACAGCCGCCGCCGGCGTCGGACCAGACGGCGATGACGCTGTCAGCGCTCACCCCGCCGCAAGTGGAGACGGCGACCGGACCGCTCGCCGCGGCCTGCCAGCGGAACCAGACGTCGCGGCCCATGGAGCCGCACGACGCGATGGGGCTTGCGGACGTGGCGGCCGTGTTGTTGACCGCGAACGTCCCGTTGCCCGAGATGGCCATCGGCGTCGCGCAATTGTCCGAGCCCTGCGCCCGGACACCGGACGCCAGACAGATCGGAAGGACGAGGAACAGCACGGTTTGGAATCGGAGGGCTCGCAAGGGGGGTCTCCTGAGAAGTGTCGAGGCGGACGGCGGACATGGAAGGCCCGCTCCCCTGGATCCTACTCCGCTCGCGCGCCTTGCGGACCCCTCCGGCGCCGCTCAGAGGCGCGGCGGGGCCGCCTCGCCGATGCCCCGGGCCGTCACGCGGCGGCCCAGGAGTCCGTCGAGGATCCCGCGGCCCTTGGCGAACACGGCCCCTGCGCGGCCCGTGAAGAGCCCCGCGACCCACAGGAACGGGAGCGTGAGGACGTCGAAGCACACGAAGCGCGCCCAGTGCCGCGGGCCGCCGTGGCGGCGCAGGAACCAGATCGAGTTGACCCCCATCATCCACTTGCGCCGGCGGTTGTAGCCGCCGCCGGTCGAGTGGCTCGCGGCGTGCAGCGCCGCGACCTCGCCGACCACCCGCACGCCGAAGCCCGCCTGGCGCGCGCGCAGGCACAGGTCGACGTCCTCCATGTACGCGAAGTAGCGCGCGTCGAAGAGCCCCTCCTGCTCGAGCACGGTGCGCCGCGCGAGCAGCGCGCAGCCGGGGACGTAGTCGACGTCGCGGGTCGCCCGCCACGACGCACCGTCCGGCGCGCCGTGGCCGAGCAGCGTCGAGAGGTTCTCCCGCCACGTCAACATGCCGCCCGCGCACCACACGCGTCCCGGATCGTCGCGGTACAGGACGCGCGGCCCGACGATGCCCAGGTCTGGCTGGTCCGCGAGCTCGCGCGCCAGGCGTTCCAGCGTGCCGGGCGGAACGACCACGTCGTTGTTCACGAAGAACACGGCCTCGGCCCCGGCCGCCAGCGCCGCGCGCGCGCCCTGGTTGCTGGCCTCGCCGAACCCCAGGTTGGCGGCGTTGCGCACCAGCACGACCTCGGGGAACTCGCGCGCCACGCGTTCGGGCGAGCCGTCGCTCGAGCCGTTGTCCACGAACCAGATGCGCGCAGGCGCGATCCCGTCGGCGATCAGGGAGCGCAGGCAGGCGAGGTTCTCCTCGCCGCCGTTCCAGTTGGCGACCACGGCCGCGACGTGCATCCGTCAGGCCTCGGATCGCGCGCCCGGGTCCACCTGCTCGACGCGCGAGAGGGCCGAGCCGCGCGCGAACACGGTCTCGACCACGTCGCCCGCCGCGAGTCCGGCGGCCCCGGCGAGCGGCTGGCGGTCCTGCGCGCGGCGCGTGATCGTGTAGCCGCGCTCCAGCACCGCGAAGGGCGAGCAGGCGTGGAGAGCGCGCGCGGCGAGGTCGACGCGCTGCCGACGCCCCTCGAGGGCGCGGTCGACGGCGAGGCGCAGGCGCGGCGCGCTGCGCTCCAGTTGGGCGTGGATGCGCTCGAGGCGCGCGTGCGGCGCCTGCGCCGCGAGGCGCGTCGCGACCCGCGCCACGCGCGCCTCGGCGCGGTCCAGGCGCGCGGTCATCCCCGCGGCGAGCCGGGCGGCGCGTTCGAGACGCTGTGCGCGCGTCTCCAGCACGGCATCCATCGCGCGGGCGAGGTGCCGCCGCGCGCGGTCGACCGCGTCGAGCAGCGCGCGGCGGTCCGGCAGCACCGCCTGGGCCGCGTCGGTCGGCGTGTGCGCGCGGTGGTCGGCCACCAGGTCGCTGAGCGTGACGTCGGTCTCGTGGCCGATCCCCGAGACCACCGGCACGCGCGCGCGCCGGATCGCCTCCAGCACGGGCAGCTCGTTGAACGCCCACAGGTCCTCCAGCGACCCGCCGCCGCGCACCACGCAGATCACGTCCACGCCGCTGGCATCCAGGCGGTCGATCGCGGCGGCGATCTCGCGCGCGGCGCCCGCGCCCTGCACGCTCGCGTGCGCGAAGCGCACCGGGTACAGCGGCCAGCGTTGCGAGCGCGTCCGCAGGAAGTCCTGGAACGCCGCCGTGTCGCGGCTGGTGACGACGCCCACGAGGCGCGGGAACGCGGGCAGCGGCCGGCGCCGATCGAACCAGCCCTCGGCCTTCAGGCGCTGCTTCAGTTCCTCCAGCCTGGCCAGCAGCGTCCCGGTCCCGGCGGGCTCCAGGCGCGTCACGTTCAGGCTGTAGCTGCCGCGCGGCGCGTACACGTCGAGCTTGCCGTGCGCGACGACCTGCTGCCCCTCGCGCAGGTCGAACTTCACCGCGTTCTGCAGCGCACCGCGCCAGATCGTGCAGTCGATGCGGGCGTCGATGTCCTTCAGGCTGAAGTACAGGTGGCCGGAGCTGGCGCGTTTCAGGCCGACGACCTCGCCCTCGACGCTCAGGCGGCCCAGGTGCTCGAGGCGCGCGCGGATCTCGCGCGTCAGCTCGTTGACCTTCCACACGCGCGCGGCCGGCGGCGCCGGTCGCGCCGCGGACGGATCCTGCTCCCAGGGATCGCTCCACAGGCTCATGGGGAGTCTTGTCCGCGCGCGCGGGGCCGCCGTCAACCGCCGCCGCCGGGAATCGGCGCGCCGGGCCGGTCGACCACGGGAATCCCGGCGGCGCGCCAGGTCTCGGCCGACGCACGCGGCAGGAAGATGCGGTAGCGGCCGCCGAGGAACGGGGCCTTCTCGCTGCCGCGCATCTGCGAACCGCCTTCCAGCAGGATCTCCAGTCCGCGCTCGGCGCTCAGCACCGACATGCGGTCGGCGAACAGCTCCTTTTCCAGCTTGCCGTCCGCGTCGAGCACGGCCAGGTGCACCTCGCGGAACAGGTTGCCCGTCAGATCGGAGAGGCTCTCCAGGCGGTGGATGGAACCGGCCGCGTCCGCGCGCAGCAGGCGGTTCAGCTCGAAACGGGCCGCAGTGAGGCGGCGCGGATCGCCGACCAGCACGGCCTCGCGCTGGTCCGCGCGGAACAGCTCGGGCAGCGCCTCGAACCACGGCGTCGGATCGACGTACGCCAGATCGATGCGCCGGACCCCGCCGCGGCCCTCGGCATCGGCCGGCCCGCCGGCGAACGCCTGGCGCTCGCCGCCGCGCCGTTCCCAGCCGTTCTCCAGCAGCAGCGTCAGCGTGCGCGCCGCGCGGCTGCCCTCGAGGCGCAGGCGGTCGGCGTACAGCGAGCCCAGCGGCCGGCCGCGATCGTCCAGCACCCGCAACACCACGGGCCCGACGAAACCGTCCTGCACCACGCCCGACTCCAGGAGATCGAGGCCGCTGATGCGCTCCATCGCGAACAGGGAGCGCAGCGCGAGGAACACGGCCCGGCTGCGCTGCGCGCGCTCCAGCTCGGCGAGGCGCGCGCCGGCCGGGTCCTCGGCCGTCACCTCCGCCGCATCCGGCGCGGGCGGGAGTTCCGTCGCCGGCGGCGCGCTCGCGGGCGCCGGCTCGGGCGGCGCATCCGCCTCGAAGCGCGGCGCGCCGGCGAGGGATTCGAGCTGCGCGATCCCCTGCGTGAAGCGCAGCCACTCGCGTTCGCGGTCCAGGCGCGCGCCCTGCTCGCGGCGCAGCTCGGCTTCCAGTTCGCGGATGCGCGCGCCCAGCTCCTCGCGCACGCGCGCCTCGCGCTCCCGGCACTGCGCGTGCAGGTTGGCTCCCGGGTCCGCGGGCGCGGCGCGGTCGCGCGCATCCTGCCCGCCGCCGGCGGCGGCCTCGCTGCAACCGCCGGAGGCCAGGGCGGCGAGGAGCAGCGTCGCGCAGGCCGGCTTCATCGCTCCTCCGTGCCCGCGCCCGCCGCGCGCGCGTCGACGCGCGCCAGCGGCGATTCCGCGTCCGGAACGGCGACCTCGGCGCGCGCGAGCGCGACCTCCGACGCCGCTGAGAAACGGCAGCGTGCCCCCGGTCCCGGCGCGCGTCCCCACAGGAGCAGCGTCAGCGTGCTGCGCGGCGCGAGGCCTTCCGCCGGCGCCCGCAGCAACGTCACGAGCGGCGAGGCCAGCGCGCGCGGCGGGTCGGGCAGCGCGAGCGCCGTTCCGGCCTCGTCCTCGACGCACAGGTCCGCGAAGAGCGGCGCGGGGGCGGCCGCGCCGCGCGTGGCCGCGGTGCGCTCGATCTCGCAGCGGAACGGCTCGCCGGGGCCCAGTGCGAGGCGCTGGCGCAGCGCGGCCGCGTCGAAGGCCTGCCGGTCGGCGGCGGGGTGCAGCGCCTGGATGCGGACGCGGAGCGCGCTGCCGTCCGCGCATTCCAGCGTGCCGTCCCAGGCCAGCGTCGTCGCAGCCGCATCGGCCGCGGGCGCGGCGGGCGCCGGCGCCGCGGCGCGCGGAACCGCGCAGGCCGCGCGCAGGGCCAGGGCCGAGAGCGGCAGCAGCGCCAGCAGCACCCAGGCGCGCGCGCCGCCGAGGTTCACTGGTCCTCGTCCCAGTTCTTGCCCTTGTTCTTGTTCCACCAGCGCTGCCACTCCTCGGGGTCGCGCTCGTCGTGCTTCGACAGCCGGCCCAGGCTGGTGATGATCGGAGACGCGATCGTGTCGTAGCGGTCGCGCGCGATGTTGTCCTGGACGTTGGTGTCCTTGGCGCCCTTGGCGGACATGAGCACCTTGAGCATGCCCTCGAACGCCTTCTTGCGCAGGTCCAGGTCCGCCTCGCCGAACTCGCCGAGCGCATCCGCCGCCGCTCCGATCAAGGGCGCGTCCTTGTGCTCGAGCAGGTCGATCAACGGCGGCACCGCGGCCTTGTCCTTGGTCTTGCCGAGCGCGCGGATCAGGTCGTTCTGCAAGGGCATGTCCTTGCGGTGGTCCTTGTGCCCGATCCACTTGATCAGGGACTTGGTGGCGTCGGACCCCATCTGCCCCAGCGCCGCCGCGGCCGCCCGGTACAGCGAATTGTCGCGCACGCCCTCGGAGTTCTCGCGGCGCTTGGACTCGAAGCACTTCGACAGGCCGCTGACGATCGACTGGCGGTCCTTGGGGCCCGAGCGCGGGAACTCCTGCAGCAGCCTGTCGATCACCGCGACCGCGTCGCGATCCTCGGCGCCCTGCTTGCCGACGTGCCCCTTGAGCTCGTCCAGCAGCGTCTCGACCTCGGGCCGCTTGTCCGGCAGCGGGTCCTCCGCCGGCGACGCGGCGGCGGGAGCGGCGGCCAGCGGGTGCGCGTACGAGGTCGCGGCAGGAGCGGCGAACAGCGCGAGGGACAACAGGCAGGTGCGTCGGAACATCGGGGACCTCGTGAACGGCGGTGGATGGCGCGGTGGCACGCCGTGCGCCTATTACGGCAACGTGCGTGCCCGCTCGCAACCCCTTCGAGACTCGGTGGAAGCGCGGGAGCAGCCGGATCTTCCGTTCAACTTCGGAAAAGCGGCGGCGACGCCGCGCGGTCGGCGGCCTCGCAGCACCCGAGCAGCGCGCGGAAGCGCTCGAACCACGGCCCCGCCGCGCCCGGCAGGGCGCGCGCGCGGCCCTCGACCGCGACGGCCGGCACCAGCCCCGCGCCCGAGTTGCTGGTCCACAGCTCATCGGCCGAGTCGAGCTCCGGGCGGTGCAACGCGCGCTCCTCGACCGCGATGCCCGCCGCGCGGGCCGCGTCGAGCAGCACCGCGCGCGTGACGCCCGCCAGGCATCCGCGCTCCAGCGCGGGCGTGGCGACGCGGCCCCCGCGCACCAGCCACAGGTTGGCGATGGTGGCGCACACGAGCTCGCCGTCCTCCCTGCACAGAAGCGCATCGAAAGCGCCGCGCTCCCGCGCCGATGCGCGCGCGCGGGAGAGACCGTCGCGGAGCGTCGTCTTGTGCGCCGGGTACGCGCCCGGACCGGGGTGCGCGGCCAGCGCGAAGCGCGCCCCCGGCGGCGCGGGCCGCTCGACCTCGCGGGTCGTCACCAGCACGCGCACCGCGCCGCTCGCCGGATCGCGCGCCACCACCGTGCGCAGGAGCATCTCGCGCGCACCGGCGAGCTGCACGCAGCGCGACCAGGCCTCGCGCGGCGACGGATGCTCCGGCCAGGAGAGACCGAGCGCCGCGCACGTCGCGCGCAGGCGCGCCAGGTGCCGCGCCTCGAACAGCCGCGCGCCCTCGACCACGCGCAAGGTGTCGAGCGCGCCGGCAGGCCCGCCGCCGCCTTCGACGGCGCGCTGGAACGCCCCGCCCGCCTCCACGACCTCGCCGTCGAGCAGGACCGGTGCCGCGCTCATGCCCGCTGCGGGCTCCGCTCGAGCGCGGCGAGCAACCCCGCTCCCTTGTGGAGCGTCTCGCGCTCCTCGGCGTCGGCGACCGACGACCAGGTGATGCCGCCGCCGACGTGGAACGACACCTCGCCGCCGCACGGCGCGGGCCGCCACACGAGCGTGCGGATCAGGATGTTGAACGCGGCGTGGCCGCGCGTGTCGACGAACCCCAGCGAGCCGGTGAAGAAGCCGCGGCCCTCGCCCTCCAGGTCCGCGATCGCGGCCATGCTCGCCAGCTTGGGCGCGCCGGTGATCGAGCCGCCGGGGAACAGCGCGCCCAGGAGGTCGAATGCGTCGACGCCCGCGCGCACGCTCGCCGCGACGTCCGCGACGAGGTGGTGCACGGTGGCGTAGGTCTCCAGGCGCGGGAACGCCTCGACGCGCACGCCGCCGGCGGTGGCGTGCCGGCCCAGGTCGTTGCGCGCCAGATCGACGATCATCGCCAGCTCCGCGCGGTCCTTCTCGCTGCGCAGGAGTTCCACGGCGCGCGCGTCGTCCTCGGCCGGGTCCGCGCCGCGCGCCGCCGTGCCCTTGATCGGCCGCGTGCGCGCCGTGCGGCCGTCGAACTCCAGGAGGAGCTCGGGCGACGCCGAGAGCAGCGCTCCGCGCGGGAACCCGGCCCCGCGCGCGCAGGCGGCCGCGTCGAACGCGAGGTACGCCATGTACGGCGCGGGGTTGACGTCGCGCAGGCGCAGGTACAGCGCGAGCGGATCTCCGCGCACCTCGCGCGTGATCCGGTGCGCGAGGTTGGCCTGGTACAGGTCCCCCGCCGCGATGCGCGCGCGCAAGCGCTCGACGCGCGCGCGGTGCTCCGCGGGCGGCACGTGGCGCACCGCGGGCCCGATCGCGACGGGCTCCTCCAGCGCCGGCTCCGGCGCGGCGAGCGCCGCGAGGAGTTCCTCGCGCCGCCGTGCGGCGGACGGCCGTCCGTCGTCGACGCCGTCGCCCAGGACCAGCCACGCGCGCCCGGTCGCGCCGTCGAGCACGACGAAGTCCGTGTACAGCCCGCCCGCGATGCGCGGCGACCGCCACGGATCCTCCGCGGCCCACACGCGCCGTTCGCCGTGCACGCCCAGGTCGTACGACAGGGCGCCCACGAAGCCGCCCTGGAACGGACCGGGCACCTCGTCCGCCCCGCCGCCGTCGAGCTGCGCGTGGAACGCGCGCAAGCCGTCGAGCGTGCCGGGCAACGCGAGATCGCGCAGCGGATCGAAGGCCACGAGGCTGAACCGGCGCGGACGCCCGCCCGCGCTGTCGAGCGCGACGACACCGTGCCTCCGCGCCAGCCGCGCCAGCACGCCGGGCAACGCCGGCGATCCGGCCAGCGCGTGCACGCGCGGACGCCAGCGGCGCGCGCTCACGCGGCGTTCTCCCCGCGAGCGGCGTCGGCGATCCGGGGACCGCGCCGCGGGAACCGGGCGGCGAAACGGCGGTGGTAGCCCAGCGCGATCGCGGTCGACACGGCGAGGATCGCCGCGCCCGCGAAGAACGGCGACGCGGGCCCCAGGCGCACGAAGACGACGCCGGCCACGACCGGCCCGGCCACGCGCGCCAGCGACAAGAGGCTCTGGTTCAGGCCCAGGTACGCGCCCTGCGAGGCCTCCGGCGTCGCGCGCGAGATCAGGCTGTTCAACGACGGGTTGTTCAGGCCGAAGCCGACCGGCATCACGAGGCACCCGGCGATCACCCAGCCCCAGGTCGGCGCGCAGCCGACGACGAGGAAGCCCGCTGCCAGGATCGCCGGACCCGCGACGCACAAGGCCGTCTCGCCGTAGCGGCGCACGATCGGCCGGATCAACCCGCCCTGGATGACGGCGGCCACGATCCCGATGCCGGCCAGGTAGCGCCCCGCGACCGGCGCCGCCGCGAGCACCTCCTCCATCGTCGCATCGGCGATCGCCGCGGGCACGCGGAACACCTCGGGGAACCGCGCCAGGCCGAAGAACACGAAGAAGCTCTCGAACGCGGCGAAGCTGGTGACGAACAGGAAGCTCATCACGTACAGCGGCCGGATGCTCGGCGTGGCGATCGCGTGGCGCAGGTGCTCCGCGCTGAACACGCGCGACGCGCGCTGCTTGTGCCGCGGCGGCTCGACCAACGCGCGCGCGCCGAACGCGGCCGCGCACAACGAGAAGCCGCACGCGAACCAGCCCGGCGCCTCGATCGAAAGGTGCGTCAGCTCGCCGCCCAGCAGCGGACCGAGCGTGAAGCCCAGGCCGAACGCCGCGCCGATCAGGCCCATGCCGCGCGCGCGGTTCTCGGGCGTCGTGACGTCGGCGATGTAGGCCTGCGCCGTCGAGATGTTGGCGCCGAAGAAGCCGGCCAAGAGGCGCGACGCGAACAGCAGCTCCAGCGAGTCGGCCTGCGCGAACAGCGCGTACGACAGGCCCGTGCCGATCAATCCCCCCACGAGCACGGGCTTGCGCCCGATGCGGTCCGACAGCCGCCCCCAGAACGGCGCGAAAACGAACTGCATCAGGGAGAAGCTGGCGAACAGGTAGCTCAGGACCTCGCCGCTGGCGCCGTGGACCTGCGCGTAGACGGGCAGCAGCGGGATCACGATCCCGAAGCCCAGGAGGTCGATGAAGACCGTCAGGAAGACGAAGAGGAGCGGCGAGCGGCCGCCCGCGAGGCGCGGATCTGGGACCATGGAGCGCGGGAGTATACGGGGCGGGCCCCCGGGCTCAGGCCCGGCGCACGGACGGCCGATAGGTGGACCATGAGCACCCTTCCCGCCCTGGCGCTCGCCGCCTCGACCTGCCTCCTCGCCGCCGCCTTCCAGGGCGGCACGGACAACACCGCGGCCCGCCTGACCGCCGTCGAACAGCAGCTCGCGGCCCAGAAGAAGGAGACCGAGGCGCTGGCCAAGGAGGTGGCGGAAGCCCGCGCGCAGCTCGAGAAGACGGCGCGCTACGCCGCCGAACAGGCCAAGGCCGCCGCCGCGCTGGCCGAGACGCTGGACGCCTCCGAGAAGGCCGGCTTCACGTACGGGATCAACCCCGAATCGCGGCAGATCCTGCTGCGCGGCTGGCGCGAGGCGCTGAATGCCGCGCAGCGCGACGTGCCCGCGCCGCCCGCGCCCGCGCCGGCGACCGCCAAGTCGGCCAAGTAAGGACCGTTGTGCGCTCGGCGGGCCGGCGTACGATCGCCGGCATGATCGCCGCGACCGTACTCGCGCTCTCGCTGGGCGCCGCCGTTGCCGACAGCCCCAAGGCGCCCAGGGAGAAGGAGGTGCGCGACGCGATCCGCCGCGGCGTCGCGCTGCTGCTCGACCAGCAGGAATCGCTCGGCGAGTTGTCCGCGGACGCGCAGGGCGCGAAGCAGCGCGCGTCGGGCGCGAAGCGCGAGTGGCCGTACGAGGGCGTGTACCGCGTCGGCGGCCAGATCCCTGTCGGCTACCGCGTCGGCGGCACCGCGATCGTGGCGCAGGCGCTCGTCGACGCCGCCGAGGACGGCAAGCTGACCGTTCCGGCGCGCCAGGCGATCGAACGCGGCCTCGACTTCGTGCTGGAGGGTCTGGCCGATCCGCGCATGACGGCCGAGTTCGAGAAGGGCTACGACGTGCGCGGCTGGGGGCACGCCTACGCGCTCTCGTTCCTGCTGCGCCTGCGCGCCGCGGGGCACGTGCCCAAGTCGCGCGAGCAGGAGGTCGAGGCCGCGATCGACAGCCTGGTGTCGATGCTGCAGGCCACCGAGATCAAGGAGCAGGGCGGCTGGAACTACTCGCGGCCGAACGGGCACGCCTCGAGCGCGTCGACGTTCATGACCGCGCCGACCCTGCAGTTCCTGTTCGAGGCGCGCGCGCAGGGCGAGGACGTCGACGCCGCCGTCATCGAGCGCGCATTGAAGACGCTGGAGGACGCGCGCCTGGAGAGCGGCGCGTTCCAGTACGGCACGTCGCCTACGCGCCGCACCGGGAAGGGGTTCGAGGCCGTCGAGGGCGCGATCGGGCGCATGGCCGTGTGCGAGACCACGCTGCTGCTGGCCGGCCGCGGCAGCGTCGAGCGCGTGCGCGAATCCCTCGACGCGTTCTTCGAGCACTGGGAATGGCTCGAGAAGCGGCGCAAGCAGACCGGCACGCACGTGCCGCCGTTCATGATCGCGCCGTACTACTTCTACTACGCGCACCGCTACACCGCGCAGGCGATCGAGATGCTGCCCGAGGCCGAGCGTCCGGCCTACCGCGAGAAGCTCTACGCGCTGCTGTGGCAGGTGCGCGAGCAGAGCGGCGGCTGGAACGACCGCGTGTTCCCGCGCAGCGAGGCCTTCGGGACGGCCATGACGCTCTCGGCGCTGCGCGAACCGGCGCTGGGGCGTCCCGCCGGCTGGACCCCGCCGACCGCGGAGGCCAAGACCGGGGACAAGTAAACGTCGCGGGCCGTAGGATCGGGCGCATGATCCCGATCACGACCGCGCTCTCCTCGCTCCTCTTGTGCTGCGCCGCGCCGGCAGCCGTGCCGACCGACGGCGGCTGGCGCAGCGACCCGGTCTGGCACGACGGCCAGGCCGAGAAGTGCGTGTACGAGGCGACGCGCACCATCTACGGCAGGGAGCGCCGCTACCAGGCGCTGGCCTACACCAACCAGGAGCACGCCGACCCGCGCACGACCTGCAAGTCCGAGTCCGGCGCGGGGGTCGCCGTGTTCAAGCACCACTGGTCCGAGCGCGTGCCGACCGAGGCCTACGACTACGACTTCTCGACGATGAGCTACACGCGCGTCGAGGACCTCTCCGCGTTCAAGCTGACGGCCGCGACGCAGGAGGACTGCGGCGCGAGCTTCAAGGAGCTGTGGCGCGACGGCGCGAAGCTGCGCTGGAGCGAATCGGTGTATTTTCCCGGCGCCGGCCGCCGCGAGGGCAGCGTCAGCGGCGACGCGGTCTTCTTCGACGCCCTGACGCTGCGCCTGCGCGGCTACGACTTCGAGGGGCGGCGCGACCTGGAGCTCCTGGTCGTGCCGATGCAGAAGGACACGCGCGCCGTGTCCTTCGAGCCTGAGCGCCGCACCGTGCGCTTCGCCGGCACCGGCGACGAGGACTTGCCGATCGGCACGGTGCGCGCGCACGAACTCCACGTCGTGCGGCCCGACGGCGGCGTCGAGGCGCGACTGTGGTTCGCGGCCGAGGGCGCCGCGCCGTGGCTGCACGTGTGCGTGCGCTACGAGGGCCCGCAGGGGGTCACGTACCGGCTGGCCGCCCGCGAACGCACCGCGTACTGGAAGCGCGGATGAGCGGGGCGGCGCGCGGTCGGAGCCGTCGGGCGGATGCGGGGCCGGCGCCGGCCGCGAACACCCTGCGCGGACATGCGCTGCGCTTCCTGGAGGAGCTGGCGGCCACGCGCGGAGCGTCGCCGCACACGCTGCGCGCGTACCGCGGCGACCTCGACACGTTCCTCGACGCGTGCGCTGCGCGCGGCATCGAGGACCCGCGGGCCGTGACGCCGCGCATCCTGCGCGGCTGGCTGGCCGAGATGTCGGAGCGGGAGCTGGCGCGCAGTTCCATCCAGCGCCGGCTCTCGGCGGTGCGCTCGTTCTTCCGCCACCTCCTGGAACGCGGTCTCGTCGACGTGCACCCGGCCGCGGGCCTGCGGCAGCGCCGCGCGACGCGCAAGCTGCCCGGCGCGATCACGTCCGAGGAGGTCGACGCGCTGCTCGCCGCGCCCGACGCCGCGACGCACGAGGGTCTGCGCGATCGCGCGCTGATCGAACTCCTGTATTCGGCCGGGACGCGGGCGGCCGAAGCCGTCGGCCTGGACCGGCACGACCTGGACCTGGCGCGCGGCGTCGCGCGCGTGCGCGGCAAGGGCCGCAAGGAGCGCCTGGTCGCGCTGGGCAGCCACGCCGTGCGCGCGCTCCAGGCCTACCTCGCCGATCCGGAGCGACCGAGGCCGCGTCCAGAGGCGCTCCACGCGGTGTTCCTGGGCCCCGGCGGCGGCCGGCTCACCACGCGCACGCTGCAGCGCATCCTGGCCCGCAACGCGCTGCGGGCCGGCCTGCACCGGCCGGCGACGCCGCACACGCTGCGCCACAGCTTCGCGACGCACCTGCTCGATCGCGGCGCCGATCTGCGCTCGGTGCAGGGCCTGCTCGGCCACGCCCACCTCGCGACCACGCAGATCTACACGCACGTGTCGATCGAACGGCTGCGCGAGGTGTACGAACGCGCTCATCCGCGCTCGGGGAAGAGCGACTGAAGGATGCGGACGGAGCCGGAACCGGAGGATCCTGGTGGCGCCGTGCCGGGGGCGCGGCGCTAGGGCTTCGCCTGGAAGATCAGGTTGCGCGAGTGCTCCAACACGTCCCACGGCGCGGCGCCGCCGCCCAGGTACTCGTGGAAGAACGCCAGGTGCGCGTTGTAGTAGAAGGCCATCTCGTGCCACGACGGCCAGTGCCCGGCATCGGGCAGCACCACGAGGCGTGACGGCACGCCCATCTTCTGCAGCGCCGTGAAGTACGCCAGGCTCTGCGTGTACGGGCAGCGGTAGTCGAGTTCGCCCGTGATCACGAGCGCCGGCGTCTTGAAGTTCTGGACGTAGTTGCACGGCGACCAGCGTTCGTAGTGGTCCGAGGTCCAGGGCGTCCCCCGCAGGTCGTGCTCGGGGAACCACAGCTCCTCGGTCGCGCCGTAGAACGCGCGCAGGTCGAACAGGCCCATCATCGCCGCGTTGCACGCGAAGCGGTCGGTCTGGCCCTCGACCCACATCGACATGTAGCCGCCGTACGACCAGCCCATCAGGCCGATGCGCTTCTCGTCGACGTAGGGCAGCGTGGACAAGGCGTCGGTCACGCGCATCAGGTCGCGGTACACGCGCCCGCCCCAGTCGCCGCCGATCGCGTCGCAGAAGTCCTGGCCGTAGCCGGTCGAACCGGTCGGGTTGCAGAAGGCCACGAGGTAGCCCTTGCCCGGGTACACCTGCCAGTCGCCGCGAAACGCGTCGGTCCACTGCGACTGCGGTCCGCCGTGCACGTTGATCACGAGCGGATAGCGCTGCGACGGGTCAAAGCCGTGCGGCGTCACCAGGAACCCGTGGATCTCGTAGCCGCCCTCGCCCTCGACGCGGAACTCGCTCGCCGGACGCAGGTCCACGGCCTCGACGACGGCCGCGTTGAGGCGCGTGATCGCGCGCGCGGCGGCGCCGGGGCGCTCGAGCGCGAACAGTTCCGCGGGCTCGTGGACGCGCCGCGCGGAGAACACGACCGCGCCGTCCGGCGCCAGCTCGAACCCGCCGATCGCGCCGTGGCGCAGGATCTCGCGCGGGCGGCCGCCGTCGACGGCGATCTCGTACAGCGGCGTCCGTCCCTGGTTCTCGGCCTGGAACACGAGGCGCCTGGAGTCGGCCGACCAGCGCAGGTCGTCGACCATGTCGTCGAAGCCGCCGCGCTCGGTCAGCCGGCGCACGCGGCCCGTCTGGCGCTCGTACAGCGACAGGCGCCGCAGGTCGGACTCGTAGCCCGGGGTCGCCTGGCTCACGAAGGCGATCCAGCGGCCGTCGGGCGAATACAGCGGCGCGCCGTCCCAGCCGTCGTTGTCGTCGGTCAAACAGCGCGCCTCGCCGCCGGTGACCGGCACCGTCCACAGGTCCGCGTTGGTCGAGCTGGCCTGGTCCGCGTCGCGGTTGGCGACGAAGCACAGCTCGCGCGAGTCGGGCGACCAGGCGAAGCCGCGTCCGCCCAGCGAGAACACCGGCGCGTCGTACGGACCCGGCGTGAGATCGCGCACGACCTTGCCGTCGGCCGCGTCCACCAGGACGATCCGCGAGCGCTGGCCGGCGTGCCACGACGTCCAGTGGCGGTACAGGAGGTCGTCGGCGACGTGCACCTTGGTCTTGCCCTCGTCGCGGCCCTTGGCGATGCGCTCGTGGCACTCGACGTCCAGGCCGCACTCCGGCCACAGGCTGGTCGTCGCCGCGATCCAGCGGCCGTCGGGCGACCACACGGGATCGCCCAGGCCCGGCTTGAAGTCGGTCAGCTTGCGCGGATCGCCGCCGTCCAGCGAGAGCACCCACAACTGGCCCCCGCCCGCGCGATCCGAAGTGAACAGGATCGAACGTCCGTCGGGCGAGAACGAAGGGTTGGTGTCGCCGTGCTTGCCGGACGTCAGCGCGCGCGCGTCGCTGCCGTCACGCCTGGCGATCCAGATCTCCGACCAGGTCTTGCCCTTCTCCAGCTCGTAGCGGCGCACCGCGAACGCGACGTGCTGGCCGTCGGGCGAGAGCGCCGGCGCGCTCGGCGACGCCAGCCGGTAGACGTCCGCGATCTCGAACGCGCGGCGCGCGTCCGCGTGCGACGCCGTCGCTCCGGGCCGCTCCGTGAACCGCCCGTCGTGCCAGCCCGAGGCGTCGGCGACCTGCCCGCGCGTCTGGGCGCAGGCGCTGAACAGGAGGGCGGCGAGAACGGCGAGTGCGGGGGGCGTGGAGCGCATGGATCGGCCGGGAGCGGTGGTCTGGGGTGAGGGGCCGCACATGGTAGCGGCCCCCGCCCGGGCCCGCAGCGCCGCGCGCGCCGATCCGCGCCTGCGCCCTACTCGATCACCATGTAGCGCCACAGGCGCGCCACCTCGGGCGCCTTGGCGTACTTGCCGATCTCCTTCTCGAACTGCTCCTTCGACTTCCACGGCCGGTACTCGGCGAACTCCTTGGCCATGCGCGGTCCGGCGCCCGGGATCGTCAGGAAGTCGGCCTCGGTCGCGGTGTTCAGGTTCAGCGGGATGAACACGTACTGCTTCAGGCGCGCGACCTCGGCCGCGTCGACGTACTTGCCGATCTCCTTGTCGAACTGCGCCCAGCTCTTCCACGGCCGGTACTCGGCGAACTCGCGCGCCATGCGCTTGCCCGCGCCGGGGATGAGCTGGATCGCCTTCGCGTCGGCGGTGTTCAGGTTGACGTGCACGAACGCCCTGGCGTAGAGCGCCTTGCGCGCGTCCGCGTCGAGCTGCTGGCCGGCCAGGAACTCGTCGAAGGCCACGGCGTCGGCGAAGGGACGCTTCTCCAGCAGCGTCTTCACCACGGCCGGCTCGAGGCCCGGCAGCGCCGCGAGCTCGGCCTCCGTCGCCACGTTGGGATCGACCAGGCCCTGTCCGACCTGAGCGTCCGCCGTCATGGACAACGCGCCGAGCGCGAGGCCGACCGAGAGGAGTGCGTTCTGGATGCTGTGCTTCATTGCGTCGTCTTCCTTGGATGTGTTCCGGTTCTTCCGTCGCGGTGGGTCGCGATCCAGCCGATCGCGCCGAGCAGCGCCAGCACGCCCGGCGCGAGCGAAGGCGGCGAGGTCGCGCGCAGCGTGGCCAGCAAGAGCCCCCAGCCGTCGAGGCCGGGGTTGAGCTCGGCCTGGAATTCCGCGTTGCTCCGTTGGTGAAGGTACAGGCCGAGCGCGCCGCTCCCCGCGAGCAAGAGCATGGCAAGCCGCAGCCCCGCGCAGGAAGCCCTGCTGCCCGCGAACGCGTGCCAGGCGAGCGCCGCAAGCCCCGCCGCGATGGTGAACAGCGGGATGCGCTGGTCCAGGTCCTCGTCGTGTCCGGTCAGGGCGAGTTCCGCGCCGACGCCGAGCATCCCGACCGCCAGGACGGCGACGAGCATGCGGCGCAGGCGCTGGGTGGGATCGGTCGGCATGCGGTCGGAGCCGGCGGCGCGGGACGATACCGCGATCCGCGGCCCCTGTCGCCCGCTACACTCCCCCGGGATGACCGACGCGCGCGGAAGGGTGGATCTCTACGGCGCCCAGTACGGGAACTTCCGCTCCGGCGTCCTCGCGGCGGTGCGCGCGGAGGCCTTCGGCGAGGACTTCGGCCAGAACGGCTGGCAGACGGCGGACGAGTCGGACCAGTTCATCGCTTCGCTCGCGCTCGGTCCCGCGTCGCGGCTGCTCGACGTCGCGTGCGGATCCGGCGGCCCGTCGCTGCGGATCGCCGCGAAGTCCGGCGCCTCCGTCGTCGGCGTCGACCTGCACGCGGACGGCATCGCGACCGCGCGCAGCGTCGCGGCGGAACGCGGTCTCGCGCAGCGCGCGACCTTCCAGCAGGCCGACGCGGGCGCGACGCTCCCGTTCGACGCCGAGAGCTTCGACGCGATCCTGTGCGTGGACGCGATCAACCACCTGATGGATCGCGCGCGCGTGCTGGCGGAGTTTTCGCGCGTCCTGAAGCGCGGCGGCCGCCTGCTGTACACCGATCCGATCGTGGTCACCGGCTGGCTCACCGACGAGGAGATGCGGATCCGCAGCTCGATCGGGCGCTTCCTGTTCGTCGCGCCCGGCGTCAACGAACGGCTGCTGGCCGCCGCGGGCTTCGAGGTGGTCTCGGTCGAGAACGCCACGGACAACATGGCGGGCATGGCGGAGCGCTGGCATGCCGCGCGCGGGCGCCACGCCGCGGAGCTGCGCCGCATCGAGGGCGACGCGACCTTTGAGGGCCACCAGACCTTCCTCGAGGTCACGGCGCGGCTCGCGGCGGAGAAACGGCTGTCGCGCTGCCGCTTCCTGGCGCGACGCTCCTGACCCGCACCGCGCGACCGTCGAGTCCGGGACTCCGTGCCGCGATCCGCCCGCCGGACGGCGTGCCCCCGGAAGGAAGCGAGGCTTCGAAGCTCGCCGGCGGCTCGAGCGGCTCGCGGGCGCGACATCGTGAAGATGCGCCACGCACTCGCCGGCACGGCCGCGCTTCCTCTGGCGGCGATCCTCGCGCACCGGCATCGCCGCCGACCCGCCTCCCGGCGCGCGCGACGGGCTCCGGTGCCGGGAAACCCGCAAGCGCCTCGACCAGACGTCGCGGTCGTGCACTCCCTGCTCGAGATCCACCGGATGCGGTTCGAGCGCGTCGACACGCGAGCCGGCCACCGCCAGCGGCGACCGCAGCGCCGCTCGACCGCCTCCTGTCCGGAGAGGATGCTCAGAAGTGGAAGATCACAGCCAGCTCCAGCTCCAGCGCGAAGTCTTCACGAGCAATGGGACTGTCGCGCACATCGCTGCCGTAGTACTGGAATTCCAGGCCGGACACGATCTGGAAATGCTCGCTGACAAAGCGACGATCGACGAGGCGCAGGCCGGCGGAGCGGTATCCGCCATCCAGATCCGTCGCCGCAAGCCCGGACGCGGCCGCCTCGGATGAGCTGATTCCGAAGTCTCGATTCAGGTTGTTGCTGTCAGCAAACGTGGCATACAGGAATGCTTCTGTTCCGCCGCCATCATGACGCGACCCGAACCGGTGCCCGGCAAAGAGGAACCCCAGGGTACCGAAATCGCTGTTCCCCACGGAAACACGACTGCCGACGTAGTTCCGCCAATCGGCATCGAGGGCGTACCTCACCTCGAACGTGCCCGTGAACTCATCATCCCTCTCATCCAAGCCGTCCAGCCGGCCGTCATCGGAATCCCCTTCCTCACGCTCACCATCCAGACCCAAGTCGACCTGGACGTACCACTGGTCCAGCAGGCGAGTCGTCCATGAGAGTTCCAGCCCCTCCCAGGAGAACAGGTGGTTTCCCGTTCTCCACTGGATGGCCACGGCCGGATCCAGCTCGAACTCGTACTCATCCGAACCAGCGTAGGCGTTCTCGTACTCGACCCCCACACCAAGGGCGAATCCCCAGCCACCACCTCGCGTGTAGTCCGGGGTGAACGGCAGCGGAAACAGCGGCGTCCCATCCTCAGGTCGAGCCGCCGTGGGCCCCACGGCCATGGCTGCCGTGGCCAGGGGGGCACCTTCGACCCATGCCGAGCCCTCTCGGGGCACTGCCGCCGGGGAGGAACCCTCGACGGCTGGCAAGAGGACGAGCAAAGCTACGTGGTGGAACATCGGGCGGACCTCGCTTCGGCTGACCTGCTTGCTGCCGAGGCTCGTGTCCCGCTCCGGGTTTCCCCGACAGCGGGTTGAGGGTAGGGACGAGGGCGCCTCGACGGCAAGCAGATCGATCGGTGCCGAGCCGGAGGCCCGACCTGGCCGGCGGAGAGACCGAGCCGGCGCAGCCGCTGCCGGACCCGAGGTCCTACCTGCCCCGGCAACGAGCGTGAGAACGGACCCTGTGGTCCTTGGAGGGCAGACCCTCGGAGCGGGAGTGCATCGAACTCCAGCGGCTCGTCTCCCCTGACGGCCAGTCGTTGGGAAGCGGCATGAACTCCCCCGTCTTCGAGACCCTGGGCTCGCTGGAAGCCCGGGGAGAAAGTGGTGACCCCAAGGGGATTTGAACCCCTGTCGCCAGGATGAAAACCTGGTGTCCTAGGCCGGGCTAGACGATGGGGCCGACCGTTCCCGCGCGGCCTTGCGGCCGGTCGCGAGGGTCGGGGAAGGTACGGTCGCCGCCGGGGGCTGTCAACGGGCCTCAGGAGGCCGGCCGCCAGCCGGCGCGCTCCATCACGCCGAGCACGTGGCGGTACTCGCGCTCGATCCCGTCCACCAGGGCGTCCCGGCCGCGCACCCAGCCGGGCAGCGCCTCCCAGGTGTAAGTCTCGATCTCGACGTGCAGCTCGGTCGTGGACCAGCGCGCGGGGTCCGCCAGCAGGATCTCGAGCAGCCGGTCGGCGTCCGCGCGTGTCGTCGCGAGGCCCGACCCCGCGCTCGCAAGATCGACCGGCACGTGGAAGTGGCACGTCCACGCTTCGCACGCGAGCCACGCCGCGCGCCGCTCCCCCGCCAGTTCCTCGCGGAGCGCGGGAAGGTCGTCGACGGCGAGCTTCGCGCCGCCGCCGAAGCCGCGCACCTGGTGCAGGTAGCGCGGCTCCTCCAGCGCCAGCAGGGCCGCGATGCCGGCCGCGTTCCGGCCCGGATCGGCGACGCGCAGCGCGCTGGAGTACTGCAGCTTCGCGGGCCCCTTGCGGCGCCCCGTCACGAGCGCGTCGACCGCGTCCTCGACCTCGCCTTCCACGGCCGCGTGGCACGCGTCCAGGCACGTTCCCAGGTGGCGCTCGAAGAGCTGCGGCGCGCGCGCCGAATCGCGGTTGCGCTCCTCCTCCAGGAGCGCGATCGCGCGCGGCCGCGCGAACGCGAAGTACTGGTCGAGGGCCGCGAGATCGCCCGCGTTCGCGCCCGGCTCGGGCTCCAGCGCCAGGATGGCGCGCGTGCCGTCCTGGTCGTGCAGGTTGACCAGCTCGTCGAGCGCGCGCGCCTGATTCAGCGCGAACTCGGCGTGCTCGCGCTTCTTGGGAGCCGCGGCGCCCCAGCCGCCGGTGTGCGTGCTGATCGAAAGGTGCGCGTGCTCGCCGACGCCGCCGCGCACGCGCCGCAGGAGCGCGACGGCCGCGCGCGCGACCGCGACCGTGTACTCGAGGCGCTTCTCCTCCGCCCACGAGGGCCGGAAGACGCCGGCCTTCAGGCCCGCCGCGCCGAAGCCTTCGTAGGGGAACGCGTTCTGCGTGAACGGATCGAGCCCCTCGGTCTCGCACGTGCGCTGCAGGCGGTACAGGTCGCGCTCGCCGCGCGGCGAGGCCAGCGATCGCGCGAGGCGCTGCGGCAGGTGCAGGCCGACCCCGAACGGCGCGCGCGGCGAGAGGCGCTGGCGCAGCGGGATGCTGATGGCGCGCAGCACGCCGATCAGCTTCTCGATCTCGTCCGCCGGCTCGAGGTTGAGGCAGTAGCCCAGGCGCACATCGCGCCCGGGGTGCGCGGGGTGTTGGAACTGCATCGCGCCGCGCTCCCAGCCGGCGCCGGGCTAGGTCGCGATCCCCTCGTCCACCAGCAGAACCGGGATCCCTTCGCGGATCGGGTACACGATCTTCCCGTCCTGCCGCACGAGGCCGGCCTCCAGCT
>CAZKIO010000064.1:0-26862 GCA_964552795.1 uncultured Planctomycetaceae bacterium
GCGGCGGCGGCGGCGGCGGCGGCGGCGGTGGCGGCGGCCCGCGCTCGGGCGGCGGGGGGCGCGACGACTTCCGCGGCCGCGGACGTCGCGGCGAGGGCGGCGGCGACCGCTGGTCGGACGGCGGAGGCGGCGGCGGACGCCGGCGCCGGCCGGACGATCACGACGACGACGGCTGAGCGCGCGAACGCCCGGGTTCAGAGGGCTTCGAGCCAGGCGTGTCCGGCCAGCAGGCCGACGCGCGCGCACCAGCCCATGTTCCAGGGCTCGCGGTCCGTCGTGTTTTCCGCGGTGTCGCCCGCGGAGTGGTAGTGGACGTCGTGGTCGATCGCGACGCGGTCGCGGTCGTGCCAGGCTTCTCCGGGCATGCCCGGCGTGCGCGGGTGCTCCGCGGGCCGGCCCCACGCGCTCGTGTACAGCGTGATCGCGGGACGCCCGGCGTCCCGGAACAGCTTCGATCCGCTGAACACGTAGCTGTCGGTCCCGCCCAGGCTCTTCATCGTGGCCCACTCGGCGGGAAAGCCCGGCTCCGCCTGTCGCGCGCGCAGGAGCGCCGCGACGCTGCGCACGAGCGCCGTGTTGGCCGGCAGGTCGTCCGGTTCCACGTAGAACCGGTCGAAGCCGGAACCGAACCCGACCTGGTCGTAGTTGATGACGGCCAGCGCGGTGTCGGGTCCCGACTCGATCGACTCCAGGTAGTCGCGCGTCGAGTGGATCTCGCTGCCCCAGACCGCGAAGCGCACCTCGCGCGCGGGCTCGGGCAGGACGCCGGCCGCGATCGCATCGCGCCAGGCCGCGGCGATCTCGAGCAGCACCGCGACGCCGCTGGCGTTGTCGTTGGCGCCCGGACCGCCGGCGTCCGAGTCGCCGTGCGCGCAGTACAGGAGATGACCGGGCGGAGCGCCCGCGCGCGCCGGCAGCGTGGCGACGACGGTGCGCGGCTGCCCGCGGCGGATGACCGCGTCGAGCGCGAACGCGACGCGCACGCGCGTCCCTGCGGCGACGTGCGCACGCAGGCGCTCGCCGTCGCCGCGCGAGAGGCCGAACGCCGGCACGTTTCCGCTCTCGCGCGCCGCCAGGTGGTGCACGACGGGGTAGCGCCCGTCGAGCGTCGTGTTGCCGTCCAGCAGGATGCACGCCGGCAGGGCGGCGCCGGCGCGCGGCGTGGAGCGCTTCCCGGCGAGGAGGACGTGCGCGCCCTCGGGCGCCGCGCCGCCCTCCAGGGCGAGCACGGCTTCGCCGAACCCGGCGGGCGAGAAGCCGTAGGGCCAGGCGCTGGAGGCGATCCAGGGCTCCGCGCCTTCGGGTTGCACGACGACGAGCCACGACGACTCGGCGTGCGCCAGCTTCTCGGTGTCGAGCGTGGTGCGCACGGCGAGGCCGAGTGCGGCGAAGCGGTCGGCCAGCCACGCGGCGGCACGATCGCCGGATGCCGTGCCGCCCATGCGCGGTCCCAACGCGGCGAGTTCGCGCACGTGCACTTGCGCGCGCGCCTCGTCGACGAACCAGCGCGCGGCGGGGGACGCGGGCTGGGGCGGCGGCGGGCCTTGGACGGGGAGTTCCGCCGCGCAGGCGAGCAGGAGCGGGAGCAGCACGGGCGATCCGGGCGGTGCCGCGCGCGCGGCGCGCCGCTCAATCCGAGACCACCTCCAGCAGTTCCACGTCGAACACCAGCGTCGCGCGCGCCGGGATCATCGGCGGCCGCCCGCGCTCGCCGTAGGCCTGCGCGTAGGGGATCACCAGCTTGCGCTTGCCGCCGACCTGCATCGCGCCCACGCCCTCGGTCCAGCCGGTGATCACGCCGTTCAGCGGGAACGTCGCCGGCATGTTGCGATCGAGCGTGCTGTCGAACTTCGTGCCGTCGAGCAGCCAGCCCGAGTAGTGCACCTTGACCTGCGAGGCCGAGCTCTTGGGCTTGGCGCCCGTGCCCGGCCGGATATCGGCGTACTTCAGGCCCGACGGGGTCGTCACCCACTCGCCCGTCACCGGCTCGCCGGCGAACGCGAAGGGCGGGACGAGCGTCTTGGTGACCGCGCCGGACTGCCCGTCCACGCTGCAGCGCCAGGCCTGGCCGCCCCCGTACACCAGCACCTCGATGCGCGCCTTGCCGCCTTCGTGCAGCACCTCGGCGCGGCTGGCCTTGCCGTTGGCGTCCTTGCACGCAGCGGCGACGGCCTCCGCGAGCGTGACCTTGCAGGTCGAAAGGTCGCGCTCCACGGCCGCCGCGTCGGGCGGGATGTTCGTGTAGTCCTTCTCCGCCGGCGACGCGGGGCTGACGACGAGGGGCAGGGCCAGGGCGGCGAGGATCAGGTTCGTTCGCAACATGGGAGAGCTCGGGGGAGGTGGCTCGCGCTCGAAGGGGAGCGCGGCAAGTCGCGCAGCCTAGCCGATCGGCGCGAGCCCGCGCAAAGAGCGGCGTCCCGCGGCACGGGCACCGCCGTCCGGCGAAGGCGCTTCAGACCGCCGGCTCGGCGGGCCGATGGCAGGATCGATGTCGACCGATCGCCCCCCGTCCCCGACCGCGTCCAGCGTCCCCGCGCTGGAGTGCCGGCGCTGCGGCGCGCCGTACCAGGAGGGCGCGCCGCACTGCTCCTACTGCGGCGCGGGCATCGCGCTGGAGGACCGCGGCCGCGCGGCGTTGTGTCCGCGCTGCAGCGCGCGCGCCCCGGTGGGGGCCGCCTGGTGCCCGTCGTGCGGGGAGCGCATCGGCGCGCAGGAACTCGCGCCCGTCGCGCAGGACCGCGGCTGCCCGCGCTGCCGCGCCGCGCTGCGGCGCCGGACGTCGGAAACGGGGTCGTGCATCGAGTGCTCGGGCTGCGGCGGGCTGTGGCTGGCCAGCAGCGCGCTCGACGAGTTGTGCGCCGCGGCGGAGCGTGCGGGCGTCGCGGCCGCGGATCCGGCGTCGCCACCGGCGGTACCGCCCGAGGCGCGACCGGCTTATCTTTCCTGCCCCGGCTGCGGCGAGCTCATGCAGCGGCGCAACTTCGGGGGCTCGTCGGGCGTCGTCGTGGACGTCTGCCGCGGGCACGGCGTGTGGCTCGATGCGCGCGAACTCGAACTCGTGCTGGGCTGGGTCCGGGCCGGGGGTCTGGAGCGCGAGCGGCTGCGTCGCGCCGCGCGCGAGAGTCTGCGCCCGCCCGCGCCGCGCAGCCCGCACGCCGTTCCCGACGTGTGGGAGCGGCCCGAACGCGGGGTGTGGGAGACGCTCGCCGCGCTGCTGAGCCTCTGAAGCCGCCGGACGCCGGGCGGAAAACATTGCCCTCGAATCGCGGGGGCACGTGCGCCGAAGGGGATGGCGCGAGATCGCATCCGGCAAGGTGCGGTCCCGCGCGCGCGGCCCGGCAGGCCGCGGGCGGGAAGGGTTCCGGCAGGTTCGAAACGCAGGCAGGGTTCCATGAAAGCTCGCAAGTCCGCTGGCAGCGGAAAGAGCGGATTCACGATCATCGAGCTGATGATCGCGATCACGGTGCTGCTCGTCGCAGTCCTCTCGACGTTCACGTCGCAGATCAAGGCGCGCGATCTCATGGAGACGTCGCGCGAGACCAGCATCGCCAGCGCGGATCTGCAGGCGGTGATGGAGCGGATCCTGGTCCTGCCCGTCGACCGCATCCCGGTCGCCGCGAGCCTGTACGCCGACGGCCAGCCGGTCGCCGCCTACACCAACCGCAACCTGCGGAACGAGCTCATCGTGGCCGACTATCCCGGCTACGCGGGCGCGGCGATTCCCGATCCGCTGCCCATCGTGCTGACGCTGACCTGGACCGATCGGCTCGGGCGGCCGCGCACCATGCAGTTGCGCAGCATGAAGGTCCGCTGAGGTCTCGCACCATGAACACCCAACGTTGCTCGCGGCGGCGCGCCGGCTTCACGCTGGTCGAGGTCGCCATCTCGCTGACGATCCTGCTGATCCTGGCGGCCGGAATCGTCGAGGCCGTGCACCACGCCGGGGCCCTGGCCCGCGGCGGCGGCGCGCAGGGCCGGATCCAAATGGCGGCGCAGGACGCTCTGTCGCGCATCACCGAGGACCTGACGGCATCGGGATTCGTGACGACGGGCGGCAAGACCTACCCGTTCCTGTTCGACGGCGGCAACGCAGGCGGCGCCTTCGCGGCGCACGACCACGCGCCTGCCGCGCAGAGCGCGGAGCCGGGCGACGACGATTTCGGCGCGAGCCGCGAGATCGTGTTCGTGCGACCGGCCTTCGTCGAGATGGCGCAGGGCGCCGACGGGACCAACCATCCGCTGTTCGACGACGACGGCACGCCGCTCGCCGTGCCCGGCGGCGTGGTCGTCACGAAGCGCTACCAGTTCCCAGCGATCGGCGCGGACGGCGCGGCCGTGTGGGATCCGGCCGAGATCTCCTACGTGCTGGTCACGGGCGCCGACGGCGTCAACGAGTTGCAGCGCCGCATCGACGGCGTGCGCTCGAGCGTGGTGGCGCGCGGCGTGGAGCGCGTGACGTTCGACACGCGCGTCACGGATCCTGTGAACGTCCCCGTCGGGGCGGTGCGCATCCGGGTGTGGCTGCGTCTGCTCGACGAGGAAGGGGTATTGCACCGCAGGTTCGTCGAATCGCTGGTGCGGCTGCAGAACGGGGGGTGAGGAATCATGAAGACACTGAAGTACGGATTCTCGGCGGACCGGCGCGGAATGGCGCTCCTGTACGCCGTCATGGCCGCGTTCGTGGCGGCGGGCCTGGTGATCCTCGTGCTGGGGGTCGCGCTCGCTTCCAACCGCACGGCCGACACGGAACGGACGCGGCAGGACGCGCGGTTCCTGGCACAGGGCGCGCTGGAGGCGGCCAAGAAGGAAGTCCAGACCTCCATCGCCAACTGGTCGCCGGTTCCGGCCTCCGGAACCGCGACCGTGGACGGACGCACGGCGCAGTACTGGGTGCGTCCGACAGGTTTCAACCGCACGGTCGTGGACACCGCGGGCATCCAGACGATCGAGAGCGGGGTGGAGATCCGCGCCGCCGCGCAGGGAGCGGCCGCGAGCGCCCAGGCCTTCCGGGTCATGAACTCGCTGGCCACGCCGATCTTCCAGTTCGCCGTGTTCTACACCGGCGACCTGGAGGTGCTGCCCGGGCCGAACATGACGATCCGCGGCCGCATGCACACGAACAGCTCGATGTACCTGGGTTCGAACGCGACCCTGACGCTGAACACCAACTACGTCCGCGCCGTGGGGCAGATCTACCGCAACCGCAAGGATGATCCGACCCAGTCGCCGGGCATCGTCAACATCCGCAAGTGGGTGCAGAACCCCTGGGACGCGGTGGAGCCCTCGCAGTACTACACGATGTGGAGCCGGTCGCAGATGACGGCGATGGGCATCCCCAGCACCGGCGGCTTCGACAGCAATTTCATCACGGGCTGGGACGGCGACCTCAACGGATCGTACTACGACGTCGGCGACCTCCTGCCGTTCGGGCCGGGAGCGCTGGAGTATTGGAGCCAGCCGTCGGGGTACTCCGGCGGGAGCGGCGCCACGGTCTCCTGCGGAGATCACGGCGTCGGCGAGGCCGTGGTGCCCCAGATCGGCTCGATCTCGATGTACGACGCGGTCAGCGGGGGCAACTACGTGTGGGACGGCGCGTCGCGCAGCTACGTGGCGGCCGCGCCGGGAACCGGCACGCACAACAAGGGCTACTACCACTCCAACGCGGGCCTGGTGATCCAGGTCAACCAGGCGGGAACCTCGTTCCAGGCCTTCGACGCCACGGGCGCCAACGTGACCGCTGCGGTCGGCGCGGCCGTGACGCTGTCCAACATCTACGACGCGCGCCAGGCCAACGGCGCGGCCGGCACGACGCGGGTGGTCAACATCGACGTCGCGGCCCTGCAGGCGACCGGGAAGTTCCCGACCAACGGGCTCATCTACGCCGCGCACTACGGGGCGGGGACGGGCACGAACGCCAAGGGGGTGCGGCTCACGAACGGCTCCGTGCTGCCGGCCAAGCTCACGGTCGTGTCGGAGAACCCGGTGTACATCCAGGGCGACTACAACGTGGGCACCGCGGCCTCGCCCAAGAAGGGAGCCGCCGTGATCGCGGACGCGATCAACCTGCTCTCGAACGCCTGGAACAACTCGAAGACGAACACCAGCGGCCTGCCGAGCGCCACCAACACGACGTACAACGTCGCGATGATCGCCGGCAACACCAATACGAGCGTCGGCAACTACAACGGCGGGCTGGAGAACCTCCCGCGCTTCCACGAGAACTGGTCGGGGCGCACGTGCACGATCAAGGGCTCGTTGATCAACACCTGGAACTCGCGCTTCGCCACGGGCGCCTGGGTCTACGGCGGCAACCGCTACACCGCGCCCAACCGCGACTGGATGTACGACACCGCCTTCAACAACGTGCTGAACCTGCCGCCGTTCACGCCGGTGGCGGTCTCCGCGCGCGACATCGTCACCTGGTGACGCGCAGGGCGGGCGGCTCCGGCCTCGCCGGACGCCGCGGGCCCCGATCCGCGCCGCGCTCCCTGGGGCGCGGCGCGCTGCTTTGCTAGCCTCGACGCGATGGCGGGATCCCACGGGACGAGCGGACCGGCGCGGCGCGAAGAGACCTGGACCGAGCGTCTGGTGGCGCGCGTCTCGACGCTGCTGGCGCGCGAGGCCTGGCGGCCCGGACGCCTGCGCGCACGCGGAGCGCCGGGCGCGTTCTTCCGCGCCTGCCGCATCGTGTGGCTCGCCGGCCGCGGCTTCACGCGCGACCAGTGCGTGCTGCGCGCCGCGGCCCTGACCTACGTCACGGTCCTGTCGCTGGTGCCCCTCCTGGCGCTTTCCTTCTCGGTGGCCAAGGGCCTGGGCTTCTACCAGGACCTTCTGCACGAGACGATCAACCCGTTCCTCGACCGCACCTTCGGCCCGCTGGACGCGGTCGCGCCGATGCTCGAGCCCAGCGAGGGCGGCCGCGCGATGCGCCTGGCGATCCACGAGGTGCTGAGCTTCGTCGACCGCACGCAGGTCAGCGCCCTGGGCGCCGTCGGCCTGGTGCTGCTCATCTGGACCAGCCTCAAGCTGCTGGGCAGCGTCGAGCGCACCTTCAACGGCATCTGGGGCGTCGACCGCGCGCGCAGCCTGGTGCGCAAGCTGACCGACTACCTGGCGATGGTCGTCGTGACGCCGATCCTCTTGTTCGCCGCCACGGGCCTGACGACCGCGGTGGGCCTGACGCAGGCTGCGGGCGGCGCCGGCGCTGGAGGCTGGCTGAGCCGGGTGCTGCAGGACAACGCGGGCCTGGCGCGCGCGGTCGAACTGGCGCTCTCGGCCGTGCCGCTCCTGGCGATCTGGCTGGGCTTCACCTTCCTGTACTACGCGCTGCCCAACGCGCGCACGCGCCTCTCCTCGGCGCTGGTCGGCGGCCTCGTCGCGGGCGTGCTCTGGCAGCTCGCCCTGATGCTGCACATCCGCTTCCAGGTCGGCGTCGCGCGCTACGACGCCATCTACTCGAGCTTCGCGCTGATCCCCATCTTCCTTGTGTGGCTCAACCTGTCCTGGATCATCGTGCTGCTGGGCGCCGAGGTGTGCTTCGCGCACCAGAGCGAAGGCTCGTACGTCGAGGCTCCGGGCGCGCGGGGCGAGGACGTGACGGTGACCGAGTCGATCGGATTGCGCTCGGTGCTGCACGTGGCCACGACCTTCTTGCGCGGCGCGCCGCCCGTCGGGGCGGAGGAGATCGCCGAACGGCTGGGGCTGCCGCTGCGCAGCGTGACCGCCGCCCTCGATCAACTCGCCGCGTCGGGCATCCTTGCGGCCGCCAACGAGTCCGAGGGCGCGTCCTGGATCCTGGCGCGCGATCCGGGGCTGGTGCGCGTGCTCGACGTGCTCGACTCCCTGCGCGGATCGGGCGAGCGGACGTCGATTCCCGTCCGCTCCCCTTCGGACGCCGAGGCCGACCGCGTCCTGCGCGGCCTGGAGCAGGAACAGGCCGGCTCGCGGCACAACCAGACCCTGCGCGAGCTGGCCGAGGCCGCGATCCGCACGGAGGACGCGCAGCGCGCCGAAGCGTCCGGCGCAGGCACGCCGCGCGTTCCGCTCGCCGGGCCGACCCCGCAACGCGCGCCGCGCGCCGGCTGATCAGGGCGCGTCCGCCACGCACCAGGCGAACGCGGCGATCGCCGCCGCTCCCAACTGGACCTCGCGCGGACTCACCGCCGCGGGGACGTCGCTCGCCGCGTGGTGGAAGTCGAAGTAGCGCGCCGCATCCGGCAGGTACTCGGCCAGCACGACGCCGTCCTGGCGCATGGGCGAGATGTCCGCGCCGCCGCTGCCCTGGAGCAGGAGTCCCGCGCCCCACGGCTCCAGCAGTCGCACGTGGCGCTCCAGCTCGGCGAAACGTGCGGGCGGGGCGTCGGTGGCGAAGCCGCGCGGCGCGAACCCGCCGCGGTCCGATTCCAGCGCGAGAACGTGGCGCGGAAGCTCGGCGAGGTGCGCCTCGCGGTACGCGCGGCCGCCGCGCAGCCCGTTCTCCTCGTTCATGAACCACACGACGCGCAGCGTGCGCCGCGGGCGCAAGCCCAGCTCCAGCAGGAGGCGTGCGGCCTCCAGCGTCTGCGCGCAACCCGCCGCGTCGTCGTGGGCGCCGGGGCTGACGTCCCAGGCATCCAGGTGTCCGCCGATCAGCACGATCTCCTGCGGCAGTTCGCGGCCGACGATCTCGCCCACGACGTTGGCGGATTCGACGTCCGCCAACGTGCGGCAGGACAGCGCGAGCCGCACCCTGACCTCGGTGCCGCCGGCCAGCAACGCGGCCAGACGATCGGCGCCCAGCGTGCTCACCGCGGCCGCGGGCACCGCCGGCACCGCGTCGTCGTAGCGCATGGCGCCGGTGTGGGGCACGTCGTCGCGCGCCAGGGTCATGGACCGCACGAGCGCGCCGACCGCGCCCACGGCTGCGGCCTCGATCGCCCCGCGCACGCGCTGGTCGACCGCGCCGCCGTACGCCGCGAACGGATCGGCCTCGCCCGGATCCATCGGGCGATCGAACAGCACGATCCGGCCGCGTGCTTGCGCCGCCCGGGCGCGCAGTTCCTCGAACGAGGTCACGCGCAGGAGCAGCGCCTCGATTCCGCCTGGATCCGTACCCACGCTGCCGCCCAGTGCGTGGATCGGCAGCGCGAGGCCGCGCGCGGCAGCGGGCTCGACCACCGCGAGAGACTCGACGTCGCCGCGCACCCAGCGCGGCACCGTGCAGGGTTCGAGGCGCACGTTCTCCAGGCCCAGCGCGCGCATCCGTTCCGCGCCCCACTCCACGGCGCGCGCCGCGCCGTCCGAACCCGAGAGGCGCGCGGGGGCCACGCGGCACAGTTCCTCGAGCAGCGCGAACGCGCGGCCGCTGCGCAGGCCGACCTCGAAGATCCGGGCGACCGTCGCCGCGCGCGGATCGGGCACGTCCACGCCGCCCGGACGCGCCGGCCCGGCCGACGACTCCTGGGCCTCCGCAGCGCGCCCCGTGGGCGGTTCGGCCGGCGCGGCGCAGGCCGCGAGCGTGCAGGCGAGGAGGAGGGACCGGCGCGGGAGGAGGGAGTTCGTCACGGGCCGCGCAGGCTAACCACCGCGCGGCCCGTACGCGCCTCCGGCGGCCGCACGGCCTGCGCGGCGGTCGGACGGGCTTACCCGCGACTTGCACGGCGGCCTCGACAGTCGCCGTCGCGCGCGTAAACTACCGCGGTCGTCGACGACCTGGGTAGTTGAACGATCGGGAGGTCCGCGCATGCTGCTAACGACGCTGATCCTGGCCGCCAGCCCCGCGCTCCAGGGTCCTCGCGAGGGGGAGGCCCGGGCCTACTTCGCGCGCCTCGCCGAACGGGGTCTCTACGCCGAGATCGTGCGCGAGGGCGAGCAGCGCCTGCGAACGGAGCACGAGCCGGCCGAGCGCGACTGGATCGCCTACCAGGTCGCCGAGGCGCATCTGGCGCTGGGTCGCGACGCCGCCGCCGCGCCGGTCTTCGAACGACTCGCAGCGACCGCCGGCTTCGACTCGGCGGCGCAGGCGGCTGTGCGCGCGGCCGAGTGCGCGTTGCGGGCCGGCGACGACGCCGCGGCCGAGCGCTGGGCCGGACGCTCGACCTCCGATCCGCGCCCGATCGTGCGCGAGGCCGCGCTGCTCGTGCGCGGGCGCGCGCGACTCGCGCGCACGCAACTCGACGCGGCCGCCGAGGACTTCCGCGCCGTGCGCGCGAGTGCGACGGACGCGGCACGGAGACGCGCGGCGGAGGCTGGACTGGCCTGGTGCGACGTCCGGGCCGGACGCCCCGCGGCCGCCGAGAGCGCCGCGCGCGCCCTGCTCTCCGCGCCGGAGATCGCGGCCGACGAGCGCGGGGAGCTGCTCGCGTTGCGCGGCGAGGCGCTCCTCGACCTCTCCCGCGCCGCCGATGCGCGAGCGGCCTTCGAATCCATCCCGCCCGGCCCGTGGCGCGAGAGCGCGCTGCGGGGCCTGGCGTTCGCATTTGCCGCGGAAGGCGATCACGCCGCGGCCGCGCGCGCCTTCCAGGCCGCGCTGCGCGAGCATCCCGAGGGCCGCCACGCCGCCGAGTGCGCGCTGCACGCGGGCATCGAACTCCTCGCCGCGCACGATGCGGCGGGCGCCTTGGCGGCGCTGGCCGACCCGCGGCTGGAATCCAGCCTCGACGCGGCCGAGTGGCGCGCGCGTGCGGCACTCGCGGCCGGCGATCCACGGGCCGCGTTGAGCCACGCGGCGGACGCCGCGCAGCGCGCCGGCGGCGACACGCAGCGCCTCGGTCGACTCGACCGGTTGCGCGCCGAGGCGCTGGAGGCCGCCGGCCGCACCGACGAGGCGGCGCGCGCCTTCGCCGAGTTGGGGGATGCGCGGGCGCGCCTCGACGCGGCGCGGCTGTGCCTCGCGCGCGGCGACGCGCGCGCCGCGCACGCACATGCTCGGGCCGCGCTGGAGGACCCGTCGTTCGCGCGCGGCGCCCCGGCCGACGTGCTGGCCCAGGCCTGGATCGCGGTCGGCGAAGCGGCCTTCCAGCTCGAGGCCTGGACGGAGGCCGCCGAGGCCTTCGAGCGCGGAGCGGCCGGCGATCCCGACCCTGCGCGCGCGGCGCGCGCGCGACTGCGTGCCGCCTGGGCCCGCCAGCGCGGCGGCGACGCGGCGTCCGCGGCGCGACTGGCCCACGCGGCGGCGACTGCGCTGCCCGCGGAGGAGGAACGGGAAGAGGCGCGCTTCCTCGCGGCGCGCTGCCTCGAGGACGTCGACGCCGGACGCGCGCGCGATGCGTGGAGCGAGTACCTGTCGCGGCACGGCGGCGCGCCGCGCGCCACGCAGGCGGCGCTGCGGCTCGCGCGCCTCTCGCCACCGGCCGAGGCGCGGGCGGTCTTGAGCGCTGCGTGGGAGCGCGGCCACGACGCGGCCGCCGCCTACGAGCTGGCCGAGCTGTGCTCGGGAGAGCGCGACTGGATCGCCGCCCGCGCGGCGTACGAAGCCGCGCTGGAGTCCGGCGCGGGTGCGCTCGAACCGGCGGCGCTCTACGGCCTGGCCTGGTCCTGCGCGGCCGCGGGCGACGACGCGGCCGCCGTGCGCGCGCTCGATGCGCTGGACGGCATGGACGCGCGCGCATCGCGCGTCGAGCGCGCGCTGGCCTGCGCGGCGGCCGAATTGCGCTGCACGCTGCGCGCGCGCGGCGGAGACGTGCGCGGCGCATTGACGGCCTGGGCGCAGCTCGCGCGCGCCTGCGACGACGCGGCGCGCGCGCGCGAGGCGTTGTCGGTCCTGCTCGTGCCCGCCGCGCGCGCCGGCCTGTCCGCCGAAGCGCACGCGGCCCTGGACACGCTGATCGCGCGGTCCCCCGGCGCCGAGCGCGGACTCGTGGAGATCGAACGCGCCTGGCTGGCGCTGGCCGGCGGCGACCCCGAGGCGGCGGTCGCCGCGCTCGGACGCGCGCAGGCCGCGGGCACGGCGGCGGAACCCATCTCCGAGGTGCGCGTGGCCTGCGGCGCAGCACTCCTTTCCCGCGGCGATCCGGCCGGCGCGGCCGCGCAGTTCGAGGCCGCGGCCTCGGTGCGGTCACCGCAGCTCGACCGCGCGCTGCACCGGCTGGCGCACGCCCGGCTCGAGTCGGGCGACCCGGATGCGGCCCGGGCGGCGACCGAGCGGTTCGTGCGCGACTGCCCGGACAGCCCGCTGCGGCCCGCGGTGCTCGCCTTGCGCGGGGAGGCCTGCGCACGCCTGGAGCGGTGGGCCGATTGCGTCGCGTCGCTGACGGCCGCGCGGGGGCTCGTGCGCGAACCCGACGCGCACGCGAACCTGTTGTACCGGCTGGGCACCGCGCTGGTGCGCACCGGCGACGCGCGTTCCGCCGCGGAAGCGCTGGGGGAACTGGAGCGCGGATTCCCCGCGTTCGCGGCGCGTGCGGCGGCCGAGCTGGAACGCGGGCGCGCGCTCTCGATGCTGGGCGACGAGCGCGGCGCCCTCGTCGCGCTCGGCCGCGCCGTGGAAGCCGGCGGCGCGATCGCCTCCCGCGGGCGCCTCGAACGCGCGCGCCTGGCCTGGAAGCGCGGCGACGGAGAAGCCGCCCTGTCCGACGCGCTCAAGGCCGCGCTGCTGTGCGACGACCCCGCCTCGTCGCCGGACGCCCTGTGGCTCGCCGGCGAGATCCTCGAACGGCAGGGTTCGCTGGAGGCCGCGCGCGATCGCTGGGGCGAGCTCGCGCGCCGCTACCCGCGCCACGCGCTGGCCGCGCGCGCGGAGGAACGTCTCGCCCAGGACGACGAACGCTCGCGCGGCGGCGCACGGCCGCGCATGGAACGCACACGAGAAGGAGAACCCAGATGAGCACTGCACCCGCCACCGGACTGCCCTCCCTGTGGGAGCTGGCCTCGAGCGGCGGCCCCCTGATGTGGCCGATCGCATTGTGTTCCGTGGCCGCGCTGGCGCTGGCGATCGAGCGCGCGCTGTCGTTGCGCGGCGCGCGGCTGGGCGGCCGGAACCTCGAGCACGACGTGGCCGTCGCGCTGCGCGGCGGCGGACCCGCGCGCGCGGTGGAACGTCTCGCGCGCGAATCGACGCCCCTGGCGCGCATCCTCCAGAGCGGGGTCGCCGCGGACGCCGGCGTCCGCGAGAGGCGCGTCGAGGACCAGGCGACGCACGAGGTGCGGCGCCTGCACGCGCGGCTGAGGCCGCTGCTGCTCGTGTACCTGGTGGCGCCGCTGATCGGCCTCCTGGGGACCGTGTGGGGGATGATCGAGGCCTTCGCCGCGGTCGCCGTGCAGGGCGGCCTGGGACGTCCGGAGCTGCTCGCCTCGGGGGTCTACCAGGCGCTGGTCACCACCGCCGCGGGCCTGTCGGTCGCGATTCCGACGCTCGTCGTGCACCAGGGCCTGCGCGCACGCGTGGAACGCTTCGCGCGGCGCACCGAGGCGGCCTGGCGCGCGGTCGACGAGGCGCTTTCCGCCGGCCCGGTGCCCGGGGAGGTGCCGCGTGCGGATCCGTGAGGACGAGTTCGCCGAGGAGCCCGAACTCCTGATGGCGCCGCTGCTCGACGTCGTGCTGCAACTCCTGATCTTCTTCCTGGTCGCGACGAGCTGGGCGCGCGAGGAGGAGCGCCTCGACCTGGAGCTGCCCGCGGCGCACAACGGCGCGAGCGACGCGGCCGAACGGCGCGAGATCGTGATCGAGGTGCTGCGCGACGGGCGCACGTACCTGGGCGGCCTGGAAGTGCGCGCCGCCGACCTGCCGGGCGCCCTGCGCAGCGCCAGCGGCGGCGATCCGGAGCATCCGGTCACCGTGCGCGGCGATCGTCTCGCCAGCCACGAGTCGATCGTGGCGGTGCTGGACGCGTGCGGGAGCGCCGGCCTGCGCGACCTCGCCGTGGCCACGCTCGAAACCGCGGGCGAGCAAGGCCGCTGACGCGTGGCACGCGCCTTCAAGCTCGCGCTGTCGGCGGCGGCGCTCGTCCTCGCGGCTCTCTTCGCGCTGCACCACGTCTGGCGCGGCGTGCAATCGGGCGCCGGCGACTGGACCGCCGGCGACCAGCAACTCTCCGCTCCGTCCGAGGCGCGGCGCGTCCTGTGGGGTGCGGCCGAACGCGCGGCGCTCCTCGACGACCGCTGGGCCGCGGCGAGCCGCGTCGCGCTGTCCCAGGACGGGCGCTGGGCCGTGGTCGCGGCCGGAGAGCGCGGGGCCGACGCCGGACTGTGGCTGCTCGAGCTCGACGGTCTGCGCCCGCTGCGCGAGCGCCACCTGGCCGAGCTCGATGCACCGGGCGACGAGGTCGCGCCCTGCTTCGACGGCTCGATGCTGTGGTTCGCGTCCGATCGCGCCGGCGGCGCGGGCGGCCTGGACCTGTGGCGCGCCCGCTTCGAGAACGGCCGCTGCGCGGAGCCGACGTGGACCGGACCCGACCTGAACTCCGCGCGCGACGACAGCGAACCCGCGGTGCGCGGGTCCGAGGTCGTCTTCGTCTCCGATCGCGACGGCGCGCCCGCGCTGTGGGTGGCAGGCGGTGCCGGAGAAGCTCCGCGGCGGTGGCCGGGAGTCGACGCCGCGGTGGACCTGCGCGCGCCGGCCTTCTCGCCCGACGGCGCCTCGCTGTGGTGCGCGCACGCGCGCAGCGGCGAGCTGTGGCGCGCGTTCCGCTCCGCGGAGCGCTGGCTTCCGGCTGCGCCGGTCGCCGGGCTCGGCGGCGACGCGCGCTCGCCTTGTCCGCTTCCGTCGGGCTTCGAGATCCTGTGGCTCGGCGGCGACGGCACGAGCTGGCGCGCCCGCAGCATCGAATACGGCGTCGTTCCGTTCCCGCCCTGGACGCTGGCCGAGCTGCTCCTCCTGGCGTCGCTCCTTGCGCTGGCGCTGCTCGCCTGGCTGGCGCGCGATCGGCCGGCCTGGGACACGCTGCTCTTGTGCTGGGCGGTCTCGGTCCTCGTCCACCTGCTCTTGTTCCTGTGGATGGAGAGCGTGCGCCTGCGCGGCGCCGACCTCGACGCGGGCCGGCCGCACGGCGATCCCATCCGGATCCAGCTCCGGGACCGGTCGGACGCGCAACTCGCGGGAGCGCGCGCGCCGCGCACGCCGCGACTCGAGCGCACGGCGCTCGCGCGCGCGCCCGCGGACGCGAGCCTGGATCCGGGGTTCACCCTGCGCGCCGCGATCCAGGCCTCGACGGCCGGCGCGCCCGCGGCGCCCGCGCGCGGTGCCGAGCGAGCGCCCGTGCCCGCGTTGGCGCGACTGGCGGAGCCCTCGAGCGCGCAGATCCCGCGGGCGCCGGCCGAACCCGTCGCGGAGCTCGGTCCGCTTCCGGCGAACTCGCCGCGCGCGACGGCTGCGCGGACGGAGCCCGCGCGCTGGCGCGCGACGCCGGCCGAGGACGGCGGTTCGGACGCGCTGGCCGTGCCCGCGGCCGCCAGCCTGGCGGACGAACTCGCGCCCGTGCCGGCCGCGCCGACGAGCGCGCCCGGACGCGCACCGCTCACGCCCTCGGTCGGCGCGGGCGCGGAGTTCGCGCGCGCAGCGGCCGCGGATCCCGCGCGCGACGAAGCGTTGGCTCCGGCCGCGGAGTCGGCGCTGCCCGCGCCGCCCGAGCCCGAGCGCCGCGCTCTGGCCGCGGGACAAGGGCTGCCGGAACGCTGGAGCGCCCGGGTGCAAGGCGACGACGCGCCGTTCGAGCCGCGCGCGGCCGCCGCGCCGCTCCTCGCGGCGCCCGCGCGCGAACGCGACGAGGCGCTGGCGCCCGAGCGCGAGCGGTCGACGCCGTACTCCGCGCGCAGCGGGCCGCGCAAGCAGCTCGCGCTGGAGGAACTGGGCGGCACGCCCGAGACCGAGGCGGCCGTCGCGCGCGGGCTGGCCTACCTCGCGCGCATCCAGGGGCGCCTGGGCGCGTGGGGGCCGGTGGGGGAGCGCGACGAGAAGTACGGCGAGGTGTGCGTGGGCAAGACGGGGCTGTGCGCGCTGGCGTTCCTGGCCGCCGGACACACGCACCTTTCCGCCACCGAGCACACGCGCGTCGTCGAACGCGCCCTGGCCTTCCTGCTCGCGACGCAGGATCCGGCGACCGGCCACTTCGGCGACACGTCCGCGTACAGCCATGGCATCGCCACCTTCGCGCTGGCCGAGGCGCTGGCGATGACGGGCGATCCGACGTTGCGCGCCGCCGTGCGCCGCGGCGTCGATCACCTGCTGGCGAACCAGATCGAAGGCACGGATCCGCGCTCCGCCGGCGGCTGGCCCTACTACTACGCGGACGGACGCACGTTCGACGCGTGGCCGCGCACGTCGATCACGGTGTGGCAGGTGATGGCGCTCGAGTCCGCGCGTCTCTCCGGCGTCGACGTCCCCGACGCGGCGCTGGCTGCCGCCGAACGCTTCCTCGACCACGCGCGCGACCCGCGCGCGCCGTGGTACCGCTACAACCACGATCCCGCGCGCCTGCGTTCGGCCTACCCGACCCTGCCGGCCTCGACGCCGGCCGCGCTGTTCGCGCTCGCCTGCCTGGGCCGCGACCTGGGCACGGACGAGCACGCGCCGGCCCGCGCATTCGTGCTGGAGCGCGCGCCGCGCGGGTACCGCTTCACGAGCGAGCGCGCCTTCGTCGAGCGCGGACAGGGCAACCCGTACTTCTGGTACCACGGCACCCTGGCCATGCTGCGCGTCGGCGGTGACGCCTGGAAGCGCTGGAACGCGGCGCTGCAGGAGACCCTGCTGCCCGCGCAGGAGGCGGACGGATCGTGGAAGCCCATCGACGTCTACGCGCGCTACGCGCGCGACACCGACCGCGACCGCAGCTACACGACCGCGCTGTGCGTGCTTTCGCTGGAGGTCTACTACCGCTACGACCTGCCGCTGCTCGCCGCGCGGGCGCGGCGCGAGCGCTGACGGTGCTTCAGGCCGGACCGCCCAGGCCCGGCAAGGCGCGGCCCGCGATCGCCTCGGCCGGGCTGGCCGCGCGCACGTCCAGGATCCGCACGTCCACGTGCAGCGTGTGCTCGGCCAGCGGATGGTTGAGGTCCAGCAAGACGTCGTCGCCCTCGATGCCGACGACCGTGGCGAAGCGCAGGCGGTTGCCCGAGCGCGCCTCGAAACGCTCGCCGATCGCGACCTCGCGGCCGCCCTGGAACTGCGCGCGCGGCACGCGCTCGATCAGTTCCGGATCGCGGAAGCCGTAGGCTTCGTCGGGCGTGATCTCGACGTGCAGTTCCTCGCCGGCGGCCCGGGACACCAGCGCGCGTTCGAGGCCGGGCAGGATCCGTCCGACCCCCAGGAGGAAGGTCAGCGGATCGCCGGGTGCGGTCGCGTCGAGCACCTCGCCCGCCGCGTCGCGGAGGGTGTACTCGATGGTCACGACGCTGCCGGGGCCCACGTGCACGCGCGTGCGAACGATACGCGCGCGCACGGGCGCGGTCCACCCGGCGCCGCGGCCGGCGCGGCCCGAGGGTTGATCCGCTCCGCGGATCGTCGTACACCTCTGGCTCCCAACCCGAACTTGGGGTCCGCGATCCGGTTCCCGCCGTGCAATCCCGTGAGGTGCGGGACGCGGGACGGACGCGGCGGAATCCGCGCGGCCGAACTCCGCGCGACCATCGATCCGGCGACGGTGCCGCCTGGACGCGAGGTTTGTGAACCATGCTGCGTGCGCTTCTGATCAGCAATTCGACCCTCCACGGCGGGTCGTACCTCGACCACTGCGCCAAGGCCATCGCGGCCTTCCTGGGGCCCGAGGTGGAGCGCGTCCTCTTCGTGCCCTTCGCGCTGAAGGATCACGAGGCCTACGCCGCGAAGGCGCGCGAGCGTTTCGCGCGGATGGGGTACGCGCTCGAGTCGCTGCACACCAGCAGCGACGCCGAGGCCGCGCGCAAGCGCGCGTCGGCGGCCCAGGCGTTCTTCGTCGGCGGCGGCAACACGTTCCGGCTGCTGGCGCGCCTGCAGGGCCTGGGGTTGGTCGACGTGATCCGCGAGCGCGTGCGCGCGGGCACGCCCTACATCGGTTCGAGCGCCGGCTCGAACCTGGCCGCGCCGACGATCTCCACGACCAACGACATGCCGATCGTCCAGCCGGCGAGCTTCGAGGCGCTGGCACTGGTCCCGTTCCAGATCAACCCGCACTACCTGGACCCGGACCCGGGCTCGAAGCACATGGGCGAGACGCGCGAGCAGCGCATCCGCGAGTACCACGAGGAGCAGTCGCGGCCGGTCGTCGGCCTGCGCGAGGGCTGCTGGCTGACGGTCGAAGGGCGCGAGGTCCACCTGGGCGGCACGACCGGCGCGCGCGTCTTCCGCCAAGGACGCGAGCCGGAGGAACACAAGCCTCCGGCCCGCCTCGATGCCTTGCTGCGCTGACGGCGGCGTCCGGGCGCGGCCCGGACGCGCGCGTCACAGGTGCGGATAGAGCGCGGACACCCGGCTGCTGCGATAGACGTTCCAGTTGTAGGGGCTCGGCGCGGGCGAGTTCGGGTCGTTGACCGTCATCTCGAACACGCGGCCGACCGGATGCTCGCCGGTGACCTCGCGGATCCGCGAGTAGGTCTTGTTCACGCCCGGGACGAGCTGCGAGCCTTCGTTCACCAGCACGTTGCCGCTCTTGGGCAGCGGGTCGGCGGAACCCAGGAAGCCCGACAGGAACGGCTGTCCGCCGCCCGTCCAGGCCCACAGCTGCCGCGTCGTGCGCGCGACCGGATCGATGTGGTACGTCACCGCGCGGCTGTACCACTGCGACGCGGGCGGCGCGACGGCCGGCGGGATCACGCGGTAGTTGCCGTTGTCGAACAGGGTCAGGCGCCCCGCATCGTCCATCACCGGACCGTGCTGGTGGAACGACCACTCGAACGGCGCGCCGATCGGCGTCAGGAGGTACGCGCTCCAGGGCGCGACCCAGCGGTCGTGCGCGCCGTGGATCCAGACCAGGCCGCCGTCGCTGCGCCGGATCTTGACCACGGCGTCCTGGTGGCGCAGCGACACGACCCAGGTGTCGTCGCTGCGGTCGATGAACACCGCGTTGGCATGTCCCCAGTCGCGTGTCACGACGCCGTAGAGGCCGTTGTAGAAGCCGGCCAGCGACCCGTAGCAGATGCGGTAGGGGTCGAGGACGTCGAGGAGCCGCAGCTCGCGCACGATGCTGCCGTCGCGGCGGAACTCGACGATCACGTCGCCCGCGACCTGTCCGACCGGCTCGACCTGCAGCGTGTCGACCTCGCTGACGGGGTAGTTGGGGAACTGTCGCAGTTCGGTCGACAGCGCGACGAAGTGCGCGGCGTCCGTCCCCGCCAGTTCCTGGAACTCGTGGTGGAAGCTGTCCGCCGCCACCAGGACGGCGCCCGGCCGCGCGCCCGCCGTGCCCAGGTTCGCCGCCCACCAGCTCTTGACGACGTTGCCCAGGAGATCGATCTCCAGCGCCTCGCGGTTGGCGATCAGCGCCAGGAGGTTGCCGTTGCGCATGCGCTCGAGCTGCGTGACGGTCTCGCGACGCTGCTGGTACCAGACGACCTGCCCTTCGGCGTCCAGGTGGATGAGGAAGGAGCCCGATCCGCCCAGGACCGGGCTGGAGTAGAAGGCCGAGAACAGCGTCAGTCCCTCCTCCATGCGCGTGGGGTGGCTGACCGAGGTCTTCAGCGGCGGGAAGGCCGCGGGCAGCGCCGGCGTGGTATGGGTCATCGCCAGCGGCCACTCGGTCGCGTTCCCGGCGGCGTCGCGCACGCGCAGGCGAATGACGTGGTGCGCGCGGGGGCGCAGACCCAGGACGAGGGTCTCGTGCTCGAGGCGGTAGCCCTGCTCGGCCACGACCTCGAACGTGCGGTCGCCGGTCGAGACCACCAGCTCGGCCCGCGTGGGCTCGTCGGTCGTGTAGCGGATCCGGGCGACGAGCGGCGTCGACTCGTGCAGCGGTCCCAGGAGGAGCGGCGTCGTGACGAACCGGGGCGGCGTCAGGTCGCCGCCGCCGAGCTGGGCGCGCGCGGGAGCCGCCAGGAACGGCACGAGGAGCAGGGCGCAGGCCCCGGCAAGGTGCCGCAGGCGGTGGGGAACAGGTCGGGAGTCGCTCGTTTTCAGCATGGTTTCGAGGGGATTCTGCGGTTCGATTCCGGGGTGATAGGGGTGGGCCGCACCGCCGTCCGGTGCAGCCGCCCGACCCTCCGACCTCCGCGTGGGGCGCCGCGGGTGTTACACGCAAAAGCCTAGCAGCCCGTCGCAGGTCTCCCCACTGCGTCGGTGCCGGACTCGTCGGACTCGCCGGGCCGTCGTCGGGGTCGTCGAGCCGCCCAGAACGACCGTGCAGGCCGTTTCCGCAGCGTTTCCCGCGGCTTTCCCGTGCCTTTCCCGCCCCGACGCGCGCCGCGCCCCGTCGCGGCGGATCCTGCTCGACGGGCGGCCCGCGAGCGCATGCCGGCAGTTTCGGGGCGGCCCGGGAGCCGGCGCCCGAACGCGCCGGCCGACCCGTCGGTCGGACGGCGGCGGGCGCTCGCGCGCGCCCCTTCCGACCCCGGATCCAGCCGAAAACCCCGGCGTTTTCCGCCACAAGCGCGGAAACGGCTTGTTGCGCCCCCCTTGGCGCTTTGCTAGGTACAGCGGAAACGCCGGAAAAACCCGGCATTTCCCACAGTCCCAGAGGAGTCCATGGCCAAGAAGACAGCGAAGAAGAAGACCAGCGCGAAAGCCAAAGCCGCGCCCAAGGTGTCCAAGATCCTGCGGGTGAAGCCCGCCTCCAAGCCCCGCAGCAAGGGCGAGTTCCTGCGCACGATCTGCGAAGCGACCGAGCTCCCGCGCAAGCAGGTGGTCTCGGTGTTCGACACGATGAGCAAGATCCTCTCGGCGGATCTGTCCAAGAGCGGTCCGGGCATCTGCAACGTCGCCGGCCTGATGAAGGTCTCCGTCGTGCGCAAGCCGGCCACCAAGGCGCGCCGCGGCATCAACCCGTTCACCAAGGAAGAAGTGATGTTCAAGGCGAAGCCCGCGCGCAACGTCGTGAAGATCCGTCCCTTGAAGAACCTGAAGAGCATGGTCTGAGATCGCGCGATCGGCCCGGCGCCACGCTGCGCGCGCCTGCGCGTGCGGCGTGACCGGGCCGGCCCCCGATCCCACCCCAACGGCCAGCCAAGAAACGGCCGGTCGGACCGCGCGTCCGACCGGCCGTTCGCATGCACCCGCGCCGCGCGCTTCAGCGCACGCCGAGCGCCTGCAGGCGAGCCACGAGGCCGATCCAGTTGGCGGAGTTGTCGATCCCGCCCGCTCCGAGCTCGTCGGCGAAACCCGCCAGGCGCTGCGTCCAGTTCGCGACGGGCGTCCCGCAGTCCAGCGCGCGCCGCCGGTAGCGGTTGGCCGCGCCGCGTCCGGCCGCGTCGCCCTCGCTGATCTGCGCCGCCCACTCCAGGATCGCCCAGGGATAGGTGATCTCGACGCCGCCGCCCAGGCCGTCCGCGGGCAGGTGGTCCGGGCCCCAGCGCTCGGCGAACGAGAACGGCGGCGTGCCGCGCTCGTCGTTGCGCGAGATCGCGATCGCCTGGCGCGGCCCCTGCAGGAACAGCGTCGGACGCGCCGGGTCCGGCTGCCAGCCGGCCGGCTGCCGGGCGAACGGCGGACCGAAGTACAGGAAATCCACGGCGCGGAGCGCGAGGCGCTCCAGACGCTGCCGCCGCTGCTCGTCGACGCCGCGGTGCACGCTCTCGACGAGGCAGCGCTGTGCGTGCAGCAGGAACAGGCACTCGAACGTCTGGGCCACGGTGTAGCGGTTGTCGCCGTCGAGCAGCCGCTCGCTCACGATCCGCTGCACGAGCCCGTTGGGCAACGCCGCGGCGAGCAGCAGGTCCGTCATGCGCTCGAACCACGGCCGCTGACGCGCGCGCCAGGCCTCGTCGGCCGTCGAGTACGCCGCGCACATCGCGTCGATGCCCCAGGCGTGCGCGCGTCCCAGCGGCAGACCCTCGTGGGGGTGCTGCGCGACGACCGACTCCCACACGCGCAGGGTCTGGCCCGGCGACCAGGTCGCGGGGACGTGCGGGCTCTCGTGCACGAACAGGCGGAACAGCTCCGCCGAGAGGCGCAGATCGTCCTTCGCGAGCGGATCGTTCGCCAGCCAGACCAGGGCCTTGGCGTGCTTCGTGTAGCGCACCAGGTGCTGGTCGTCGTGGGGCCACCAGGCGAGCAGGCAGGCGCTGTTCCCCGGCAGCGCGCCGTCCGCCGCATGGGGCGTGCCCTGGTCGTAGGGCGGCCGCAGTCCGCGCCGCACGACCTCCAGCACCTGCGCGCTGGCCGGCGGTCCGCCCGCCATCGGCAGGCGGAACGCGGGGATCACGACGCGGCCGTGCGTGCGGTAGTCGAAGGGGATGCGCCCTTCGTCGTCGAGCCACGCGTGGTACCCGACGACCTCGCCGCGCCGGTCGTACGTCGCCTCGGGCTGACGGCAGACGTTCATGCGATGGCGCAGCGCGAGCAGCGCGAGGCCCTCGCGCGACGCGGCGTACGCGACGTCGTGCCCGTCGACGAACCCGATGCCCTCGCCGCCGACGCCGCCTTGCTCGGGCAGGAACCAGGGATGCGCCCAGCCCAGCGCCCCGCTCGTCACGTACCAGCCGCGCGCGGCGCCGGTCTCCAGCGCGGCGCGCACCTCCGACAGCTCGCGGCCCAGGCGCGCGCGCAGGGCGGCCTTGCCGCCGCGCTCGCCGTCGCGGACGGCGTCGAGGCTTCCCAGGAGCTCGCGCTGGGGGAAGTAGCCGGCGGTCCCGGGAGCGAACCAGGACCACAGGTCCGAGCCGCGCGCGCAGAAGGCGACGCCGCCGAACGCGAGCAGCGCGCGCGCGCGCCGCTCCTCGCCTTCCGGCAAGAGCACGAGGCGTCGCTCGAACTGCGCCTGCGGGCCCATCATGTGCAGGCGGCCGTCGGGGTAGCGCGCCACGAGCGGCACGACGCGCTGCGCGCCCTCGTCGTAGGCGGCGCCGAGGAACGGGTCGCGCACCTCGGGGACGAGCGTCCAGCCGCGCGGGAACACCAGCTCCAGGCTCCTCCAGTAGACGAGGCCCAGCGGCGTCTCGAACTCGCCCGGAGCGCGGCTGCCGGCGATCGCGCCGTTGTGGACGCGCAGGTCCAGGCCCAGAGCGTTCTCGCCGCTCCAGGAGCTCAGGTAGGCGTGCACGCCCATCAGGTGCGGCAGCGGCGCGCCCTCGGCCGACGTGCCCGCGCGTCCGCCCGGGCCGGGAACCGGCGCGAGCGTCGCCGCGACACGGTCGACTCGCGCGACCGCGCCGCGCTTCACCGTGCGCAGCGCGCCGAAGCCGATGCCGTCGGCGCGGCCGGTGAGCTCGGCCGCGTAGAGGTTGCCGTGCACGTCGCGCGCACGCAGGTAGAGGCGACCGCGTTCGGTCGGATCGATCAGGGCGCGCACACCTTCCGGCAGTTCCGGGTCGGAGGCGGCCGCGCGCGGCTCGTCGAGCCACACGACGCTGGCGCCCAGGCGCGCACCGGGCCGCACGCCGTCCGCCGGAACGACGCGCGCCAGCAGTTCCAGCGCGTCGGCGTCGCCGGCCGGGCGCCGCGAGACGACCTCGACCTGCGCGGGCGCGACCGGTCCGCCCGCGAGGCGGATGCCGAAGGGCGAGCGCCCGTCCTCTCGCGGCCAGGTCCCCGCGGGAACCGGGATCACGGCGCGCAGCACGAACGGCGCATTCGACGGCGCCTCGAGTTCCAGCCGCGCCACGACGCGCTCCTGCGCTCGGCAAGGCATGGCGGGAGCGGCCGCGAGGAGCAGGCCGCAGACTGCGCGGAACGTGGCGTGCATCCCCCAAGGACACGCCCCCGGCGCGCGCCGCGCAAGCCCGGGAAGCGCTTGAGATCGCTCGCACAGGCCGCATGCTGGGTGCCCCCATGTTCCCGGCCCTGGCTTCCCCCGCGCTGCTCGCATCGGCGCACTTCTCGCTCCGCGATCTCGCGGTCGTGCTGGTGGTCGCCGCGGTGACCAGCATCCTGTTCCACCGCCTGCGGCAGCCCGTGGTGCTGGGGTACCTGCTGGCGGGGTTCGTGGTCGGGCCGTACACGCCGGGCGCCACGGTGCAGGACGCGTCGACGCTGGTGACGCTGTCCGAGATGGGCGTCGCCCTGGTCCTGTTCTCGATCGGCCTGGAGTTCCGCGTCGCGCGCGTGCTGCAGCTGGGACCGCGCGTCGGCTTCGTGGCCGCCCTGGGCATCGGCACGATGCTGCTCCTGGGTTCCACCGTCGCGCGCCTCCTGGGCGCCGACCTGCGCACGAGCCTGTTCATCGGCGCGATGGTGGCCATCTCCAGCACCGTGCTGATCCGCAAGATCTTCGAGGAATTGCGCGTCGAGCGGCACATCCAGGAGACGGTGATGTCGATCCTGGTGTTCGAGGACCTGGTCGCGGTCCTGCTGATCGCCGTGCTGACGACGCTGGCGGTGGGATCGGACATCCAGGCGGACGTCGTGCTGGGCACGGCCGGACGCCTCGCGCTGTTCCTCGCGGCCGTGGTCGGCATCGGCCTCGTGATCGTGCCGCGGGCCCTGCGCTACGTGATCTCGCTGGGCAGCCGCGAGACCATCGTGATCGCGGCGATGGGCCTGTGTTTCGCGCTCGCGCTGCTCTCGGAGCTGGCGGGCTGGCCCGTGGCGCTGGGCGCCTTCGTGGCCGGCACGCTCGCCGCCGAGTCGGGCCACGGCCACGAGATCGGACGGCGCCTCTCGCCGCTGACCGAGGTCTTCGCTGCGATCTTCTTCGTCAGCGTGGGGATGCAGATCGACCCGGCCTCCGTCGTCGATCACATCTGGACGATCCTGATCCTGACCCTGATCGTGCTGGTCGGGAAGGTCGCGGGCGTGAGCCTGGGAGCCTTCCTGATCGGCGAGGAGCGCCGCGACGCGCTGCGGATGGGGATCTCGATGGGGCAGATCGGCGAGTTCTCGTTCGTGATCGCCGCACTGGGCGTCAGCACCAAGAGCACGCCCGAGTGGCTGACGGCGGTCGCGGCCGGCGTGTCGACGCTGACCGCCTTCGCCTCGCCGCTGATGATCGCGCGCTCGACGCGCATCGCCGCGACCATCGACCACTCGCTGCCGTCGCGGATCCAGACGTTCGCGGCCCTGTACACGGCCTGGCTCGACCGGATCCGCTCGACCGATGCGCGCGGGCGTCCGGGCGCGGCCGCGCGCAAGGCGCTGCGCATCGTCCTCGTCGACGCCGTGCTGCTCCTGGCGCTGACCATCGCGGGCGCGCTGGCGGGCGAGCGCATCGCGCGCTGGTTCACCGACCTGTTCGGCTCGCCGCGCTGGCTGACGTGGGCGCTCCTGGCGCTGGCGCTGGGCGTGTGCGCGGCGCCGTTCGTGCTGGGCATCGTGCGCGGCGCGCGGCGCCTCGCCGAGGCGCTGGCCGAGCGCTCGCTGCCCAGCACGGTGCCCGGACGCCTGGACCTCGCGGCCACGCCGCGCCGCGCGCTGATCGTCGGACTGCAGGCGGCGATCGTGCTGTGCGTCACGATCCCGCTCCTGGCGGCCGCGGACCCGTTCCTGCCGAGCTTCTCGACGCCGATCGTGCTGCTGGCGCTGGTGCTGTCGCTGGCGCTCGCGCTGTGGCGCACCGCGACGAACCTGCAGGGGCACGTGCGCGCCGGCGCCGAGATCTTCGCCGAGGCGCTGCAGGTCGGGAAGCTGCCGGTGGCCGCCGACGACGGGCGCGAGCTGGTGCCCGGCCTGGGCGACGTCGCGCTCCTGGGCCTGTCGCACGAGAGCGCGGCGTCCGGCAAGTCGCTCGACGAACTCGACCTGGGCGGCCGCTTCGGCGTGATCGTGCTGGCGATCACGCGCGGCGATCGCCGCATCCCGATGCCGCCGCCCGACGAGCACCTGGAAGGCGGCGACCTCCTGGCGCTGGCCGGTTCGTCGGAGGCCGTCGAGGAGGCGTCGGTCGCGCTGAATCAGCGCGCGACGACGGCGTCGAGCCCGAAGTAGCGCCCGGGCGGCTCGGCCGACGGGTTCGAACCGACGACCTCGGCACGCAGCCGGAACGAGGCTCCCACCGCGTGCGTGCCCAGCGGCACCGCGATCGGTCCGGCGACCGCGCGGCCGTCGGGATTGCGCCCGTCGAACGCCTCTCCCGCGGGCCGGCCGTCGACCGAGAAGCGCACGATGCCGTAGTCCCAACTGCGCGTGGCCCACACCGTGATCGCGCGCTCGCCGGGGGAGCAGGGGATCTCGAGTTCCACGAAGTCGCCGTCGGCGCGCGCCTGCACCCACAATTGCAGGCCGCCGGACCAAGCGACGCCCGCGTAGGCCTGCGGCTCGTGCTGCAGGCCGGGCGAGGCCTCGATCACGCGCGCGGTCTCCGCCTCGACGGCGCCGTCGACGCGCCGCACGCGCAACTCCGGCAGCGTGGCGGCCGGATCGCCGGTCCACAGCGGCCCGCGTTCGCGCGCGCCGGGCCGCGCGTACCACACGACGCACGCGGCGCGTTCGACCGTCGTGTCGGCCCAGTGCCACATCTCCTGCTCGTAGCGCAGGGAGCGCGTGAACGGCACCGCGTCGAGCGCGCGGAAGCGGAACAGCGTCGTGATCCCGAAGTTCGCCGGGCCGTCGCAGCGCAACTGGCCGTGCAGCGGCGCCTGGAACGGCGTCGGATCGCACCACGCGTACCCGTACAGATCCTCGGTCCCGGTGCCCCAGTGGCTCGGGATCGGTTCGTCGTCGACGCGGAGGATCTCGTCGCCTTCGCCCCACCAGGCCGTCACGGGGTTCGCGATCGTGAGCACGTCGCCCACGAGGATCCCCCGGCCATCGACCGCGAGGTGCTCGACGAGGCTCTTCGGACGCGTGGCCAGCGGACCGCTCGCTCTCCAGGTGGCGTGGAACAGGAGCGAGCGCTCGTCCCACGTCCACGGGATCGTCTTCAGCGTGCCGACGATGTGCAGGTCCGGATCGCC